>NZ_GL397070.1 GCF_000146325.1 Pediococcus acidilactici DSM 20284 | reverse complement strand
GTGTTTGCCAGTCGAGTATTTTAAGCGGTCGCTGGTTAATTTGGAGTAACGTCGTCGTTAAATCTTGAGCACTAATGTGCTCAAAACGAGTCCCTTTAAGATAAAAATAACGTAAATTCCGATTAAAGCGTTCATTACTACCACGTTCAGCTGGAGTATAAGCATGGCAGTAATAGGTCTTAATACCATATTGTGATTTAAGTGATACTAGCCCACTAAACTCAGTGCCACGGTCCACAGTAAAGCTGTGCACCGGACCATTAAAAGTGGTTAGGAACTTAGTTAGTGCTTCATTAACAGTCGCTGTCGTCCGATCTTTTAACCGGTATGCCCAAAAGAACCGTGATTTGCGATCGATTAAAGTTAATAAAACTGCCTTACTATGCCCACGAGGACCAACGACTGTATCTAGTTCAAAATCGCCGATGCGATTACGTTGATTAATCATCATGGGACGCTGTTCAATTGATCGCCCCAAAGATTGATTATATTTGGATCGTTGGTCAACGTTACGCCGTTGGCGTACGCCATGTTCAGGTAGATCATTCAAGGAGAAACCAATTCTCCCCTGATTTAGCCAATTATAAATAGATTTAGTAGCTAGTTTAAATTCGTGAGCAATCATTCCTGGTGACCAGCTTAGACGTAGATGGTTGAGAATTTTTTGCTTTAACTCATCGCTCAGCTTAGTTTTCCGACCACATCGTGATCGCTTGTATTCGGCATCTGTTT
>NZ_GL397069.1 GCF_000146325.1 Pediococcus acidilactici DSM 20284 | reverse complement strand
TGGTAGACCTTTGAAAACTGAACAAAATTTTGACAAACGATCGTGTGAGGACTCGCAAATCAAATTGATTTAGTGAGAACAAACATGCGAAGTCAATTCGCAAAAACAAACAATTAATGAGCTTGAAAAAGACTCATCATTTTAATATGAGAGTTTGATCTTGGCTCAGGATGAACGCTGGCGGCGTGCCTAATACATGCAAGTCGAACGAACTTCCGTTAATTGATCAGGACGTGCTTGCACTGAATGAGATTTTAACACGAAGTGAGTGGCGGACGGGTGAGTAACACGTGGGTAACCTGCCCAGAAGCAGGGGATAACACCTGGAAACAGATGCTAATACCGTATAACAGAGAAAACCGCCTGGTTTTCTTTTAAAAGATGGCTCTGCTATCACTTCTGGATGGACCCGCGGCGCATTAGCTAGTTGGTGAGGTAACGGCTCACCAAGGCGATGATGCGTAGCCGACCTGAGAGGGTAATCGGCCACATTGGGACTGAGACACGGCCCAGACTCCTACGGGAGGCAGCAGTAGGGAATCTTCCACAATGGACGCAAGTCTGATGGAGCAACGCCGCGTGAGTGAAGAAGGGTTTCGGCTCGTAAAGCTCTGTTGTTAAAGAAGAACGTGGGTGAGAGTAACTGTTCACCCAGTGACGGTATTTAACCAGAAAGCCACGGCTAACTACGTGCCAGCAGCCGCGGTAATACGTAGGTGGCAAGCGTTATCCGGATTTATTGGGCGTAAAGCGAGCGCAGGCGGTCTTTTAAGTCTAATGTGAAAGCCTTCGGCTCAACCGAAGAAGTGCATTGGAAACTGGGAGACTTGAGTGCAGAAGAGGACAGTGGAACTCCATGTGTAGCGGTGAAATGCGTAGATATATGGAAGAACACCAGTGGCGAAGGCGGCTGTCTGGTCTGTAACTGACGCTGAGGCTCGAAAGCATGGGTAGCGAACAGGATTAGATACCCTGGTAGTCCATGCCGTAAACGATGATTACTAAGTGTTGGAGGGTTTCCGCCCTTCAGTGCTGCAGCTAACGCATTAAGTAATCCGCCTGGGGAGTACGACCGCAAGGTTGAAACTCAAAAGAATTGACGGGGGCCCGCACAAGCGGTGGAGCATGTGGTTTAATTCGAAGCTACGCGAAGAACCTTACCAGGTCTTGACATCTTCTGCCAACCTAAGAGATTAGGCGTTCCCTTCGGGGACAGAATGACAGGTGGTGCATGGTTGTCGTCAGCTCGTGTCGTGAGATGTTGGGTTAAGTCCCGCAACGAGCGCAACCCTTATTACTAGTTGCCAGCATTCAGTTGGGCACTCTAGTGAGACTGCCGGTGACAAACCGGAGGAAGGTGGGGACGACGTCAAATCATCATGCCCCTTATGACCTGGGCTACACACGTGCTACAATGGATGGTACAACGAGTTGCGAAACCGCGAGGTTTAGCTAATCTCTTAAAACCATTCTCAGTTCGGACTGTAGGCTGCAACTCGCCTACACGAAGTCGGAATCGCTAGTAATCGCGGATCAGCATGCCGCGGTGAATACGTTCCCGGGCCTTGTACACACCGCCCGTCACACCATGAGAGTTTGTAACACCCAAAGCCGGTGGGGTAACCTTTTAGGAGCTAGCCGTCTAAGGTGGGACAGATGATTAGGGTGAAGTCGTAACAAGGTAGCCGTAGGAGAACCTGCGGCTGGATCACCTCCTTTCTAAGGAATAATACGGAACCGCACACGAGTCAAAGTTTTGTTTAGTTTTGAGAGGTCTACTCTC
>NZ_GL397068.1 GCF_000146325.1 Pediococcus acidilactici DSM 20284 | reverse complement strand
TGTATCAGGTTATGCTGAAAAATTTGTCCAAAAATTCGGATTAAATTTGCAATCTACCGTTTAACTTCTGAACAAGTTGTTTCCGGGGTATTAGTACTAATTCAGATTTTTCTGAAGTCTACTTTGCTGTTCAATCCATCGCTGATGCCATTCGGCATCAAAATAAAGAAAAATTGTTACAACTGCTTAGAACCAAGACCACTACTCCATATCTTCGTACACTACTTAATACTTTTAAAACACGCGTTAAATCAATCGTATATGCTCTATATTCACCATTATTAAATGGTCGTATTGAAGGCACTATTCGTAAAATTAAACAAATTCAACGCACGGCTTATGGATATAGAAATTGGCAGCACTTGAGAGATCGTATATATATTGAATTTATATTTAAAACTAAAAAGAAAACCAATTCGTAAATGAATTGATTTTCTTCAATTGCCTTCAGCAACACTTGTTGACTTAGAGCCCTTAAAATTCAACATTAACGCACCAAATAGGGACCAGAGATTTTTAATCTCTAGCCCCTATTTTTTAGTGGATAATCGGATTAGGAGGATTACCACTTTTAAGGTACTTTAAATGGTTAGCAATAAAATAAGTTTTGAAAAAGCTAGTGGTTAAGTTGGTAACCAACCTGACTGAGCTTATCCGCGAACCTTCACACCTTGGTTGCTAACCATTTCGTGATACTTCAGGTACACCTCGGCGTAAGGATTTTCACAATCCTCGTGCCAAGGCTTTACGTGTCCGCAGAAATGAATTAACTTAGGATCTTCACGTGTTTCTGCGTAAGGTTCCAACAATTCGGTCCGCGGTGGAAAAATGGTTTCCATTACAATGTTGGACTGGGCGTTCCATTGGGGATGCAAGTGTAGCCAATCGTTGTAAAGGATGGCGTTCAACGCGTCCTGATCGTGGAAACGTAATTTTTCGGGGTTTTGGTTGATGTAATCTAACACTTTTTGGGTGATTGACTTCGCCCGCCAACGGACAAGGTCAATTAACATCATTCCCGAATTAAAGTACTTTTCATTTTCCTTAGTGATTCCCATTTTTTCCAACCGGTCGTGGAATCCAGCATCCTCTACGGCAGCAATTACGTTGCCCTCTAAGTTGGTTTGCCATAATTCATGCAAACTTGTGTTGGCAATGATGTCGCAGTCGAGGTAGATTGCCCGGTTGATGGATGGCAACAATGCGGGAGCTAGGATGCGGTAGTAGGCCGTTTTGACGATTCGGTCGCTTTCTACCGCGTTAGCTAGTAATTCTTCGTTAACTTCTACAATTTTAATCGTCGCGTTGTCATACCGGGCAATGATGCTTCCCAATAACATCATGTCGCGATCAGTCAGGTGATCGGGTAACAAGAAGAAATTGTATTGGTGTTCTGAATCATTTTCTAAAATCGAAATATAAGATGTGGCAAGCGGTTGAATAAAGGCCGAGTTTGCCGCTGAGATAACGTTAATCACTCCACGATGCATTTCCAATTCACCAAGTTCTTCGTGATACTCATCTAAATAAGGATGGACGGTGAGGTCCTTCCACGGTTTTTCATGAGTAGTGAAATGAACAATGCTAGGTTCCTTAATGGCTTCGTCGATTAGTTCAGCGTACCCCTGGTTGATTGGCCGATGTTTTCTGAAAATAATCGAGTTTTGTAAATTCCATTTTGGATGAAGAAATTGAACTTCCCCAGCTAACACGGCGTTAAGCGCGTCTTGGTCGTGGAAAATAATTCGGTCGGCATGATTTCTAATAAATGCCAAAGTTTTTTCTGTGATTCGATGGGCGTTCCACCGGGCAACATCGATCACCATGATTCCGGAATTGAAATATAGATTACTTGCGGCAACCACGGGATCGACACCTAGGCGATGCAATGCAAAAGCCTGTCCCGTATCAATAACCGCACCCACGGTATTACCATTTAAATTACTTTCGGCAAGTTCGGTTAGGTCCTTTCGAATCAAAACGTCAACGTCTAAGTAAATTAGTCGATCAATCTGCCGTGAAGCTAGTAGCTTAGGGGCGATGATTCGAAAATATGCGGTTTTATTGATGTGTTGGTTCGTTGGGCAAAAATCAAAACGTTCGTCGTCAAGATTTAAATACTCAATGGTATGAAAATTATGCATCAATTTGTCTAACAGTGCCCGGGTTTGGTCACCAAGGTTGTTGGTTAAAACAATGAAATGGGCCCGGGTTGCTGAATTTAAGGTTTCTAAAGCAGTTTTAATGGTAATGCATAGTGGGTCAGCATAATTACGGTCCGCTGCCAATAAGATATTAATTTTTTTCAAATTCATCCACCCCTTTTTTGATTTATATGCCCATTATATAAATTTATTCAAAATTAAGTAAAGTAATATGCAATAGTTTTGATAAGGAAATCAAAATATTTGCAAACGCTATTCTCCGTCTGTATAATAGTAGATTGTAAAATTAATCCGAACGCTGTTCGGACAAAAAAGATCAGCTTCCTTTAAAATGGTGTTTACCACAAACCCATCTTTTAGGAGCTGATCTTTTGTCTAGTATAACCTATTCCGAACGAATTAAAATCGAAACCCTTTGTGAACTAAGGCTGTCCAATATCCAAATGGGCGTTCGGCTGAACCGATCACCGTCAACAATGTCTTATGAATTATATCGATGTCAACCTTATCAGGCTGAATTAGCAC
>NZ_GL397067.1:1634859-1937622 GCF_000146325.1 Pediococcus acidilactici DSM 20284 | reverse complement strand
CAAATTAGAAAATTGCAAGTCTAGGAGTAACGGAAGTTATCCAATAAAAGGAACCCACGGTTCGCTAAGCTTTAAACAGTGATGAGTAACTAAAGCTAGTTTGCTGTTCTCGGGTCAATTACGATTAACTAAGTCATTTCTAACTGCTGGTTAGGATTCATTAATTAGCAAAAAAATTAATCATCACTAAGCCGCTTTTTTTACGATAATTTTTAGCTATTTGTTGTGAATAAACGTTTTACAGCAAGAATAAATATGGTATACTATTCTAGTAAAAGTTGCCACTATAGCTCAGCTAGGTAGAGCACTTCCATGGTAAGGAAGGGGTCGTCGGTTCAAACCCGACTAGTGGCTTAATAGTTATCTTCTTCATGAGGACTTACCTGATTATCGGGTAAGCCTTTTTTTACGTCCGGAATTAAAAATTGGGGTCCGTCACCAAGATTCCTTTTGCTTGTCTTTATGAGATTTAGTATAATTTTAAAAATGTGTCAAATTTCGACAAGGGGGAATTGATGGATGGATTCGAAATATCGGGTTGAAAGTATCAAAAAGCAGTATCGGCATATGACCTATTGGGATATGTTTGCGACTTGGATTGGGGCTAACGCCAATAACGGGACCTGGTTTATTGGAGGGATTATTGCGGCGTGTGGTTTCTGGGGCGGAATCAAGGCGCTCTTGATTGCCTCCAGTATTTCGTACATATTCTTGATGATGGTTGGCTATATGGGAACTAAAACAGGCGTTTCCACGATGGCACTTTCGCGGGCTTCGTTTGGGATCCGGGGAAGCATCATTCCATCCTTAGTAAATTTAACCCAGTTTGTGGGTTGGACGGCGGTGAACACCTTCATTGCGGCCACCTCCGTATCTTATATCTTACATAGTTTTTGGGGCTGGCCCATTTATGGACAACCTGGTGGTAACTTAGGTTTAATTGTCGGAATTGTGGTAATGAGCATTCTCCATTTACTTAGCATCGTTGCTGGTCAGCGCTCAATTCAAATTATCGAACGGATTGGGATTATCTTGGTGATTATCTTTGTGATTTGGGAATCGGTGGTGGTATTCCACGATGTCTCCTTTAGTCAGATTGCCCACTGGCAGGTACCACATCACTTAAAAATGGATCAAGGGACCGCGATGGATACGCTAGCAGCGTTTAACCTTGCGTGGGTTACGGCCGGTGCGGACTTTACTCGGTTCACTAAAAAGGTAAATACCGCCACTACCGCTCCGTTCCTGGGTGCCAATTTAGGAGTCTTTGGGTTTGCGTTTATTGGATTAAGTGCCACGATTAGTATCGCGGTTAGCTCGGGCGTTTACGACCCTAACAACTCGGATCCTAGTACGATTGCTAACCGGCTGGGGCTAGGCGTAATTGCCATGATCGTCATTATGCTAACTAGTATGACGGCAAACGCGGTTAATATTCAGGCTGCGGGCTCGGCCTTAAATAACATGTTTAGCAAATTATCTTTAAAACAATCGTTACTGATTACGACCATAATTGCTACGGTGGTCACGTTTATCCCCGTTTTCTACGGTAGTTTCTTAACCACCTTTACAGCCTTTCTGGACTACGTTGGCATGGTTCTTGGCCCGATTATCAGCATCATGGTGGTGGACTACTTCTTGATTGCCAAACAACGTTACGCGGCGAAAGATTTAGGTGATCCCCACGGACCGTATTGGTACCATAAGGGAATTCACTGGACGGCCTTTGGACTGTGGATTTTTGGTGTATTAATTTATAGCGCTTTACAAAGGGTAAGTTTTGTTCAAAAATATACGGGAGCAACCTTTTTGGTGATGATTTTGATTGGTTGTCTATATTGGGGAATTATGCAACTAGAAAAGGGGAAGCACAATGCTAATTAAAGGTGTGTATATTGAAAACGCAAAGGAACCAAAGGACGTCCGGGTTGAAGGAGGAGTTTTTCAAGAAATTGCGCCTAATTTAACCCCTCATGAAAGTGAGGAAGTGATTGAGGCACAGGGCAAACTGTTGTTGCCGCCGTTTGTTGATTCACACGTTCATTTAGATGCAACACTGACGGCGGGTGAACCCGAATGGAACGAGTCGGGCACCCTGTTTGATGGGATTCGGATTTGGGCGGAACGCAAAAAGAGCCTTACAAAAAAGGACGTTAAAACTCGGGCCCTGCAAACGTTGAAACGGCAAGCGCAACATGGAATCCAATACGTACGGAGCCACGTCGATACTACCGATCCTAACTTTACGGCATTAGAAGCCCTACTAGAAGTTAAGGACGAAGTAAAAGATTTTATGGAATTGCAGTTAGTTGCCTTTCCACAAGAAGGAATTTGGTCGTTTCCTAATGGCAAGCAGTTACTGAAACAAGCGGTCGCGATGGGAGTTGACGTAATTGGTGGCATTCCGCATTTTGAATTTAACCGGGACTATGGAGTTGCCTCTTTGAAGTACATCGTTGAACTGGCGGAAAAGTACGATAAATTAGTGGACGTCCACTGTGATGAAATTGACGATCCAAATTCACGACACTTGGAAGTGTTAGCGACCTTGGCTTACGAAAGCGGCCTGAAAAAACGGGTCACGGCTAGCCACACTACTGCAATGGGGTCGTACAACGACGCCTACGTCTACAAGTTGATGCGACTCTTGGAAATGTCAGAAATTAACATGGTTTCCAACCCGTTAATCAACATTCACCTGGGTGGTCGATTCGATACGTACCCGAAGCGGCGCGGATTAACCCGGGTGAAGGAGCTGCTAGAACACCACGTCAACGTCTCATTTGGTGAAGACGATGTGAAGGATCCGTGGTACCCAATGGGCGATGGCAACATGCTGGATTCAGTTCACATGGGCATTCACGCGGCACAGCTGATGGGGTATTCACAAATTATGGATTCTTACAATCTAACTACTAATAACGGGGCCAAGACGCTTAACGTTGAGGATCATTACGGAATCGCGGTCGGCAAACCAGCCAACTGTTTGATTTTTAACGCGGATAATTTTTATGACGAATTAAACGAACGTAAAGAATTGCTTTACTCCATTCACCAAGGTAAAGTGATTGTCCAAACTCAACCAGCACAAATTAAAACTAATTTCTAAAACTAATTGGCAACTCAACGGGCATTTCGTTAGGGTTGCCAATTTTTTTGTGCGATAATTTAATTCAAATACAAACAAGGAAGTTGAGCGCATGAAAGATTTAGTTCAGACCTTCGCCGAACAAAAAAGCGACCTGTGGCAAGCCCTACTCCAACATTTGGGGATTTCACTGGTTGCGTTGGTGCTGGCGATTGTAATTGCAATGCCTTTAGCAATTTGGGCGACGCGACACCGCAAAATTGCGGAAATTTTGTTGCAGATTACGGGAGTTTTGCAAACGATTCCGTCTTTAGCCTTATTGGGATTGTTAATTCCATTAGTGGGGATTGGCAGCGTGCCAGCCATCATTGCCTTGGTAGTGTACGCCCTGTTACCAATATTTCAAAATACATACGTGGGGATCACCGAGATAGACCCATCGTTAGAAGAGGCGGCGGACGCTTTTGGAATGCGGCCATTACAAAAGCTATTTCGGGTGGAACTACCCACCGCCATGCCGGTAATTATTTCGGGAATTCGGACGGGACTGGTTTTGATTATCGGAACGGCAACGTTGGCCGCGTTAATTGGCGCTGGGGGACTTGGAAATTTCATCCTTTTAGGAATTAACCGTAACGACCCTGCATTAATCTTGGTGGGGGCCATCAGCTCTGCCTTATTAGCGATTGGGCTAAGTGCGTTATTAAACGTTTTACAACGGTGGTCGGTTAAAAAAATCACCATTAGTTTGGCAATTCTCGTGGTGGCGGTTTCTGGTGCCACGGTTGCTAAAATATTAACTCCGCCGACCGAAACGATTACGATTGCGGGAAAATTAGGTTCGGAGCCGGACATCTTAATCAATATGTACAAGGATTTAATTGAAGAGGAAGCTCCTCATACTAAAGTGACCTTAAAGCAAAACTTTGGGGAAACGAGCTTTTTATTTAACGCGTTGAAGGCTGACAAAATTGACATTTATCCGGAATTTAGCGGTACCGTATTAGAAACTTTAGTGAAGGATGCCCCTTCCCAGCGTCTAAGTGCGGCACAAACATACTCGACTGGGCGTAAATTGTTAGCTCAGCAATATCAAATGGACTATTTGAAACCGATGCGTTACCAAAACACTTACGCCCTGGTGGTGAAAAAAGATTTCGCAAAACAGCATCACTTAGAAAACATTTCGGATTTAAGCCGGATTGAAAACCAGCTACACGGGGGGATGACGCTCGAGTTCATTAACCGCAAGGACGGGTGGAAAGGAATTCAAAAAGCGTACGGTTTAGAGTTTCCGGTCAAGTCGATGCAGGCCTCGTTGCGCTATTCGGCTATTAAAAACGGGCAAATTAACGTTGCCGACGCTTACTCCACGGATAGCCAGATTCGGCAGCTCGGGTTGCAAGTCCTCAAAGATGACCAACACGTTTTCCCACCGTACCAAGGTGCGCCGTTAATGAAGAAGAGCTTTGCTAAAAAACATCCGCAAGTGGTCCGGGCGTTAAATCGCTTAGCAGGCAAAATTACGGAAGCAGAAATGCAAGAGATGAATTATCAAGTGAACGTCCAAAAACGTTCCGCCCAACAGGTGGCCCACGACTATTTGGTCAACAAGGGTTTGTTGAAAGGAGCCGAACGTAAATGAGTAAGACAATGATTGAATTTCGGCACGTGAAAAAGATTTTTGGTGGTCGAACAGTAATTGATGACCTAAGTTTTACGGTCAAGGAGGGCGAAATTTTCGTCCTGGTCGGAACTTCTGGAAGCGGGAAGACGACCACTTTAAAAATGATCAACCAGTTGTTTGTGCAAACCGCCGGCGACATTTTATTCAACGGGCAGAGAATAAAGGATTATGATTTGCGTAATTTACGTTTGGAGATTGGGTACGTGCTCCAACAAATTGCCCTATTTCCAACGATGACGGTGGAGCAAAACATCAGTTTGATTCCAGAAATGAAGCGGGTCGATAAAGAAGAGGTTAAACGACGGGTCACCCAGCTGTTAGAAGATGTTGATTTAGATCCAGAGCGCTACCGCAAACGGTACCCGCGGGAACTTTCGGGAGGCGAGCAACAACGGATCGGAATTCTTCGTGCATTGGCTGCGCAGCCACCGGTGGTATTGTTTGACGAACCTTTCAGCGCGTTAGACCCTTTGGTGCGAGCGCAGTTACAGGACTTAGTTTTAAAATTGCACCAGAAATTTAAGAACACGATCGTTTTTGTTACCCACGATATGGACGAAGCCCTGAAATTAGGGGACCGTATTGGGGTGATGAAGGACGGAAAGCTGTTGCAAGTAGCCACCCCGAAGGAAATTGCCCAAAATCCCGCCAACGAATTTGTGGAAAATTTCTTTTCAGCCACTGTGGGTAAGAACCTATACCAAACCGAAGTGGAAAAGGTGGTGCGCACAGGTTTTGGGGTATCGGCGCCGTCCACGACAGAAAAATTACCTGTCATCCCAAGAACGGCCAGTTTAGACGAGGTGTTCCAGCAGTTAGCTGAGCACCCAATTTTACAGGTAGTGGATGAACACGGGCAGACTACCGGCTGGGTGGATCGGCCGTCTTTGTTTAAGTATTTGAGTGAAACAGTCCATTAATTTAGTTAATGAGGGGGAGCATTATGGAAAAATTTGACGTAGTTATTATTGGTGCAGGGCCTGCGGGTTTAGGGTTAGCGTATGATTTAAAACAAGCTGGTCAAACCGTGGCCGTAGTGGAAGAAAATCGCTGGGGCGGTACTTGCCCCAACCGCGGGTGTGATCCTAAAAAAGTTTTAATGGCGGCAGTGGAAGCCAAGTTACGTAGCCGCCACCTCGTTGGGAAGGGCTTAGAAAACGAACCGGAAATCGACTGGCCTTCCCTAATGCGTTTTAAGGAAACGTTCACGGAACCAGTTTCTTCAAGTAGCCGTCAGGGATTGGTTGACGCTGGGATCACGGTTTTAGACGGGCACGCTGAATTTGTGGATCAACACACGCTAAAAGTAGGCGAACAGCGGGTGGAAAGCAGCCAATTCGTAATTGCCACTGGCCAACGTCCGGGACGCCTAAGCAAAATTGAAAATGAAGCATTGATGCAAACTAGTACAGACTTTTTGGCAATGCCGGAACTGCCTAAGCGAATTGCCTTAGTAGGGGGCGGCTACATTGCCTTTGAATTGGCAGCCATCGCGAACGCAGCCGGAGCGGAAGTGCACGTGATTCATCATAACGATCGGCCCTTAAAGCAGTTTCCAGCAAAAAGCGTTAAGCAATTTATGGAACAACTGACTAAACAAGGGGTTCAATTCCACTTAAACATTGACGTTACCGCGATCGAAAAAAGCGCGGAGGGGATGACCTTGCGGGATGATCATCAATTTAGTTTGCCAGTGGACCAGGTTTTCGTTACTGCCGGCCGAGTACCTAACCTGGATACCCTGAACCTTGAACAGGCTGGGGTAGAGACCGCGAAAAATGGTATCATGGTAGATGACCATTTGAAAACTACGGCAAGCAACATCTATGCAATGGGCGACGTGGTGGCTAAAGCGCAACCGAAATTAACTCCGGTGGCAGGCTTTGAAGCACAATATTTGGCGCAATTGTTGACCCACCAAAGTTCGGCAGCCATTGCGTATCCAGTGATTCCGACCGTCGTGTATGGGGTTCCCCAATTAGCAAAGGCCGGGATGGAAGTTGCAACTGCACAAAAAGACTCGCAACGCTATGAAGTTAAGGACTTGGATTTAACTAATTGGTTTACCTATCGGCGGATCCAAGATCCAGACGCGCGGGCGACGGTCGTGGTTGACCGCCAGTCCCAACAAGTAGTGGGCGTGGTCACCATGAGTAGTGAGGCGGAACACGTGATTAACGACCTTACGTGGCTGATCAACCATGGCGGTAGTCTTAGCGAGTTACAACGGCAAATTTTCGCGTACCCCACTGAAGCTAGTGACTTAGAGTACTTGCGGTAGTTAAAATTTAAGAAAAGGATCGTGATTTAATGGAGTTCGTGGGCGTCCTCGTTTTAATCTTAGGATTGACGCTGTTAGCGGGCCACTTTGCACAACGGATTGGCATTCCTGCCGTAGTTGGCCAATTACTGGTGGGAATTGTTTTAGGACCGGGAGTTTTAGGGGTAATTCACAGTAACGAAATCACCGCGGTGTTTTCCGAAATCGGAGTCATTATTCTGATGTTTTTAGCCGGGTTAGAAAGTGACCTGAAGATGTTAAAGCGCTATATTAAGCCAGCGCTGGTCGTTGCCGTCATGGGGGTAATTTTACCAATTGCTCTGGTAGGCGGCGCGAGTTTGATCTTCGGGGTTAGCCCAATGGAAGCCCTCTTTATTGGGGTGATTTTTTCGGCTACTTCGGTAAGTATTTCGGTAGAGGTGTTGAAGGAGTACCAAACTCTAAATACCAAAGAGGGAGCGACGATTTTGGGCGCAGCAGTGGCTGATGACATCCTTGGCGTATTGTTATTAGGGGTAATGATTGCCTTAACTAGTTCGAGCGGCGGCTCAAAGACTAGTTTGGGCGGCGCGCTTTTTTACCAAGTGCTATTTTTCATTGCCGTGTACGTAATTGGGAAATGGTTGGTGCCGATGTTAATGCGAGCGGCGGATCGTCTTTACATTACCGCTGCCCGACCAGTAATGTCGATCATTATTTGCCTAGGACTGGCTTGGTTAGCAGACGTAGCTGGGTTGAGCGGCGCCATCGGGGCATTCTTTGCCGGCGTTGCCGTTTCGTTGACTGACGAAAATGATGAGTTAAATGAAAGCATTGAGCCAATTGGCTACGCCGTTTTTATTCCAGTATTCTTCGTTAGCGTAGGGCTTTCGATGTCGTTTGCGGGCTTGCAGTCGGTAATCGGTTTGATTATCACCCTGACGGTCTTAGCGACCTTGACCAAGTTACTAGGTTGCGGCGCCGGTGCGTACCTGTCCGGCTTTGACGTAACCAGTAGCGGAGTGATTGGTGCCGGGATGATTTCCCGGGGCGAAATGGCGCTAATTACCCTGCAAATTGGGTATGGAGAGCACTTAATGAGTGAAACATACTATTCCGCAATTGTGTTGGTAATTGTGCTGGTAACGTTGATTGCACCGTTCATTTTAAAAGATGCGATCAAGTACAATAAGCGCGCGATGGCACGGTAAATATAATTGAGAGTGGGACAAACTGACTTTTGGCACATGTTTTGGCTCTATTGAAGCCAAAACGCCAAAATAAAAACGATTCATGATGAAGTTTAACTTCATGAATCGTTTTTTATTTAGAGCCTTTTGTCACAGCCCCTTTTTGGTTAAGCGGAGCAAACTGACTTCTGGCGCACGTTTTGATTTTATTGAAGTCAAAACCCCAGAGATTTTTCGTTTTTCTCAGCTTTGTCTTTTTAATTTTTAGAGCTTCCCCGAAGAATTCCACACTCTTTTTATGCTAAAGCCTTCTTCCTTCATCTGGGTAATAATTTCGCTAACCTTCCCGATGCTTACCAAATTGAGATGATGCATGGCTCTGGAAGCAATCGTGTACAGGGTGCCCCTCCATAATTTTTCGGGGTAATTTTGTTCCGAAACGTCGTAGGCAATTACCGAATCAAATTCCAACCCCTTCGCTAGGTAAATGGGTAATACAACGATTCCCTTAGGCAACGAGCGGTCACCGTCGGTTAGCAGGCTAGGTCTTAAATCATGCAACCATTCCGCAACTTGAGTACTTTCCTGCATGTTTTTTGTTAGGATAGCGACGGTCCCATAATCTTGCAATTCGGCTTGGCAAATTTGTTTCACTGCGGTAATGGCCTCGGAAAGGGTATCCGTAACCGTAATTTCGGGTAATTTACCATGTCGACTAAAGGGTTGAATTTTATCACCGTCGGGTAGTAGGGCCGCCGCAAATTTAGTGATTTCCGCGGTGGATCGGTAGCTGCGGTTAAGGGTGATCAGGTTGGCCCGATGAACGGCAAATGCGTCCTTAAGTTTTTCAAGTAAAGCGGCAGGTTTGGTAACGTCCTTGAACAAAGCTTGTTCACTATCGCCCAACAACGTAAACTTGGCCTTCGGAAAGGCGTGCTTGAGGTACATTAACTGGGCAACCGAATAATCCTGCATTTCATCGATGAAGACGTACTGAAACTTGCGATTGGTACCGCTTCCGGTGATCAAATCCCGTAACATCATTAGCGGAGCGGCATCTTCTAAACGTACATGATGCAATTCAATGTCGTTATTGAAGGTGGTGGCCGCTGCAGCGCCGTCAATTTCAGAAGATGGGAGCTGCCTTAAGAAATCCGCATACTGGGCGTAAACATCAATAAAGTAGTTATTAAAAATGGCATCGTCGATAATTTCAAAAGCCTTGGTAACTAAGTGACGGCCAATGAAATAATTTTCTTCATCAAAGGAGTTAAAGTGGCGACGTCCCACAATTTCGTGGTATTTTTCGTCACTGATTTGGTCGAGCTGGGTTTGCACCCAGTCCGCAGAAACTTCTTGATCAATCCGGGCCTTTAATAACTTAACTAGTTGGTTTTTAGTTCGTAAAATCCGTTCGCGGTTGCTCATGGATGCAGGGAAGCTCGCAAAAATTTCGCGAATCTGCTCTTTTTTAAAGAAAGGCGCCCCTTGATAATTAATGTCGGTGAATTTAATATTTTCCGGGGTGAGTTGGTCTTCATATTGCTGAATTAACTCAATGTACCGTTGGCTTTCTTTAAATGAAATAATCCGTTGTTCTTCCGCAGTTTGGCTAACTTGGTTTTCAAAACGGTCAAACAGGCTTTGGACGTTGAGTCCTTCCAAACGCCGGTTAAGAAATTCGGCCAGGGTAAGCTGGCGCATGTTACGTTCCCCTAAACTAGGCAACACGTCGGAGATGTAACGACTGTACAGTTTATTAGGCGAGAATAAGACAATCTCGTCCGCGTCAAGGGAAGCTCGGCTATGATAAAGTAAAAAGGCAATGCGTTGCAGGATTGCGGAAGTCTTCCCGCTACCGGCAACCCCTTGAACAACGAGCAGGTCGCTTTGAACGTCCCGAATGATGTCGTTTTGTTCCTTTTGGATGGTGGCCACGATGTTGCGCATGTATTCGTCATTTTGCTCACCGAGCGCCTGCTGCAATAGTTCGTCACCAACCGTTTCGTTAGTATCGAACATGTGGGTGATTTCACCGTGGCTGATGGTAAACTGCCGCTTCTTAGTTAATTCGGTTTCCATGGGACCCGCCGGAGTTTCGTATTTGACCTTTCCGAGGGTTCCGTTGTAATAAATACTGGAAATGGGCGCTCGCCAGTCGTAAATTAAAAAGTCGCCGTCTTGGTCGGCAAAGGAGGCCACGCCGATGTATAGTGATTCCGGCGTGGTTTCGTCAGGATCTTGAATGTCAATGCGTCCAAAGTAAGGCGAATCCTGTAATTCAGTTAAGGAGTTGATTTGTCGTTTTAAAATGGCTTCGTTTTCCACTGCCCGGGCAACCAAACCTTTTTGCTGCTGAATTTCCGCTTCCGTTTCAATCCGGTCGTCGGCTTCAATCAAGTTGACCTTAGCGTTTTGCGAATAGTTCTTTTCTACCTTGCTAGTTTCGTGATGGGCCTTTTCGTACAGATCTTCCGTCCGCTTTTTCTGGGCGCCAATCTGGTCAACTACGAAATCGACGCGTTGTTGTTCTTGCTGTTGCTCGTCCACCTGAATTACCTCCGTCCTTTTAGTGCTTGAACCATTTTAGGGGCCATTTCCGGGAAAGTCAAACTAAAGGATATTAAGGGAGATTTTTTTGACAAGGTTAGTGAAATTCCTATAGAATGGAATAGAAGTAGTAAGCCAAGCACAGAGAGGGAGGATTGCTGAAAAATCCCACGGCAAGCGAAATGGATTAGTTACGTTACGTAGGGCGAAATCCCTTATCTTTCAAGTGAGCGGTGACTTTATAGAAAAGTCACAATTTAGGTGGTACCGCGAGATTTCGTCCTATTATTCAAATTTTGAATGATAGGTTTTTTTATTTATTAAATTAAGTTATTGGAGGAAAAGAAATGACAGCCAAAAAAGTTATTTTGACCGGCGACCGGCCAACCGGAAAGTTACATATTGGTCACTATGTGGGTTCGCTAAAAAATCGGGTCCAACTTCAAAACACGGGGAATTACGATACCTTCATCATGATTGCTGATATGCAGGCGCTCACGGATAACGCTCGGGACCCTGAAAAGATCCGCAATAGCCTTATTCAAGTAGCGCTCGATTATCTGGCGGTAGGGATCGATCCAGCAAAATCGACCATTTTTGTTCAATCACAAATTCCAGCGCTTAGTGAACTTACCCAACACTACATGAACTTGGTTAGTGTTTCACGTTTGGAACGCAACCCGACCGTTAAAACTGAAATTAAACAAAAGGCGTTTGGCCAAAGTATTCCAGCTGGTTTCTTGACTTACCCAGTTAGTCAAGCGGCAGATATTACTGCGTTTAAGGCGGATACGGTGCCGGTTGGAGATGACCAAGAACCAATGCTGGAACAAACTCGCGAAATTGTTCGGAGCTTTAACAATATCTATGGTAAAGACGTCCTTGTGGAACCAGAAGGCTACTTCCCACCAAAGGGAATGGGGCGGATCCCTGGTTTAGACGGAAATGCTAAGATGTCTAAGTCGTTGAACAACGCCATTTATTTGGCAGACGACGCGGACACGATTCAAAAGAAAGTAATGTCAATGTACACCGATCCACAACACATTCGCGTAGAGGATCCCGGACACATTGAAGGTAATACGGTCTTTACCTACCTCGACATTTTTGATCCAGATAAGGAAAAGGTTCAAGAATTGAAGGATCATTACCAAGCCGGTGGGTTAGGCGACGTTAAGATTAAACGTTACTTAAACGAAGTTCTCCAAGCGGAATTGAAACCAATCCGGGGACGCCGGGAAAGTTACGCGGCCGACCTTGCGGGAGTTTACCAAATTCTCGAAGAGGGAAGCCAAAAGGCAAATGCAATTGCGAACCAAACCTTGAGCGAGGTGCGGGAAGCAATTGGGTTGAATTATTTTAAAAAATAGAGTGCGGAAGAACTCGGGAATTTCCGAGGATTAACAGAATCAAGGCCTTAATCACGGTTTGGGTGATTGAGGCCTTGATTTAGTTAACCGGAAGAAATTGAGTTCTGGAGCACGTTTCGACTGTGCAGCAAGAAAGCACAGAATTAGGGCCTTAATCGTGGTTTTAGCGATTGAGGTCCTAATTTGGTTACCGGAGGAAGTTGGGGCAGAAAACACGTTTCGACTATGCGGCAGGAAAGCACAGAATCAAGGGCCTTAATCGCGGTTTTAGCGATTGAGGCCCTAATTTGGTTACCGGAGGAAGTTGGGGCAGAAAACACGTTTCGACTATGCAGCAGGAAAGCACAGAATCAAGACCTTAATCACGGTTTGGGTGATTGAGGCCTTGATTTAGTTAACCGGAAGAAATTGAGTTCTGGAGCACGTTTCGACATTACTAAAGACAATCCATTGAAAAAGGGGCTCGCTTTTTTAAATCCGGAAGGGCTTTTGTTTTTCTTTTCTTAAAGAAAAGCCGGACCTAATTTTTAATAGTACTTAAGGAACGTTAATTGATAAGGTTTTACTAGTTTTGCCAACTCTTTAACGCGCTCAACCATTGGGAATGGTAAAATAAAAAATGAATATATCAATTAAATGAGGATCCCATAATGAAAAATTTAGTAATTGTCGATTTAGGGTCGAATTCGGTACGGATGGCCATTAACTCGATTACGGATGAAGGCACGTTCCGGGAAATCAGGCGGGTTAAAGAAGACTCCCGAATTTCTGAAGGTATGGGACGCGAACGCTTGCTTCGACCGCAAGCAATCAACCGGACGATTGAAGCACTTCACCGGTTTAAAGCAATTTATGAAGAGTACCCGAGAATTGAAGTTCGCGGGATTACCACGGCGGCGGTGCGGATGGCCCGTAACCAAAAAGACTTTTTAAAACGCGTTCAACGCGAAACGGGAATAAAATTAGAGGTTTTATCGGGAGATGACGAAGCCTACTACGACTATCTGGGGGTAATTAATTCACTAGAGGTCAAGGACTGTTTGGTACTGGATACCGGAGGGGCCAGTTGTGAGTTAATCGACGTGCACAATGGTAAGGCGCGGAACATGATCAGCATTCCAATCGGGGCAGTATCGCTTTCAGAACGGTTCCACTTAAGCAACGTGATTCGTGGGGATAATTTATTTTCCGCCGAAATGTTTGTTAATAAGCAGCTCCGCGACGTTTGGTGGATTATGGACGCGTTTAATAAACCGGTAGTTTTGCTAGGGGGCGCGAACCGGACGTTAGCTCGGATCAACCGCTGTCGGCAAAAAATTGCCCGGGTGAACAACATTCACGGCTATCGGCTAAAAACAGAAGCAATTAACCGCACTTTCCGTTCTTTGATTACCCGTAATCTGGAAAATCGCAAAAAAATTGCTGGTTTGGAAACGGCTCGGGCCGACATTATCGTGGGCGGGGTGTTACCATTGGTGATGCTACTTCAGATGATTGACTCGGACCGGGTAATCTTTTCAGAAAGTGGCGTACGGGAAGGCATTATTTCAGAATACATTAACCAACATGTAAAGGGAGTTAATTTATGATTGAAGGATACCATCGGTTAAGCCGGCAAGCCCAGTTGGAATTATTGTCAGAAGTGACTGGCGTAGGGGTGGCTACGTTAGCAAAATTGCCAATTGACGCTGTACGGCAGCAACAAATCGAAAATTACTTAACTGATTTCCGAGTACCGGAAGGAATTGCGGTGAATTTTAAAGTTAACGGACGTGAGCACGTGGTTCCAATGGTCACCGAGGAACCTTCCGTAATTGCGGCAGCTAGCAACGGAGCCAAGTTAGTTTGCCAAGCTGGCGGATTTCAAGCCCATAGTAAGCGGCTGATGCGCGGCCAATTATTGATGAATACGAAAACGAGCATTGAAGTTAGCCAATGGGTGGTTGACCACCAAAAGCACCTGTTAGAAGTGGCCAATGCTGCCCATCCTTCGATGCAAAAACGCGGAGGCGGCGCGCTAAAAATCATGCCCCGCCCGCTGTCTGCTACCCAGCTATCCGTGGATTTGCTAGTGGATACAAAGGAAGCAATGGGGGCTAACACCATTAACACCATGCTGGAAGCTTTGAAAACGGAATTTGAGATGGAAGGAATCGCCGTAGAGATGGCAATTTTATCTAACCTGGCTGACCAGGCGCTGACCACGGTTACTTGTACGATTCCGGAAACGGTTATCGATTCTGCGGTAGCCCAAAAGATTGCTGATGCAAGTGAATTTGCCCAGATTGATCCGTACCGGGCAGCTACCCATAACAAGGGAATCATGAACGGAATTGATGCCGTGGTGATGGCTACGGGGAACGACTGGCGGGCTATTGAAAGTGGTGCCCACGCATTTGCAGCTCGTGATGGGCAGTACCGGGGACTAAGCACCTGGCAAATTGTTGATCAGCAATTACAAGGCCAATTAGTAGTGCCATTGCCGGTTGCTACGGTCGGTGGGTCGATTGGAATTAATGAGCAAGCTCAACTAAACCTCGAATTGCTTCAAATTGATAGTGCTAACCAACTTGCAGAAGTGATTGGGGCAGTTGGGCTCGCCCAGAATTTAGCGGCGCTCAAAGCCATCGTGACTGAAGGAATTCAGCACGGACATATGCGGCTACAGGCAAAATCATTGTTATTAGAACACGGATTGCCCGCAACTAAATTAAACGAGGCGGTGCCCCGGTTATTAAAAGAGCCGCGGATTGATTCCGCTCACGCCCAAAAAATTATTGAACAAATGAGAAAGAAGGATCTTGATGAGTAACGTAGAAGTTAATGACCAAGTAAAATCACTGTTAGAAGCCGTTAACGCAACCTTCCCGGGGGAGGTCCGTTTAAGTTTTGGTGACCAACAGGCCGGATTCGTTCGGCACGACCAAGCCCAACAATTCCACGAGCCGGGAAAAATGTTAATTAAGGTAGACGACATTACCGCGCCTAACTACACGGCTTCTCACGAGCTTATTCACTTATTGATGGTATTAAAAGGATTTCCGCAACTATACTTTGGTTTAACGACTGGGGAAAAGGAAACCGACCAGCAATTAATGTTTTTAATTACGGAGCTTTACGACGTAATTGCCCACGAAGTGGTGGTTGATGAGCAGCGGCGTCACGACTTGATTGATGAACAAGTGGAAGCTGAATTCTTGAAGGGAATTCAAGACGCGGTGGAACCCGAAACGGATGGCAAAGTAGATGGCTTTAGCGCCATTCGCTTGATCATGATGATGGACGCAATTAATTTTTATGGCGACCATCTTAGCGATTATGAAGCACAGTTAACCGCGGATTATCCAACCACGTTTGCAAAGGCCCAAAAAATGATGGCGGAACTAAACCAGCGCAGCATCACTAGCCCGTTTGACTTGCACCGAAAAGTAGTTAAGGCATTTACGATGGTGGATCAACAACTTCAAGACTGGGGCTTGCCAGAACTTCATGCTCTAGAATTTGCTACGCTGGGCAGCGTGTTTAGCGAACGGCAATTACGGTTATCCGTTAAACAATTATTCCAAATTTACCATTCGGAATTGCACGAAAAAGCTCAGGACACCCGGGCCTTTGTAGGATTAGGAATTGGCGACCAACAAAACGCCTTCGTAGTCCCTACGCCAAAGGATAAGCCTAGTGACGAGTATTTCCGGGAATTGTACGCAAAAAACGTAAAGGATTTCTTTGACGAAATTAAGATGCCGTACACCACTCGCTAATTTAATCATTAACTCAAAACTCTGGTTGCGGTCGTTGACGTTAACCAGAGTTTTTAAGTGGAGAGCAGTTTTTAAACGTCACGCAGTGCAGTGCAAGAATAGCGGCATAATAAAAACTCAGAAAAACTTTTAAGTTTTTCTGGGTTTACTTCAAGTTAATAAATTATGGTTTTTCGGGAACTACTACCATAGCCACCAGGTAGATGATGAGACCCGGGAAGAAACCGGAAAAGACGGTGATTGCAGTGTAAATAATCCGTAATAGGTTGGCATCCACGTTATATGTTTCCGCAAAGCCACCAATTACGCCGCTGATTACCCGATCGGTGGATGATTTATACAGCCGTTTATTCATGTGCTCACCTCATTTCGTTTCTTACATTATATAACATTTAGGTAAGAAAAACGCGAAAGATGAATCCCGATAGCTAGGCAGAAAATTAAATGGTAGAATTATTAGGTACTGATTCCATGTGTAAAATTGGAGACATTTAAAAATGAGTGAAAAAGGTTGGAGAATTACGGCAAACATTGCTGGAATACTTTCGTTATTGGCGGTATTCTTGTTCATGTTTCGCATGTTAGTAGGTAAGATTGATTTTTGGACCATCCTGTTTTTTTCGTTAATTGTGGTCGGAGCAGTCGCGTACGCATTGATCCATATGATTTTAAAAATCCGGTGGTTAACCCCGAGCAAAGAATCGGTTACCGAGCAGGTTTCGGAGACTAGGGAATTCGTGGGACTCTTTATGAGCATTTTAGTAGTTTTTGCTTGTGCAATCGGCTTTAGTTTTTTTAGCAAAACGGCAGCTGGTGAAACAGCGGGAACGATTTTGTTTGGAGCAACTTTAATCACGATCGTTGCCAAGATTTATGACATCTGGCGATTAACGAACGCAAAAACACAAGGGCGGCAAATGGTTGGACACGATCCAATTTGGCCCCTGTCACAAGCTGAAAAAATTGGGTGCGGTCTTTTCTTAATTGGTATTTTGGGGATGTGGCTGTGGGCCCCATTAGTAGCGATTAGTTACGCCGGACTATTAATTTTTTTGATCAAGCCAATTCGTCACCGCGTGGAAGGCCGGTGGCTGGACGTGCTTTTAATGACAATTAATTTAGTAATGGTGCTTTTATCGACACTTTTGGTGGTTTTTAAATAAATATTAATAAAACTGAAATCAAACTAACCGTGAACTTTTGGATTTGAATTTCAGTTTTTTATTTAGAAAGGAATTTAAATGATAGAAATTGGTTTAAGTACGTGGACGGACCATCCGACGTTGTCAACGGAAGGAAAGGATAAAGCCACGTTAACGGAATACGCGGGACACTTTCCATTGGTGGAAGTGGACAGCTCCTTTTACGCGCCCCCTTCCTTATCCAACGTGGTTAACTGGCAGCATCAAGTTCCAGAACAGTTTCGGTTCATTTTTAAGGCTAACCAAGCGATGACGCTTCATGATGGGGTAGTTGACGAAGACTACTTAACTACCGAGCGGCGGATGGTGTTCACCGATTTTTATAAGGTCATGCAACCCTTAGTGAAAGCTAATCAATTAGCTGCGGTACTTTTTCAGTTTCCACCGTCGTTTCGTTGCGAACTGAAAAATATTCGTTATTTATTCGAGGTTCGTCAAATGATGGGGCAACTGCCAATTGCCGTGGAATTCCGTAATGCTAGTTGGTTTACCGATGCGGTGACTGAAGATACCTTATCTTATTTACAACGCTTAAAAATGATTAACGTGACGGTGGACGAGCCTTTTGATGGGAACCAAGGGATGCCGTTTGTTTTACAAGTCACCAGCGCAAAACAGGCGTTTTTCCGGCTACACGGGCGTAACGCTAGTGGTTGGTTTAGCAGCGGCAAGAACTGGCGACGAGAACGGACTAACTACCGGTATTCGTCTGCGGAACTAAAAGAGTTGGCAGAATCCATCAAGGCGGTTGCGGAATCAGTTCAAGACGTTATGGTGATTTTTAACAACAATGGTAATCACGATGCGGTAGCCAACGCCAAAGAATTGCAACAGCTCCTGGGAATTCATTTTACGGGGCTTGGTCCAATGCAGTTAGACTTATTTTAGCCCGGGAAGCGCCCATTTTTCCGCGTGCTATATGGTACAATAACAGTAATTATCTTTAGACTAGAATTGAGGAACCATGATGGCAGAAAATAATACTTATTACATTACAACACCGATTTATTATCCATCCGGCAAATTGCACATTGGTAATTCCTATACCACGATTGCTTGCGATGCAGAAGCCCGTTTTCAACGGTTACAAGGCAAGGACGTCTTCTTTTTAACCGGTACTGATGAACATGGCTTGAAGATTGAACAAAAGGCGGAAGCTCTACACACCACCCCCCAAGCTTATGTAGACGACATGGCCAAGGGGATTAAAGAACTTTGGAAATTACTCGAAATTTCCAACGACAAGTTCATTCGGACTACCGATGAAGCTCATGAAAAGTCCGTTCAATACATCTTCCAGAAGCTGCTTGACCAAGGCGACATTTACCTCGGCGAGTACGAAGGCTGGTACTCCGTTTCTGACGAAGAGTACTTCACTGAATCCCAATTAGCTGAGGTTTACCGTGACGAAAATGGCAAGGTAATTGGTGGTAAAGCACCTTCTGGTAACGAAGTTGAATTAGTTAAGGAAGAATCGTACTTTTTCAAGATGAGTAAGTACGCGGACTGGTTGCTGGATTATTACGAAAAACATCCCGACTTCATTCAACCAGCAAGCCGGATGCACGAAATGATCAACAACTTCATTAAGCCAGGTCTTGAAGATTTAGCGGTGACCCGGACGAGCTTCAAGTGGGGAGTTCCCGTTAAAAATGATCCTAAACACGTAATTTACGTTTGGATCGACGCACTTTCTAACTATATCACCGCGTTAGGTTACGGTAGTGACGATGACAGCTTGTTTAAACGTTACTGGCCGGCTAACGTACACATGGTTGGTAAGGAAATCGTACGGTTCCACACTATTTACTGGCCAATCATGTTGCACGCGTTGGGATTAGAAATGCCAAAACAAATTTACGGCCACGGTTGGTTATTGATGAAGGATGACAAGATGTCCAAGTCAAAGGGAAACGTGATTTATCCCGAAACCATCGTGGAGAAATACGGGTTAGACGCACTTCGTTATTACCTATTGAAGGCAATGCCTTACAGTAACGACGGAAACTTCACACCAGAAGACTTTGTTTCTAAAATTAATTTTGATTTGGCAAACGACCTAGGGAACTTATTGAACCGGACCGTTGCCATGATTAACAAGTACGAAGGCGGCGTAATTCCTACGTTCCAAAGCGGGGTTAACGAAGTCGATGCGGACCTCGAAAAGGTTGCTGCAGAAACCATTAAAAATTATCAAGAATTAATGGAAAGCATGCACTTTAGTGACGCATTGGCTGAAGTTTGGAAGTTAGTTTCTCGTTCAAACAAGTACATTGATGAAACTACGCCATGGATTCTAGCGCGTAACGATGATGAAGCATCAAAACAAAAATTAGCTAGCGTAATGAACCACCTTGCGGAAAGCTTACGGATTATCGCAATTTTGATTCAACCGGTGATGACGCAATCACCAGCGAAGATTTTCGGCCAACTAGGTTTGGATCCGGCAACGATGGAACTTCAAGGTTTACACTTTGGCGAAATTCCAGCCGGCACTAAGGTGGTAGAAAAGGGAACGCCAATTTTTCCTCGGTTAGATATTGAAAAAGAAGCGGCATTTTTGAAGGGTCAAATGACCCAATCAGACAAAAAGAAGGGACGGGCAGCAATGGCAGAAGCAAATCAAGCAAAGGCTACGGAAGAAAACGTAAACGAAGCTAAAAAAGAAATTCGCATTGAAGCATTCGATAAGGTTGAACTACGGGTAGCAGAAATTCTGGAAGCGGGCCACGTAGAGGGCGCTGACAGGTTATTGAAGTTCAAATTAGATGCGGGCGATGAAGAACCACGCCAAATTTTGTCCGGAATTGCACAATGGTATCCAAACCCAGAAGAATTAGTGGGTAAAAAGGTAGTGATCGTTGCCAACTTGAAGCCAAGAAAGATGCGCGGCGAAATTAGTCAAGGAATGATTTTGTCGACGGAACGCGATGGCCAAGTAAACGTGGTAATGGTGGACGAAAAACACGAAAATGGAGATGTGTTGGGATAAAACCAGAGGGCGGAGTAACCCGGGTAGCTCTTGAGGATTAACGGAATTATCTAATTAATCGCGGGTTAAGCGATTGATTAGATAATTTGGTTAACCGGAAGAAGCTAGGGGACTGGAGCCGATTTCGACAAGGCAGCCACTTCCGCTGTGTTTATCCTAAGAATCTGGAATTGATAAGTGAAATGCGAAGAAGCTGGGAAAAACGTTGTTCACCCCAGCTTTTTTGCTATTAAGTAACGGGGCGTTAAGCCCGATTTGATAAGTTGGGGAGGCAATCAAGATGAAAATTTTTGATTCACATACTCATTTAAATGACGAAGCTTTTTGGGGAAACGAGCAAACGTACCTGGATCACGCGCGTAAGTTAGGGGTTAAAGCTACGGCCCAAGTCGGGTCCAACACAGTTTTAAACCAACGGGCTCTAGAATTAGCCGAAAAATATCCCCACACCTACGCGATTGTGGGATGGCATCCGGAAGACGCAAAAGATTTCCATGAATCCGAGCGAGCAACGTTATTGGAACAGTTGAAAAATCCTAAGGTAGTGGCCTTGGGAGAGATTGGATTAGACTATCATTGGGATACGTCGCCCCAAAAAACACAACGGCGGGTTTTTACGGAACAAATCCAAATCGCCCAAGAACGTAATTTACCGATTGCCATCCATAACCGAGATGCGATGGAAGATACCTACGAAATTTTAAAGAATGCCAGCACGCACCCAATCAAGGGTGTGATGCACAGTTTCAATGGGAACGTTGCTTGGATGGAAAAATTTTTGGAACTCGGATTAAACATCTCGTTTAGCGGAGTGGCGAGTTTTAAGAAGACTAAGGAAGTGCACGAAGCCGTTCGCCAAGTACCGTTGGAGCGGATCATGGTGGAAACCGACGCACCGTACTTAGCTCCGGAGCCTTTACGCGGCAAGCAAAACGAGCCGGCCTACGCGCTATACGTCCTAGAAGCTTTGGCCCGCCATCGGGACATGGATCCAGACGAATTAGCAAAGGCAACTTTTGAAAATACATGTAAACTTTATGGGATTGAAAATGAAGAAAATTAAAGAAGTAATTGTAGTAGAAGGAAAAGACGATACCAAACGAATTAGTTTAGCGGTCAACGCGGATACTTTGGAAACCCGGGGTTCGGCGCTGTCTGAGGAAACGATTGAACAAATTCAGCAGTTGCAAGAAACGCGGGGAGTAATTGTGTTTACCGACCCTGATTTTTCAGGTGAAAAAATTCGTAAAACCATCGCGGCCGAAGTACCTAACGTTAAACATGCTTTCTTAAAGCGCAGTGATGCCGTTCCCGACCACAAGGGTAGTCTAGGGGTCGAACACGCTAGTCCAGAAGCAATTCGGCATGCATTAGAGCATCTTTATACGGAAGATGACGAAGCGTTGCCTCAAATTTCTCAGGACGACTTAATGGAAGCTGGATTAATTGTGGGAAAAGAGGCTAAAAAACGCCGAATTAAGTTGGGCGAAATATTAGGAATTGGATACGTAAACGCAAAGCAACTACCAAAAAGGTTGCAATTATTTCAGGTAGCTAAAAGTGATTTTGAACAAGCAGTTCAACAAATTGACGGAGGAAAGTATGAAGAATCAGATTGAGATTGGGAATCCCACTCGGACACGGGCGATTTTAGAAAAATATGGCCTATCCGCTAAAAAAAGCTTAGGGCAAAACTTTTTAACCGACCCCAACGTGTTGGTTAACATTGTGGATGCGGCCGAAATTAACGATGGCGACGACGTGATCGAAGTGGGACCGGGAATTGGGAGCCTTACGGAACAAATTGCTAAACGGGCCCACCAAGTTTTAGCCTTTGAAATTGATCAAAATTTAATTCCGGTTCTAGATGAAACGCTGGCTCCGTACGATAACATTACGATTATCAACGAAGACGTACTTAAAGTTAACGTTAACGAAGTGGTTGCGGAGCATTTCGACGGACAGCATCCGATTAAGTTAGTGGCTAATTTGCCGTACTATATCACCACCCCCATCTTAAAATCGTTTATGGCAAGCTCCTTGCCAATCGCAAAAATGGTGGTGATGATGCAAAAAGAAGTTGCCGACCGGCTTACCGCGCAGCCTGGGGATAAGGAATACGGTTCGTTATCCGTCGTGGTGCAATACCGCATGCAAACTCAGGTAGAGTTCACGGTTCCTGCCCGGGTGTTTGTCCCCCAGCCTAAGGTGGATTCTGCGATTGTTAGTTTAACGCCTCGCAAAGATTGGCCAGTTTATCCTGCAGACGACCGTGACTTCTTCAAAACGGTGCACGGATGCTTTATGCACCGCCGAAAGAACTTGTGGAATAACATGCAGGGGTTGTACGGCAAGGCACCGGAAACTAAAGAAAAAATTCAGTCCGTATTAGACGAGTTGGAAATTGACCCGCACATTCGGCCAGAACGTTTAACGGTGGTTGACTTCATCAACTTACACAACCAAATTCAAACTGTCGGACTAAAGCGTAAATAAACCGTTTTAATTGAAATAAAGCACAAAAAAACTAAATGTAAAGCGTTGATATTCAATTGTTGGTGTGGTAAAATTGCATCTTTTGTGAAACTATGATAGAATGTTTCACATGGGAAGGTGAAGTTAATGCCAATCACACTAGCTACAATAAAAGATAAACTCGATAATCGTATCGGGGAAGAATTATTGGTAGTCGCTCAGGCTGGCCGCAAGAAAGTTACCAAACGGCGTGGACGATTGCACATGACATACCCAGCCGTTTTCGTAGTTGATTTGGATCAAGACGAGAACTCCTTCGAACGTGTGTCGTACAGTTACACAGACATTTTAACTAGAAACATCAAACTAAACTTTGACGATGAAACTGATGGTGAAGAAGCCGCCGAAGACATCGAGGATGAAGAAGACGAAGCAGAATTTGATGCAGAGTAACTTCTAGCTAATAAAACTTGGTGAACCGTGGTGAAGGAGCTAATTAAAGCTAAATCACGCGGTTCTTAAGCGTGGAAACGGGCTGTTAACCAAAACAGTAGCGGACGCAAAGTCATTAATGACTTTGCGTTTTTTTATGTAGTAGACATTAGAGAATAAATTACTTCCCAGAACTTTGGGGGCGCGGCTTTTCCAAGTTACACATGACGGCTTGGTTTGTAACTATTTAGTTATCGTGTTTTGCTAATAATTAGGGTAAAGTTTCACTTTGTGTTAAACACCCTTTTTTATTTTGTTTAATTTTCTAGTATAATCAGTATTAAAAGTAAACAAAGCGGGTGGAGTAAATGGAAATCACCGAGAAAGCTCCTGCTAAATTGAACCTTTTTTTAGACACGCCATTCAATCATCCCGATGGTTTACCAGAATGGAACATGATTATGACGTCGGTTGATTTAGCGGACTATGTCAAGATTGAAAGTATTCCAGGGCGCACGGGAATTAAGGTGCGAACGAATACTGGTTTTTTACCTAACGATAGTCGGAACTTAGCGTATCAAGCAGCCCGAGTTTTGCAAGAAAAGTATCAAATCCGCGCGCGAGTGAACATTGAGATTCGAAAACACATTCCGGTAGCGGCCGGTTTAGGTGGCGGTTCTTCAGATGCAGCAGCGGTATTGCGCGGTTTGAACCAGCTGTGGGATTTAAAATTAAATAACGAAGAGTTGGCTAAAATTGGGTTGACCATCGATTCGGACGTTCCTTTTTGCGTCTATGGGCATACGGCACACGTTTTGGGAAAAGGTGAAAAGGTGATTCCCTTAAAAAAGCTGCCCCCAATGTGGGTGGTAATTGCCAAGCCCAAGCTTAGCGTTTCCACGCCCCATATTATTAGTAAAATTGAACACCAAACTTTACAACACTCAAATATTAAATTAATGCTCGACGCGATTGAACACGAGGATTATGATAGTATTTGTCGTTATATGGGGAACGTTTTAGAACAAGTAACCGGAAAAGAACATCCGGAAGTACTAAAAATTAAGGATAAAATTAAACAATTCGGGGCGGACGCAGCGCAAATGAGCGGTACCGGCCCGACCGTGTTTGGAATTTGTTCCAAGTCGACCCGGGCTAAACATATTGTTAACAGCTTAAAGGGTTTTTGTCATGAAGTATATTTAGTGAGAATTTTGTGAGGGATAGAAATGGCTAATCATGAAGCAACAAAAAAGAAAATTGTCGACGGGTTATTTGAGTTGTTAAAGGATAATGAGTTAGCCAGCATATCAGTTAGTAACATTTGCCAAACTGCGTCAGTTTCGCGGATGTCGTACTACCGAAGTTTTAAATCTAAGGACCAAATCATTGATTATAAAATTGACCAAATATTTACGGAATTTTTTAACTACTTAATGACCCGTCCTAATCACGATATTAGTGCCTTCTTGGAGGCTTACTTTGCAGTTTGTCGGAAAAATGCTTATTATATCGGAATTTTAATCGATGCTGATTTAAACGACCGCTTGTATAATAAATTGCATTTTTACCTAACCGATCTAATTGAAAAGGGAATTTTCAAACTACGGACGGACATCCCCGTAATGTGGGTTAATTTTGCGGCTGGCGGCTTAAGTCAAATGGTTGTGCAATGGGTGAAGGATGGACTCGTGCAGACAAACCAAGAAATGGTAATGGTTGCCCATCGCTTCTTAAGGTAGCGTATTTACATAGTTGCCAAACTGGTTGAAGAACATGGCAACGGTATAAGGAACGGAACTCGTTCTGCTATGGGGGATTGGTAGCGCTATCGTAGGAAATCTACTATAATAGAAACATAAATTATGGGAGTGATGGACATGCTCGAGTATAAAAAGATCTTAGTACCAATTGATGGCTCTGCTAATAGTGAATGGGCCCTGAAAAAAGCAATTTCGGTGGCTCAGCGGAACCATGGACATTTAGACGTGGTTACCGTTATTCAGTCCTCACGTTTTATGGATATTTATGGGCATATGGGTACTAACATGAATTACGTCGAAGTATCCCTCCTCCGAGCTAAGGAATATGTCGATAACATTAAGGAACAAATTCAGCAAAAGTACCACTTTACTGATATTGACGTATACGTGGAAGCCGGCGATCCGAAAACCGTTGTGGCCACTGATTTGCCAGAGAAGTTAGGAACCGACCTGATTATGATCGGGTCGACCGGCCTGAACGCTTTGCAACGAACGCTGCTCGGTTCGGTAGCTGATTACGTAGTTCGCATTGCGCCAGTTGATGTTTTGCTGGTTCGCACCAAAATGGATAATTTCACGATTGCTAAGGAAGTATAACAGGAGGAATTGAGATGAGTAGTACGCGGGAATTGAACCCAAGAAGATTCAGTCAAATTTTAGTCGGGGTAGACGATTCCCCGGACGCGCAATTAGCTTTTCGGTTTGCAATGAACCGGGCTAAACAAGATGATGCTGAATTGGACTTGGTAACGGTTATTGAAGAAAACGACATTAATATTTACCAGGCGTTGGATAAAAACTTTATTACCCAAAAACGGGCCGAGCTAGAAAAACATTTGCAAGACTACCGAAAAATTGCGCTTGAATTTGGAATCAAGAAGGTCCAAACTTACATTGCCGAAGGAGAAGCCGGCGAAACGATTGTCAAAAACGTAATTCCGCGAGTTAACCCGGATTTATTAGTGATTGGCTCCTCTTCTAAGACGGGCATGGCCAAATATTTTGGCTCGCAAGCGTCATACATGGCTAAATACGCGCCGATTTCAGTACTGGTGGTCCGTTAAACCATTATTTTCAATAAGGTGCTAGCGATTTCTGAAACCGATGAATAACTAATTAAATGAGTAAATAAAGGGTCTGCGAGATGTTCTCTGCAGACTCTTTTTGTGTTTTAAGAACAATGAGGCGTGGTTTTCACAAAGTTTCAAGAAAAAACTTACGAAAAAATTTTCTTTCTGCTATAGTAATCTAGTTGCGTCATTAGATAGGGTACTTAAAACAACTAGAGTACGTGAAAGAAAGAGGGTTTGATTTTAAATGAAACAAAATGAAAACAATGGCATGATGCAAGCTAGAGTTCCAGTTGCTCATCCCATGATAGTCATGGCAAGCATGATGATTGGCGCGTTCGTAGGAATGTTTAGCGAAACTTCGTTAAACATTGCCTTACCACAATTAATGAACCATTTAAACGTCGCTGCTGGTACGATCCAGTGGTTAGTAACGGGTTACATGTTGGTAATCGGAATCGTATTACCATTTTCGAGTTTAATTTCGAAATGGTTTACTACCCGCCAGATTATTATATTTGGATTGTTGGCGTTTATCGTCGGAGCGGTAGTTTCTGCGTTATCAACAGCCTTTCCAATGTTATTGGTTGGGCGCATGATTCAAGGAATCGCGACCGGTTTGATCTTGCCAATGATGTTTACCGTGGCAATGCAAGTTTTCCCACCTTACAAACTGGGTGCGGCAATGGGAATGTGTGCCTTGGTGATTATGTTTGCACCAGCAATTGGTCCAACGTTAACCGGGTTGATTTTAGCTAAGTTGTCTTGGAATTGGATTTTCTGGGCATTTGTGCCATTCCTAGTAATTGCGTTACTATTTGCGATTTTTGGTTTGAAGAACGTCGGTGAATTGACGAAGCCTAAGGTCGACGTCCTTTCCCTACTAGAATCAATTATTGGTTTTTCTGGGATCGTAATGGGAGTCAGCTTTGCCAGTGAACAAGGTTGGGCTTCTCCGCTAGTGTTAGGCTCGTTAATTGTCGGAATTATCGTCTTAGCACTTTACGTTAAGCGGCAACTTGCCCTTGCTGAACCAGTCCTTAACTTAAAGATTTTTGCCATTCCGGCTTTCCGGACTGGCGCAGTCTTAGTAATGTTAGATTTTGGCATTATTTTGTCGGCAATGTACTTGTTGCCAATGTACATTCAACGGGGGTTGTTACTACCAGTTGCCTTAACAGGGATTATTATGTTACCTGGTGGTATCATCAACGCGTTGGTATCTGCGGTCGCTGGTCGGCTTTATGATAAAGTAGGCGCAAAGACTCCGGTACGCTTAGGCTTGATCATTGCCTTGGTAGGTGCGGTAATGCTAATATTCACCACCACCCATACGTCAATTGCTTATTTAATTGCAGCACACGTAATTTTGATGGTCGGCGCTCCGTTAGCAATGTCACCTGCGCAAACGTACGCGTTGAATTCATTACAGGGAGCACAATCTGGTGATGGAAGTACCATCATGAACACTATGCAACAAATTGTAGGTGCGATTGCGACGGCCTTGGCAACTAGTTTGTTGGGAATTGGCCAAACGGTATATCAAAATCACCATGGCAGCGGCCACTTGAGTGCAGCATTTACGAACGGTACTCATTACGGATTTTACTTTACAATTGCTTTAATTGTGGTTGGCTTATTAGCTTCATTGAGAATTACTACGGCTAAGGATGCTGAAAAATAAGTAATTGAGCCACTAAAAATGAGAGTGGGACAAAAGTCGGGTAGTTTGCGAGCATTAACTGAAAATTGACCATGATGCCTGAATTGGGCATGATGGCCAATTTTTGGTTAAGCGGAACAAACTGACTTTTGGCACACGTTGTGGCTCTATTGAAGTCAAAACACCAAAATAAAAACGATTCATGAGGAAGTTTTACCTCATGAACCGTTTTTTTGTTTAGAGACTTTTGTCCCACTCTCATTTTTTGCGTTAGCCGATTTCTTAGATTAGTGGGTCAGGGTGCTTAAAAATGACCACTACTTCTTTTGCCATAAAAACTTGATCAACGCGCGGTTAACCCGGGCATTGTTATGCAACTTGCTGTGTTGCGCGTTTTTTCCATGGATTTCAAGCTCCGTGTATGACTTAGCTCGAGGACTTACTAAATATTTTAGCGACTTAGCAGAATTTACCGGCACGGCTTCGTCAGAATGACTGCCATCGTCTAAATCGCCATAAATATTAAGTACGGCAGTTGAAGTAGGAAAATTTTTGCGCAGGTTAAGCAATTCTCGGTAAGCAGGGGCCATCCAGCTTGGCTTACCAGTAGCCTGGTTAACGGTGGCTTGCTCACTCTTCTTTTCACCCATCAGCCCGTTGTAATGTCCCGCAATTGCTACCAAGTGAGCAACCTGAGGAAGCTTGGCATTGTGCAAATTATCATTGAGATAATTGATGATTTCAAGGTTTCCCATCGAATGTCCAACTAGGTTGATTGAGTGATAATGATGCTGTTTTTCTAAAGCAACGACAACTTGTTTAATGTATTCGCCGCCACGATGATATCCGCTAACGTAATCTTCGTGGTGATTATTTGCCGTCAGTTTGTTATCCGCTAAGTTAACTTCCACAATGGGGTTAATTGCGTCCGCGGGAATGGAATGATTAAACGTAACTTGGCCATTTTTAGCAACGTCTGCGCGGACTACGGTATTAGTTACTCCGGCTTGGCGAGCTGCGTCCACCATTTTTTCTTCGGCGTGAAAGCTGCTTCCCCATCCGTGGACAAATAACGTTGGAGTGGTGGACTGAACGTATTTTGCGGTAGTTGATGAACGATGCGGACCCGTCAAGTAGACTATTCCAGTTGCGATAATCAGCAATCCCAATAAAACTAATAATATTTTTTTCATCAAATTCTCCTTAACATTGTGAAATTCTCAATGGATTTGGAATTGTTCACATTATATCCGTAATTGTGGATAATGAAAAATATTTATTTTTAATCGTTAAGGATAATGATTCGTTATATAAGGCAGTGTAATCTTAATAAATTGAAAGTTCTCGTAAATCCGCCTGAGCCTTTTCTTCGGCGTTTAAATCTTGGGTGATTTGCCCGTTTCGTAAGACTAAAAGCCGGTTACCGTATTTGACCGCGTCGCTAAGTTGGTGGGTGATCATCAGGGCGGTTAAATGATCCGCAGTAATCCGTTCTTGGGTAGCCACCATTAACTCGGTGCTGGTTTTGGGGTCGAGGGCCGCCGTGTGCTCATCTAGTAAAAGAATTTCCGGTCGCTTGATGGTTGCCATCAAGAAGCTTAAAGCTTGGCGTTGTCCGCCAGATAGGCTTCCGGTTGGGGTTTTAAGCCGGTCGCTAAGTTGGTTAGGCATGCTTGCGGTAATTTGTTTGAATTCGGCAGTATGTTGGTTTAGGCGGCGGGGCCGCAATCCGCGACGTTGTCCGCGTTTCGTAGCTAATAATAGGTTTTCCGCAACGGTCATGCGGGGGGCGGTTCCCAACTTAGGGTCTTGGAAAACCCGACTAATGTAGCGAGTCCGTTTTTCTTCGGAAAGGTGGGTAATGTCTTTTCCCGCAAGCAAAATCTGGCCTTCGTCAACGGCTAAGTTTCCAGCGATCACGTTAAAAAGGGTTGATTTACCAGCTCCGTTAGAACCTAACAGGGTGATAAAGTCGTTTTGGTAGACCTTTAAGTTAATGTTTTTTAAAATTTGGATTTCTTCGCCAGTGTGCCGGTTGGCGTAGACGGACACGTTTTTTAATTCTAAAATTACTTGGTTATTCATTTGAATCACGCTCCTGACTAATTGGTGAAAGGCCGCGACGGACAATGTTGGATAAACGCAGCTTTTGGCGTAAGGTTGGCAACATTAGGCAAAGGGCCAGTACTAATGAAGAAATTAAGTTTAAATCATTGGTGTTAAAGCCGGCCTTGAGGACTAAGAGAAGTACGAACCGGTAGATGATGCTACCGCAAACCACGGCAACGAGACGCTGGTTCATGGTCAACTCTCCAAAAACTACTTCGCCGATAATGATTGAAGCAAGACCGATTACGATGATTCCAATTCCCATGTTAACGTCGGAATAACCGTCGCTTTGGGCAATTAAGGCACCAGAAACGGCAATTAAACCGTTGGAAACCATGAGGCCTAAGTTTTTCATTTGGTCGGTATGAATGCCTAAAGATTTTGCCATTTTTTCGTTGTCCCCGGTTGCAATGAAGGCTTGGCCAAGCTCAGTTTGCAAGAAAAGCGCTAGAAGGGCAACCACCACGGTGATAATTAACAAGCCTAACAGTACGCTATCGAAGAAGGGCGGTAATGCAGTTAGGAACGCACCGCTAAACAAGGTGTGATGTCCTAATAAGGATACGTTCGAAGTCCCCATAATTCGTAAGTTGATGGAGTAGCAGGCGGTCATCACTAAGATTCCGGCCAATAAAATTGGAATCTTTCCCTTAGTGTACAGTAAGCCGGTGGTCAGACCTGCTAACATACCTACGCCAAATGCTAGTACGGTTGCCAAAAGCGGGTCTACTCCGTGAGTAATTGCGGTCACGCTCACGGCTGCTCCTAACGGAAAGGTCCCTTCCACGGTCATGTCAGGAAAGTCTAAAATCCGAAAAGTTAAAAATAATCCTACGCCAAGGAGCCCCCACAGCAACCCCTGGCCGATAGCAGAAGTAATTAGATTCATTTGTAAATACCCCCTTCCTTTTGTGCTTTTTGTAGTAAGTTATTAGGAATTTTAATTCCCATTTGTTGCGCTTGTTTTAAGTTAATGGTTAGGTCGCCGCGTTTAAGATATTCGACCGGATTTTCCCGAACTTTTTCCCCCTTTAAAATCCGCCCGGCCATTTTTCCAGTCAACACGCCAAGTTTATACTGGTTCACGCTGTAAGTGGCAATTCCGCCATTTTTGACCATGGAATCGACTGCTGGGAAAACGGGCACGTTAGCCGCGTTGGTGTTTTTGACCAACGTTGACATCGCTCCGGCAATGGTGTTGTCGGTTGGAACGTAAACCGCGTCCACCGCCTGGACCATGGATTGCGAAACCTGGTTAAGGTCGTTGGAATTCGCGATGGAATACGCCTTAAGATTAATGCCCGCCTTCTGGGCCAGTTTTTTAAATTGGTGGTACTGGGTCACGGCCGAGTTGTCACTAGAAGTATAAATAATCCCCAAAGTGTGCAAATGTGGCATAAGCTGCTGAATTAATTGCAACTGTTGGGCTAACGGCGCTTGGTCGGAGACGCCGGTAACGTTCGTAGTCGGATGCTTTAGGTTAGTCATTAGACGAGCACCTTTGGGATCGGTAATCCCGCTCATAATGACCGGCGTCGTACTGGTAGTATTTGCCAAAGCAAGGGCGGCTGGGGTGGTAATTCCAATCGATAGGTCGACCCCTTCATTTTCAAACTTCTCGCTCATGGTCTTGAGGTTACTCTGATTTCCTTGAGCATTTTGGTAGTCCACCTTTAGGTTCTTTCCTTCGGTAAATCCGGTTTGCTTTAAGCCAGCGTAAACCCCGCGCTGAATTTGTTTTAAAGCTGGTTGGTCCATTAGTTGTAGGATGCCAATCTTTTTAGTGGTTTGGCTAGCCTGGTTGGTAGAATTTCCTTCTTTGAAAAAGGCAAATCCCAGAAACGCAAAAATGATGACGATAAAACTTAACATTCTTTTCATACAAGCAAAGCTCCTTAAAATAAAGTAATAAAAAAGGACAAACCCAGAGGGCCTGTCCAAAAAAGGCCCGCATGGCGGTTAATGATCCATGCGGGCGATTATCAGCGTTATTCAACACAAATGAGCCGGCACAGATACGATCTGTATACAGGTCGTATCTTGCCTTTGCAAAACACAACCTAGTTACCGGCTTTGCCAACCATTATTGACATTTTTTCGTTTTAAAATGCTCATTTGTTTATTCCTACCTTACAAGTTAATCTTCCATGAGTATAACGGAAGACTTTTTAGTTTGTCAACGACGATTTAAAAATTACCTAGCTCTGGTTAATGGCATGGAAGTAGAAACGGGTTCCGCGATCTAAGTAATAAGTTTTCGAGAAGTTGAATAAAACGTTATTCTTCCGGTAATGCGACTGGTAAAGGGTGATATAGCGATCGCCTTGAGGAAAGCCGGTAATGGACGCAGCTTCTGGCGATAACGGTTCAATGCCAACGTATTGGTCGCTCGAATCAACGGTGACATCGTATTCGGCTTTGATAAACTCGAGGATTGATTCATGCAGGACGTCGACTGGTAGAAAAGGGACTTCATTACGTTCGTAGTAAGCGTATTCCAATATATAAGGCTGATTTTTACGGTAACGATACCGGATGATTCGGTATAGTTCATCGCCATCTTCACAACCAAACTCATTCGCCATGGCCCGGTCGGCAATCATCCGGTCAAAAGTAACTACCCGAGAAGTTAGCTTTTGATGGTTAAACCCCTCGGAAACCCCCATGGTGAGGTTAACGATCCGATCGGTGTCCGCGCCGATATTATTAATGTAGTATCCGCTGCCTTGAACCCGGCGCACAAGTCCCTTTTGGCTAATGATGTCGATGGCCTTACGAATTGTGTTCCGGCTAACGTTATACTTTTTCATTAATTCGTATTCGGTAGGCAATTTTACCTTGAACTGATGGTGATTAATTTTATAAATCAAATCATTTGCAATAAATGTATACAATTAGTGACACCTTCTTTATCTGGTCTTAATAACCTGGTGACAAATTTAAATGTTTGGCACTTGTAAAATTTGTACCTACGTTTTATAATTCAATTGTAACGTAAGCGGTTTCATAGTCAACCGCCTAAATTAAATTTATTACAGGAGTGATTCATATGGCTGAAAAAACAATTATGTTAGTATGTGCGGCAGGAATGTCGACTAGTTTACTAGTTTCCAAGATGCAAAAAGCTGCGGAAGCTGAAGGCGTTGACGCAGAAATCTTCGCAACGGCGGCATCCGATGCGGATAACAAATTATCCGAAAAATCACCAGACATTTTGATGCTTGGACCGCAAGTTCGTTATCTAGAAGACAACTTCAAAAAGAAATTAGATATTCCAGTAGAAGTTATTGATATGCAAGACTACGGCATGATGAACGGCGAAAAAGTTCTCAAAGAAGCTTTATCAGCAATGGGGAACTAAGTAACTTTGTGAATTTTTTAAAAGCGCTTTCACTTAACTGGAGCGCTTTTTTGTATCGAAAGGGGTAAATTAAATGGCTGAACAAGAACAAGATATGCAAGCAATTATGGGATTAATTATTAACGGAGGGAACGCAAAGAGTTCTGCTTTTGAAGCAATTAACGCTGCTAAGGAAGGCGATTTTAAGCGTGCTGATGAAAAATTGAAGGAATCCGACGGCTTTTTAACTGAAGCACATAACGCCCAAACCGGGATGTTGACTGAAGAAGCCAACGGCAACCATGCCAAGGTAACTTTATTAACGGTTCATTCCCAAGACCACATCATGAATGCCATCACTTTCCGGGATTTAGCCGGAGAAATTGTGGACTTATATAAGAAATTAGCTGAAAAGTAAGGTGGAGATTTGATGACGGAAAAAAATTATCGGATGCCCGCTGGTTTCTTATGGGGCGGCGCAGTTGCAGCCCATCAGTTTGAAGGCGGATGGCAAGCCGATGGGAAGGGCGTTAGCATTGCGGACGTCATGACGGCAGGTAATAAAGACACTCCGCGTAAAGTTACCGATGGAGTGGTGGATGGGGAGATTTATCCTAACCATTGGGGAATTGATTTCTACCATCACTATCGCGAAGATATCGCTCTTTTTGCTGAGATGGGCTTTAAGTGCTTTCGGACTTCGATCGCTTGGACGCGGATTTTCCCTAACGGCGACGAAACGGAACCTAACGAGGCCGGATTAAAGTTTTACGATGACGTTTTTGATGAACTTTTAAAACATGATATTCAGCCAATTATCACCCTGTCCCATTTTGAAATGCCTTATCACCTAGTAAAGGAATATGGCGGTTGGACTAATCGAAAACTAATCGACTTTTTCGTCCGGTTTGCCAAGACGGTAATGGAACGTTATCGCGGTAAAGTTAAATATTGGATGACTTTTAATGAAATTAATAATCAAGCTGATTATGACGATCCGCACCCGCTTCTCCAAAACTCGGGGTTGCTAGTTACGAAAACTACTCCAGATAAAGAAGCGTTAATGTACCAGGCGGCCCATAACGAAATGGTTGCAAGCGCGAAGGTGGTCAAGTTGGCTCACGAAATTGACCCAGATTATCAAGTCGGGGCAATGATTGCCATGTGTCCAATTTACCCGCTTACTGCTAAACCAGCGGATATTATGAAGGCTGAACGGGCAATGCAGACCCGCTATTACTACGGTGATGTTCAAGCGAATGGTGAATATCCCGCATGGTTGTTGAAGTACTGGCAACGGCGTGGTATTTCCGTGGAAATCAGTGATGAAGACCGCAAAATTTTAGCGCAGGGCACGGTGGATTACATTGGCTTTAGTTACTACATGTCATTTACGACAAAAGCTAACGATGACGATTCCGACTACGCCTACCGCGAGTCTACTGATTTAGTAGATAATCCGTACGTAGCAAAATCAGATTGGGGCTGGCAAATTGATCCAATCGGTTTGCGTTATTCCATGAATTGGATGCAAGACCGTTGGCATAAACCACAATTCATCGTGGAAAACGGTTTTGGCGCTTACGATCAAAAGACCGCCGATGGCCAGGTTCATGACGACTACCGGATTAAATATTTCCATGACCACATTCTCGAGATGGAAAAGGCCGTCGTGTTAGACGGAGTTGATTTGATTGGCTACACTCCGTGGGGCTGCATCGATTTAATCTCAGCTAGCACGGGTGAAATGGCCAAGCGCTATGGCTTCATTTATGTCGACCAAGATGATGCGGGTCATGGAAGCCTAGCGCGTTCTAAGAAGGATTCATTTGCTTGGTATCAGAAGGTAATTGCTTCAAACGGGGCGAATTTAACTACTAATTAATTAAAGCCGCTGACGTCCCGTAGGCCATAAGGTTAATACCGTTTTAAGGAGGTGATCAAGGTGTTTAGTTACGAACGAATTCAGACCCTCAATCAATTAGAAATGTTTGTTTATAAGTACGTTGCGGGTCATCTTGAAGAATGTAAAACGATGACGATTCGAGATTTATCAGCTAAAAGTCACGTATCGTCCACTACGGTTTTGCGTTTTTTGAAGAAAATGGGTTACGAAGGATTTTCTGATTTCAAATATGCGTTGCGACATCATGATAAACCCGACCGGTTTGGACAGGTAGAACAAGAATGGGGGCCAATTGCCCAATTTTTAACGCAGGCTAATTTGCCTAAGTACCGGCAAAAAATTTCCGCGATAGCGCAGTTATTTTTAAAGGCGCATACCCGCCTCTTTTTAGGGATGGGATCGAGTAGCAGTCTCGCACAGTACGGTGCCCGAGTGTTATCTAATTATGGATTGTTTTCTTTGGCAATTATGGATCCGTATCAGCCGCAACCGATTGAGGGCCGGGACTATACTAAAACTTTGATCATGTTTTTGTCCGTTTCGGGCGAGTCCGATGCAATTTTGCGACAAGCTAATTATTACCGACAAAATGGGGCGACTACCGTTGCGGTAACGGCCAACCACCTTTCAACCCTTGCACGGGTTTGCGACCATTGTCTGGCATACGACATTCCGGAAAAGAAAGTGGGAACGCTAGACTTCACTTCCCAAGTGCCGGTAGTTTACGTTTTAGAACAAATTGGTCAGCGGTGTGGCGAGCTGATGAAAAATAATAAGGTGACTACCAAGGTTAAAAAATAGTGTTATGAGAACGGTTAATTTTAAGTAAAAGAGTTGGGAATGAAAATTTTTTGTGAATTTTAGTCCCAACTTTTTTATGCTTTCAAAAGCGAATGTGCTAATTTATTCCCAATAAATCAACAGTGTTAACTATTAGGTTCAATAGCCGGGATAAAGCGGGCGTTTCCAAGACTTGTGTAGTAGTTGACAAACGGTTGAAAACGGTTACTATTTAGTTATAAACAACTAGGAGGTTGGTTACTTATGAAAATTGCTATAGTTGGTTGTACACACGCTGGAACCTTTGCGGCACAACAAATCTTAACAGAACATCCCGATTACGACGTGACGGTTTACGAACGTAATGATAATTTGTCATTCTTATCATGTGGGATTGCGCTTTGGGTAGGGAACCACGTTTCTGATCCAAAGAAAATGTTCTATTCATCGCCAGAAGCGTTGACTGAACTTGGTGCAACCATGAAAATGAAGCATGATGTTTTAGATATCGACCCCGATACAAAAACTTTAAAAGTTAAAAATCTCGCAACAAATGAAGAGTTTACCGATACATACGATAAGCTAGTTATGACGACTGGTTCATCGCCTGTAATTCCGCCAATTGATGGAATTGATAACGAACGAATCAAGCTTTGCAAGAACTGGAACGACGCGGCAGAATTAAAACGGATTGACGACGACGTTAAGTCCGTAGTGGTAATTGGTGCAGGCTACATTGGCGCTGAATTAGCTGAACAATATGCAATCACTGGCCGTGAAGTTACCTTGATTGATGGTTTACCAAACGTATTGGCAAAGAACTTTGACCCTGAAATTTCTGACCGGGTTGCCAAAGACTACACTGACCACGGTGTTAAATTAGCAATGAACGAAATGGTTCAAGGCTTTAGCGGAACTGATCAAATTACCGTTAAGACTGATAAGGGTAGTTATACAGCAGATTACGCAATTCTCTGCGTTGGTTTCCGACCACATACTAGTTTGCTAAAGAACAAGGTTGATATGCTCAAAAACGGTGCAATCATCACTGATGAATATATGCAAACTTCGAACCCGGATATTTTTGCCGCAGGTGATGCTTCAGTAGTGCACTACAATCCTACTGGCAAAGACGATTACATTCCGTTGGCAACTAACGCGGTTCGTCAAGGAATCCTAATTGGACATAACATTGAAAAACCAACCGTAAAATACTTGGGTACTCAAGCAAGTTCTGCGGTAGCACTTTTTGGTAAGACTTTGGCAAGTACCGGTTTGACCGAAGGTGGCGCACAAGCACGGGGCGTGGAAGTTGATTCGGTAACCCTTGAACAGGATTATCGTCCAGAATTCATGCTTACCACTACCCCAATCTTAATGCGCTTGGTTTGGGATCCAAAGACCCGGGTTGTCCTCGGAGGAGCGTTCTACAGCGATTATGACTGTGCACAATCTGCAAACACGATTTCGTTGGCAATTCAAAACAAGATGACCATTGACGACTTGTCGATGGTGGACATGTTCTTCCAACCAAATTACGACCAACCGCTTAACTACATTAATGCGTTAGCAATGGCGGCCGTTGCCAAGGCAGATTCTAAGAAATAGTAGACTGATTTTAAGCAGAAGGGAATCCTGAGCATGAACAAATCAAAAGTAGCGATGGTTACGGGAGCTGCGCAAGGGATCGGTAAAGCGATTGCGTTGCGTTTAGCACAGGATGGTTTCGCAGTGGGAGTTGCGGATTTAAAGGCCGCAGCCGCCCAACAAGTAGCGGATGAGATCAACGACCGCGGACAAACTGCCATTGCTGTTGAAGTTGACGTTGCTAATCGAGATGACGTGTTTAAGGCGGCTTCTCAGGTTAGTGACCAACTAGGCGGGTTTGACGTGTTAGTTAACAACGCTGGGTTAGGTCCCACAACACCAATTGAAACCATCACTCCTGAGCAATTTGATAAGGTATATCATGTTAACGTTGCTGGCCCATTGTGGGGCATTCAAGCTGCAGTTGCACAGTTTGAAAAGTTAAGCCACGGTGGCAAAATTATTAACGCGACTTCGCAGGCCGGAGTAGTGGGAAACCCTAATTTGGCACTCTACTCGGGTACTAAATTCGCGATCCGGGGAATTACGCAAGTAGCTGCGCGAGATTTGGCAGACAAGGGAATTACCGTGAATGCTTACGCACCTGGAATTGTAAAAACCCCAATGATGATGGACATCGCTCATCAAGTCGGTCAAAACGCTGGCAAAGATGACGAGTGGGGGATGCAACAGTTTGCAAAGGACATCACCTTAAAACGACTTTCGGAACCGGAAGACGTAGCTGCGACCGTTGCGTTCTTAGCTGGTCCGGATTCCAATTACGTTACCGGACAAACCATCATTGTGGATGGCGGAATGCAGTTTCAGTAAGTCAGTTTTAATTTAGCTTTGAACTAGTTCAGAACGAGAATTATATCGTTCTGGACTTTTTTATTGTGACGGAGAATTGTAAAACAATGGTGACGGATGAAATTTTAGCGATTGTTATTTAATTAATGGTGGGCTTGCGAGATAGTCAAAATGCGTTCCCAAGCCCAAATTTCTCCGGTGAACAAAAGTTTAATTTGCAATGCAGACTAAACGTGCTCCAGTTTCCAATCTTTTCCGGTTAGTAAAATTATGCAATCAATCGCCAAACCTGCGATTAATTGCATAATTAAACTAAGTCTGTGTTTTTATGGAAGATAGTCAAAATGCGTTCCCAAGCCCAAATCTCTCCGGTTAATGAAATTAAAAAAATAAGCGTAAACGCTTAATTTTTTAATTTCATTAATCCTCAAGATTTAACCGGGCTTTTCCACGCTCTCAATTGAGCACCATCCTCGCCTTTTTTTCCTTTGTTTTGTACAATTACTTTAATAAAAATGATAAATTGCTAACATTTAGAACGTTAAATCTCCACTGAAAGCGGTTTTATTAATCGGTAAAATAGACCCATGGAGTGAAACTATTTTTATTGTTTTAACTATGTGTCGTAGCCCGGGCTCGGATGAATTATCACGCCAATTATTTCGATACGGTTAGTTTAAAACAATAAAAAATTTGCTCAGTGTCCTGATTGAGGGGTTACCGAAAGCATTTGTCGTATTTAACTAGTTAGATATTTTTACGCGTATTTAAGAGTACTAGCTAAAACGTTGCTACTAGTGAGATCGATTCGGATTGCTTCATCAATCGTGATTAATGATCGCCGCTAAACAACTAAATTTTAAGTAAACAGTCAAATTATTAAGTGAGCTGAATGTTCTGCTCACGGACACAAACTTTTTAGAGGTGATCAACTTGTCAGAAAAAAAGCCGCCCAAAAAAATTGGTTTATTGCCATTATGTGCGCTAGTGATTAGTTCATCGATCGGGGGTGGGGTGTTTGGCCTACCATCCGATCTAGCACGTGCAGCGGCTCCGGGACCGGTGATAATCGCATGGTTAATTGTCGGTTTTGGAATTTTAATGTTAGCTTTGTCATTAAATAACTTACTGCTCAAGGAACCGAAGCTGGAAGGCATGTTTTCCTATGCGCAAAAGGGATTCGGACCGTTTGCAGGTTTTATTAGTGGCTGGGGATACTGGTTGTCCGCCTGGCTTGGCAACGTGGCGTTTGCAACCATGATGATGAGTGCTTTGGGGTATTTCTTCCCCGTCTTTAAATCAGGACAAAACTTACCTTCAATTTTGTTAGCAAGCGTCTTGCTGTGGTGTTTAACCTACTTTGTCAGTCAGGGAATTGAAGGCGCTGCGATTATTAACATGGTGGTTACCATTGGTAAGCTAGTCCCGTTGTTCGTTTTTATCGTAACTGCAATTATTTTATTTGATGGGCATCTTTTTACCCAAGCTTTCTGGGATAACGTAGGAAGCCACTTTGTAGTCAGTGACGTAATGCAGCAAATTAAAAACTGCACGATGGTGATGATGTGGGTCTTCGTTGGGATCGAAGGGGCTTCCACCCTCTCCGCACGGGCGCAGAAGAAGTCAACTGCCGGAAAGGCAACCATGTTTGGTTTGATTAGTCTATTAGCAATTTACATGCTAATCTCAATCTTGCCATATGGCTACCTAACCCGGACGCAGTTGGCGGACCTTCATCAGCCAGCGCTATTATACGTCTTTGCCCAGATGGTAGGTCCTTGGGGCGGTTACCTGATTGGCATCGGCCTAATCGTTTCCATCTTAGGTGCGTGGTTGTCGTGGACAATGCTACCAGCAGAAACCATTTTGCTAATGGCTAAGCAAAAGCTATTGCCAAAGTATTTTGGTAAGGTCAACCGGCATAATGCACCAACATTTGCGTTAGTAATGACTGCGTTTTTAGTCCAGGGCTTTCTGTTTACCTTGTTGTTTACCTCGCGTGCGTATAACTTTGCTTATTCGCTTTGTACGGCTTCGATTATCGTCTGTTATATCCTAGTAGCAGCGTACCAAATCAAGTATTCCTATCAACACCTAAACGTAAAGGGAAATCGGGCGCAACTAATGATTGGAGTTTTCGCGTTAGTATTTGAAGTCGTGGGGATTTGGATGGCAGGGATTGAGTACTTATTACTCTGTTTAATTGCCTACTTACCAGGTATTTACTTCTACGGGAAGGCTCGTCAGGAAAATGGCTGCGCAGTCCGCTTGTCGCACAAAGAAAAATTAGTGACCGGATTGCTTACCGCGGGTGCGCTATTGAGTGTGGGTCTAATGTTTACGGGCGGAATCTCGCTTTAGGAATGTGTTATATTAGAACTTTGGTTACTTGATTTAAGAGCTAAGAATCATCAGCTAGGAGTAATGATATGACAAACGAGCAGGATTCCATTCGGGATAATCCGAAAAAGTATTTAAAAACTAAACCGGAATTTAGTGATTTTACCGATGCAGAGTTGCAACAGCTTATTAACCAAATGCACGTAAAGCAATTTCCCAAGGGACAGGTTTTATTTGATCAAAGCGATGATCGAGAAAATTTGTACTTTGTGATTAAAGGTTTGGTACGAGCGGAGCGAACCGATGCAAACGATAAATTCACTTTTTATACATACATTAAGGCCGATCTTGCTTTTCCTTATCGGGGAATGTTTACGGAATGTTATTATCCGTACACAGCCCAGGCAATGACCGATATTGAAATTGTCTATTTTCCAATGTCAGTTTTTGAATCGTTGTTACGACAAAATAACGCGGCATTGGTCAAGGTGGTTAAGGAAATGAGTTCAATCATTAGCGAATCAGAAGATCAGATTCAGCAGTTAGTTACCCCAAGCGCACGACAACGAATTGTTCAAGCGTTGAAAACTTTTGAAGCTGATTTAGGACAGCTCCAGCCGGATGGTAGTTCTAAAATTCCGTATCCCCTCCGCATTAAGGAATTAGCAGTGATGAGCGGAACCAGCCGGGAGACTGCCGGACAGATTGTCAAATACTTGGTGGAACAAAACTTAATTGATTATGAACATAAACGGTTTGTTTTTAAACCTGAATTTTTTCAGGATGAAGATGACGACTAACTAACAAAATTGAAGGCACACAATTAAATACAACTAAAAAAGGTGGTCAACTGGCGTGGGACTTATTTTTAAAGAACTTTTGCGAGGTTGACCATTTTTTGGTAAGGGAGTGTGCCATTATGTTAACAAGGGGAAAACAGCGTTTTAAGCTTAAAATGCCGGGAGCGTTTGTAATTTTATTCATTTTGACGATTGTGGCGGTAATCGCTACGTGGGTAGTTCCTTCAGGGAGTTACGCAAAATTGGCGTACAACCAAGCAAACTCGTCTCTACAGGTAAAACAGCCTAACGGACAGGTTGAAAAGGTACCAGCTACCCAAAAAGAATTGGATAAACTGGGTGTTAAGATTAACATTCAGAAGTTCACGTCGGGAAGCATTAACCAAGAAATTTCAATTCCCAACACCTACCAGCGCTTGAAGCAGCATCCTGCAGGAGTTGATCAAATTACTTCTAGCATGGTTAACGGAACTATCGAAGCTGTCGACATTATGGTATTTATCTTTGTGTTAGGCGGCTTAATTGGTGTGGTAAGGGCAAGCGGAGCCTTCGAATCCGGTTTGCTAGCGCTGACGAAGAAGACGAAGGGGCATGAGTTTCTGTTAATTTTCTTAGTAGCGACGTTAATGGTTCTAGGCGGAACGTTATGCGGAATTGAAGAAGAAGCGGTGGCTTTTTATCCAATCCTCGTGCCCGTCTTCATTGCGATGGGCTACGATTCGATTGTCTGTGTGGGAGCCATTTTCTTAGCTAGTTCAATTGGGACGGCCTTTTCAACAATTAACCCGTTTTCCGTAGTAATTGCCTCCAACGCGGCGGGGATTAGCTTCACGGAAGGTTTACCATGGCGGGCCTTTGGCTGTGTAGTGGCGGCGTTGTTCGTAATTGGCTACCTCTACTGGTACAGTAAGAAGGTTAAACAAAATCCGGCAGCTTCGTACTCTTACGAAGACCGGAATGAATTTAACCAAAAATGGTCGGTAATAAATAATGATGAACAACAAGCAGCGTTTACCTTACGAAAGAAAATTGTTTTAGCGCTATTCGTAGCTGGTTTTCCTTTGATGGTTTGGGGAGTAATGACCCAGGGCTGGTGGTTCCCTAAGATGGCGGCTTCGTTCTTGGCCTTTGCCATTTTGATCATGATTTTAACGGCGACTGGTAAAAATGGAATTGGGGAAAAAGGTGTCGTTGACGCGTTTGTCAACGGTGCTTCGAGCTTAGTCGGGGTATCGTTGATTATTGGGTTAGCTCGAGGAATTAACTTGATTTTAAACCAAGGAATGATTTCCGATACAATCCTAGACTTTTCCTCGTCGTTAGTTGCCCACATGAGCGGGCCGGTATTTATTATCGTGATGTTATTTATTTACTTCGTCCTGGGCTTCATCGTGCCATCGTCTTCTGGTCTAGCGGTACTTTCAATGCCAATTTTGGCGCCGTTAGCAGATACGGTACAGATTCCACGTTTTGTTGTGGTTACGGCCTATCAATTCGGGCAATATGCAATGTTGTTCCTTGCCCCAACCGGGTTGGTAATGGCTACCCTCCAAATGCTCGACATGAAATATTCCCACTGGTTCAAGTTTGTTTGGCCGGTAGTGGTTTTCTTACTTGTTTTTGGTGGGGGAATTTTAGTGGCCCAAGTCTTGATGTATTAAAAACGTATCGATATAAAAACAGGAGCTTAGTTAGCTCCTGTTTTTTAATGCTTTGTAAAGATAACGGTGTTGGGTTTAGAATGCTTATTTTAGTTGCAGAGATTGTTTACAGTAAAAATTAGTAAAGGGTGGTCAGACGCTAGGAATCTTGTAAAATAGCCGCGACTCGGCGTTTTAAATCGGGAACCACTTGTTCTTCAAACCACGGATTTCTTGCCAGCCAGATATTATTTCTGGGTGAAGGATGGACTAGTGGAAAATACTTTGGTAAGAATGATTGGTAATTTTTTACCAATTCCGTGGTGGTTGTCTTCGGAGTGGTTTTTAAGTAATAACGTTGCGAGTAAGCGCCAATCAACAAGGTTAATTGGATGTTAGGCATGGCAGCCACCATTTGGGGGTGCCATTTTTCAGCGACGGCCTTACGAGGAGGGATATCCCCGCTTTTGCCTTTTCCGGGATAGTAAAAGTCCATTGGCAGAACGGCAATTTTTCCAGAATTGTAAAAGGTCTCGCGCGAAATGCCCATCCAATCCCGAAGCCGATCGCCGCTTTTATCATTCCAGATAATTTCTGTATCCTGCACGCGTTTGCCGGGTGCTTGGCCGACGATGAGAATTCGCGCCTGGGGATTGAGCATGTAAATGGGGTGCCAACCCTTTTCAGTAAAGATGGCATTTTGCGGATCCTGCATGATTTCTTTGAAAAACGGCATTTGATAATCCAAACAAATTCTCCTTTCTATTAGGAAACTACCTCCAGTATACATCATTGAAAACGTTATCTTGAGAATAACGCTAGCAACTAGCGCATTCTTTGTTATAATTGTCAGAGTAAATAGTAATGATTACTCTTTAGGAGGAAGAAGATGCGCGGAAGGCGAAGTTGGTTAGCAGGTTTAGTTTTGTTACTAGCGGGAGTATTTTTGCTTGGGGGATGTACGGTAACTAAGCCAAAACATTCGGATAAGGTTCAAGTAGTTAGTTCGCTTAATTTTTATGGAGACGTGGCCAAGAAAGTTGGCGGTAAGTACGTCAAGGTGACGAATATTATTCAAAATGCGGCGACTGATCCGCATGATTTTGAGCCAACGACCAAGACGGCTAAACTCATGGTGGATGCTGATTTAGTAATTGAAAATGGGATGGGAACGGATGCCTGGATGCAACGGATCACCCCGCATAAAAAGGGACTTCAGGTGATTAATCTTGGACATTTGATGAACAAAAAGAATGGCGAGAACCCTCATTTGTGGTACGATTTGGCAACTATGGAACGTCTAGCAAACCAGGTGGCTAAACAGTTAAGTAAGAAAGACCCGCAACATCGCGAATTTTATCAGCGAAACGCCCAAAAATACGTTAAATCGCTGCAGCCAATCCAGAAGAAGATTGACGAAATTAAACAACAAAGTTCGGGGAAAAAAGTTGCGGTAACCGAACCGGTTTATGATTACACCTTGCGGGAGTTAGGCTACCAAATTAGCGACCGGAAATTTGCGCTTGCAATCGAAAACGAGACCGATCCTTCACCAAAAACGGTTGAAAGCCTGCAACAAGATCTTAAGCAGCGCCGAGTGGAATTCATCGTTAACAACCAACAGACTGGTAATAAGGTAATTGATGAAGTTTTAAAAATGGCTAAAAAACATCACGTTCCCGTTATCAACGTTACGGAGACGATGCCGGACGGTAAGTCGTATCAAGAGTGGATGGTTAGCCAACTAAATCAAATCAGTAAAATAATAAGAGGGAAAGATTAATGACGGAGACATTGGTACAAGTACACGACTTAACGGTCGAGTTCCCGGGACAAAAACTTTTCAATCATTTAAGCTTCAACATTGACCGGGGCGAATTTTTAAGTGTAATTGGTGAAAACGGGGTGGGGAAGACCACTTTAATTAGGACGTTGTTACACCAAGTTAAGCCGACTCACGGGGAGATTAAATTTCGGTCGGCAGTGAACATTGGTTACGTGCCTCAGTTTAGAAATATTGACCGAGATTACCCATTATCCATTCGGGACTTTGTAGCCCTAAATTTGCAAGAAAGTCGGTTACCGTGGTTACCCAAGAAAGAACGCCAACAACTAGACAAAATTTTGCAAGAAACGGGTTTGGTAGAAATTCAAAATACCCGGATGGGTCGGGCGTCCGGTGGACAAAAGCAACGGGCGTATTTAGCTCAGGCACTGGTCGATCAGCCGGATTTGTTAATCTTGGACGAGTCAACTGCAAGTTTGGATAGTGTTCGTAAATACGAACTTTTCGACTTGGTGCAACATTTTAATCGGCGGCACGGATTAACGGTATTATCAATTACGCACGATTTCGATTTAATGAAAAAATATTCCGACAAGTACTTATTGTTGAAAGAAGACCGGTACGCGTTGGGCGAAGTCAGCGATATTCACAGTGAGGAGGATTTGCCCAATGTTTAGTTTTGAATTTATGCAAAATGCCTACATCGCCGGAACTTTTATCGCCATTATTTGTGGGATTATGGGAGTCTACGTAGTGGGGCGCAACATGTCGTTCTTGTCCCACATGCTCTCAGAAATTGGCTTTTCTGGGGCGGCGTTCGGAATTTTTATGGGATGGCAAGCCTTAACGGGGATGTTGCTGTTTACCATTGTGAGCTCAATTTTGATTGGTAAAATGAGTGTACAAGCATCACGACGAGAATCGGCAATTTCAGCAGTTTCAAGTTTGTTTTTGGGGCTTGGAATCTTATTTCTTTCAATTTCTAACAAAAACGTTAGTTACGCTACTAACATTTTGTTTGGGAGCGTAATTGGAATTGGTCGGTCAGAAGTTCGCCAAGTATTGTTGCTCACCATCGTGGCCTTAGCCTTCATCTTGTTGATGTACCGACCGCTTAAGTTTGATTCGTTTGACCACGTGGGTGCTTCTGTAAAGGGGATTCACACAAATTTTATTTCAATTATCTTTTTAGTAGTATTAGCGTTGAGCGTTAGTACGGCAGCCCAAATTGTGGGTTCACTGTTAATTTTTGTGTTACTAACGTTACCGGCAGCGGCCGCAAAAATTGTGGCTAAAACGGTGAGTGGCATGATGCTGTTTGCGGTAGGCGCAGCTTTGGTAGGCGTTTGGCTAGGACTATACTTGGGCTACGTAACGAGTTGGCCGGTAAGTTTCTTCATCGCCTTAATTGAATGCACGGTGTACTTTTCAGCGATGTTGCTGGGGAGAAAAGATTAGAATACCTCAAAATTGGGGACGAAATTTAAAAATTAACCAGCTAAGGGGATTGGTCGCAAGTTTAGCGATTGATTCCCTTATTTAATTGGATGGAGGAATTGGGGTGCCTAAGTGTGATGGGGCTACGCAAGCAGTAAATGGCAGTTACCACCCAATACATAGTAATTTAACGATTGAAAAGGGCTGTTTTCCGGTTCTTTTTACATTTATGAATTTTTGCAATAAATTATATTAAGGTTTTCGCCTAAACCCGAACATTATCCTTGAACTGTGGTATGATATTGGTTAATGAGAACAAATATCTAATAGACAAACGAAGTGGAGTGAAAGCAATGAAACTGAAGCGTAGTGAACGGCTGATTGATATGACTAACTACCTTATTAATCATCCCCGCACACTAATAACTTCTGGATTTTTCGTTAAGCGATATTCATCCGCTAAATCTTCGATTAGTGAAGATTTATCAATTATGAAATCAACTTTAGCAAAAAGACAGTTAGGAACCATTGAAATTACTAATGGAGCGGCTGGTGGAATTAAATATTTACCGGGAATTGGGAAAGCAGAAGCCCAAAAGGTTATTCAGGATCTCACGGAACAACTTTCGGATCCGGATCGTAAGCTGCCTGGTGGGTATCTGTATATGTCCGATTTATTGGGGCACCCGGACACCTTGCGTGCAATTGGACGGATGCTAGCTAGTGAGTACGTATTTTCCGACGTCGATGCGGTAATGACCGTGGAAACTAAAGGAATCCCGCTAGCCCAAGCAGTAGCCAACTATTTAAACGTTCCGTTCATCATTGTGCGGCACGAATCGGTGATTACGGAAGGCTCGACAATTTCGGTCAACTACGTATCCCGTTCTTCGGAACGTATCCAAAAAATGGAGCTTTCTAAACGCAGTTTACAGCGCGGAATGAAGGTTTTGATTGTGGATGACTTCATGAAGGGTGGCGGCACCGTTCATGCAATGGTCGATCTGCTGAAAGAATTCGAAGCAGAATTGATTGGAATTTCGGTACTAGCTGAAGGAACTTACAAAGGACAACGGGCAATTGAGGACTTCACTTCATTGTTGAACGTGGACACTTCCCAAGCCGGACAAGTTCAAATCAAGGCCGGAAACTATTTTGAAAGAAATTTTAAAGAAGACACTAAGGAGTAATTGTAGCAATGGTGAAAAGTACGATTATTTTAGCAGCGGGTCAAGGAACCCGGATGAAGTCAAAATTATATAAGGTATTACATCCCGTTTGCGGTAAAGCGATGGTGGATCATGTTTTAACTCAAGTTGAAAAAACGGATATGGACCACGTGGTTACCGTAATTGGTCACGGTGCAGAAAAGGTTCGGGAATTGCTTGGGGACCGGACGGAATACGCGGTTCAAAAGGAACAACTTGGTACGGGGCACGCCGTTTTACAAGCTGAAGACATTTTAGGCGACAAAGACGGGATTACAATGATTGTTAGTGGCGATACGCCGTTGTTTACCGCTAAAACTTTTGAAAACTTATTTGAATATCATCGTCAAAAGGGCGCTGCGGCTACAATTCTCACTGCGCGGACCGATAATCCTTTCTCATATGGCCGGATTGTGCGTAACGACCTTGGGGTGGTGGATAAGATTGTTGAACAAAAGGATGCCACTCGTGAAGAAGCAGAAATCACGGAAATTAATACCGGAGTTTACTGTTTTGACAATCAGAAATTGTTCAAGGCTTTGCACCAAGTTAAAAATGACAATGCTCAAGGAGAATACTACCTTCCTGACGTAATTGGAATTATGAAGGCGGCTGGCGAAATTGTCGCAGCTTACGAGATGGATGACTTTAGCGAATCAATGGGAGTTAACGACCGGGTGGCCCTTTCGAAGGCAACTAAGGTAATGCAACAACGCATCAACGAAGTGCACATGCGTAATGGAGTAACCATTGTGGATCCGGAAAATACATACATTGATTACGGGATTGAAATTGGCGCTGACACCGTAATTGAACCAGGAGTTCAACTACAAGGTCAAACCAAGATTGGTTCGGATTGCGTGATTGGCGCACATTCTAAGATTGTGGATTCGACTATTGAAGACCGGGTTACGGTCACCTCTTCGCAAATTGAACAGGCCATCATGCACCACGACAGCAATATTGGACCAAATAGCCATTTGCGCCCGAAAGCTGAAATTGGCGAATTTGTCCACGTCGGTAATTACTGTGAAGTTAAGAATGCTAAATTGGGGGCCCGGACTAAAATGGGCCACTTAAGCTACGTTGGGGATGCAGATGTAGGTACGGATATCAACATCGGTTGTGGCGTGGTATTCGTTAACTACGATGGCATCAACAAGCATCACACTACGGTGGGTGACTACTCGTTCATTGGTAGCAACGCCAACATCGTGGCCCCAGTTAAATTAGCGGACCACAGCTACGTAGCTGCTGGTTCAACCATTACTGGCGACGTTAACCAATACGAAATGGGCATTGCCCGGGGCCGGCAAGTTAACAAGGAAGGTTATTTCAAAAAACTTCCGGTTTACGAAGCAGCTTTAGAAGCTGAAAAAGAAAATCAACGTGACTAATCATTACTAAGTTGATCCCTCAAGCACGCAGGTTGCTTGGGGGATTTTTTGTGGTGGAAATTTTAAGCGGTGTGACTTCTATGTTTAGAAAAAGTTTTCTATAATTTAAGTAGCTAAGGCAACGGAAAAAACTAAAGAAGGAAATCAAAATGAAAGTGAAGCCAAAAATCGTTGGAAACGTTATTAAATCGGTTAATCCTTATGGTTGCCGGCAAGCAGTTTTAAATCAAATTAATTACGTAAAGTCTAAGGGGAAATATGCGGGACCTAAAAAAGTGTTAATTTTGGGCGGTTCATCAAGTTATGGCCTAGCTACCCGAATTACCACGGCGTTTGGCAGCGGTGCAGATACCATTAACGTAGCTTATGAACGGGGGCCAAAAAGTCCTGAACAATTAGGTTCTGCAGGGTGGTATAACAGTATCTTTTTCAAACAATTTGCTGAGCAAGCTGGGTTGATTGCGCAAAACTTTATCGGCGATGCGTACAGTGACACCATGAAACAACGGGTGATTGAGTACATTAAAAATGAATTTGGCGGAAAAATTGATCTGCTTGTATATAGTTTAGCAGCGCCGAAGCGCAACGACCCCCGGTCCGAGAAAGTATGGCGGTCGGTCTTAAAACCAATCGACCAAAGCATGACTGGCGAAAATATTGATTTAGAACACGAACGGTTATTCACCGAAACGATTGCACCAGCGACTCCAGAAGAAATCCAAGGAACTGCTAAAGTAATGGGCGGTGAAGACTGGGAATGGTGGATCCAAGCGTTAAAGGAAGCCCATGTATTAGCAGATGACTTTAAAACGGTGCTGTATTCTTACATTGGCCCACAAATGACGTATCCGTTTTATCATGAAGGAACCTTAGGGGTGGCAAAAACGCAAGCTGAAAGATCCGCCGAGCGGATTAATCAGGAATTGAAGCCACTCCAAGGTCGAGCGCTAGTTTGCGTATCAACCGTAGTGACTACTAAGGCAAGCGTGGTCATTCCAATCATGCCAAAGTACATGATTGCTTTGTACAAAGTGATGACCGATGAGGCTACGCATGAAACACCAATTATGCATAAAGATCGGGTTTACCGGGAAATGATCTATGGGAAACATCCAATTTACGATCCAAAAGGACGACTACGCGCAGACCATTATGAATTACGGCCTTCGACGCAGGCAAAAACGGCAGCCCTATACCAACAAATTAATGCAGATAATTTTAAAAGTCCGATGACAGGTTATGCTCAATTTAGAAAAGAATTTCTTAATACGGCGGGATTTGCGGTTGATGGTTTAGAGAATGATGAGTTTGAATTTTCTGACTTATTAAATCTAAAACCATAATAAAAGAGGTACTCAAATTTTAGAGTTTAGTTTAATAAAAGTATATGTGTTAAATGAATCTGGATAAATGTTCATGAATTTTCATTTCAGGAAACTTTTTAAGATAATTGCAAAAAACACCCTGCAACAAAGAAAAAAACGTTTTTTTAAGGAAGAAAACTTAGAAACTCCCCGGAAGTAACTTGCTTTTATAGTCGTAAATGAATTATGATATTATATGGAAAAATTGAATAAACTCAATATCTTATAATCTTTTGGAGGCAAACATGTCTGAACATTATTCCGATCCAAAGCTTAAAATTTTCGCTTTGAATTCGAACAAGCCCTTAGCGGAAAAAATCGCCAAGGCAGTTGGTGTAGAACTCGGGAAAACATCGGTTGATCGTTTCCGTGATGGTGAGATTCGTATTAATATTGAAGAAAGTATTCGTGGGGATGAAGTTTACATTATTCAATCCACCTCTGCGCCGGTTAATGATAATTTGATGGAAATGTTGATCATGATTGATGCTTTGAAACGTGCTAGTGCCAAGACAATCAACATCGTAATTCCATATTATGGATATGCTCGGCAAGATCGTAAGGCCCGTTCGCGGGAACCGATTACTGCTAAGTTAGTAGCAAACATGATTGAACGTGCGGGTGCAACCCGGATTATCGCACTTGACTTGCACGCAGCACAAATCCAAGGTTTCTTTGATATTCCGCTCGATCACTTGATGGGTGCACCATTGTTAGCTGATCATTTCATTGAACGGGGCTTGAATGAAAATGCGGTAGTAGTTTCTCCTGACCACGGTGGAGTTACGCGCGCACGTAAGTTGGCAGAATTTTTGAAAGCACCAATTGCAATTATTGACAAACGTCGTCCACGCGCAAACGTTGCAGAAGTAATGAACATTATTGGTGAAGTTAAGGGCAAACGTTGTATCATGATTGACGATATGATTGATACGGCCGGAACGATTACTTTGGGAGCACAAGCTTTGATCGATGCGGGCGCAACTGAAGTATATGCTAGTTGTACACACCCAGTTTTATCGGGTCCAGCGATCGAAAGAATTCAAAACTCGCCAATCAAGGAATTGATTGTGACGGATTCTATTCAACTTCCAGAAGAAAAGAAAATTGATAAGATCACAAGCATTTCGGTAGGACCTTTGATCGGGGAAGCAATTCGTTTAATTCACGAAGACAAACCGGTTAGTCCATTATTTAACAATCGTTTTAGTACAGAACACTAATACGGGTTGGCGTACCGATAGCAAAAGAATAAATGAATGTAGAGGCAAGAATGAATTTCTTAGCCTCTTTTTTTATGTACCGGCTACTTTGAAAGATAAAACTCATTCAATTTTTAAAACTTGGTAAACAAGCCGATTTTTGGACCCTAAATCATTTACAATAGAATTAATAATTTTAATTGGAGAAGTGAATTATGAAATTTTGTTTGAACTGTGGCGAAGAATTACCTGAAAAGGCACATTTTTGCCCTAATTGTGGGGCTAAAATCGAAACAGCATCAAGTGAAAGCTCCCGGCTTTCTCGTGCAGAGTTGCATAAAAATTGGCAAGAAACACCATTAGACGATTTGAAAGAAAGCGCGGATACCAAACCGAAAGAAGAACCAACGATTAGTCGCGCTCGCAGAAAAAGCAGTGCTTCTACGGACCTCAAGGAGGGTGCATTAACTACGTTGCAATGGATCGGAGGCAATTGGTTAACGGCTCTGCTAGTTTTGTTAGTAATTGGAACAATTTTTTACTGGCTAAGTAAAATGGTTGGGGTAGTTTTACTGGTAGTGGCAGTTGTTGCTGCATTTTTCTACGCTCAACGAGTGGGCGCTGGTGACCGTAGTGCAGACCAGGCTGTGAAAGCAACCCTTCAAAAGGGGGGCGAAGCAGGTCGTCAGGTTTGGCAAAAATTGCAAACGGCGTTACTAAAAAAACGTGGTAAAAAGGATTTCACCACTCCAACTGCCGAACAAAATTCCGATCCAACGGAAGCAGAGGCAGCGGAAGCGACTGCGGAGCCGAAATCTATGAAAGAAGGGGCTTCGTCAGGGGTAAATAATCCTAAACCAACTAATGGCACTGACGTACGTAAAGGGAAGCAACGCTGGACGTTGAAAAACAAGTTCATTATGGGGATTGCCATTATTACCGGAATGGCTGCTTACTGGGCACCGTTTGCTTCGGCACCCACTGCCGGGTATAACGTTAAAACTTCCCTTATGAGTATTTTGAAGACGTTAGGAGACGATCAGCTTGCTCACTTTTTATGGGTGATTCCCGCATTGCTCTTACTTGGAGCGCTTTTGCAATTCCATTGGCTGACCAAATGGGCGAGTTACCTAAACTTGCTGTGGTACGGAATGATGTTCTTTTTGATTTACCAAAATGAAGCCCAATTAGTTGGCCTAGGTAACATGTTCAACGGAGTTCGTTGGGGATGGGGCGGCTATTTAATTGTTGCTTGCAGTATTATCTTATTATTAATGCATTCAAGAACGCGTACTCGAAAATAAAGCATATTACCACCGCTACCTAGCCTAGGTCGATGGTAATATGCTTTTTTATGCAACAAAAAAGGATTCTAGACTTCTCACACTAGAATCCCACTAAGAGGAAAGGCGTTCCCAATCAATCGTGATCTCTTTATTGGAAAATTTATCGATCTTTACACCTTCAACTTCAATTACATATTCAATTGTTCAGCCGTCGTGCTTCTAACCTACCTGAGGTTTTGTTATTACGTCTGCTGCTGCATGTCTAATCAAACAAAGGGTTTGACGAAGGATACACTCGTTCAGGCTAACGGTGAAATAGACGGTCTTGGAGTTTCATTAAGATATTCTTCGAAACGATAGACCTCCAGTGAACTATTGGGTTTTTATTTGGAACAGTGCCTAGGATAATTACCTAAGCGAAGTATTTATGTCATTGGACACACCTACTTGATTCAATGCTTGGAGATGACGTTGAACATTACTCTTTAAAAAGATGATTGCCACTCCATTCATCAATCCATCGTGCGTAAACACTTAATCATTACGACGTCTCTAAACGTCAAAACTTTTTCACGGTACGCTCATGATGCAACTGATTAGCGAATAGAGCTAATATTCTTGCCTTTTCGTCGGTTCTGGCAATCTGAGAACCAAGGCAATCTGAGAAGTTTTTGATTGAAGAGGAACTATTTCCTTTCCTCAATTAGAATATTATCACAAGTTGTAAGCGGTTGCAATATAAAGACTCGAAACTACCAAAAAATATTTTTTGGTAGTAAATTTCAATGCTAAATTAAAACTTACTAAGCGTCGTGGAGGCGATTAGCGAGTTTTGATAGTTATATTTAATTTCAACACGTTAATGTGATATAGGCGAAATGCATTCCAGAACCCAAATCTCTCCAGATAACTAAATTAAGGTATTAATCGCAATTCACGATTAATACCTTAATTCTGTTAAGCCTCAAGATTTACCCGGGTTCTGGAGCGCTCTAAACTATTCCACCCAAATCTTCACACCTTTATAGATGTTATAAATGAAGAGGGCCAAAGCCACAATTCCCATTAATCCCACAATTAAGAACAGTACCAAAGAGGTGGTTGGAAAATGATTTCCCGTAAAGCTGTGCGCAGTAGCGAGAATTCCCAACCCAAAACCTAACGGCAACAAAATGACGGGAATGAGGTGAAGCCAAAACGCCGTAATTGCGTGTCGATGAGCAGGTGCATACTGGACATTACTGGTAAGTACCATCACGATAATTGGAAAAATAATTGGTAGAAAAAAGATGCTGAAATATGAAAGTGAACTTAAAAATTTATTTTCGGTAGACATAAATCTGCTCTCCTTAAATTAGTTTAGGCAATAGATCAGTTTTCAATTGAAAAGGTGACAAAAAGGTTGTTTTTGTAAGACGTTAAATTCTGCGGTAAAAATTGTTTTATCTTTGTAAGATTATTAATTGATAAAAATAGGGGCTCGAAAAAATTCTCGCCCCGATAGTATATAAATTACCAAATAAAAGTGCAATACCGTTTAAAAATTGCTTAAAACATCGTTAAGTAATTACCCTTTTTTGGCTTCCTTAGCCTTACTTTTAGCTCGTAATTCATCCTTTAGCTTTTCAATATCTTCTTCGTGAGCAACTTTCCATTTCTTGTATGAAAAGCGAGCATCGGTATCCGTATCCCCAATTTTCATTCCGGTTTCAAGCCAAAAAACTGCTTCCGATAAACTACCAAAGTTGCGCATCCAAAGGGTGTGTCCGTTTGCGGAATCTAAAGCGACGTAAGAACGAAACTTTTTAGTCAGGTAAGTATGTTTGCGAATCTTGAAGGCTTTTCGTTGCCGAGTTAGCTTGTAATCAGGAAGAATATAGTGCCCAGGGTGCTTTAAAACGGGGACGTTATCCTGCCGTTGGCTCTTAAATTCTACAAGCATTGCCTTCGCGGTGGGTTGGTCGATAATATTTACGTCAAAATTTGCCATGTAAACTCCTCCTGATTATATTTCTAGTAATATTTTAGCATAAATATTAACCAACCGTTCTAACAAACCCCTACTTTATAAATCTCTTAATTTGAGAATGCTTCTAAATTGGTATACAATGCTATTTGCATTATTTTTTATTATTTACTATATAGAAAGGAGACCATTTATATGCGTAAGTATATTTCAGAACTTATTGGTACTTTTGTATTGGTCTTTGTAGGAACGGCAGCAGTAACAATTGCTCATGCAAACGTAGTTGGAATTGGATTAGCCTTTGGGTTAGCCGTAACCATTATGGCTTATTCAGTAGGAGCAATTTCAGGGGGACACTTTAACCCCGCAGTTACTCTTGGAATGTGGATTAACAAACGGATTAGCGGTGCAGATGCCGTTTATTACGTGATTTCCCAATTTATCGGAGCGGTTTTGGCTTCCGGAATGGTGAAGTACTTCCTTTCCGCAATGGGTGCTTCCACAGCTAACTTGGGTCAAACTGATTTCACTAAAATTTCGGCGTTCCCTGCGTTAGTTACCGAAGCATTGGTTACGTTCTTGTTTGTATTAGTAATTCTGTTCGTTACTAGCAAGCAATACGGCAATGCTAGCTTTGCTGGATTGATTATTGGCCTAACTTTGGCATTGATGATCATCGCAACCTTAAACTTAACTGGTGGTTCATTGAACCCCGCACGGAGTTTTGGACCTGCTATTTTAGTGGGTGGCAGTGCGTTATCCCACTTCTGGGTTTACGTGGTTGCTCCACTAGTTGGTGGTGCAGTTGCTGCCGTTGTAGCTAAGGCTCTAGGTAGTGAAGCTGAATAATTAGCTGAGTAATAAAACAGGCTGAGGATTGGGATAATGCCCAATTTCCTCAGCCTATTTTTTATGCCGATTTTTTTTACGTTCTAAATTAAGTTCGCGTTGCAAGTGGTCGACCTTATGATCCAACTGGTCGATTTTTTCAAATAGCCGACTAAAATCATCTTTATTAGCGTCGGTAGTTTGACTCGTGAAAAATCCCGTAATTGTACTGGTTAACAAACCGATAAAACCAACCCCGGCGATCATTAAGAAGGCGGCGATAAACTTACCGACGTTGGTGGCGGGAGAAATATCGCCATATCCAACCGTCGTTGCCGTGGTAATTGCCCACCAAAGCGCGGATGGGTACGGGACCTTCTCCACTATGGAATACATCAAGGAGCTCAATACTAAGATGAACATACTAGCGGTAAAAAGGTTCAAAAATCCTGATGAGTAAACAAAACGGTGCACAGTTTTGGAAAGTTTACCATCCAAACCAAATCGCCAGAGTAAGTGGTGGTGCCGAATTAGTCGCCAAACCCGGCCAATTCGAAAAATAGCGAAGGCCGGATGCAGCGGAATTAACGATAATAAATCAAAAGTGTTATCAAAGAGAAATCTTTGCCAGTGCCTACTGATGGCTAGGCGATAGAAAAAATCGATCGTATAAAGGAGCAGTAAAACATTTAATAAATGGGCTAATGGTGGAGCGCTTAAACGGATGGCATGGGGATCCAAAAACGAGCCCACGACGATTAGGAATGAAAAGAGGGCGATGCCCGCAATTCCAATGTCGTAGCTTAGCTGCCAATTGATTTTTGTTTTCGTCATGAGTAAAATCTCCTAAATTAATAGAATTATTTTAACGCATTTCTGACCGGTGTAAATAGTTTAGAAATGATATGATAGGACTAATTAATCCTAGAAGAGGTAAAGCAGATGAAAAAAATATTGGCATTACACACTGGCGGAACAATTTCGATGTCGGCTAGTAATGATAAGGTAAAGACTAACGAAGAAAATCCGTTATTGGATACCCAATTTATTAACGAAAATATTGATTTGGCAAACGAAGTCGTATTAAATAAGCCTTCAGAACACATTACCCCAGAAGATATGCTGGTAATTAAAAAACGAGTCAAAAAGGCAATCGACAATGATGAATGTGACGGAATCGTAATTACCCACGGTACCGATACGCTCGAAGAAACGGCTTATTTCCTTGATCTTACGATTCCAAGCGTGATTCCAATTGTTTTAACGGGCGCAATGCGTTCTTCTAACGAGCTTGGTTCTGATGGTGTTTATAATTTCCAAAGTGCGATTTTAACGGCGGCTTCCGACGAAGCTACGGGCAAGGGCGTGTTAGTAGTCATGAATGATGAAATTCACACCGCCCGGTTTGTTACTAAAACCCACACAACTAACGTAGATACTTTCCGGACGCCAACGTTTGGACCGTTAGGAATTGTATACAAACGGGATATTCGTTTCTTCCAAGCCTTAATTAGCCAACAAGTTTGTGATATTGACGAGCTAGTTTCTGGTGTTTACTTAGTTAAGGCTTACGCAGGAATTCCAGGAGCCATTTTTGAGACGCTAGATCGCCCAGAAACTAAGGGGATCGTTATTGAAGGACTTGGTGCGGGAAATTTGCCAGTTGAAGTGGTAGAACCCATTCAAAAATTGATTAAAAAGGGAATTCCAGTAGTAATGGTTTCCCGATGCTACAACGGGCTTGCTGAACCAATTTACGATTACGTTGGCGGCGGCATTGACTTAGAACGGATGGGAGTGATCTTCTGCCAGGGACTTAACGGACAAAAGGCGCGGATCAAACTCCAAGTGGGGTTAAGCAATCACATGAACGGCGAAGAAATTGCCCGCTACATGCATGACGCCGTTTCTTAATGAAGCCCGTGTATAATAGAACTGTGGAAAAACAGAATGGGAGGAAAGAAAATGACAAGTTCAGTTAAAGAAGATTTTTATGATGCAGTCAACGGAGAATGGCTAAAAACGGCTAAAATTCCAGACGACCATTCCTCGACCGGAGGTTTTATGGACCTCGTTGACGGAGTTGATAAACAGTTAATGAAGGATTTTGCCGAAATGCGGAATCACGAAGTTGAACCAGATACTCCCGAGTTGGCCGAATTTATTAAGTTTTATGAAATGGCGGCGGACTTTCAACAACGGGATGCGGATAGAGTGGCTCCGTTATTGCCATACCTTGCACAAATTGAAAAACTGCAAAATTGGGATGACGTCAACGCTAACCTAAAGGAATTATTCTATAACGGGGTTGATTTACCGGTGGATATCGGAATTGAACCCGATTTAAAGGGTGACGGTGCTGACAAACGTAACGTTTTGTGGGCTGGGGGCGTTAGCTTGATTTTGCCAGATAAAACTTATTACGACGCCGATAACCCCAATGGACCACAACTAATGAAAATCTTTACCGAAATGATGAACCAGCTCTTGGTAAAGATTGGTAAGTCACCTGAAGAGGCGCACGAGATTGTTGAACAAGCCAAACGGTTTGACGCTAGCTTAGCACCATACCGTAAAAACTCGGAAGAACTTAGTGACGTTGCGAAACTCTATAATCCAATGGAATTTACGCAGTTTGCGGATAAAGTTCAAAGTATTGATGTTAAAAAATTAGTTCAAGAATTGTTAGGTACGCAACCAGAACAAATTATTGTTACCGAACCTCGTTTCTATGAAAACCTCAACCAAGTGGCTAATGACGAGACTTTTGCCGACTTTAAGAGCTGGGCGTACGTTAACATGGTCCGTTCATTGACGGGGTATCTTAGCGAAGAGTTCCGACAAATTGGCGGAATGTACGGACGAGCGTTGTCCGGACAGAAAGTTTCCATGCCGCAAGAAAAGAGTGCCTTTTATCTAGCACGCCGGACGTTTAGCCAAGTGGTAGGCGAATACTACGGCCACCGTTACTTCGGGGAAGCAGCTAAAAAAGACGTTCACGAAATGGTGGTTGCCATGATAAACGTTTACGAAAAGCGCTTGGCAAACAACGACTGGCTAGGGGAAGCCACCAAACAAAAGGCGATTACTAAGTTACGTTCTTTGAAGATCTTGGTGGGTTATCCAGATGAACTGAAACCAGTTTATAAGAAATTAAAAACGAAAACTGCAGCTCAGGGTGGCAGTTTAGTTGAAAACGTACAAAACTTCTCGCGGATTTTCCTTGAAGACCAGTTAGCCAAGTACGGTAAAAAGGTTGACCGCAGTGAATGGCACATGAGTGCGGATACGGTGAATGCTTATTACTCTCCGGAAGGCAATTTAATCTGTTTCCCAGCAGCGATTTTGCAAGCGCCGTTCTACAGCTTGAAACAAACTGCTAGCCAAAATTACGGTGGAATTGGTGCGGTAATGGCTCACGAAATTTCGCACGCCTTTGATCCTAACGGGGCCCTCTTTGACGAATATGGCAATATGGACAACTGGTGGACGCAAGCTGATTTAGATCACTTCCATGAACTATCCGAAGCCATGGTTCAAGAATTTGATGGACTGCCATTTGCGGGCGGCAAAGTTAACGGTAAGTTGGTGGTAACGGAAAACGTTGCTGATGATGGCGGACTTAGTGCGGCATTAGAGGCGACTAAGGATACTGACGATGCTAACTTAGAGGAATTCTTTACAAATTGGGCGCGGATTTGGCGGACTAAGGCAACCCCAGAACGGGAACAGCTACTGCTAGCTATTGACGTTCACGCCCCATCCAAACTGCGGGCAAACGTTCAAGTTCAAAATTTCCAAGAATTCTACGACACCTTTGACGTAGAACCCGGTGATGGAATGTACATGGCTCCAGAAAAACGGGTGCAAATCTGGTAATTTCAGGACTTAGTGCAGGAAAATTACTGAATAATTTAGTTGATTAAAAAGCCGTTTGGTGAAGTGTTAACTTCGCTAAGCGGCTTTTTAGGTTAGCAGCTTGGGAAAATAGGCTTGAATACTGCATTAGTGGGACTAACGATAGCAATATTATTGGCGGATGGTCGGGTTAGCTTAGGAGGGCCAGCAAAAAACTGCGACTAAGTAAAATTTAGCTATTTTAAAACTAAATGTTTGATTAGATTTCTAATTGTGTTATCATTGTGCCACAAAATAAAAAAAGCGTGGGAGACGAGTAAATTATTTTGCGCTAACAGTGAGTCAAGAAATAGTGGAAACTTGATTAGTGGCGATTTAGTTGAATAACACTCCCGTAAGCTCCAGGCTGAAATGTAGCGCGCACAGATTAGGCTTGGACGTTGCCGGTCCGTTACCACCGGAGCGTATGTTAGTACGTGTTTTGAGGTGATCCGTTCTGATGAATGGGTAACTTGGGTGGTACCGCGAAAGTCTTTCGTCCCTAGTATTCTAGGGGCGGAAGGCTTTTTATTTTGTAATTAATCTCAAAAGGAGTGAGGAAGATGCATTTAATAATTCCAGAAAAATATGAACCAAAATTGTCCGTACGCGAAACTCAAAGGGCGATTAGATTTATCCGCGAAACCTTTCAAGACGAATTTGGTAAGGAGATGAACTTATCAAGAGTTTCGGCACCAATGTTTGTCGACCACTCCACGGGGCTTAATGATGATCTTAACGGGACGGAGAGTCCGGTTTCTTTTACAATGCAAGACTTGCCAAACCATAAAATTGAAATTGTTCATTCACTAGCCAAATGGAAAAGAATGACTTTATCGCGCAACGATTTTGACTTACATGAGGGCATTTATACCAATATGAACGCCATTCGTAAAGACGAAGATTTAGATAATTTGCATTCCATCTACGTTGATCAATGGGATTGGGAAAAAATTATTGCCAAAGAAGAACGGACTACGGCAGTTTTAAAGGAGCACGTCCGTAAAATTTTTAAAGTGATTAAGCATATGGAGCATGAAGTTTGGTATAAATATCCCCAGGCTGTTTATCATCTACCTGATAAAATCCATTTTGTCACGACGCAGGAGTTGGAAGACCGCTGGCCTGAAAAAAGTCCTGAGGAACGGGAAAAGGCGATTACGCAGGAGTTAGGATGCGTTTTTTTGATGAAAATCGGTGGACCCCTTAAGTCTGGAAAAAGACATGATGGTCGGGCTCCCGATTACGACGATTGGAACTTGAACGGTGATATTCTGTTTTGGTACGCTCCTTTGCAGTGTGTTTTGGAGCTTTCTAGTATGGGAATTAGGGTTGACGAAGACGCGCTCCGCAGACAATTAAAAATGGCTAACGCCGAAGACCGTAGTCAATTGCCTTTTCATAAGGCGTTGTTGAACGAAGAACTACCGTATACAATTGGCGGCGGAATCGGTCAATCGCGACTATGTTTGTTGCTGTTGGGGAAGGCGCACGTTGGCGAAGTACAAGCCAGCATTTGGCCGCAAGCAATGGTTGAACAATGCAAAAATGCGAGAATTCAACTTTTATAAATGCGGCGAAGGGCGTAGATTTATTAAGGTAACGAAACAAGGATTGTAGGCTTGCAAAGCAAGGGCACTTTTCCAAGACTTAAAACTTGGAAGAGTGCTTTTTGTGTAGGAATTATTTGCTGAGGGGATTAGTAAGGTGATTAGCAATTGGCACATTTTTGGCAAAACACGAACTTTATCTGTAAATAATTTTATGCTATATCGTACTTTACTTATTTTAAGGATTAGAGTAGACTATATCAACGTGATTTTTTGTTTAAATCGAACTAAAAGGAGAAAGAGTTTTGAAGAATATCGCTAAGTATTTTCAATTTGAACAATTGAAGACGAATTTTAAAACCGAGATTATTGCGGGAATCACTACTTACATCTCGATGGTCTACATTATGTTTGTTAATCCAAACGTTTTAGGCGCTTCGGGGATGGATAAGGGAGCTATTTTTACCGCCACGGCCTTAGCTAGTGCAATTGGATGTTTCTTAATGGGAATTTTGGCAAACTATCCGATTGCCTCCGCACCGGCTCTAGGAATCAACGCCTTTTTTGCTTACTCAGTAGTTATTGGGATGAAGGTGCCTTGGCAAACCGCTTTGGCTGGAGTATTCGTGGCTTCAATGATTTTCTTGTTGATTACAATTTTTAAATTACGGGAATTAATTATCAACGCCATTCCAGCTGATTTAAAACATGCCATTTCAGCGGGGATCGGGATGTTCGTTGCCTTTCTAGGATTGAGCCAAGGTGGTCTGGTGGTTGCTAATCCAGACACCATGGTTGGCTTAGGGTCCTTCACCACGCCAACCACCTGGATCACAGTGTTTGGCTTGGTGATTACCATTATCCTAATGGTTCGCCGGGTCCCAGGGGCAATTTTCTTCGGGATGGTTCTGACCACGCTATTCGGGATGGTAACTGGAGTAATTCACGCGCCGACCCACCTGCTAGCTGCCGCGCCAAGTTTAAAGCCAACTTTTCTAACCGCGGTTTCACACGTTGGTGACATTAACACCCTCCAACTCTGGGTGGTAGTCCTTACCTTCTTATTGGTAACTTTCTTTGACACGGCGGGAACTTTAGTAGGACTGGCTACTCAGGCAGGATTTATGAAGGATAATAAAATGCCCCGGGTCGGTAAGGCTTTGATGTCGGATTCGACCGCCATGCTAACGGGTTCGTTATTAGGGACTTCGCCTGTGGGTGCGTTTGTGGAATCCTCAGCTGGGATCGCGGTAGGCGGCCGGTCAGGTTTCACGGTGGTAATTACCGGAATTATGTTCATCTTGGGAATCTTCTTCTCCCCGTTGCTAACGGTGGTCACTTCCCAAGTAACGGCGCCGGCACTCATTATTGTTGGAGTTTTGATGGCACAGCAGACACGTGAAATTAACTGGGATCGTCTAGAAATTGCCATTCCTGCATTTTTAATTATTATTGGAATGCCGTTGACGTACAGTATTTCAGATGGGATGGCCTTAGGGATTATCAGTTACCCAATTGCCATGATTGCTGCTAAGCGCGGTAAGGAAGTGCATCCGTTGATGTACGGATTGTTCTTCGTTTTTATTGGGTTTATCGCAATTCTTAACGTTTAAAAAAATTAATTAATCAGTTTTGGAAAGTGGAACAAACTGACTTTTGGCACACGTTTTGGTGCTATTGAAGTCAAAAAACCAAAATAAAGACGATTCATGAGGGAGCTTCACCTCATGGATCGTTTTTTGTTTAGCGACTTTTGTCCCACTCTCCTTTTTTAATCAAACGGCAAAACGTTTTTGACTAACATAAGTTAAAAAGTCATAATTAATAACGGATTATTGAAAAATCTTTGGTAGATTAGAATCTGGTATTGGAGATTCGTCAATAGTGCTGAGCACTCGGTTTTATTGAAAATTAATTTTTGAGGTGGCAAATGGCAAAACAGAAGTATTACGTAGTAAAAATTGGTAAACAGCCCGGAATTTACCGGACTTGGGCCGAAACTGAAGCGCAGGTTAAGGGATTTTCTGGTGCAAGCTATAAAAGCTTTGGAACGTTAGAAGAAGCTGAACAATGGCAAGCTGGTAAGGAAGTTACGGAGGCTAAATCAGCTAAGAAAGCTACCCCGCAAAAGCAGCCGCAAATCCCCCAAAAAGATCCTCAGGTTCCAACCGATCGGATCCTTTTATATACGGACGGCGGATCCCGCAATACGGGTACCGTAAAAGGTGGTCACGTGCGGCAAGCGGATTTAGCAGCGTGGGCGTACTTGTTGAAAAAAGATGACCAAGAATATTCTCAATCGGGTGGTGAGTTTGGTGCCACTAATAACCGAATGGAGTTAACGGCCCTTTGGCGCGGGTTGGAAACGGCGTTGGCTAAAGTCGGCAAGGACGCACCAATCACGGTGATTTCTGATTCTAAGTATATTTTAAACGCCATCACTAAGAAATGGCTTGCGGGATGGCAACGCCGCGGCTGGAAAAAATCCACCGGCGACCCGGTAGCTAACCAGGAACTGTGGCAACAGATTGCTAAGCTGCTACCCCAATTCACTGATTTACAATTTTTATGGACAAAAGGTCACGCCACTAATCAAGGAAATATTTTTGTTGACCATAAATTAAATAAAATGATGGATTATATGGAAGAAAAGGGAATGGTCCCCGTAGATGATAAGCTTCCAAAATAATTTTAATTAGACTAAAAAGCACTCAAATTATGGATGATTGTATAAAATTCGCCATGTTTGCTAGGAAAAATTTTCTCCTAACAAGCCACAAAGTGAGCATTACAATCAGCCCATTTAAAATTTGGGTGCTTTTTTTATGATCAAAAAGTGGTGGTACAAAAAATTAGCATCTGAAATGTTGTACCGAATTTAGTACAATAGTCCGTAGTAGTGTAAAGTGATTTGAGAAAAGTATTTAATAAAATTTATTCGTAAGCGTAAATATATTTAGAGGATGAGATATTTTGGATAAGAAGATTATTTTTTTAGTGCTAATATTCGCGAGCATTTTTACGATGAGCGGTTGTGGACAAAAACAACCTCAAATTAAAGTCCCTAAGGGAGATGCAAATAATTTAACAATCGCGACACGATACCACCAGAATAATCAAAATGTAGAATTGCTACATAATTTTTTAGAAAATTCGATGGTCCAAAAAGCTGGTATTTATACAAACTTTAATAATGAACAAAAGAAGTCCGATAAGGCAACCGGGCATGATATGTTATCCGAGTCGTCAGGACTATGGTTAGAGTATTTGGCCCAAACACACCAAAACAAAGCTTTTCGTGAATTTTATCAGCATACTAAGAAATACTTTGATCAAGGTCGACAATTCAGTTATCGAATCGATGATAAAACCAAGAAGAAATCTGATGTGAACGCAACGATAGATGATTTAAGAATCATTCGAGCTTTACAAATCTACGCACAAAATACGAATAGTGAAAAATATCGCCGGGAAGCGGCAAAACGGTTTGCGATGCTTCAAACAACAAGTATTCATAAAGACCGAGTGCTTGATTTTTATGACGTACGTACCAAAAAAACTAGTAATAAAAGTTCACTAGCTTACTACGATTTAGCTACCTTAAAGTATTTTGAATCCGTATCAAAGAAAGAACGTGATTATTACCAAAAGCAGTTAAAGCTAGTTAAGCAAGGATATTTAGGGGATATTTTTCCTTTGTATGCTCCAAACTACAATTGGAAGACTAACCAATATGGTACAGAAAATCTTAATACTTCCGAGGCTTTAATCACGGTATTACATTTAGCTGAGATAGGAAAGATGAAGACTGAGACAGCTAATTGGTTAGAAATGCAGGTTGATAATAAAAAGTTATACAACAGCTATACAACCGCAGGAGCGATTGCTGACCATAGCCAGTCAACGGGTAACTATGCTTTAGCTGCAATGATTTTTGCTAGAAGTGGCAACTACAAATATTACCAAAAGGCAATGAAATTGGTCTGGGAAGATCAGGTTCAAAACAAAAAATCGGAAATTTATGGAGCACTCGGCGATACTAAAAATAATGATGCTTATTCATTTAATAATTTACTAGCATTGTTAGCTTCACAATCATAGGGATGGTCTAAAATGGTTTCGGTTAAAAGATGTTGGAGGATATTTCAAAATCATGTATCACCCGCTGCAATGGCAACTATGCTAGCAGCGGTTATTTGTGCTGTGATTCTTTTTGTGCCACCAATTAACGGTTACGCAGATAATGGGGATTTTTACCGTGCAATGTTAAGTAATGGCGTTTATCGTTTGCCAACTAAAAGTAGTCAGTATATTGGATACGTAGTAACTAAATTTGGGATTTTAAAATATTTTAACGAAAATAATGTTGCTGTTTTTACCTCTCAAGCACTTTTTGTCAAAGCTGCAATTATGTTAAATAAATTATTTTATAGCCAGCGTTATTTCGATATACGTTTTCTGGGTGTGGTATATTATGTAGCATTTTTGCCAGGAATTTATTTACTAACCAAGGCACTTACGGGATCTTGGCGACGTATTCGAAGCTATGTCATTGCTATTTTAGTGGTGATTATTTTTGGGGATGCGTCATTTGTTTTATACTTTAATTCCTTTTTTGCCGAACCAGCGATGTTGATCTCGTTTTTGTATGCATTTGCTTCAGTTATATTATTGGCTCGTGGAGAGTACTTCAAACGTTGGAAACTGGTACTACTATATTTTACTAGCGTAGTAGTTTTAATTACTAGCAAACAGCAAAACGCTCCCTTAGCTTTAAGCTTTGGAGTAATCTCAATTGGTTTGTTTTTCTTGCCGGGTTTAAAAAAAGCCAAAAAACTAGCATTAATCGGTGGATTACTGGCTACTTTAGGAGCGGGAGTTTTAACGTACAGTTTAATTAATAAAGAGTTTAACGATGTTAATCAATATCAAGCATTTTCTCATGGCGTCTTGATGGAAACGGGTGACCCCAGCAAAAATATCGCCAAAAATGGCTTGAGCGAACAATTCGCTTTGATGCGGGAACAGGACTACTATGCAAAAACATTTGATACGAGTGATCCAAGTTCTCCATACATTAAAAAGCACTTAATGGCAAAATATAATTTTGCCTGGATTGTTAAGTATTATGCTAAAAATGTTAATCAATTTTTGCGATTGCTAGATGTTGCTAGTAAAGATATCATGGTCACCCAGGTCAAAGCTGTGGGAGATTATACCAAAGATTCAGGTAAAAAGCCGGGGCAGCAGAGTACGTTTTTTACATTTTATAGTTCGTTAGCAGGAGCTTTTTTCCCCGGGAAGTATGCTTTCTTGTGTCTTTTAGCGATAACGTTTATAGGCGTATATGCAGTTAGTGCGTATATCGATTTTACGGCTGGAAGACTTCTAGGAGTTATGCGATTTTTCCTAGTATTAGGATTGATGACAATTTGTGTATTTGTTCCAATTGTTTCGATTATTGGAGATGGAGATGCAGATTTAGCAAAACATTTGTTCATGGTACCACTTAGTTTAGACCTAACTTTCATAATGTTTATCTCTGATATCTTGAATGATCAACTGTGGCTAACTGAACGGGAGGAAAACGAAGATGCGTAAAATATTTTTTCCGTTATTAACTATTTTCTTGATTGCCTTCAGTGGAATAATTCAAGCAAATCAAACGGTGTATGGGAGCAAACGTGACAGTAATCATGTTTTGTTGGTGTATGACTCTCAAAATACTGTTGAACAAGGTGAGAAAAAGATTGACACTTTGCAAAGAATATTAGCTGGAATAGGTCTCAAGGTCACAACCGTCAAAGAGAGTGAATATCAAAAAGGCGAACTAAGTCGTGGCTATCAAGGAGTAATAACCATGATTAATTGGAAAAAAGCCCAGCTAGTTAATCCGGCTTTTATTAAAGATCGTGATCAATATGATGGAATTAAATTACATATTGGTGAAGGGCTTGATCCGATTGAACAACAACAACTGCAAGTGAAACTAAAAACGATCTATCAACAACAATTAATTTTAAGAGATGGAAATAGTACTGAAATGATCCCGTTTGTGGATCGAATGGACGTTTTGACTGGAATTCCAAAAAAAGCGCAAAGGTATGGTGAATTAAAAACGCAAGACAAAGATCAGCAGTCATATGCGTATGGGATTATCAACCGCAATCAAGGATACTTACCCTTCTTGAATAATAGAGGGCTGGGGTTGATTACGGCTGGAAAAATGATTGCTACTTTGTTTGATCGACAACAAGAGACAAAACCTTTGTTAACAATCGCTAATGTGACACCTTACAGTAATTTAAAAATGCTGGATGAATTAAGTTCGTATTGCGAAAATCTTGGGGTGCCTTTTGCTGTTAGCACCACAACCGTAGCGAAAAATACCGAAATGGATGCTTATAAACGCTTTACTAGAAGTTTACGCAGAATTGAGGACCGTGGTGGTGTAATCTTCCTGCAGGCTCCGGTAATTGGAGGAGCGACGGTAAATAACGCAACTGAATTAAGTGAGTTATTCGACAATTATTTACTTAATTTGGCTCAAAATCAAGTTTATCCAGTCGGAATTAGTGCGCAAGTTTTTTGGGATCAGGATCAAGTTTTACGGAATAATGCTTTAAAAAAAGCAAATTATTGGATGCTATTTCCTAATAAAAAAGTAGTTTATTTGAAACAGGATAACCAGGGTGAGACGAGTAGCCGTAGTTACCTAGCACTTGCGGCTTCAGGATTTAACAAAATTAAAAATCAAGAAGATGTCAGGTTTGCGATGCCTACCGCCTTAACTTTTAATATGCCAGATAGCAAGGTGAGATTAAAGAATTTAAAGGAACAAATTCATGCATTGAATTTTACGTGGCAGAATCCAGCCGAAGACTTTAATTCAAAGATTGACGTTGCAAGTTCGTTAATTGCTTATCAAAACGGACAATATTTAGTAAATGGTAAAGTAACTGAGGTGAAAACTGTTGCCGAAGAGAAAAGTTTACCTAAATCAGTAGAGACACCGGCACTATTTAAAGGATTTTTCAGAGTTCAAGGACGAATCATCATGGTTTTCTTTGCGATTATTTTTTTTGTGTTAACCATTTTTATTGCGTTCGGAAGAAAAATATACAAAAACATGTTCAAGAGATAGGGGGAGAGAGTAATCACAATTTTAGATTTTTTCCTGATGGTTGCAATTATTGCCATTTGGGGAACGCTGATAATTAACTTAATTTTAACGGTTGCTGGATATACTTGGTATCTACAAGAAGTTCCCAAACCTGATAAAAAGCTTCCTGAAGAGATACCTTTTGTAACGGTGATGGTGCCGGCCCATAATGAGGGGATTGTAATTGTTAAAACGGTGTTATCACTTCTTAGCTTTGATTATCCGCATGACCGTTATGAAATTATCGTTATTAATGATAATTCAAGTGACAATTCAGCTGAACTATTAAGAGAGGTACAAAAAGATTTTGGTGAGGAACGCTTGAAGGTTATCAATACGGATAATGTTACAGGTGGAAAAGGGAAGTCTAACGCGCTCAATATTGGGTTAAAACAAGCGAAAGGGAGTGTTATTGCGGTTTATGATGCAGATAATACTCCGGAACGAAGCGCATTGCGACTTTTAGTAGCGGAACTTCTACAAAGTGATCGTTTAGCAGCTGTAATTGGAAAATTTAGAACAAGAAATAAAGAAGCGACTGTTTTAACCAGGTTTATTAACATTGAGACCCTTTCGTTTCAATGGATGGCTCAAGCAGGACGACAAAGGCTATTTAAGCTATGCACTATCCCAGGAACTAATTATGTTATTAGAAGGGAAATTTTGGAAAAGATTGGCGGATGGGATGTTAAAGCCTTAGCCGAAGATACGGAGATTAGCTTTCGAGTTTACCAAATGGGCTACAGAATTAAATTCCAGCCACGTGCCGTTACTTGGGAGCAGGAGCCTCAAACCCTAGACGTTTGGTTTCATCAACGTACGCGCTGGGTAAAGGGGAATATTTACGTGGTTGTGAAGAACGCTAAACTGCTTTTTAAGAAGGCAGGTCGTCCAATTCGGTTTGATTTACTATATTTTTTATCAACATATTTTTTGTTGATGTCGGCCTTGATATTATCAGACATAGTTTTTGTGCTTTCAGTAGCGGGGCTAGCACATTCAGATTTACAAGGATTTAGTAATGCTTTATGGCTATTTGGAATTATTATGTTTATCATTAGCACTTTTGTAACGATTACGACCGAAAAAGGTGAAATGCGTTTTAGTAACGTTATTTATATAATTTTCATGTATTTAGTATATAGTCAAATGTGGTTAGCAGTTGCAGCATATGGAATGGTGGGGTATATTCGTGAACAAGTCTTTCATAAACAAGCAAAGTGGTATAAAACCAAGCGTTATAAGTAAAATAGTAGTTTTGACATTAACTATGTTGGTGATGATGTTGATTAATGTGAGTCAAGTTCACGCTGAGGACTTAACTTATACACAAAACTTCCAAAAAGACACGATGACGTTATCTGGGAAGTCTACATCAACTAGCATGTATTTTACCAAGATGGATTACTGGAACATTAAAAAGGCAACTTTTAATTTTAATTATCAAGTATCTCAATTAGCAGATAAAGAGGTATCTGACATTACAATTTCGCTAAACGGTGTTAAATTTTTCTCCTTTAGACCTGCTCACAGAAGTGGCTTTCAGAGTAAAGAAGTTGAAATCCCTCTGGAACTATTAGAGGGGACTAACAAGCTTGAAATTAAGGGACAAATTTTAAACGAGAAAGATTCTAAAAGTTACAATTTAGCGCAAACGCCAGCTAACTGGTTAACGATTAAAGCCGGGTCCAATGTGAATTTTAAATATGAATTAAAGGATCCCGAAAACACATTGCATTCTTTCTATGATCATTTTTCTGGTCAAGATACGATCACGTATCAGAATTCTAAAATTGTTACTCCCAATCAACCAACTAAAGGTGAGTTATCCGCTAGTATGACTGCTTTAGCGGGAGAATCAAGGGTGATCACTACAGATAATGACCAAATCAATGTCTTTCGAGACACGGATATGAATGCTACTAAGGGTGATTATATTTTATATATTGCTAGATATGATCACTTACCTGAGTCTCTGAAAAAAGAAGTTAACGAAAAAGACGTTGATAACCAAGCGGTAATCAAAACACATTACACCAAAAACGGGGATTATCTAATTGTAACGGCTAAAACAGACAAATTGCTGAAAAAAGCTGCGCAATTTTTTGCTAATGCCGAATTAATGAATGAAACGAATAAAAATATCGAGACAGTTTCGTATTTGACAGATACCTTTACATCCGAAATTCAAGATGAAGGTAAGTATAAACTAACAAACGTTATTGATAAAATTAAGGGGGCTGGACACCGCGAAACTAGCTACTTTGTCTCCCTTCCCAACGATCGGACAAATGCAGATGGTTCCAAGGTGAAATTGCATTTTCGGTACAGCAAAAACCTGGATTTTAAGCGTTCCTTAGTGACGGTATACGTCAATGACATTACGCTAGGAAGTAAAAAATTAACGGCTGCTAAGGCTAACGGAGATGAAGTTACACTAGAAGTTCCCAAAGGTACTTCTTTAGGAAATAACTTTGTGGTTCGGGTGGCGTTTGATTTGGAAATGCAAAATCAATCGGCTTCTGATAATTCTGAAACACCTTGGGCGGAAGTAGATATGAATTCAGAAATGAGAGTTAAGTCAGAGAAAAGTAACGACTTACTATTTACTAATTACCCAACGATTTTTATAAAAAATCAAACGTATGACAATTTAGCGGTAGTCGTGCCTAAAAAGTTAACCGCAATAGACTTTAAAAGTTTAACGAATATATTTAATCTGATTGGAGCTTATGCCAAGAGTAATACTGGAAAAATAAAATTTTATACTAAACGTCCTAGCAAGGAAGTAATGGCCAATGATAATTTAATTGTTCTGGGAACGCCTACTAATAATCCGCTAATTAAGTCACTAAATAAAGACTTATACTTTAAGTATTCAGACAATTTTAAAAGATTTGTTTCTAACGAAAAACTCAGCATTGAAAAAGATTATGGAAAGACCATTGGTACCGCACAGTTAATTCGTTCGCCTGAAAATGATAAGAAAGGGATGCTGATAGTAACAGGAGCTACTCCTGAGGCAAGCTACTTAGGCTCGACTCAAATTAACTTTAAGAAAAACATTGATCAATTTATGGGTGATGCAATTGTCGTTGATCAAGACAATGCGCATTATAGTTATCGATTTAAGAAAAATAAATACATTGATCGAGGTTTAGAACATAAACGGATTATCAGCAAAAACAGTCAGTTGATTATTTATCTCGGGATTGTTTTCTTAGCAATTGTGGTAATCGGGTTTGGTGTTTACCTAGTTTTTAGAAAACAGGCAATGCTAAACGGAGGTCCTAAAGATGCGAAACAAAAATAGTAAAGAACATTTATACGGGGACGTTGGATTACTTGCATTTTTATTAATGCTCGCTATTACAGCTGTCCTAATGGTGCTTTCACAGAATATAGTTGTAAACATTGTTTACCTCATTATTACAGTGGGAATCTTAATTATTACTTACTTCATGGGGATTATTCCAAGCTTGTTAGCAAACATGGTGTTCATTGCCTTTCAAACTGTGGTTATGTTGTATGAATATTTTGGGTTGAATCGTGAAGTACAGTGGACGCTAATTTTTTGGTTAGTAATACCGATGTTGGCCTCAGTTGCACTATATTCCATGGCTCGCAGTCAAATCGCCTTACAAAAGGCTAATAATGAATTATACGCAGAATTAGTAGAAAAGGGTGCTTTTGATCAACAAACCAATTTACGGACAACCGTGGCATATGTAGAAGATGCTGGGGTATTCATTGAAACTAGTCGACGGTTTGATATTCCGGTAACCACTTTGATTATTAAAATAAGATATTTTAATGATTTACGAAGAATGATGAGTGAACGTCAACTCCAGCTTTTGTTAAAAGTTACCTCAGAAGTAATTAAGGGGTCTACCCGTGGTAACGACATTACCTACTTGTTGGATAATAACGATCCAACATGGGCAGTACTTTTATATAGTAATGCCGCAGGAGGTAGAATTGTGGCGCAACGTACTAAAGATATATTTGAAAAAAGTATTAAGAAAAGTCCAGAATTGGCAGATTTAGCCATTTCCATGGTTATTGGGGTTTCAGAATGGGACGCGGAAGAAATGGACAACCCTTATGACTTAATGAATGATGGAATTAAAGAAACGCAATATGATGTTTAACTACTGATTAAGAGCCATTTAAATAACTGACTGTACGGTTAAAACTAGTAAAAAATTTCTGTTTGCTGGAACGAAGTTTGCATTAGTTTTGACTAAAAAAGCTCTCCATAGTTGTTGGATAACAGAAATCTAACAACTATGGGGAGCTTTTTATTTAGTAGACGTTAATCTAACGGCGACGGGGCGCTTTGGTAATTAGGGTGTTTAGAATTTGTCAGTGCTAGATAACTGGTAGTGCTGGATGGTTCCGGTCGTTTTAACAAGGGAAAAACCAGCTTCTTTCAACACTTGAATTTGCGAGACGTTTTCCTGATCAACCGCCCCGTTAATTTGCGATAGTTCTAATTCTTGAAATGCAAAAATAATTAGCCGTTTTAAAACCTCTGTCATTGCGGCAACCTGCAACGTTTCATTGGACAGGGTGAATTGGATGGTGGCTTGTTGAGGATGGTCGGCAAACTCAGTTAATCCCGCGATGCCAATAAATTGTTGGTCGGCGCGGCGGGTGATCCCCCAAACCAAGGCGCGGTTATTCATTACTTGCCGCATTACTTGGTTAACGTAGGCAACCGTGTCGGTGAGTTCCTGATCGGCCGGGCGGTGCTCTTGTTGTGCAATTTGGGGATGGCTTCGGAGGGCAAAAATGTCCTTTACCTTAGTTTTGGTAAGCCAATCCAGACTGTATTGGTTAGTCAAAATTGGGTGATAAAATTCAAATTTTTTCATGGTACCCTCCTGCAAAATAGTACGAAAGAACCCGGTAGTTTTTAGCGATTAGTAAATAATTGCTAGAAGTTACGCGGGTTCTTTTTTGAATTATGAAACGGGCCGCCGAGCTTACTTGGTTTTCATAAAATCGGTGATGCGCTTTAAGTCATCGTCGGTCGGCGTGTACGAGTTTTCCTTGATTCGGTGAATCTTTTCTACGGATAGATGTGTTCCAAAGGCAACGTCAGCATCCGTAAGGTTATTTTTCTTTTGGAAATTGATAATTTTTTCCGCAAATTCTGTTACGCCATTCATAAAGAATCCCTCCATAAAGTTTCCATCTATGTATGATAAATCCTATCATAATTGCCGGGTTAAACCTAGCAAACTAAATCAATAGCTGATGATTTTTATCAAGACTAACTTTATTATAACGCTCTTCGCCATAAATGCTTAGAGGAGTTGCCGGTATTCGTTTTCGAAGAAACTATTTTTGGCGTATACCATGGCAATCGGCCGACTAATATCAAGTCCTTTAATGGGCAGCGTCACTAGGGATTGATCTGCAAGTTGAGGATTAACTAAGGAACGGTACATAAAGCTCACGCCCAAGCTTTGAAGCAAGTTAACGATCCCACCGGAACTTCCAAATTCAATTACTTGAGCGAAGTCGTCTTTTTTGACGTTGAATGCACTCGCCCAATCTTCGAAAACTTTCCGGGTTCCTGAACCGTTTTCCCGAAGCAATAGCGGTTCGTCCAATAAATCGGTTAGCGTAAGCGAAGAACGTTGGGCGAGTGGCGAGGAAGCACGGGTAACCGCCACAAAGTCTTCGGTAGTAATGGTTTGACTGCTGTATAAGGACTTGTCAAAGTTACCTTCCAAAATTCCGATATTTAGCTTTCCGGTATCAATCTGAGACAAAATGGTGCGGGTATTAGCAACCGTACACTGAATATGGGTGTAGCGATCGTGCCACTTTCGCAACAGTTGCGGAGCCATAAAAATACTTACTGAATGAGTTACTCCCACTCGAAGCGTGGTTGCTTTGGCAGGATGTTGCAGCCGTTGTACCAGTTGGTTTTCTTGATGTTGGGTAGTTTCGATGAATCGCGCTAGAGCTTGTCCGGCAGGGGTGATGCTCAAATGCGGGTGGCGGTATTCCACCAATTTTAGCTGGAGTTCGTTTTCTAAACTCTTAACCTGTTGGGAAACTGCAGGCTGGGTAATAAATAATTCCTTAGCGGTTTTCGTGTAGGATTTATTTTTCGACAATAAAGCAAACGTGGCGTAGCGGTTATCAATCATCGTAATTCTCCCTATAAGTAATATCTATAGACTGATTATATATTATAATTATATTTTATTCACTAACTTTGATAGGATAATTAATGTGCTAGAAAACGAGTAACCCCAAAAGTATTCGCTAGGGGTTTACAAAATAAACAAAGAGAAAAGGAGAATTATTATGGCAAAGTTGGTGAAAGAAAAAAGCTTTTGGACAGCTATTGGAGTAACGTTACTCTGCGCGTTAGCCGGTAGCTTGTTGGCCCAATTACCATATTTTAGTTTAATTGGCGCCTTAGTAATTTCATTAGTTTTAGGAATGTTAGTACAGTTTAGTCCACGGGTCGTGGAAAAATCCAAAAAAGGTACCGGGTTTATTTCTAACAAATTTTTACGTTTAGGAATCATCCTTTTGGGATTTAAGTTGAACTTAATTGATTTGGCACATGCGGGAGTAAAGACGATTTTGTTGGCGGTTTTAATAGTTGGTCTGACAATTTTAGTGGTTTACAATTTAGCGCGAAAATTTAACGTGGAATCTAATTTAGCAATGCTCGTGGCAAGTGGGACCGGAATTTGTGGGGCGGCCGCAGTAATGGGAATCTCTCCACAGATCCAGGTGCCGGCTGACCAAGAGGAACAAAAGCGGGAAGACGAAGTTATGGCAATTGCCGTGGTGGCGATTTTAGGAACGGTCTTTACGTTTATCGAAATTGGTTTGAAATCATGGTTGCATTTAACGCCGACCCAATTTGGGGTCGTTGCTGGCGGGTCACTCCATGAAATTGCCCACGCGGTGGCAACCGGTGGTGCGGGTGGTCCGGTTAGTTTGGATACGGCCATCATTACCAAGCTTTCCCGGGTGCTTTTGTTGGCTCCGGTAGCCTTGATTATCGGTTTCTGGCACCGGCGGCGGAATGAAGTTAACGTTGCTAATCAAACAAAGGGCAAGCTCCCAATTCCTTGGTTTATGGGTGGCTTTATCCTTGCTAGTGTTGTCGGAACTTTCTTACCATTAGGTGCAGGCGTTTTAGCAGGATTAGTTAAACTGGCTTACATTTTCTTGGGCATGGCAATGGCTGCTTTAGGTATGTCAGTAAACTTCCGGGTAATCTTAAAACGCGGTAAGGGACCGTTTGCGGCAGCGACGATCGGCTCGGTATTGTTATTAATTTTCGTAATTATGGCAAGCAAGTGGTTCTTCTAGAATTTAAAGACATCAGTTATTAAAAAATGAGGGTCGGACAAAAGCCAGGAAGTTTGTGAGCATTAACTGAAAATCAACTTATGCTTGGATTGAGTATAGTAGTCATTTTTTGTTAAGCGGGAAAAATGGCTTTTGGCGCACATTTGGTTTTATTAAGGTCCACGCAAAAATGTTTTTCGAGAATTTTCTATTCTTGAAAAACATTTTTTATTTTCTTCTCAGTCCCATTCTTTGTTAGGAATGTTTTTCTGCAACTGAGTCCAAACGTACTTTTGGCCCCCACTTTCTCCGGTTAATCAAATAAGGGGCTCAATCGTCAAAGTCACGATTAAGTCCCTTATTCCATTAATCTTAGATGTTTTTTTGCAGCTGAGCCGAAACGTGTTCCAGCCCCCAGGGTTTTGCGATTAAGCCCAAGATATAGTTAATCCTCCAACCCTACCCGTGGGCTTCCACACTCTATCCCATTATCCACATCATCACCGGCACCATTATCAGTGATAATAACGTGGATTCCGTCACCATAATTGAAGCAAAATCGGCATCCGCATCGTACAGCTTGGCGACTACCGGCGCATTCGTCATTACCGGCATGCACGATTGTAAAATGAAGACTTGCTTCATGATTAGGGGCATGGAGCTTGGCATTACTAACAGAGCCATTAAACTTGGCGCAAAAACAAACCGGCCAAGTAAAACTCCCAAATTGTCTTTTTGAAAACGCATATTGCGCAAGCCTGCATCGTAAACGGAAACCCCAATAAACAACATGGACAACGGGATGGTCAGGCCTCCTAAGTAAGTGAAGCTAGACGATAAGAAACTAGGTAGGTGAATGTTTAGGACAATCAGGACAATCCCAATCATAAATCCTAAAAGTGGGGCTGAGAAGATCTTTTGTAAAGTGCTTTTTAGACTGATTTTGGTTTGGCGTTGTTGGTCACGTTGGATGAAGTAAACCCCTAACGTCCAAAAAATGGTCGTATTAGCCATGTAATAAACCAACACGTATGGCAAGCTACGTTCTCCGAAGACTGCTAGGTTAATGGGCAACCCGACAAAAACGGTGTTGGAGTTAAAAAACATGGAAGTAAATAGGCCTTGATGGCGCGGGTCAACGTGAATTAAACGCACAATTAACCAAGCAAGCCCCATTAAAATGAACATTGATAAAACCGGATACCAAAGGTTGGGCAGTAACTTGAAAAGTTCAGCTTTAGTAAAATCTTTGGTAATTGAAGTGATCATGTAAGGCGGCAGGGCCACTTGGGTAACAAGCTTAGCAAGTAATTTTTTAGAATCCTCGTTAAACCAGTGTCGAGAGGCTAAATAGTACCCCACGGCAACCATAATAATGATTACCAGTACCCCTTGAATACTTTGTAATAAAATTTCACTCACCCCTAATTTGTTTTCTAGTCTATTTTAGCGCAATATCCATGGTAAAATTGAATTTAATTAGTAATTAAATGGGGGAAAAGCGCATGGCAATTATTCAAGTACCACACGATTTGACCGAAGTACGGGTTAAAAAAGAACAATTAAAAGAACAGGGTCAAACGGTTGCTGAAGAACAATTAATTGAACAAGCAATCCAGGATAATGCCCAACACTTATTAGACGACATTTTGGACGGGCACTACTTCACTTGTAAATTAGAAAATGACGAGTTGGTAGTCTATGATGTGATTAACGCGCCCACTGGTAAAGTTGCACCTCGCGGAACTAGCTTTACTGAGGATTTTACACAAGATGCGGATAGTCTCTGGGACTACTTGGATAAACAGCTAAGTAAAATCGCTGGCGGTCGTTAGTAACTCAACAAGGAGGATGTTATGACGGAGATTCGATTAATTGCAAGTGACATTGACGGAACTTTTTTAAATGACCAACGGGAGTTTGACCGATCACGTTTTCAGGCCCAACTAGACGAACTTAGTCGCCGACAAATTAAATTTGTGGTAGCTAGTGGGAATCAACTAGCGCACTGCCAAGAAGTTTTTGAAGGAATTGAAGGTGACCTGACTTTTGTCGCTGAAGACGGTGCCCTGACCGTTGAGCAAGGGAAAGTTTTGGATGATAATCCCATTAAACCGGCTTTACTGCATGATGCGTTGGATTATTTAATGAGCACTCCGGAGTTTGCCGAAGCAAAACTAATTTTGTCGACCCGTCAACAAGCGTTCACCAACATGGTGCCTAGTGACGCCGATTGGAAAGACAGTGCATATTTTTATCAACACCTTACGCCGGTAGCAAAACTAACGGCGGTAAACGAGCCGATTTACAAGATTGATATTCATTGGAGTGGGCTAACGGACGTGCGCCCCCAAGCCGAACAGTTACAAAACGCGCTGGGGGATGACCTTGGTTGCGTGATGAGTGGGCTGGGGGGCATGGACGTCACCATGCCGCACGTGACTAAGGCTTATGGACTGACCCAATTGCAGAACTTGTGGCAAATTTCCATGGACGAGACCATGGCCTTCGGCGACACGCAAAATGACGAAGCCATGTTACAGCACGCGCGACTAGGTTATGCAATGAAAAACGCGGAACCAGAAGCTAAAAAAGCAACGAAGCTAATCACAAAATTGGACAACAACCACAGTGGCGTTTTAGACATGATTGAGCGGTTGTTGACCGGGGAGATTAAGTAGGTAACTACGCGAATCCTTCAAAATACAAGTAAAATGGAAGCTGAGAAGGAACTGAAATTATTTTGGTATATTGACTTTAATAGAGCCATACCTACACCAAAATTCAGACTGCTTTGGTTAATCCTAAAGCGACTATTTATGCTAAATTCAAGCACAATGGTCGCTTTTTAGTTAATGCTCATAAACTACCCAACTTTTGCCCCACACTCTATTTTTTACCATAACGTGGCTTGACATTTAATTTCAGGGGTGTATCATTGGTAAAAATTAATCGAGTCGCTTTAAGTTGATCCCGAGAGGTCAACAAGCTAACGGAGTCGCCATCAGTAGGTGGAATGGACGCGGTTAGCGCCGGCCATTTTACTTACTGGTGGTTTTTTTGTACCCAAAATTAGCGATTTCGAAATCCAAATAAAGGGGTTCAAACATGACGGAAACACAAACTCAAGCAGCAATTATTCAGCAGTTACTGGAATTGCAAGCAATTCAGGTAAAGCCTGACGCACCGTTTACGTACGCCAGTGGAATCAAGTCGCCAATCTATACCGACTTGCGAATGACAATTAGCAAACCCGCGTTACGTAAACAAATTGCCACGGGGCTCAGCGAACTAATTCGGCAATTTTATCCGACGGCAACGGTGATCGGCGGGGTGGCAACGGCTGGGATTCCGCACGCAGCGTGGGTTGCTGAGGAACTCGAATTACCATTGATCTACGTCCGTTCTAAACCCAAGGATCACGGAGCAGGTAAGCAGATTGAGGGGACTTTACAAGCCGCTGACCAGGTGGTATTGATTGACGATTTGATTTCAACCGGCGGCAGCGTGCTTAAGGCTGGCAAAGCGGTTCGCCAAACCCCCGCTCAATTACTAGGGGTCGCGAGTATCTTTAGTTACCAGCTTCCGGACGCTCGGCAAAACTTCACGGCTGAGGAGACTCAGTTACATAGTTTGATCGATTATCACCAATTAATTGATTATTTAGCTACGCAACAACAACTAACTCCGGCCCAGCTAGATTCGGCCCGCACCTGGCATCAGGATCCTTGGCAATGGGACGCAACTACAACAATTAAATAAGATTTAGTTTCAATTAAATCGGTTTCCCGAGAGGAACCAATTGAATCGGCTTTTTTAGGCTACCTTCCAAGCAAATTCAATTGGCAGGTAGCCTTTTTTGATAACTTAAGGAGGAAAAAATAATGAATATGCATGACTTGACTACGGTAGAAAACTTTAACGAAGCGGACGTATTACACAAAATTAAATTAGCAGAAGAATTCAAGAAGGGTAAGAAGGTGCAATTAAAGCGCCCGGTTTACGCGATGAACCTCTTCTTCGAAAATAGCACCCGGACCCACACCAGCTTTGAAATGGCTGAACAACGCTTAGGTATGAAAATGTTGGAATTTGAGGTACAAACTAGTTCGGTTTCCAAAGGTGAAACACTGTTGGATACGGTGAAAACCATTGACGCGATTCGAACGGACGTGGCGGTAATTCGGCATCCCCAAAACGATTACTATGAGCCAATTTTGGACGAAAATTTAGACATCAGCATCGTCAACGCGGGCGACGGTAGCGGACAACACCCATCCCAATCGTTACTAGACATGATGACGATTTACGAAGAATTCGGTCGTTTTGCGGGCTTGAAGGTGGCCATTACCGGCGATATCGCCCATTCCCGGGTCGCGCGTTCTAACGCAATGCTACTAAATAAGCTGGGCGCTCAAGTCTACTTTGCGGGGCCTGAAGAATGGATGGCTGAAGACCTAGCTGACTACGGTACTTATCGGCCGATTGATGAACTGGTTGACCAAGTCGACGTCATGATGTTGTTGCGAATTCAAAAAGAACGGATCCAGGATCGCGATAATTTACGAATGGAAGTTCAGGATTACTTGACCAACTACGGTTTGACTAAGCAACGGGCAGAACGGATGCAACCACACGCGATTATCATGCACCCCGCTCCGGTTAACCGCGGAATTGAAATTGAAAGCAAACTGGTGGAATGCCAACGTTCACGGATCTTTAAACAAATGACCAACGGGATGTACATGCGGATGGCAATTTTGACCGACGTGTTAAACGCGAAAAATTTGGTGATGGGGGCGTAAATAAATGCGAACCTTGATTAAAAACGGCCGGGTAGTCTCTAACGGCCATCTACAAAAGGCGGACGTCCTAGTGGAAGATCAACAAATTAGCGCAATTGCTCCCCAACTTGCAGAGACGACGGTTGCTGAACGGGTCATTGATGCCCAAAATCAACTGGTACTTCCGGGATTGGTGGACGTGCACGTTCATTTCCGGGACCCCGGATTAACCGAAAAAGAAGACGTAACTACCGGCAGCCAAGCGGCGTTACGGGGCGGATACACCACCGTGCTGACGATGCCCAACGTAAATCCGGTTCCCGATGACCCGACCCGGTTAGCTAAAATGATTGCGCATAATCAACAAGTCGGCCGCGTGCACATTGGGCAATACGCAGCGGTAACTAAGAACCGGACCAGCGATCAGTTGGTAGACTTTGCAGCTCTTAAAGAAGCGGGGGCGGTGGCCTTCAGTAACGATGGCAACGGGGTCCAAAGCGCACAAACGATGTACCGGGCCATGCAAGCTTTGCAAAAAATTGATTTGCCGCTTGCGGCCCACGTGGAAGACGAATCCCTTATGCAGCACGGGGTGATGAATGCCGGGGCGCGTGCCCAAGAACTAGGTTTACCTGGCATTGATGAGCTGGCAGAAACGGCACAATTAGCCCGGGATTTAGAAATCGCGCGAAAAACGGGCGTACACTACCACGTTTGCCACGTTTCTACAGCACGGAGCGTGGAGCTGATTCGGCGAGCCCAACGTGACGGAGTGTGGGTGACTGCCGAAGTCGCCCCACACCACCTCTTCTTGGATGAACAGATGATCACTAAGGACAACCCCATGTTAAAGATGAACCCCCCGTTGCGCCGGTTAGCGGACCGCCAAGCATTACTTGCGGGATTGCTGGACGGCACGATTAGCATGGTGGCTACCGACCACGCCCCCCATACGGACGCGGATAAGGCGGGTTCGATGAAAACGGCGGCCTTTGGAATTACCGGATTGGAAACCGCCTTTGCCTTGCTTTACACCAAGCTAGTTAAACCGGGAATTTGTTCGGTCGGCCAATTGATCAACTGGATGAGTACCAATCCCGCCCAAGCCTTTCAGTTAAGGAAGGCGGGCAATTTAACGGTAGGCGCGGTGGCGGATTTGACGATTGTGGACGTGGATCACGAATATGAAATTGACGCTGCGGCGATGGCATCGAAGGGGCACAACAGTCCGTTGATTGGCCAACGAGTTTATGGTCAATCCCAGCTCACCATGGTTGCGGGACAAATCAAGTTTGAACGAAGGGGCATTTCAAAATGAAGCGTTATTTAGTTTTAGAAGACGGCACGGTTTATCCGGGCACGGCAATCGGCGCCAATCAGGAACGCATCGGCGAACTGGTTTTTAATACCGGAATGAGCGGATACCAAGAGTCCTTAACCGACCAATCCTATAACGGAGAAATTTTAATGTTTACGTACCCGTTGATTGGCAATTACGGAATTAACCGCGACGATTGGGAATCGATCCGTTCTAGTTGCGCGGGAGTGGTGGTTCACGAAGTTGCGCGACGGGCTAGTCACTGGCAAATGAAAATGACTTTTGAGGAGTTTTTAATTCAACAGGAACTCCCCGGAATCAGCGGAATTGATACCCGGGTGGTAACCCGGCACATTCGCGAGCATGGGGCGATGAAGGCGGCGTTAGTCAACGAAGTCCGCGATGGCTTGGTGGAACAAATTCAGCAATTCAAATCGAACGCGCACCCAATCGAACAAAGCGCGACGCCCCGGCCGTACCCTAATCCAGCAACGGGTCGGAAGGTGGTCGTGGTGGACTTTGGCCTCAAGTATTCCATCTTAAGGGAACTTGCGCGGCGGAATTGCAACGTAATGGTGCTGCCCTACGATGCGGACGCCCAAACGGTCTTAGCAAATAATCCGGACGGGGTGCTTTTAAGCAACGGACCGGGGGACCCCGAAGCAGTTCCAGACGGCGTGTTACAAATGATTCGCACGGTGGAAAAACAAGTGCCCGTGTTTGGCATTTGTATGGGACACCAGCTCTTTGCCCGGGCGAACGGCGCCCGGACGATGAAATTAAAGTTTGGTCATCGGGGATTTAACCATCCGGTGCGCAATTTAGCTACTGGGCGAATCGACTTAACTTCGCAAAACCACGGCTATGCGGTAGACCGCGCTTCGGTTGCCGCGACCGATTTGACGATTACCCACGAAGAAATTAACGATGAATCGGTGGAGGGCTTACGCCACGAAAAGTACCCAGCTTTTTCAGTACAATTTCACCCAGACGCGGCACCTGGGCCACACGATGCGGTCGGTCTTTTCGACCAATTTATGCGGTTAATTGACCAACGGAAAAAAATAATGGAGGTGCGCTAATCATGCCTAAGCGAACGGATTTAAATAAAATTTTGGTGATTGGATCAGGACCGATCATTATTGGTCAGGCGGCCGAATTTGACTACTCCGGTACCCAAGCGTGCCTGTCGTTAAAAGAACTCGGCTACCAAACGGTGTTGGTCAACTCAAATCCAGCGACCATCATGACTGATACGGACGTGGCGGATAAGGTCTATATTGAACCACTCACCCGGCAATTCGTATCCCAAATCATTCGCAAAGAGCGTCCGGATGCCATTTTGCCAACTCTTGGAGGTCAGCAAGGGCTTAACATGGCGATGGAATTAGCCGAATCAGGAATTTTAAAGGAACTAAATATTGAACTATTAGGAACTAAATTGGATGCAATCGACCAAGCAGAAGACCGGGAACGGTTCCGGTCGTTAATGAAGGAACTTGGTGAACCAGTTCCTGATTCCGCAATTGCGACCACGGTTGCCGAAGCGGTCGACTTCGCTAAACAAAGTGGCTTCCCCGTAATTGTCCGGCCTGCGTTTACAATGGGCGGTACCGGCGGCGGAATCGTTAATGACGAAACGGAACTTCGGAAAATTGCCGCCAACGGACTCACCCTTTCGCCAGTGACCCAAGTGTTGATCGAACAAAGCATTGCCGGAATGAAGGAAATTGAGTTTGAAGTAATGCGGGACCACGCCGATAACGCGATTGTGGTCTGCAACATGGAAAACTTTGATCCGGTAGGGATTCATACCGGAGATTCAATTGTTTACGCACCGGTTCAAACCTTAAGCGACCGGGAAGTTCAGGAGTTGCGGGACGCGGCGCTGCTGATTATTCGGGCGCTAAAAATTGAAGGAGGTTGCAACGTTCAGTTTGCCCTTGACCCAGTCCAGAATCGGTATTACGTGATTGAAGTCAATCCGCGGGTAAGTCGATCAAGCGCGCTAGCTTCTAAGGCAACCGGCTATCCAATTGCCAAGGTGGCGGCGAAAATCGCCGTTGGATTACAACTCGACGAAATTTTGAATCCGGTAACCGGCTCGACTTACGCGGAATTTGAACCAGCGCTAGATTACGTGGTTTGCAAAATTCCCCGGTGGCCGTTCGATAAATTTGCCAACGCCGATCGCCGTTTGGGTACCCAAATGAAGGCAACTGGAGAAGTAATGGCGGTTGGTCGCACCGTTGAGGAAGCCACCCAAAAGGCGGTGCGCTCCCTCGACATTGACGTGGCGGAGCTCCATGATGAACGCTTAGCTAACTTAAGTGACACAGAGTTACTTGCTGGAATCAAAGTAGCTCGAGACGACCGACTATTCTACCTTTACGAAGCGTTGCGTCGTGGCGAATCGTTGACTAAATTAGCGCAATTAACTAAGATTAGCGTTTATTTTTTGGATAAATTACTACATATTTATGAAATTGAAACGGCGCTGCAGGACCATCCCTTTGCAACCGAATGGCTAACCGATGCTAAACATTACGGTTTTGCGGATACTACGATTGCCCGGCTTTGGCAAACCACTGCGGATCGGGTGCGTGAATATCGGCACCAAACTGGAATTCAACCAGTATACAAGATGATTGATACTTGCGCAGGGGAGTTTGCTTCCAGTACGCCGTATTATTACAGCACCTACGAATTTGAAAACGAAAGTCAGGTTTCAGAAAAGCCCTCCATCCTAGTGTTGGGGTCGGGTCCGATTCGGATTGGGCAGGGGGTTGAATTTGACTACGCCACGGTCCACTCGATTCAAGCAATTCGTCAAATGGGTTACGAAGCCATCGTGGTAAATAACAACCCGGAAACCGTTTCGACCGACTTTTCAATGTCTGACAAACTATATTTTGAGCCGTTAACTGTCGAAGAGGTGCTTAACGTAATCGAGTTAGAGCAACCTAAGGGCGTAATCGTTCAATTTGGCGGCCAAACCGCGATTAATTTAGCCGAAGCCTTAGCGGACCACGGAGTTCCCGTTTTAGGCACCGCGGTGGAAGACGTGAACCGTGCCGAAGATCGGGACGAGTTTAATCAGTTAATCACGGAAAACCAGTTCCGGCAACCCGAAGGACGAACCGCTACCACGGTTCCAGCGGCGATTACGGCGGCTAATCAAATCGGCTATCCGGTGGTCGTTCGTCCAAGTTACGTTTTAGGGGGCCGGGCGATGGAAATTGTCCACAACCAGGCTGAATTGGAAAACTACATGCACACTGCGGTCCAGGTTTCCCACCAGCATCCAGTTTTGATCGACCAGTACCTAGTGGGGACGGAATGTGAAGTTGACGTGGTCAGCGACGGACATGACGTGGTAATCCCGGGCATTATGGAACATATTGAACGTTCGGGTGTGCATTCGGGAGATTCAATGGCGGTTTATCCGGCTCAAACCCTTTCAACAACCGTGCAGAACCAAATTGTGGAAATCGCGACTAAATTGGCCCGTTGTCTACGGTGCGTTGGGCTAATGAACGTTCAATTTATCGTCCACGACGAACAGGTTTACGTGATTGAAGTTAACCCACGCGCTAGTCGGACGATTCCATTGATTAGCAAGGTCACGGATTTACCACTGGCCCGGATCGCAACGAAGGCCATCCTTGGCCAAAGTATTCGGGAACAAGGGCTAACTCCGGGGCTTCACCGACCGGGTAAGTTAATTCACGTGAAGGCGCCGGTCTTCTCCTTCACCAAACTAAACGATGTGGATAGTTTGTTAGGACCAGAAATGAAATCCACTGGCGAAGTGATGGGAAGTGACCGTACTTTAGCTAAGGCACTGTATAAAGCGTTGGAGGGTGCAAAACTTCATTTACCAGACCACGGCAAAGTTTTGTTAACGGTCCGCAACACGGATAAGGAAGAAGTGGTTGGTTTAGCTAAACGCTTCTGGGATCTAGGTTATCAACTAGTGGCTACTGAAGGGACCGCGGCAGTCTTGAAACAAAACGGTTTACCTGTGGAAACGGTGGAAAAACTGACGGAATCGACCCAAATTTTAAATGAAATCAAACAACATGAAATTAGAACGGTGATTAACACCATTGCTGACGATCCGGATAGCGCCAACGACGGAATTAAAATCCGACAAACCGCGCTAACCTACGGAGTGCCATTGTTTACCGCCTTGGATACGGTGGATGCCATTTTACAAGTGTTAGAAGCCCAAGCCTTTACTACGGTTCACCTATAAGGAGGAAGATTATGCAACGCTTAGAAACGGAAATTGCGGGAGTAACGTTAAAAAATCCGGTTATGAATGCGAGTGGTACTGCCGCGTATGGTCAGTCCCTGGCGGAGAAAATGGATTTAAACGAATTGGGGGCCTTAGTGATTAAATCGACCACCCAAACTCCCCGAGCGGGCAATCCATGGCCCACAACGGCGGAAACCAGCGCGGGCTGGCTGAACGCGGTTGGGTTAAAGAATCCGGGGATCGACCACGTATTAAGTGAAGAACTTCCCTGGTTAGCCAATAATTTTGCAACACTACCGATTGTGGGGAGCGTCGCGGGAAGTACTTTTGAAGAGTACGTGACGGTCGCACACCGTATGGCTAGCGCACCGAACGTTAAATTAATTGAAGTAAACGTCTCCTGCCCGAACGTAAAGGAAGGCGGAATCGCCTTTGGAACGGAACCGCAAATGGTGCGAGAACTAACCCAAGCAATTAAGGCCCAGGTGGACTGTCCGGTGTTAGTTAAACTAACTCCTGCGGTGACCGCCATCGAACCCCTCGTGCTTGCTGCCGAAGCGGGCGGAGCGGATGGACTGGTCATGATTAATACGTTGATGGGAATGGAGATTGATCTACACACTCGCAAACCGCACTTATCAAACGGTACTGGGGGGCTTTCTGGAAAGGCGATTCATCCCCTAGCCGTGCGAATGGTTCACCAAGCACGGCAAGTAACCGATTTACCAATTATTGGCGTGGGGGGCGTTTTTACTCCCGCAGATGCGTTAGAATTGATGGTAGCAGGAGCCCAAGCAATTCAAATTGGATCCGCAAGCTACGGCAATCCGCGGGCGTGTCACGACGTCATCACGGAATTGCCTACCGCAATGGATCGATACGGGTTTGAACGGATTGCAGATTTTAAGGTGAAAAATTAACGGAGGCGGAGTAATGACACAATCCCAATCAATTCAATCGATAGCCGCTGAAAAGCAATTTGATACCGTGATTGTAGGTGCTGGCAGCGCTGGTTTAGTAAGTGCGCTCGCGTTGGCCGAAGCGGGAAAACGGGTAATTGTTTTAGAAAAAATGGCTAAGCCTGGAGGGAATTCTATTCGGGCTTCTTCAGGGATGAACGCTGCTAAGACGGTTGTTCAAGAGCACGCGGGGATTAAGGATACTTACGAATCCTTTTTTGAAGATACCTACCGGGGCGGCGGGCGGAAAAATGACGTGGACATGTTACGCTACTTTACTAGTCACGCAGCTGAAGCAGTGGACTGGTTGAAAGAACATGGGATTGTTTTAGACGATTTGACCTTAACTGGTGGGATGTCAGTTAAACGAGCCCACCGACCAAGTAGCGCTCCGGCAATTGGGGGATACTTGATTCATCACTTAGTAGATGATTTGACCCAAAAACAAGTTCCGATCCTTTGTCAAACTAAGGTAATGAATATTATGCGAATGGAATCTGGAGATTTTCAGTTAATTGCTGAAAACCAAGCTGGTGACCGACAAACGTTACGGAGTGCGACGGTAATTTTGGCAACCGGAGGCTTTTCGGCTAGCCAAGATTTAATTGCTTATTACCGACCTGATTTGCTGCATTACCGCACTACGAACCAACCAGGAGCGACCGGTGATGGTCTACGTTTAGCACAACAATTAGGGGCCCAATTAATCGATATGGCGGAAGTTCAAGTGCATCCCACCGTCTATCAAGATTCAGCAAGAACCTTTTTAATTGGCGAAACAGTTCGTGGCGAGGGCGCGATTCTCGTTAATCATCAAGGAAGCAGGTTCGTTAACGAACTGGCCACCCGCAAAGAAGTTACGGCGGCGATTAACGCACAAACTCCGGCCAACGCTTTTTTAATTTTTAACCAAGCGTTGATTAACCGGGTGGTTGCCGTCCAATTTTACGACCAAATTGGCCTGGTCACCCATGGCGCAACCCTTGCAGAATTAGCCGACCAATTGGAAATTCCCCAAGCTGCATTGGATACTACGATGGCAACTTGGCAAACGGTGGTTCACCAACAGCATGATGCAGAATTTGGCCGCACCACCGGCTTAGTAGATGACTTTGCAACCGGGCCTTTTGCGGCAATTCCGGTAGCTCCAGCTGTGCACTATACAATGGGCGGCGTAAAAGTTAACGTAGAAACCCAAGTTTTAGATGACCAACAACAACCGATTGCGGGATTATATGCGGCTGGAGAAACCGTGGGCGGCTTACATGGCAATAACCGGCTCGGGGGTAACTCGATTGCGGAAACAGTAGTCTTTGGACTAGCGGCCGCTCGTCAGATTGAAAATCACCAGGTTTAATTAAAAATCGACTGTCATACCTAAATTTGGTATAACAGTCGATTTTTGGTTAGTACTTGCAAACTATCTGACTTTTGTCCTGTTTGCTTCTTCTTAACTATGTTTAATTAGCAAATTCGGTTGCCTAGTTCTTGCATATCTTTCTTAAGTTGCTTACCGTCTCCGTCGTCTTGGGGAACAAAGTTCGTTACCGTAACGGCGTTGTCAATAATCCCACTATTGTCGCGAAGTGAAAGCAGCCCCATCTTGTAATCAAGGGTAAGGCCTTCGCCTAAATAAGTGGGCTCGTCATGTCCGGTAGTAAGTTGCAACCCGGCATTGTTTTCAACTGGTTCAGCATAGTCAGCGTCTTCGTTGTCCGCAACCACTAGTTGGAACTTGTTGCCAATTGAACACGAACCGCCTAACTTAGAGAATTTACTTGAGCCGTCGTCTAACGCCAAGAAGACGTGACGTTGACCAATGTTTTTAGTACTTAAATATTCTTGTGCTGATTGAGTAATGTTGATTTCCATAGTGTGGCCTCCCAATAAAATTGACTGCATGTCTCTTACCTACGAGCTAATCCTAGCGCAAGAAGGAGCGGAAGTTAAAAATTATGCTTGTGATTATGCTTCTAAAGTTTTTCGCCGGGTAATCAACCATCGCCGAATTACAATAATGTCGGCAATTGCGAGTAATCCCGCAGAAATCGCGAATGAAAAATGCATTCCGAAAATGAATAGTTGATCATTTCCGTGTGGATAGGTAGTTAAACTAGTGTGGGCCTTGGCACTCATTAACAAGAACAATGCGGATGTGGATATCGTTACCCCTAAAATCATTCCAAGGTTCCGCGCTAGGGCGTTGACGCTACCAGCAATTCCCAAGCGGTTATGCGGCACCGCCGACATTACGGAAGCGTTGTTAGGCGATTGAAATAATCCGGTCCCCATTCCAGTAACGATGGATGCAAAAATGAAGAACCAGTACGGCGTTTGCAAGTTGAATCCCATAATTAAAAATTGAGAAATCAACAGCAGCGTTACGCCGATTACGGTGATTTTAGCGCCACCAAATTTGTCAGATAAAAAGCCTCCTACCGGTCCGAAAATTACCATGGTCAACGGAATGATCGACAAGAGGGTCCCGGCCAGTCCTGAAGACAAACCGCGGGCGTTAACTAGGTAATAGGGCATTAAGACGTTGTAGAAGAAACCATTGATAAACACGAGGAGAGCAGCAATGAGCCCTAACGTGAAGTCAGCATATTGAAAAATCGATAAGTCCAACAGCGGATGACGCCGATGATTTTCGGTATGAATAAACAAAATAAATGAAATTATGGCAATTAATAAAGCTCCAAGAATTAACGGGTTTAGATAACCTCGTTCTTGTCCGCGAAGAATTGCGAAGAAAAAGGTGATAATGCATATTGCAAATTCAATTGCTCCGGTCCAGTCAATTGGGGCGTTGGCTGCGAGGGGCTGGTCGTGAGGCAAACTCTTTATGCCAATTAAAACGGCTATAATTCCAATGGGAACGTTAATCCAGAAAATGTAGTTCCAAGTCAAATAATTTAAGATAAGTCCCCCAATAGCGGGTCCGGCAACGGCGCCCAAAGCAACGAAGGTTCCAATTACCCCCATTGCACGTCCACGTTGTTCAATGGGAAAGGTACTCGTGGTAATCCCAAAGCTGTTAGACATGGTCATCGCGGCTCCGATAGCCTGAACGGCACGCGCAAATAGCAAAAATGCCAGACCTAGATTGATTCCGGCAAGGAGGGACCCTAAGATAAATATGGCCGTCCCAATCCGAAATACCTTTGATTTACCAATTACGTCTCCCAAACGACCAAAAAACATTAAGAGGGCGCTGATGACGATTAAGTAAATGGAAACAACCCATTCAATGCGACTTAAACTGATGTTCATCTCCTTTGACATGATTGGCATGGCAATGTTGACAATCGAGCCATCAAGGGTGGACATAAAGGTAAAAATACCCAACGCAATTAAGATCAGCGTTTTATTTGTTTTTGAAGGCGCTTGTGACTGCTTCATTCAATTCTTCCTCCTGTAAATAATTTGTACAACTACATATTTTCCCGTTATCATGGGAAATGTCAATCTTTTCGAGCTATAAACTATCTAGGCTGTTAAAAAAACGATTTTCCCGATAAAATATAGGAAAAACATGGAAAGCAGGTAAATTAATGTCACCAAAAAAAATTGACCATATTGCGATTATTTGTACTGATTACGAAGCTGCGCGGAATTTTTACGTGGAGCAGTTGGGAATGCAAGTAGTGCAAGAAACCAAACGAAGCGATAAGCAAGACGTTAAGTTAGATCTGCGTTTTGGGGATTTAATGGTAGAGTTATTCATTAAACCAACGGCGCCTAAACGCCTGACGTATCCTGAAGCAGCAGGATTACGCCACCTATGCTTTAAAACGGAGGATATTGCTGCCGACGTTGCCGAGTTAAAGGCAAAGGGGATTCGAGTGGAACCTATCCGAGAAGATGAGCTCAATCAGCGTAAAATGACCTTTTTCTTTGATCCGGACGATTTGCCAATTGAGTTACACGAATAAACTTTTCCACAGTGTTGGTGGAATAAAAATGAGCGTGGGACAAAAGTCGGGTAGTTTGCGAGCATTAACTGAAAATTGACCATGATGCTTGAATTGGGCATGATGGTCAATTTTGGGTTAAGCGGAACCAACTGACTTTTGGCACACGTTTTGGCTTTATTGAAGTCAAAACCCCAAAATAACTTTTTAGGACCTTTTCATCCTTGAAAAGTATTTTTTCCCAGCCTCGTTTTTTTGCTTGGTGATTAAGGATGTGGAGAATTACGCAATAAAGTCAAAACGTGCACCCAGCCCTAGTTTCTTCCGGCTAACCAAATATCGGCCTTAATCGCTAAAGCAATTAAGACCGATATTCTGCCGTTCTAGAGTTTTACTGCGATAAAGTCAAAACGTGTTCCAGCTCTCAAAGTTCTGCGGTTAATAAAATTTTAGCCTTAATCGCTAACCCCGCAATTAAGGCTAAAATCTAATTAATCCTCAAACTCTGCCCGAGGACTTCCACACTCTAAATTTTTTTCCGCACATCATACGACGCATTATTTTTATCTTGATTAGGTTGGCGATCCCTTACGTAAAAAATGGCGTATTCCTCATTTTTATCCTTATTATTAACGACTACTAGTTCATCATCTAGCCGCTGTTTTTGCTTATAGAGGTGTCCCTTACGCACCGCTTCGTTATAGTCGTGAAAATTACCGATTGAATCACCGGGGTTAAAGAAAATTGTTTCACTCATGGTATCCACCTCCTACGATTACCTTAACTATAATTGAAAATGTACGCGTTTTCAACAATTACGCCATGATCCCAAATTGGACGGGGTTGCGTAGCTTAAAGTTGGACAATTAAAACTAAATTTGGTATTTTTTTGTGTTTTATTGGCTTATCTATTGCATTTTGGTTTAGACCATTTTATAATTGGACTATACCAAAAACAAAAAAGGAGCGCTGACTATGAAGGTAATTATCGTAAAAAATGATGTTGAAGGCGGAAAAGAAGGTTACAAAGTTTTTGCTGACGCAAAGAAGAACGGGGCAAAAACGTTCGGTTTAGCTACCGGAAGTACTCCAATTACCACTTATCAAGAAATTATTAAAAGTGATTTAGATTTTTCAGACTCAATTTCAATTAACTTGGACGAATACGTGGGACTTCCTGCCGATAGCGACCAAAGCTACAACTACTTCATGCACAAGAACTTATTTGATGCAAAGCCATTCAAGCACTCATATTTACCAAATGGTCGCGCAAAAGATATTGAAGCAGAAGCAAAACATTATGATGAGATTATTGCGGAAAACCCAATTGATTTACAAATCTTAGGAATTGGGCGCAACGGACACATTGGTTTTAACGAACCAGGAACTCCTGCAGATAGTACTACTCATAAGGTAGCATTAACTCAATCGACTATCGATGCTAACGCTCGTTTCTTTGAACATGAAGAAGACGTTCCGCGTTTTGCGATTTCAATGGGATTGGCTTCAATTATGCAAAGCAAGCACATTTTGATGGAAGCATACGGTGAAGACAAGGCTGATGCAATTAAGGGAATGATTGAAGGACCAGTAACCACTGATTTACCAGCAAGCTTATTGCAAAACCATGATAATGTTACCGTAATCGTTGATGAAGCAGCTGCAAGCAAATTGAGTGGTAAGTACTAAAAAACGAACAGAAGCTGTAGAAAACTTTGTGAAGTCAAAAACTAAAAAGGGTATTTTTTTAGACAAGTTAGCCGAAGAAATGTAAAATGTTAATTCTAATCAGGAGATTAAGAAGTTTTTTTCTTAATCTCCTTTTTATTTCCCGCAGTTTTCGAACAAAAAATCCTCAAAGGATTGAAAACGTTTCCCGTTTGGAATAAGATGTTTTTATAGGTATTGGGATAAATAGTCCCCAAACGTCACTAATTTTGTTATTTTTAATATAAAGAATTTACCGTAAAGTGGGGTAGCACACCTATTTAATAGTTATTAGTTATCTAAACAATAACTTTAATGGGAAAATACGGATTAATTCTGATAAAATAAGTCTTATTGTAAGGGAGCAATCACAAAGTGGAAAAAATAATTGCAATCAATGCTGGTAGTTCAACATTGAAGTTTAAGCTTTTCGAAATGCCTGAAGAAAAGGTGATTTCATCTGGAGCGGTAGATCGAATCGGGATTCCGGGTTCTAATTTTACAATCAAGACGGCCGATGGACATAAAACTAAAATTGAACAACCAATTAAGAATCATGAAGAAGCCGTTGACTTATTGTTACAACAACTTCTAAAACTAGACATCATTAAGGATTACCACGAAATTACCGGAGTGGGTCATCGAGTGGTTGCGGGAGGAGAAATTTTCCAAGATTCCGCGTTAATTAATGATCAAGTTTTAAAAGATATCGAGGACCTAAAGGAATATGCGCCATTGCATAATCCAGCTAATGCTACGGGAATTCGCGCATTCAAGAAAATTTTGCCAGACATTACCAGTGTGGCAGTTTTTGACACGTCTTTCCACGGTACGTTACCCGAGAAAAATTATCTATACAGTATTCCTTACGAATACTATGAAAAATACGGTGCTCGTAAATATGGCGCACATGGAACGAGCCACCGGTACGTTGCGGGACAAGCGGCCAAATTAATGCAAAAGCCATTGGAAGACTTGAAATTAATCACGTTGCACTTAGGTGCGGGAAGCTCAATTACGGCGATTAAGGATGGAAAGTCTTTTGATACATCGATGGGCTTCACTCCGTTAGCTGGGATTACGATGGCCACCCGTTCAGGAGACATCGACGTTTCTTTGGTAGTTTATTTAATGGAAAAACTTAACATTAAAGATCCACGAAAGATGCTAGAAATCCTCAATGAGAAGTCAGGATTATTAGGTTTGTCACAATTATCGCCTGATTTACGCGATATTTTAGATGCTGCGGATGATGGTAATCACCGTGCTGAAGTGGCGGTTGACATTTTGGTTAACGACATTGTTAAGTACATTGGGTCATACGCAACGGAAATGGGCGGCCTGGATGGGATCGTCTTTACTGCCGGAATTGGTGAAAATAGTGTGCCAATTCGGCAAAAAGTCGTGAACCGGTTAGGGATTTTTAACGCCAAACTAGATGATGAGCTTAATCAACAACGCGGTGAACGGTTTATCAACCAAGCAGATTCAGCAATTAAAATTATGGTAATCCCGACCAATGAAGAATTAGCGATTGCACGTGAAGTGGAACGCTTTAAGAAGATGGAGGATTGAGTTGTGAATTTATTTGAAACATTTAAAAATAAAGTTAAAGAACAAAAGCGGACGCTAGTTTTGCCCGAAGGTGAAGACCAACGGGTGCTTGGTGCGGCAGTTCGTTTAGCTAACGAAGAATTGGCTAAGGTAATTGTATTAGGCTCAAAGGAAAACATCCAAGCTCTAGCCCAAAAAGATCACCTTGACTTAGCTAACTTGCAAATTATTGATCCTGCTGAATATCCTGCTGATGAAAAGCAGGTAATGGTCGATAAACTAGTTGAACGTCGGAAGGGTAAAAATACGCCGGAACAAGCGATTAAAATGTTAGAAGACGTTAATTACTTTGGTACCATGTTGGTTTACCTTGGTAAGGCAGACGCAATGGTTTCTGGAGCAGCTCACGCAACTAGTGATACGGTACGACCAGCATTACAAATTATCAAAACTAAGCCAGGCATGCGGCGGATCAGTGGAGCCTTCCTCATGCAACGTGGTGATGAGCGCTACGTCTTTGGGGATTCCGCGATTAACATCGATCCAGATGCGGACACGTTGGCAGAAATTGCCATTCAAAGTGCGGAAACCGCACGTTCAATTGGAATTGACCCTAAGGTTGCTTTACTAAGCTTTTCCACAAAGGGCTCGGCCGCTGGTGAAATGGTTGATAAGGTTGTGGAAGCAACCAAGTTGGCTAAGGAACGCGATCCGAAAACCCCAATTGACGGGGAACTTCAATTTGACGCAGCTTTCGTTCCGGAAGTAGGAGCCACGAAGGCACCGGAATCCGATGTGGCGGGCCACGCCAATGTCTTTATCTTCCCTGAACTTCAATCAGGAAACATTGGATACAAAATTGCCCAACGATTAGGTGGCTTTGAAGCATTAGGGCCAGTACTCCAAGGCTTGAACGCACCAATTTCGGACCTTTCCCGGGGTGCTAGTGAAGAAGACGTTTATAAAGTCTCTATCGTAACTTTGGCCCAAGCATAAAGTAAATATGTAAAACCAGAGTAGGCTAATTGAATCTTTCCTACAGCTTGGTTTTCTTAAAATAAATTAAAAGTGCTTTTCAAGAATGAGTTTAAAAATTCTTGAGAAGCACTTTTTTGGTTATGCAATCTTAATTTGCGGAAAGCGTTAAGCTATTTGGTACCCATAGTCCCTTGCTTTTTACAATCGGGACACAGCCCCTCGACTTCGACGTGATTAGCGATAATATCAAAACCGGTCTTAGTAGCGGCGACCCGGTCGATCTTAGCCAAATCAGCGGCGTAATCGGGATAATCGACGTCAATAATTTTGCCACAATTGGTACAAATTACGTGGAAATGGGGGTGTCCATAATAATCATAATGAATACCATCTTCTCCACTGGTCAATTCAATCACTAATCCCTGGTCAACAAGCAACTTCAGGGTATTGTAGATGGTTGCTAAGCTTAAGTTAGGGGTTTTTGAATTTAATGCGTGAAAAATAGTTTCCACAGTCGGATGGTTTCTTTTTTGGATTAGGTATTCCAAAACAAGTCGACGCTGAGGAGTGATGCGAATATGCTTTTTTCTCAAATGTTCAATTGCTTCATCGATTGTATTTTTGGCCATCGTATTTTCTCCTATGTCATAATCGAGTCACTAAATTAATTGAAGCACGTTTTTTACTTAGTTTCAAACAGGATTGAATAAAGTTTGCTTGGAAGCTTTACTTTAGGTTTTTAAATTAATAAAATTAAAGTTAAGTTGGCTTAAAGAGGTGCACTTATGAAAGAACTGCAGCGTTTACGTAGTCAGCTGAGCAGTGCGGACTATCACCACGTTATCGTCCTGATTTTAGGGATGCTAACCATGTTAGTGGGGGAGTTTAGTACTGCTTTGCCAATTGCGGAAATTTTACGCAATTTTAATAGCGGCGGTACCACCGTGCAACTAGTGAACATCTTGCCTTTAGCAATCTTAGCATTAATGTATCCGTTAGGGCCGGTATGGTTGCAGAAGCGAACGGTGACCACGTTATTTAGGGATTCATTAAAAGTTTTTATTATTGGAACGGTCATCATTGGACTGGCTTACACGTTGCCCCTCATGTTAGTGGGCAGGATTATTCAGGCGGTCGGTTGCGGAATGATGCTACCGATGTTTGCCACCTTGGTTAGCGCCCTCCTCCCTGAGGATAGTCGTTTTAGTGATTTTAATCAACTCGAAGATATTATTACCGGGGTGGCGACAATTACGGCTTTGCTGTTAACGGGGATGAGCTTTTTAATTTTACACGCTTGGCAATGGGCTAATTTGTTAGTAATCTTAGGCAGCTTAATTGTCTATGGCATGGCAAACGAAATTGAAATTGATTTAGAAGCGCAAAAGTATAGCATAGAGTGGGTTAATTTCGGCCTTTCCGGGGGCTTTTTATTACTGATTGGCGGGATGGTTTTACTTACGAAAACTGGTTTAGCTTTGGCAAGCTGGTGGCGGTGGTTCTTTTTGCTTAGCGCGTTGATTTGTTTAGCGCTTTACGTACGGCGGGAGTGGCAAGTTAAGAACCCGTTAATTGATTTTAGAGGGCTACTAGACGTGCGTTATCTGCGAGCAGTTCTCTTACAGGGGATTGGAGCAGCTTCCTTTGCAAGTTTATTGGTAATTGGAGTGCTATACTTACGGCAAGGCCTGCACTACGCAACGTGGGCCATTGGGGTATCGTTGATCCCAGGAATCGTGGTGCGGTTGCTAGTTCATCACGGGACCATTCCATTGTTGAAAAACGTTTCTACAATAAAACGGATTCGAATGGCCACGGGCATCATGATGTTAGGCTGGGGATGTTTGACAATTTTTTCAACGTACCTCAATCTGCTATTGTTTGTGATTTTAACCATGTTGATTGAGGCAGGACACGGTTTATTGATTCAAGTTGGTAAGCAACTTAACCAACGGCCGCGGTCCCGGAGGTTAATTAACATGGCGGATATTTTTGCCGGACAGTTTAAACTGATGGCAACCAGTTTGATTTTGACGGTGCTATCCGTGGTTTTACAAAACGTGACCGAAAGTTGGTCATTTTCAGGCCTCCCGGGGCAGTTATCTTCGTTAGCGGGATACCGGGCAGCATTTTTAGTCTTTCTTATCATTACTATCTTGAGTTGGCTGGTCACGATGATTGCGGGCCGGAATTATAACTTAAGTAAACATATTGTGAAGTAGTTGGAGAAAATAATGACTTTTAAGGTGTTTTTAAGAAAAAGCGAAACCTTCTTAAAAGCGTTACTGAAGCGATTCAATGAAGCGGAAGTGGTAAATAATTCGATCGTGTTAGCGTATTATTTACTGCTTTCATTTTTCCCTTTAGTAATGCTGTTAGGAACTTTATTACCACTGTTTCAAATCCGGGTAAATACCGTTTTAGAGTACATAGAAACCGCCGTGCCTGAGACCATTTATAACATTACCGAGCCAATCGTCAAGGATTTTTTAGGTTCTGGAAATGGCGAACTGTTTTCATTTAGTTTGGTAATGACGGTCTTTTCAGCTAGTCAAGCGGTCGCAGCGTTTCAACGAACCGTTAACCGCGCTTATGGAGTCGCCAAATACCAAAATCCAATCATTAACCGGGTAGTTTCCTTTTTCCTTACGGTGGTGATTATTGCGATTATGGCGGTGCTGGTTTTCTTGTTTAGTTTTGGGCAAACGTTGGTCAGTTATTTGACCCCTATTCTAAATTTACCAACCCATTTATTTGCGTTGGTCGGTCAATTAAAGTGGCCAGTTACCATTGTGGGCCTGTTCGTGGGGCTATCATTGCTTTATTACCTAGTGCCTAACGCTAAAATCCGGTTCAAGTATGTAATCCCTGGGACGGTGTTTGCAACGATTGGCACGATGGTGTTGTCCCAAGTCTTTTCCTTTTATTTAAGGATTTTCGCGCGATCTGTTACAAGTTACAAGACTTTGGGTACCTTTATTGCCATCATGTTCTGGCTTAATTTCTCGGCAATGATCATCATGTTTGGCGGGGTGCTAAATGCTACTTGGCAAGAATTGCGCGAAGGTAAAATCATCGAAACTGCCGGAAGTCTGCGTAAAGTGGTTGGAAAATATAAAATTAACATTCATAAATAAAAAACAGTGTGGAAAAGTAGGTTAACAACTTGAGTAAAAGTTGTCCCTTGCCACACTGTTTTTAACTATGCTTTAACGACGATAAACCACTTCGAACAATTCGGTTACAACCGGATCGTCGGTTGAAAATTGATTATCGTAATTAGCCATTAATCTTTCAAATTTGTGCAAACTACGCTCGCGCCAGTCTTCGAGGCTGCGATCTCCTTCGCCTTCGTTATAAGCGTGTTCAGCAGAAACCCGTAAGAAGGGAATCAATTCCGAAACCACGGTCTTAATTACCGCGACGGGTTTCATCTGACCGTCTAGCAGTACGAAATAGTCTCCGGCTTGAGGAATGGCTTCCTGTTCAGCGGAATAATAAGCTAACGGTTTAGTGGTTGCGCGTTTTTGCCCTTTGAGAATCAAATTATTTAGGCGGTCGATCTCTGCGGGCTGGTCTTGGGGGCCAAACCATCGTGTTTTAAAACGATCCCCCTTAACGCCGCTTTGTTCGGTAAATGCTTGCCAAATTGCTTCAACTGGTGTTGCCATTGTATCAGGTCCTTCCCGTTATCTTATCGTTGTTGCCCATATCCTACCATCTTGGAAACGTTTCCGCAACTGAATTAGTTTACTCGAGATAAAGCCGTCGAAGATCCTGTAAGTCGGTTTCACTCAACTCTAAGGCTTCCTTAAAGTAGTGGTCCCAGTTGCCAAATCGGTCAATAATTAACTGGTGGGTCCGGTCCAAACTAGAGGCGGCAACGGAAAAGACGCTGTTCATCTTTTGGATTAGTTGGTTAGCATGCCGGTTGGCAATTTGTTTGCGCAATTCGTCAGGATCGCGCCGGCTATAGACTAAGTTAGTCAATAAATAATCTTCCCGGATGGTACTATAAGGCACTTGAAGTGCGGCCATAATTAGCATTCCTGCCACCCCAGTGCGGTCTTTGCCAGCTGCACAGTGAAATAGAAGGGACTCGTTTTCTTGGTCGTTAGCTAATAAATCAATAAACATTTGGCGGAACGCTAGACGTGCGTGTTCGTTAAGTACCATTACCAAGTAGGGATCGTACATGGCTTCTACGTGGGATTGGTATTGCAAATGCTGGTTAACTGGGATATCCGAGGTTTCACCATCATGAATCGGATAAACCGGGTATGAACGGACGATGATGTCTGTAGGAACGCGGTCTGGGCTCCAGGTCACTTCGGACGGCGAGCGTAAGTCAATATCATACTTTAACCCGTAATCTGCTAAAACAGCGCCATCGTGCTCGTTGAGGCGGGATAACTCCCCAGAGCGCAAAAGTTTTCGCCATTTGATAGTTTGATTATTAATGTTTTGGTAACCGCCGAGCTCTCGCAGATTCACGGCGTGGGGAAGGTCTAAAATTCGTTCAGGCTCCATAATTCGAGGGCACTCCTAACTGTGGTTTTAAGCCTATTATAACGCAGCTAGCAGAAAACATTTACCGGATCAACAAAAAAAGGACGCCGTTTAGGGCGCCCTTTGGGGAGTAGGTTATTGAAAACTACATTCTGTACTTTTTGGAGGAGTAATCAGAATAAATTTTCGGATGAGAAATGGTAATTCCTACCTCCTCATCCACGTTCTATATCATAAATGGTAAATGTGAATTTTTTGTTAACTTAGTCTTTTAAAAATATCAAAGTTTATTAAGATTTGTTAATTACTCTAAATAAATTTTTCTAAGGTCCGCTAAGTCGTGATCCGTTAAATGAAGGTATTCTTTAAGGTAATTCTGGGTGGAACCAGAAAGTTTCTTAATAGCTTCCATTGCGGAATTATAGTACGAGATGTTCACAGATTGGAGCGCCTTGGCACTTTGAATGAAGGCCGAATTTTTATTTTGTAACTTCAAGTCCATTACTAGGTTGTCGATCCGCGGCTTAATTGCTCGATTAGTAAGTAAATAATCGGCCCGGATCGTATCTTCGTCAACATTCAGAGCGGAAAGAAAGAAAATGGCGCCCATACCGGTCCGGTCTTTTCCTGCCGTACAATGGAAAAGTAAAGCGGAGTCTTCGTCGCTATTAGCTAGTAAAACATCAAAAAATTTCCGGTACGCCTTTTGTGCGTGGGATTGGTTGATCACGTCACGATAAACTCGGCGCATTTCAACTAGTCCGCTGGTGGGATCGTAATTCATTTTACGTTGTAGATCACTAGTTTGCTTAGTACTTTGGGTTTCGTCGACCGGGAATACCGGATCAAAAGTGTATTTTGCACCAGCAGGGACTTGGTCAGGTGCCTGACTTTTTTCTTCCGGGGAACGGAAGTCCACGTCGTATTTGATGGGGTAGTTAGCTAAAAAATCTAGGTCCGTTTGGGATAAACCGGATAGACGTCCCGAACGAACGATTTTATTCCACTTAATCGTTTTGCCATCAAGGGTTTTATAGCCGCCAAGTTCGCGGAAGTTTAATCCAGTTGCGATTGGTAAGAGTCTTGCACGTTCCATCTTAATTCCTCTCTTTATACGTTAATTTCTTCTTCGACACGTTCTGCCATGTTAGCGTAAATACGTTCACAGTCTTTGGTAGTTCCGCGGAGTTCATAATCGTCGATCATTTCAAAACCATAATCCCGAGCGTAGCGGCGCGCAGTTAGACAATACTGTTCGTTAAAGTTGCGGTTGCCGCTCCCCACCACGCCGAGGCATAATTCGCGGTTGTGGTGGTAGGCAATGTATTCACCCAACACGTTAGTCATTAGTTCCTTAACACCGTTGTCAATGCCGTTCCCGCCGTCCAAGTAGGTGGGAACGAAGGCAAAATAAGGAATCTCTTCATCAGCAAATTCCGTTTCGTCCGTGATTTCCTTGGCGAAAATTAACGGATTTTTCGGGTCTTGTTGGTGCATTTTTTCGGCGTAGTCACTTAAATCGTCGACGAAAGATTGCGTATTACCCGCAATCGAGATGTACAAAAGGTGAATTTCATTTTTCATGGTTAGAACTCCTTACTATATTTGCTGTTACAGTTAATTTTACGCTCCTCTTAAATAAAATGATACCACGGGTTAATAACAAACTCACTTAAACTGCCGAGAAAGATGGAAACGCTACCAGAATGTAGTACAATAATAGGCAGTAATGTAAGGGGTGAAGGTAGTGAAACCACATTTAGTATTCATGGACATTGACGGAACGTTAATTGATAATCACCAAAATGTTTTACCAGCAACCAAACAGGTAATTGAACGACTTCAACGAGAGGGCGTAATTTTTTACATTGCCACGGGGCGGATGCTGTCACTAGCGAAGTTAATTCAGAAAAAAATCAACGATGATGTTGAAATCATTGCGTCAAACGGATCGGTATACCAAAAAGGAAACCATATTCATCAGGAGCATCTAGGATGGAACGCGTTGAAGGAAATTTACCAAATTACGATGGACTTAGGACTTTCAACGAACTTTTTCACCACCGAGATGACCTACTATACTAACAAAAAGCCGTGGCGCCTAAGTCGCTTAGCGCGGGTTCGCGTGATGGCGGATAAAATGGGAAATCGGGGATTTGAAAAGATTCAAGATTTGGACCATCTCCAGCAATTGAGCAGCCAAATTATTAATGGGATCACAATTGATGATGAGCCCTCCGCACGTTTGCAAGAGGCGAAGGAACGCTTGATGGCAACGAAATTACTAGCGGTATCGTCATCGTCGCCAAACAATCTGGAATTGATTCCAAGAAGAATTTCAAAGGCTACGGCGGTTCGCGCGATTATGGATAAGTATCAAATCCCGGTGGAAAGAACGTTGGCATTCGGTAACGATATGAATGATTTGGAAATGATTCGCGCGGTAGGAACCGGGGTAGCAATGGGGAATAGCCCGGAACTGCTAAAAAAGGAAGCGGATGCGGTGACGGAAAGTAATTTGGAAAATGGAATTGGAAAATTTTTGGAGAGGTATTTTAATTAGAGTGCTCTCAGGACTGGGTAGCTTCCGAGGATTAACGAAATCTAAAGACTAATCGCGGGTTGGGCGATTGGTCTTTAGATTTGGTTAACCGGAAGAAGTTAGGGCTGGAACTCGTTTTGACTAGGCAGCAGAGAACCCTCGAGGTTTAACGGAATCAAGGGAATTAATTGCGAGCTTTGCGATTGGTTCCCTTGATTTGGTTAACCGGAAGAAGCTGGTCCTGATAGCACGTTTTGACTAGGCAACAAAGAACCCCGAAAATAAGGGATCTTCAAAGGAAAAATCCCCATATATTTACGTTGACTTATATACCCGCAGAGCGTATTCTGTGTTGGAATTAAAGAGGTCCTAGCAGGGAGGCGCTGATGATGAATGCAAAAAAGGTATTAGATGTGCAACAAATCCAAAAGAACTTTGGTAAAGTTCAGGCATTGCGAAACGTTACTTTTCAAGTAAACCGTGGTGAAGTTTTCGGATTTATTGGGCCCAATGGTGCGGGAAAAACGACGACAATTCGGGTGATTTTGGGGATTATTAAAGCAAGTGCAGGAAAAGCCACCATGTTTGATCAAGATGTTTGGCAAAATCGGGTGGCAATTCATCGCAGGCTTGCTTACGTACCAGGCGATGTATATTTGTGGCCTAATCTGACTGGTGGCGAAATTATTGACTTATTCCTGAAAATGAACGGAGAAAAGCATTCTAAGCGGACTGATGAATTAATTGAACGCTTTGATTTGGACCCGAAGAAAAAGGCGCGAACTTATTCAAAAGGAAATCGGCAAAAAGTGGCGTTAATCGCGGCTTTTTCCCAAAATGCGGAGTGTTACATTTTTGATGAACCCACTTCGGGGCTAGATCCCCTGATGGAAGAGGTTTTTCAGGAGGAAGTGTTAAAACTTAAGAACGAAGGAAAGGCGATTCTATTGTCTAGCCACATATTATCTGAAGTGGAGCGGATGTGCGATCGAATTGCCATTATTCGTGAAGGGATCATTATTGAGCAGGGAACGTTAGATGAAATGCGGCACTTAACCCGCACACAAATTACCGTGGCTACTAAAGACGCTGCTGAAACGGTTAAAAATATACCTGGGGTGCACGCATTTGAGGTTGATCAACGGAACCCGAAAAAAATTAGTTTTTCTGTCGATACGGACGCGATTAGCAAAGTGATGAGAATTTTGACGGTGAAAAATATTTTAGCGATCCAAAGCACTCCGCCAACTTTAGAAGATCTATTTCTCAGATACTACAAACAGGACGCAAACCAACGTAAGGTGATTGATCATGAAAAATAAAATGAAGGGTTACGGACTGTTGACTGCGTTAAATTTACGTCGTGATCGTTTAAACATTGGCGTTTGGGTCTTAGTATTAGCAGGGCTGATGGCTAGCGTGGCGTTCAAGTTTGAAACGCTGTACGGAACTCGCCAAGCAATTTCGTCCATCAAAGCAACCCTCAATACACCGGCAATGCAAGCCTTTTTCGGGACGTTTGATACCCCGTTAAAAACTAGCGGAGACCTGTTTGCAACCGAGATGTTGGTATTTATGGCAATTGCGATGATTGCGATGAACATTTATTTTGCAATTCGTGCTACTCGTGGCGAGGAGGATCAAGGTCTTACGGAATTGGTGGTCGCTCACGACGTTGGTAACTGGTCGATAATTATGGCAGCGCTCACGGAACTATTCATAATCAATGCGGTCACGGGAGTGCTATATAGTTTAGCAATCCAATTTAGTTCTATGGCGGGGGTTAACGCGAATGGAGCGTGGTTAATTGGCTTGAGTTTAGCAGCCGGAGGATTACTGTTTGGCATGGTTGGTTTATTAATGGCTCAAGTTTTTGATAACGCTCGTTCGGCGACGATTGCTAGTTACATGATTTTGGTGGTGATGTACGTTGCCCGGATGTTTACCGACCTTAAAAATCCTGCCCAAACTTGGTGGGTTCCCTTAGGATGGATTGAAAAAATTGAAGCTTTTCATGACAATAACTGGACGCCCGTTTTTCTAACGTTCAGCTTAGGGATGCTGATTGGTTTAGCAGTCTTGGCGGTTAACCAAAGCCGAGACGTGGGCGCGGGCATGTTTCAGGGATCTGTGGGACGGGCCCGCGCAGCACGTACCTTACAAGGACCCATTACGTTAATCGAAAAATTACAACGTCATAGTAATTGGATTTGGTTATTTTCACTATTTATCCTAGGCGGAATGCTCGGTTCAATTTTTGATACGGTGGGAGATATTTTAAAATCTAACCCGACCATGCAACTCGTTATGCAAAAATCGGCAATCCACAGTGCTAATCACCAAATTTTGCTTAATTTCATTTCAATTATTGGCATGATTATGGCTGTTTTAGGAACGATTCCAGCAGTGATGAGCGTTAATAAACTCCATGGTGACCAACAACGCGGTTATCTTGAAAACGTGTATGCTAAGGCGGTTTCGCGCAACCGCTTGTTGACTGGGTACGTGGCCAACGGAGTAGAAATTGGTGTTCTAGGTTTTGCGGTAGGACTGTTGGGAGTTGACGTTGCGGGAAATTGGGTGCTGACCCAGGGTGACATTGGCTTTGCAGCATACGTAAAAACTTTCATTGCCTTTGCTCCCACAATTATCTTGACCGTTGGCCTGGCAGTCTGTTTTAACGGAATTGCGCCGAAGTTAAACGGAATTACCTGGTTGTATCTGGGGTACGCATTCTTTACTAGTTATCTTGGCGGTCTACTTAAACTACCAGCCTGGACTAAGCAACTTACCGGATTAGGATGGACCAAGATGGTTCCTTTAGACAAGGTTAATTACAGTTATGTGTTTGTTTTGATAGCGCTCGGGTTACTTTTAATGGTCATTGGTTATTGGGGATTTAATCGGCGCGACCTCTCTTAAAAGCGATTTTTAGCCAAAATAAAAAGCAGGGAGATAGTCCCTGCTTTTTGTGTACCTAGCTTAATCGGTAAAGTGATCTACTTCCGGAACGACCGGCGGCACATCGGCGAGCTCTTCAGGTTTTAGTTTGTGGACCAAGAACCAGTCGATATGGGCGTTTTCGTTATCAAGCACTTCGAAATCATAGTTTTGAATTCGAACGTGTTCATGTACTTTGATTTCCGGGTTGTGATCGATGACGTAACCACCAAGGGTAACCACGTCTTCTTCTTCAAAGTCGGGCACGTCAATGCCAAAGTACCGTTCAAAATCGTACACCGTCATTTTTCCGCTAACCTTGAAGTAACCGTCAGCTTCTTTATGAATGTAGTCTCCCGAAACGTCGTCAATTTCGTCGTTGATGTTGCCGAAAACTTCTTCGTAGATATCCTTATCGGTGATGATTCCACTTGTTCCGCCGTATTCGTCAACCACTACGGAAATCGGAACTTGTTTTTTAATCATTTGTTCTAGGACGTCTTGTAACGCCAGCGTTTCAGGAACGGTAATGATGTTACGTAATAACTTGCTGACCTTAATATTACCGTCCACTTGGCTTTGCCGAATGATGTCGTAGTTGTAGATGTAACCGAGGATCTTATCCTTATCGTTATTAGCAACTACTGGGAAACGGCTAAAGCGACTTTGTAAGTATTGGCGTAACGCATCGTCTACCGTGCTGTCGACATCTAAAACTACTAATTGAGTTCGGTCGATCATGATGTCTTTGGCGACCTTATCATTAAAATCAAAGGCCCGTTGCATATAAACGTAGTCGTTTTTGTCTAATTCTCCGCCGCTAACCGCGTTTTTAGAAAGGTTTAAAATTTCTGCTTGGGAGAAGATTTCTGAGTTCTCGTCGGCAGGCTGCATTCCCATTAACCGGACAATTCCGTTTGCCGAAGCGTTCAGTAACCACACGAATGGATAAAAAGCAGTGTGGAAATAGTGAAGCGGAGTTACCACCCACATCAAAACCTTCAACGGAATGTCGATACTGATGTTCTTGGGAACAATTTCGGTGATTACCACTTCTAAGTAAGTTAGTAGTAGAACCCCGATTACTGCCCCCACAATGTGCAGCGAGGCACTGTTAACCATGTGTGTAGCCCCAAATAGTTCGACCACGAAATATTCAACCGTTGATTCACCAATCCAACCGAGGATGATCCCACAGATTGAGGTACCAACCTGAGTAGTTGAAAGATATTCGTTTAGGCGACTAACCATCCGCATTGCCAATCGATATTTCTTTCGCTTGCGTGCGCTAGTTGCTTCTTTTTCGGCTTCTTCTAAGGCACTGGGCCGGGTTTGCACAAGGGCAAATTCGGCGGCAACGAAGAAGTAAGCTAATATAAAAGTGATAAGTATCACAATCAGGTTAGAGACTATCTGACCGCTATCCAAAAATAATTCCCCATTTCTTTTTTCTCGTTATTGTTATATTATACAACGTTAAAATTCAAATTAGTATGCCAAGAACCGTACTTTACCGAAACTAAGGGGATATTTCAAGGAATCATTCCCAAAAAATTTATTCGTTGACTAGCTGTAACAATTGTAATCGCTTTTATTGGTGGTATGATGATGTTGTTTAAGAAACTTTAGAATTTATCTGGAGGTATGGAAATGAAGCAAATTAACGTGGGCGGCATGCACGCTTCCAACGTAGCGTTAGGAATCATGCGGATGGATGCGCTCTCCGACGAAAAGGCTGCGGAAGTAATTGATGCGGCTGTAGATGCGGGGATTAACTATATTGACTCGGCAGATTTATACGGGCATGGAGCATCAAGTGCAAAGTTTAAGGCTGGTCTTAAGCTAGCTAAGGCTAGTCGCGATGAACTATACATCCAATCCAAGGGTGGCATTGTCAGTGAAAATGATGGGGACATTCCGTACGGCAACCGTTACAACTTTAGCAAGCAACATTTGATTGCCGCGGTAGATGGCGAATTACAGCGCTTGGGAGTGGATTACTTAGATTCATTTTTACTTCACCGACCAGATCCGTTAATGGAACCTGCAGAAATCGCGGAAGCCTTTGATGAATTACAAACGGCGGGAAAAGTACGGCATTTCGGGGTGTCCAACTTTAACCCGATGCAAATAGAACTATTACAAAAATATTTGCAACAAAAGCTAATCATTAACCAGCTCCAATTTGGCATTATGCATACGGGGATGATTGACTTTGGCATGCACACCAACATGACTGACGACCGGAGCGTCAACCACGATGGTCAGATTCTTGAATATTCCCGGATTCATGACATGACGATTCAAGCGTGGTCACCTTACCAATACGGATTCTTCGACGGGGTGTTCATTGATAATCCGAAGTTCCCTGAGTTGAATAAGAAAATGCAAGAAATTGCGGATATTTATGGGGTAACCAAGAACGCCATTGCCACGGCATGGATTTTACGTCATCCCGCTCAATTCCAAGTATTATTAGGTACCATGAATCCGCAACGGATTAAGGAATCGGCAGCTGGTAGCGACGTGGAGCTTACCGGACAAGAATGGTACGACATTTATTACGCAGCGGGTAATGATTTACCATAGGCGATGAAAAAAGCAGCTAAAAAATCATTTTGGGATTTTGCCTTTTAATGAAGTTAAAGGTCAGTTTGTTCTGCTTAACCCAAAAGCGACCATCATGCCCAATTCAGGCATAATGGTCGCTTTTAGTTAGTGCTCACAAACTATCCGACTTTGGTCCCACACACTTTTTTAGGAACTATTGCTTATTGACGTCACTAATCTTCATGGTAATGTTTTTAGGCTTGTCTTGGACGACCACGATGGTTCCTTTGCCAAGAAAGTCTTTCGAACCACTGTATTTAATAGTGTATTCCTTAGCAACGGCACCTGAATTTTGCAGGCCCATTACGTAAATTTCGTCATCGGTAAAATCGTCGCTAAAGGCAAACGCAATTACGGGAGTAACCACAATTTGGTCCTTTTTCATTTGTTTCAACGTATCCCACAAGCCTTTAATTACTTCGCTTGGGAACTGTTCCTTAACTTCTTCAGCAACTTTTCTTTTTTTAGTTGGATCAAACATTTTACTTTCCTCCACCTGTGAATAATATGAATAGATTACCATAAAAGATGACTTTTGATAATTATTGTTTATTACACGAGGTAATCTAGTTTATAAAACTAGGTAATGATGTTACAATAAAAGAAAACAAATAAGGAGGTTTTAGCAATGAGTAATTATAAAGAATATCAACGGTGGTTGGAATTAGTCAGCCGGGTGGAATTACCACACTGGGATGATTTGCCAAATTTTGATTTGTATATGGACCAAGTAGTGGCGTTGATGACGGAATACACGGGACCTTTAGGCTTGGAAGCAGTGACGCCGGCAATGATCAACAACTACGTGAAAAATAAAGTGATTGTCGCCCCAGCGAAGAAGAAGTATCAGGTAATGCAAATCGCGGATATCCTCTTGTTGACGTTGCTAAAGCAATCCTTTTCGATTCAAGAGATTCGTTCGGGAATTGACCGGGTAACCGCAAGTGAATATCCGAAGCAGGCCTATGACCGATTTATTGATTTGCTAAATAAGAAGATTAGCTTGATTGGTAAATCAAGACCAGATCGCCATGCAGAAAACCTAACGGACCAACTACTGGAAGCAGCATCAGATATGGTGGTGGACCAGTTGGAAACCAACCAACTAGTAAAAATAGTAAAGAATTCAAAGTCGCACGAACCGACGAAAATAAAATAGAGCGTTCTGGAGCCCGGGTAGCTCTTGAGGACTAACAGAATTAGGAACTGATCGCGGGTTAGGCGATTGGTCCCTGATTTGGTTAGCCGCAGAGAGCTGGGGTCCATAACGCGTTTTGACTACGTAGCATAGAAAGAACGGAATCACGCCACTAATTGCGGTTTAGGCAATTGGTGACGTGATTTGGTTAACCGGAAAGGTTTGGGTTACGGAGCACGTTTCGACAATGCAGCATAGAAAGAATGGAATTAGGGACTGATCGCGGGTTAGGCGATTGGTCCCTAATTTAGTTAGCCGCAGAGAGCTGGGGTCCATAACGCGTTTCGACTACGCAGCATATAAAACTGTCAGTTGGGTGGATAATTTTTTTAGGGTGAATGTTTGCACAGAACCTTGTTAAACTAACCAAAGCATGTAAAATTAGTTTTGGAAATAATAGGACATCAATATTTGCGGACGTAAATAATATCTACCCAAAGGAAGTTTAAAGAAATGAAGTTTGCCATTCGCGCGCAAAATCTGGAATATAAGCTCACGGAAACTGAAGAAAATATTGTCGAGTATATTTTGGTACACCAAGCTGAGGTAATTAACATGAAAATCGTTACCTTGGCGGAACGCTTTTTTACCGTACCCAATACCATTACCAGATTTTGCCGTAAGTTAGGTTATGGCGGGTTTACCGAATTAAAAGTGGAACTGCGCCACGAACTCCTCGAAAAGCAAACTGGCAATCAACAACTGGCCTTAATTGAGGAAAATTTCGGATTAGTTGATGAAAAGCGGGAAATAAAATTAGCTAAATTACTTCAAAAAGCACGTTTGGTTAACTTTTATGCGCAAGATCAAACCCATTTGATTGCTGAATTAGGGGTAGAATGTTTTCAAGTTTTAGACAGTAAATTTCAGCTCTTAGGTTATGAAAAAGAGGTGTTGAGCCGAATTAACAATGGAGCGGGGGACGTCTTCTTCTTTATTTCAATTTCAGGAGAAACACCTGCGATCGTTAATTTAGCTAAAAAAGCCAAGGAGCGGGGACATCAGGTGGTTAGCTTAACCAATCTATCAAATAATTCGTTATCGGCAATCGCGGACGTTGCCATTTATTGCTTGACGGAGGTCACTTACATTGCGGGAATCGAAGTTACTGATAAAACTCCGATGTTTGTGATTTTGCAATCCCTGTTTCAGCGTTACTTAGAATTGTGTAAAATTACACCAAAAAAGACCGAAACGTTGTAGTTTCGGTCTTTTTTTCTAATTTTGCCGTTTGACCGCCGTTGCAATGGTACCCTTAACTCAATAAAACGATTACATAGGAGGTTACCTTTATGTCAAAGGGAAAGAAAAGAATCGCTTTAGGAGGCTTTTTCCAAGAACTGGGGAAAACATTCATGCTGCCAGTTGCTTTAATGGCATTTATGGGGTTGTTATTGGGACTTGGAAGCTCTTTTTCGAGTCCAACCACTATTGATGCATTTCCATTTTTAGGAAATAGCATTCTCCAAGTGGTTTTTAAGTACATGTCGGCCATCGGCGGTTTTGCTTTTAATAACTTAGCGGTAATGTTTGCGATGGCGATTCCTCTGGGACTTGCCAAAAAGGAAAAGGGAGTTGCTGCATTTTCCGGGTTCGTTGGTTACATGGTAATGAATTTAGCAATTAATTTTTATTTAGGTTTAACTAACCAACTTGCCGACGCGGATGCAATGCAAAAGGCGGGGCAATCGCTAGTTTTAGGTGTTCAAACCATCGAAATGGGCGTGCTGGGCGGAATTATAACCGGAATAATTGTGTATAACTTGAATAAAAAATATTGCACGATTCAATTGCCAGATAGCTTTGCTTTCTTTGGCGGTGCGCGTTTCGTACCGATCATTACGTCGTTAGTGATGGCCGTCGTGGGGATCATTTTGCCAATTATCTGGCCGATATTTGCCTTTTTAATTAACGAAGTAGGAGCTTTGATTCACGGTGCCGGACCATTTGGACCAATGTTGTTCTTCTCGGGTGAACGATTGCTGTTACCATTTGGACTACATCACATTCTCGTTGCCACCATCCGGTTTACCCAAGCAGGAGGCACCATGTTGATCGATGGTCACCAAGTTTCGGGGGCCCTCAACATTTTTTACTCGGAATTACAAAATCATTTGCCAATTTCGCATAGTGCGACCCAATTTTTATCTCAAGGAAAGATGCCGACCTTTATGTTTGGGCTCCCTGGCGCAGCGTTGGCAATGTACCACACGGCCAAACCCGAAAATCGGGCCAAAATAAAGGGTCTATTAATTTCCGGGTTCATTGCGACCTTTATTACTGGAATCACGGAACCAATTGAATTTTTGTTCCTCTTCATCAGTCCGTTTCTCTGGCTTTTCCACGTCTTTATGACTGGTTTTGGAGCCTTAGTGGTCAGCTTGTTAGGGGTTAACATTGGCAATACTGACGGTGGAGTCCTCGATTTCTTAATTTTTGGGGTTATGCAAGGCACCCAAACTAAGTGGTATTTAATTCCAATTGTAGGGATCTTTTGGTTTTTGGCATACTATTTCACTTTTAAGAAATTTATCCTTTGGCGTGATTTAAAAACACCGGGACGGGAAGTTGCTACGGAACCAGAATATACGGATGCTGAAATTCGGACGAGTGGAAACGCCGGTGGATATGACATTCCGGGAATTCTCAAAGCACTTGGTGGAAAAAGCAATATTGTCACTTTGGATAACTGCATCACCCGTTTGAGATTGATTGTTAAGGACGGCTCAATCATCAATGACGAGGAACTTCAAAAATTAGGTGCTTTAGGAGTAGTTCATTTAGATGATACAAGTGTCCAGGTGATTATTGGAACTAAGGTTACTACCGTGCGCAACGGATTAGACGCCCTTTTAGAAGGTGCCGAACCCGAAGCTAAAAAGTTCCAAATTGGAGCGCCATTAGCTGGAAAAGCGGTGCCATTAACGGAAGTTCCGGATGCGTTTTTTTCAACTGGAATGATTGGGCAAGGTGCGGCAATTCAGCCTACGGACGGACAAGTGGTTTCTCCGGTAGACGGAGTGGTTACAACGGTCTTTCCTACTAAACACGCAATTGGAATTAAAGCAACTAACGGAATGGAAATTTTAATTCATTTGGGAATTGATACTGTCAAACTAGACGGAAAGCCGTTTGAGACCAAGGTTGCCGTTGACGAACAGGTTAAGGTCGGTGATTTATTAGCTACGGCAGACTGGCAAATGGTAGCGGATGCGGGGCTAGCTACGGTTACGCCAGTGGTGGTTACTAATTTTGCTGAGTACACTAACGTCGGGATGATTGCTAAGGGAATGGTAGAAAAAAATACGCCAATCATTGAGGTTGAAAGTGCCTAAGTTGTAAAAGCAGAGATTGAAAAGAGAAGGTCGTGAAATTTTGATGAATTTTGATAAAGTGATTAATCGAAAAGGTACTTATTGCACGCAATGGGATTATGTGCAGGACCGGTTTGGCAAGGCGGACTTATTGCCGTTTACCATCTCAGATACGGACTTTGCGGTACCGCCTAGCGTAAATGAAGCGATTCAAAAGAGGATTCAACATCCAATTTATGGTTATACCCGTTGGAATCACAGTGATTTTAAACAAGCCACGCAGCATTGGTTTCAAAAGCGTTTTGGATTGAAAGTGGATGGCGAGTGGATTGTGTATAGTCCGTCGGTAATTTATTCGATTTCCCAACTATTACAAATAAAGTCAAAACCAGGTGAGGGAGTGGTAATGCAAACTCCTGCGTATGATGCTTTTTTTAAAACTATTCATGCTAACCAACGAAAATTGGTTGAAAATCCGTTGCGGTATCAAAATGGGCAGTACACGATTGATTTTGCGGATTTGGAAGAAAAGCTAGCCGACCCTAATAATCAAATTATGTTGCTTTGTTCGCCACATAATCCCACTGGTCGCGTCTGGACCACGACAGAATTACAAAAAATGGTTCAACTATGCGAAAAGTACCACGTTTTTATCATCGCGGATGAAATTCACATGGACGTCGTGCGAAAAAATGTGCATCACCAAAATATTCTAAAGTATGTGGAGCAAAACGCCGCGTTACTTACTTCGGGAACTAAAACTTTTAACTTTCCAGGATTGATTTTTTCATATTTGTTAATCCCAGATCCAGAATTAAGAACCCAGTTTAACTACGCCTTAAAAAATAAGGACGGCCTGTCTTCATGTAGTATTTTAGGAATGGAAGCTACGATGGCTGCGTACAAAAATGGATCAGCGTGGGTGGACGAGTTAAATGAGTACGTGGAAGCTAACGTGGAACTGGTTCGTACGTATTTAAAACAGCACTTGTCCCAAGTTAAGCTGGTAGAATCGGAAGCAACGTATCTGTTGTGGTTAGACGTAACCGACCTGCCACTTTCCATGGAAACTATTCAAAAGTATTGTGTAGAAGTGGGAAAGGTTGCCATTATGGGTGGCGGCATTTATGGCGGAAATGGTAAGCAGTTTTTACGGCTTAACGTCGGATGCCCGAAGACGAAGGTTCAAGATGGCTTGGAACGCTTGCAACAAAGCATTACTGCGGCCCTCCAATAAAAAATAATCCCCCAAACCAGATGGCAATTTGCCCACGGTTCGGGGGATTATTTTATTCAGTAATATCACCAAAGGTACCATGAACCAAGTCAGCGAGGTCCGTAGCTTTTAACTGAACGGAACGGCCAATTTTACCCGAAGAAACGATAATAGTCCCTTGTTCCTTAGCGATTTCCGAAATGTAAATTGGAAATCCCTTGGTTTCGTAAATGCCAATCGGGGTGTTGGCGCCGTGTTCGTACCCAGTCGTTGCCACCAAGTTCTTTAGCGGAATCATACCGACTTTTTTATTTCCGGACAGCTTCGCTAATTTTTTATAGCTAAGGTGTTCGTCCACGGGGATTACCCCAACCAGCGGACCGGTTTGGCTACCGGTTAAAGCGAGGGTTTTATAAATGACGTGATCGTCGATTCCGATGTGGTCGACGTTGAGTTGCTTAACGTCCCCATCTTGGTACGTTGGAAAAACGAATTGTTGGTACTCAATTTTATGTTTATCTAAAATTTGTTCTACTAAGGTTTTGGAAATTTTTCCTTTTTTCTTTTTCTTCGACATAATCTATCACCCAGCAATGTATTTTAGCACATTGAGCGAATCCCTCACAAAATGAAAGTGGTAAGTTTGCTATAATGATATAGCAACTAATCTACAGGAGATAATTTAATGAAAGATCTGATTTACCGAAAAATCATCCATGATTTGAAAAAACGTATCTTTAATAATGAATTTCCGTCAATGCGTTTGCCAGACGAACGCTCTTTAACGGCAGAATATAACGTTAGCCGTAGTTCCGTAAAGCGGGCGCTTAGCTCGATGGCGCAAGAGGGGATTGTGTTTAAAAAACGGGGATCGGGAACCTTTATCAATCCGCTGTACTTAAAGAGCCAGTCATCGTTTAATTACGAAGGTTCCAACATCGGAATTACCGACAGTTTGAAATCCAACGGAAAAAAGCAGGGAATTAAGGTGCTAGATTTTTCCGTGATTCCAGCCACTAAGAGCATGAAGACCGACCTGTTCTTAAATGACGGGGATTTTGTCTATAAAATTCGGCGCCTGCGCTTATTAGATGAGGAGCCGATCATGATTGAAACGGGCTACATCCCCATTAAAATCGCGCCAGAATTATCCAAGGCCATTGTGGAAAAATCAATTTTTAATTACTTGGAAGACGCGAAGGGACAACAAGTAACCCGTTCATATATGTCGATTCAAGTAGCTCCTTCTAACCAAGAGGACCAAGAATTACTAGGATTAACTGCTAACGAACCGGTCGGCATTATGTCCGGAATTTTTTTCATGGATGACGGAACCCCCTTTGAAATTTCAAATATGCGAATTCATTACCGGCATATGAATTACAGCACGTTTGTATCAGTAGATTAGGTTTAATTTTTTAAAATAAATAACGGTAAATTACCATTTTTAACCGAGTATGCAGCACAAAGGAGGTTTTTAGAACCTCCATAATCGTTGTAACGGCGCTGTTTGTACGCGGCTATTTTTATTTTCAAAAAATTGGACCGTATCAATTTATAAAATGATTGACCTTTTTCGAGAAAGCGGTTATACTTATCTCGTAAATTAATTAATCAGTTTTTCGCTCACGAAAGGAAGATTACGATGACAGACTATTCATCTAAAGCTTACTTTGACAAACTTGAAAAGTTTTGGCGCGCAGCTAACTACCTCTCAGTTGGTCAATTGTATTTAAAAGACAACCCATTATTGAAGCGTGACGTTAAGGCCTCCGACGTTAAGGTTCACCCAATCGGACACTGGGGAACGATTCCTGGTCAAAACTACATTTACGCTCACTTGAACCGGGTTATTAACAAGTACGGCGTTAACATGTTCTATATCGAAGGACCAGGTCATGGTGGACAAGTAATGGTTTCTACTTCATACCTTGACGGTTCATACACTGAAGCTTACCCAGCAATTACCCAAGACGAAGAAGGAATGAAGAAACTCTTCAAACAATTCTCTTGGCCAGGCGGGGTTGCTTCTCATGCCGCTCCTGTAACACCAGGTTCAATCCACGAAGGTGGCGAACTTGGTTACTCACTTTCTCACGGTGTGGGTGCTATCTTAGATAACCCAGACCAAATTGCTGCAGTAGTAATTGGTGATGGGGAAGCTGAAACTGGTCCTTTGGCAACATCATGGAACCACAACCGTTTCATCAACCCAATTACTGACGGTGCGGTATTGCCAATCTTGGACATCAACGGTTACAAGTTGAGTAACCCAACCCTTACTTCCCGGATGACGGATGAAGAATTAGCTGAATTCTTCCACAGTCAACATTGGGACCCATACTTTGTTGAAGGCGACGATTCTGAAGCAATGGATCCTAAGATGGCTGAAGTAATGGACAAGGCAATCGAAAAGATCCAAGAAATTCAAAAGAATGCTCGTGAAAACCATGACGAATCATTGCCATACTGGCCAGTAATCGTCTTCCGTTCACCAAAGGGCTGGACTGGTCCAAAGACTTGGGACGGTAAGGTTATCGAAGGTACTTTCCGTGCTCACCAAATTCCAATTCCTGTTGACCAAAACAACATGGAACACGTTGATGCACTAGTTGACTGGATGAAGTCATACAAACCAGAAGAATTGTTTGACGAAGATGGTCACATCGACCAAGACATTCTTGACTTCGTGCCAAAGGGTGACAAGCGGATGGCTGCTAACCCAATCACTAATGGTGGGGTTCACCCAACTGACTTGAACTTGCCTGACTTCCGTCAATACGCGGTTGACACAAGCAAGCGTGGTCTCAACATGAAGCAAGATATGTTGGTATGGTCCGACTACTTGCGTGACGTGGTTACTAAGAATCCAAAGAACTTCAGAATGTTTGGTCCTGACGAAACGATGTCAAACCGTCTCTATGGCCTATTCGAAGTAACTAACCGTCAATGGATGGATTCAGTTAAGAAGGACTGGGATGAAGCAGTTGCTCCAGAAGGTCGCATTCTTGATGCACAACTTTCCGAACACTCTGCAGAAGGCTGGCTTGAAGCATACACCTTAACTGGTCGTCACGGAATCTTCACTAGTTATGAAGCATTCCTTCGGGTAGTTGACTCAATGCTTACCCAACACTTCAAGTGGTTACGGAAGGCTTCTGAATTAGACTGGCGTCGTGATTACCCATCATTGAATATTGTTTCAACTTCAACAAGTTTCCAACAAGATCATAATGGTTACACTCACCAAGACCCAGGTATCTTAACTCACTTAGCTGAAAAGAAACCAGAATTCATTCGCGAATACTTGCCAGCTGACGCAAATTCATTGTTAGCAATCAGCCCATTAGTAATGAACGATCGTGGTAAAGTTAACTTGATTATTGCATCTAAGCAACCACGTCCACAATTCTACTCAATGGCTGAAGCAGAAATGCTTGCTAACAACGGTTTGGGAATTATCGACTGGGCAAGCACCACGAATGGTGAAGAACCAGACGTAGTTATCGCTGCTGCTGGTACTGAACCAAACATGGAAAGCTTGGCTGCAATTAACATCTTGCACGACCGCTTCCCAGAATTGAAGATTCGCTTTATCAATGTTATTGACCTATTGAAGTTACAAAGTCCAAAGGTTAACCCTAACGGCTTGAGTGACGAAGAATTCGATCGCTACTTCACTAAGGACAAACCAGTAATCTTCGCCTTCCATGGTTTCGAAGACTTGATTCGTTCAATCTTCTTTGACCGTCACAACCATAACTTACACGTTCATGGTTACCGTGAAGAAGGGGACATTACTACTCCGTTTGATATGCGAGTTCTTAACGAACTTGACCGCTTCCACTTGGCTCAAGACGTAATCAACTCAATTTCAGAATTTAACGAAAAGGGTGCAGACTTTGCCCAAGAAATGGACAATATCCTTGCTCGCCATCACGAATACATTCGTGACCATGGTGACGACCTTCCAGAAGTTAAAGACTGGGTATGGAAAGACGTTAAATAATTAAAGCTTAAAGATTAAACAATAAAAGCTGAAAGCAAAGGCCCTTACGGGCGGCTGCTTTCAGCTTTTTTGTGTTGTAGTAATAATGGAAGTAACTATTGCAAACAAGAGCTTAGAGAAGTTAATCCACGTGTAAATCTACAGAGTCAAATAATTGTGCAATTTGTTCAGGAGTGGTTCGCTTCATGGAAAGCGGTGGAAGCTGGTCTTTATCAAACCATTGCATCGCAACCGTTTCACTGTTCTTAACGAATTCACCACTTTCCACTGTACAAGCGAAAATAAATTTATAATACTGAAAAGTTTGCGGGACGTCTTTTCTTAGGGAGGTATCATAGACAGCGCGAAGGGTAGCCGTGTTTACGGTCAGCCCAGTTTCTTCGTGCACTTCTTTAATGACGTTTTCTTTTAAGGTCCAGCCAATTTCTGCAAAACCGCCGGGGAGAGCCCATTCACCGTGTGAGTTTTCCACGAGCAATACCTGATTTTTTTGGCGAATAAAGGCTCGCACGTCCACTTTGGGAGTTGGATACCCCGCCTCGTCCTTAAAGAGTTCCGCCACGGTGGTTACTTGCACATTTCCAAGCTCACTCAAACGTTGCATCGCAAGCTGACGGAGATCTTGATAACGTTCGATATCAAAGCGATCGCTTGCGTAAGCTAATCCAGCTTCGCTAATTGCTAATATTCGACGAATGAAAAAAAGTTCTTCCAAAATAGATGCCACCTTTACTTACAAATTAATCTCCAACATCAAAAGCTGGCTCAGCCAACGAAATTCCAAAGTAATTGGGTACCGGTGCAGTTACCGTTTGCCAACTTTGGCTAAAGGGTAAGGGAAATTTTACTTGCCAAGAGTGCAGCCGCATGGGAGCTCCGTCAGCAAGTGAATTATACAAAGGGTCTCCCACGATAGGATGTCCTAAGGCTGCAAGGTGAACCCGAATTTGGTGGGTACGGCCGGTTGCTAACTGAACGCGTAGTAGGCTCCGTTCAACAAATTCACGAACCACTTGGTAGTGAGTAGTGGCCGGTTGCGCTCCCGGACCGTTGATTTGTCGTTTACGCTGGTCGTGAGGGTCAAGTCCAATGGGAAGCGTGATGGTTCCGCTACGGCTTTTCAAGTGACCTTCTACCATGCACAAGTACGTCCGTTGAATTAATTTTTGACTGATTTGCCGACTAAGAATTGGGACAACAACTGGATTTTTGGCTACCAAAAGGGCGCCACTAGTCCACTGGTCCAAACGATGAACGTTATACGCGTTGGAATCCTTCTTGGCAAAGTACGCCTGTAAGAAGTTAATCATGCTTCCCAACTCGTGTGGTTGGTTAGCGTGTGTTTTAATCCCCGCGGGTTTATTAACCACAAGAAGGTCGTCATTTTCAAACAAAACGTCAGGACTTTGGGAAGAATCCGGGTCAAACGGCGGAAGCGGGGTAGAAAAGTCACTTTCTTTGAAGGTTAACGAAATCAAGTCTCCGGTGCGGACAACGGTGCTAACCGGTTGGTACCGTTGGTTTACCAAAACTCGGCGTTCAGTGCGTAAAAAATGGACGACCTTCCGAGAAAGCCACCAAGTTTTTTGCAGTAGTTCTCGTAAAGTTTGGGGAGAATAAGATTGGTCTAGTTTAATATGGTACGTCCAGGTCATAAAAACTCCTTTTTGCCATAAAAAAACGACCCATAAAATTATGGACCGCTTTTTTACATACTTAATTATTTTTTGGCTTTCTTTTCGGGTTTAACTACTAACACATCACAAACCGCGTTCCGGCTTACGTAAGTAGCAACTGAACCAACCATTAGCCGTTCTAGCGCGTTTAAACCAGTAGAACCAATCATAATCAATTCGTTTTTGTGATCCTTTGGAAATTCACGAGCAATTACCGGCTTAGGATTACCAAAGCGGATATGAATGCTAACGTCGGTAACCCCAGCATCTTCAGCTCTTTTCTTTAGTTCTTCTAAGCGATGTTGGACGTCTTCAGAAAGCTTGTAGATTACATCTCCACTAACCGCTCCACCATAGGTGTCACTAAATTGGTTAACTTCTAAGACATTTAGGATATCTAGATGAGTGTTATTCCGTTTAGCAACTTCAATTGCCCGGTCAACGACAACCTCTGTCATTTTTGAACCGTCAACAGGTGCCAAGATATTTTTGTATTGTTGTAGCATGTTCCCACCATCCAATCATCATTTCTTATACTAATAATATCATTTTCAAAATGAATTGTAAGCCTTTTTACCTTTAAATTCTGGATATTTTCGCTTTGGCAAAGGTAAAGAAACAAAAAATGAAATCGGTTTATTACAACGCCCGAAACAGTGGTATATTGGTATGGTAAACGGGCAACGGGGAATGGTTCCCCATGCTAATTTAAATTAGGAGCGATACATAATGTTATTGGGTAGTATTGAAGCCGGCGGTACCAAATTTGTGTGTGCCGTGGGAAATGAAAATTATCAAGTACAGGATCAAACGCAATTTCCAACGACTACTCCGGAGGAAACCTTACAACGAACGGTCGATTACTTTAAAAAATTTGACATTGCGGCGTTAAGCATTGCGTCGTTTGGACCAATTGAAATTCGGCACAGTTCGCCAAAGTATGGCTATGTAACCACTACGCCAAAGCCAGGTTGGGCGGATACGGATTTTGTAGGGTACATTAAAAAGGAATTTGATATTCCGATTTTTTGGACTACCGACGTCAATGGTTCGGCGTACGGGGAATACGTAATGGCTACCCTCGCTAACGAAAAAATCAATTCGTTGACGTATTATACAATTGGTACCGGTGTGGGTGCGGGAGCAATCGTGAACGGCCACTTGATCGGGGGAATCGGTCATCCTGAAATGGGCCATGTTTTAGTAAAGCGGCACCCTGACGATCTAGATTTTAAGGGTGTTTGCCCGTACCACGGGGACTGTTTAGAAGGATTGGTTGCTGGGCCAACGTTTGAGGCTCGCTTAGGCGTTAAGGGCGCAGAAGTTCCGCATTCAGATCCCGTCTGGGACATTATGGCTTACTATACGGCACAAGCCGCTATTCAAACGACCCTTACGCTACGTCCGGGAAAGATCGTTTTTGGTGGCGGGGTAACCAACCCGGATTTCTTGGAGAAGGTTCGCAAATCATTTAAAGAACTCTTGAATGGCTACGTACAAGTTCCGGATCTTGATAAGTACCTCGTGATGCCGGAAGTTGCCAATAATGGTTCAGCCACCCTGGGTAACTTTGCGTTAGCTGAAAAATTATTAGAAGTTTAATAAGCTTTTTTGCTAGAAACAGACTGTTCAATTGGTTTTACGATTTAAACAATGCAACGTAAGGACTTGAAATAAAAATAGTCGCTTAACTACTGCTTGGTTGTGCAGTAGCTAGGCGACTATTATTTTTTAGTACTGAGTGTGGGATATCGTTCAAAAATTTCCTATAGCAGCGGTAAAATCACGTTGGTCCATAACCAAGAAATTGGCATGATAACGATCATAATCGGGATCATGTCGGCAGTTGGGAACATCTTAACTTGGATAATTCGGAAACCGCTCGCTAACATTAAAACTCCGCCTCCAGCTTTAAAGTCCAGAATCATATCTGGGGTGGTGAGGGGGAAGATCACGTGAGCAGCGAGGAATAGGGCAGTTAGAATGATTAAAAGCGGGATCGCAATTAAGGAAACCACGTATCCTAAATTGGCCGCAAAAATCAATGCCGTAAAGAAATCCAAAATTGCTTTGGAAATTAAAATCGACGGATCACCACTCATTCCTTCAATCAAAGAACCGTAAATACCAGTTCCGCTCGCACAGAAAAGGACGATTACGGTAACCAAATTAGCGTCGTAAGTGATCTTGTCCCAACTACCGTTACCCGTTTTATTGGAGGGGAGCAAGCGTGAAATGAGACGTTGCATATTTTCTGCGCCCCGGTTAATTAACACGCCGAGTCGGAATAGGAGACCCAATCCAGTTCCGATGATTACCGCGAAAATTACCGCGGCTAAGTTTTTCATGGGGGCAATTGCGTAAATTCCCATGGTCATGGAACAAATCCCAAAGGCCATGTTTAGACCTTCTTTGAACCGTTCGGACATCGCGCCGCCACTTAAGGCCCCAATGATTCCCCCAAAGAAAATTGCTGAAACGTTAACTATGATTCCAATTGGCAAATTAAATCCTCCCTCTTTTTTTACTCACAAAAGATTAGTTTAGTCATTGACTCGGAAAAGCGCAATTCCTTTTTATGTGCTAAAATATTCCAAATAGGAATAGGTCGGGAGAAAGCAATGGATACAAAAAAATTAACGACGTTGGTTGACTTGGCAGAAACCCAAAGTTACAGCGAGACTGCGGAAAGGTTATTTTTGTCGCAATCAACCGTGTCAAAACACATCATGACTTTAGAAAAGGAATGGGACGTTAAGCTTTTTTCGCGCGCTCACCGGCAAGTACAGTTAACCGCGGCAGGAAAAAAGATTTTGCCCGCGGTTCAACAATTATTGCGACAGGAAAAAGAATTACAAACCACGGTGGCAATCGCAAACGCCAACCACGCTCAGACGCTAGTTATTCACGGAATTGCTTCCATTGCCCAGTACCAAGCTTTTAACATCATTACTAAATTTACTAGCCAGTATCCGAACGTAAAACTGAAGTTCAGTGAAGCGGAGGTGCCGGACCTAAATGAAGATTTAAAACGGCAGGACGTTGACGTGATTTTTACTCGAATTTACGAGGATAACGATCCGCGCTATGACACAATCGTTAACGAAACAGACCATTACGTGGTGTTGGTGCCGAAGAATAGTCCGTTGGCGCAAGCTAAACAACTAAGCATTGAGATGATCAAGGACCAACAGCTCCTTTTACTCCGGAACACAATTACCGTTGCGAACCCCTTAAACGAAGTTTTGAAACGTTCGTTAGTTACTCCGCGGATTGTTTATGAAGGACAGCGAATTGATTTGATTTTAGAAATGTTAAACCAAGGGATGGGCGTTTCGGTAGTGATGAACAAGTCGTTTGATTTGACGGGTTTTGATAACGTCAAGGCCGTACCACTGGTTCCTGAAATCTGTAGTCGCCTAGTCTTCTTAAAAAGAAGGGACCGGACTGCACCAGTGGTTAATCTGTTTTGGGACTTTGCAAAACGGGAAATTGAGCAAGCAAAAAAATAGCAGGTAAAAAATAACCCTCACAGCAAGGTGTCCACCTAGTTGTGAGGGTTGTTTAATTTAAGAAGCTCGGGGTTATTTCCACCATAGTTTGATTAAAGCTTGGGTACCGTCGTCGCCAAGACCTTGAGCATTAACTAAATTGTCGTAAAGCTGGGTGGCTAAACGAGTGGCTGGTAAATCAATGTGCATTCGCTTAGCTTCGGTTAAGGTGATGTTGAGGTCCTTTAAAAAGTGTTTAGCAAAGAATCCCGGCGTGTAATCATTCTTCAGAATCCGCGGTACGTAATTATCCAGGCTCCAGTTATCGGCGCTTCCGTGGGAAACGGTATCTAAGACTTTTTGTAAATCTAAATTAGCGGCCTTCGCGTAAACCAGCATTTCAGTTAAGCCGGTCATCGTGCCGGCAATCATGATTTGGTTAGCCATCTTAGCGTGTTGTCCGGTACCAAAGTCCCCAAAGTAATTCGCCGCTTGTGAAATTTCGGGGAAGAGGGGTTCCATTTTTTTAAACGCCTCCTGGTGCCCGCCAGCCATGACGGTTAAGGTAGCGTTTTTAGCACCAATGTCACCGCCAGAAACGGGAGCATCGAGTGCCAACGCCCCGATTTCTTCAGCCCGGTGACCAATTTCTTCAGCGAGGGTTGGTGAACTGGTGGTCATATCAACAACTAACTGGTCGGCTTTCAACGTTGTAAAAATACCGTTTTCCCCAAAGTAAATTTCCTTAACGTCTTGCGGGAAACCAACCATGGTAATGACGATGGGTGCTTGGGTGGTCAACTGAGCGGGCGAGTCAACCCAAATTGCCCCGTGGTCAATTACTTCTTGGGCGTGAGCCTTAGTCCGGTTGTAGACAAATACCTGATGATGGTGCTTTAACAAATTATTAATAATTCCCGTACCCATTACTCCAGTACCGATAAATCCAATTTTCATGTAAATTTCCTCCTGTCTTAAATCAAGCGCATTAAATCAGCGCAATGGGAAAACAATGTATGTATGTAAAAAACGAGTTATGAATGTTAAACTTTTATTTAGAAACTTAACTAGTGAGGGATAAAATGAAAATTCTAGCCAACGACGTGATTCAAACCTTAAAAGCGGGCGACTTTGCCAGTCAAACGTTTAAAATCGGAAAAGCAACGCTTAAAAAAGCTGACGGGACCGGTGCAGATGAGGCGTTTAACTACTTAAAAACGGCGGTTAACCAGCACGGAATTGCCGAAGCGGTCATCAACGTTAACAAAGACGTGGTGATTAAGTTACAATCAAACGTAATTAACCTACCGCTATTATACCCCGCAGCCGTCGAAAAATTAACCGAGGCTGGCCAAGAATACGATTTGAACGTATATGCAGTCATCGAAGCTGAGAAGATTAATTCTTCACATTTACGAATTGATCAAATTGGAACGGCGGATGATCTGCTAAATGACAACCCGGACTTACGTTTAAATTTCCGGGACTGGGTTAAAGAACAGTTTGAACGCTTAGATCAACCAGCTGCAAAATCGACTACCGAATAGCAGGAGGGAGATTATGAAAAGAAGATTTGAATTGATTATTGGTTTGGCAATCGTCTTATTTGTGGGGGCGGTTTTTACTAGCGCACGAGCATACCAAAAACAAGTTCGCCACGATGCTAAAGTTGAACTACAAAAATCAGCTAAGCAAAAGGCTTTACCCAAAAGTTCGGCCAAGGATACCGGACTAGCTGGGGATGAAGCCCCCACGGCAGAAACGGCGAAAGCTTCTACCAAGACGAAAATGAACCCCGTAAATTGGAAAAAGTCCTCGCAAAAAAATGAATACCCTGATTTAGATAAGCATCCCCAGGCTTACTTGAAGGTTTCCATTGCCAAGCAACGGGTTTACGTAATGGACGGAAAAAATGTCTTATACACCATGTACGCATCTACCGGATCCAAGGATAGTCCGACCCCAACCGGAACTTTCCACATCCAAAAAGAACGGGGCGACTTCTTCTATAACGCGGCTTCTAAGGAAGGGGCTAAGTACTGGGTTTCGTTTAAGGATCACGGGATTTACCTTTTCCACACCGTTCCGACGGATAAGAACGGTAAATTTATCCCTAAAGAAGCGCAACAACTGGGTAAGGAAGCTCAATCACATGGCTGTGTAAGGTTATCGGTTCCAGATGCAAAATGGATTTATAAGAACGTTCCGGAGGGTATGAAAGTTGAAATACATTAAGATGATTCAAGAATGGCTACACCGGCCCCGACATTTTATTGTAGAAGTAGGGTGGGGCCTAGGACTTTTGTTAGGACTGCTGTTAGTGGTGAAAATCATTGGTCGTTTAGTTTTGCACACTACCTTCATTGGCTTTGGTACCATCCTTGGCGTGATGGTACTTTACCTAGTAATTATTTTTGGCTTACGTGCTTTAGAAATTAAATTACGCAAATAAAAAAGACGGGTTCCCGGAACCACCTGAGTAATTGTTAGGTGGCATCGGTTTGAACCCGTCCTTTTATTTTGCGCCAAATTAATTCGATCATGAACGGAACGAAAATTAGCATTAGGAAAATTAAGGTGAAGTATTGGCGAACAAAAGCGGTGCGACCGAAGAAGTAACCGGCAAAACAGCAAGTCAATACCCACAGTAACACGCCGGCGAAGTTGAGCTTATTGAAACGGCGCCAATCCATCTGGGTCGTTCCCGCAATAATGGGAACGAACAATCCCACGAAGGGGATGAACCGGGAAAAGACCAGCGATTTTTTAGTGTTCTTATCAAACAGCTTTTGGGTTTGATCTAACTGCGGAGAATCGCTGATTTTTTGAGCGATTTTATTTTTCGATTCCAAATTCACACCGTACCAATACTTAACCATGGCTCCGGTAGTTGCGGCAGCGATGAAAGTTAGCAGCAACAGAAAAATATTTAAATGTGCTGGGGCCGTAGAAGCAATCGTTCCAGTTAAGAATAAAACGGATTGCCCCGGTAAAAAAGAGAAGAAAATAAAGGCAGTTTCCAAGAATATCCAGATAAACAAGATCAAGTAAACCCACTGATTTAATTGGGTTGTTAAGGGGGTTAGGTAGGATAACGGATGAATTAGAAATCCCCAAATTAAATTTAGCATCGTACACCTCCTTATCGTTTTTATGGTAGTCTCATGATAGAGTTTTTTGGGCGAGATTGCAATTTTTAGGTCCAAGCTGGTTGTTGTGCAACCATTTTTGTGATACATTAGTTACATGCGATGAGTCGAGATGGGTCAGGCAGCTTCGGCTGTTTCGCTGCGGCGACTAGTGACCATTTCACCGGCACACATTAACTACCGGATTTTGTAGGTGTGGGTCAATTTGGGTGTGTGAGCCACTCAACGACCAATTCAGCAATTTTGCTGATGACCGGTTTATAAAAGACCATGACGTAATTTCGGTTACGTCATGGTCTTTTTTGTCCGCTTTTTTAGTTTATTTGATTAGGTATACTTGGTCATGAATTAAATCAAACGGCTGAAAATGTTGGTTTAACTTAGCAGCGGCTTGTGGTTCAACCAATTGAGCAATTTGCCAAAACTCGTTACTGTTGGTGGCGCCGTTTTGTTCGCCAATGCAGATTAATAGGGGCTGGTTAGGCAAACTACGCAGTTTTTTCAAAACTTGGACATCAATGTCCAGCCCATCGGGAGCCCAAGCCATAATTACGTAATCAACTTGCGGGCCATACTTTTCGATGGCAGCGAGGGCATCCAAAGGCTCCACTTCGGTCACCAAATGTCGACCAGTTTCATTTTCGGATTGCCACGCAAGCGAGTCTGTAGCAATTATGGGCTGGTCTTTCATCCGCAATCCGTGACTAATATAGCCGTTGCCAGCCATGATTTCTAGGGTGGGACGTCCGGCTAAATAGGCGGTAAGATCGTTAATTAACGGTGCGGAAATGTAAGCCCACATTCCGTACCTTTCTTCCAAGAAATCCCGGTACGAACGCAAAAGTTTATCTAACTTGGGTAGTTCGCGAGTTAATTTTTCCCAAAGACGATCTCCCCGCGGATCACCTAACGGAAAGCGTTCTTTGAGGCGGTTAAAAATTTGTTCTTGAACGTCGTCGGGCAATTCTAAAAGCGGCAATTGCTGGGGCAATAGATTTTGTCGAATTAAACGCTCGCTTTCCAATACTTGGTTAATCAAAAAAACAATTGAACCATAATCTTTAAATAAATTGCGATAATTGGTTAATTGGCGAAGGTAACGATCAGACGATTGCGTTGTTTGCGCCTTTTTTAATTGTCGCCGAAGCTTTTTCAATTTTTTCGGGTTCATTGCTTAGTCATCGTTCCTTTTCTGCCAATTTAAATCAAGCTCTTCTTGTTCCGTGGATGAGTTAATTGGGCGTCGTTTCTTACCGTGGAAATAGCCGTTGATTAATTGAAAAACTTCGTAGCGGTCGTCACTACTCAACGTTTTATGATCAAAGCTTAATTGACGGCCAGATAGGAATAGTTTGCTTAAATCATAGGCGTTAAGCGCGGAGCGACCACACAGATAGTCCATGCTTACGTCGAAATATTCGGCTAATTTTTTCACTTCCAGATAGGATGGGGTGCGGATTCCCCGTTCCCAATTCCCAATTTGATTAGCGGTGTTTGGATTTTCATCCGGAAATAATTCATTTAATTCTTGAGCAAGCACCTCCAAAGTGATGTGCTTACCGTGGCGTAAAGCGCGCAAACGTTCTGGAAACATAGACCGTCCTCCTGTGAATAATATTCTAGACCTATTTTAATACAGTTCGAGGGTATGCGACAAATTAAAGTAAATGTCACAAGCAAATTGGGGCCAAATTCGGGATTAGCGTAATTTTCCGCCAAGGACAGTAAAAAAAACGCTATACTAAAAAAGTTGGTTTAGGAGGAATACGATGAAAAAATTTTGGAAATGGCTTTTGGTGGTACTAGCGGTTTTGCTCGTGGTGGACTTAGGCGCGGGGATGTATTTTTTCCACGTTGCGGAAGTTCGCGGTACCAAAAGTTTTATTAAGAACGACGGAAAAATCACTAAAAACGATCCGTTGCGGACCCAAAAATTATGGTATCAACGGGTAAAAAAGGAAAAGTGGACGATGAAATCGGCGTCCGGTAACTTGAAGCTGGAAGCTTATTACATTCCAGCGGCCCATCCCACAAATAAAACGGTCATTTTAGCGCATGGTTTTCTACAAAATAAAGACGGTGAAGGCGCCCCGGCAGCCATGTTTCATGATTTAGGTTATAACGTACTGGCTCCGGATGATCGGGCTCACGGTAATAGCGAGGGGAAGCTAATTGGATACGGTTGGTTAGACCGGCGTGACTATATCAAATGGATGAACAAACTATTGCGTGAGAAGGGCGAACATCAAAAGCTGGTGATGTACGGGGTTAGCATGGGTGGTGCAACCACGATGATGATCAGTGGGGAGCCTGACGTTCCGCACCAGGTGAAGGCGTACATCGAGGATTGTGGTTATACGAGCGTGGAAGATGAAATTACTTACCAAGCCAAATCGATGTACCACCTCCCGAAGTGGCCACTGGTACCGACGGTTAGTTTAATTTCGAAGGTTCGGGCGGGCTACAGTTATGGCGAAGCTAGTGCCATGAAGCAATTGGCAAAAAATCATCAACCGATGATGTTCATTCACGGTGGAAAAGATGACTTTGTTCCTACCAAAATGATTGACCAGCTGTACGCTGCCACGAAGGGGCCTAAAGAAAAGTACGTGGTGAAGGACGCGGGGCACGCGAAGGCTATGCAAACGGACTATCAGCAATACCGCGACCGAGTTAAGCAATTTTTAGAAAAGAACGTTTAGCAGATTTTTCAACAAGGAATGTTGAAAACTACGCACCCAGACAAAGTGTGAATAAATTTGTAAAAAGAAAAAAAGTCTTAAAAGAATCGTTTTAACGACAATCCTTTTAAGACTTTTTTTACGCGTAAATGTAATCGTTTTGCATGTAAATCCATTCGTCGTTAGCTACCTGTTCATATAGCAGGTTAGCTAGCTCACGAGAAATATTTTGCTTACTTAATTGATTTTGAATAAAATTGTATTCATTTTGAAACGCGCTAATGAAGAGTTCGTCTTGAATCCGATTAGCCTGCTTATTATTCTGCAAACGGCGGTGACGTTCGCGGTAATAGCTTTCAATCCAATGAACTTCAGCTTGATTTTCTTCGGTAATTTGGTTGTGCAATTCTTCTAGGATCCGGGGGATGATTTTAGCTTCCACGTTCGCAATGTCATCTCGCGCAATTTTGATTTTGCGTTTAATGGCTTGATTATTAACGTGAACCGCCTTATGTCGGAGCCGGTGTTTCAAACGTATTAAGGAGTACTTAATTCGGTATAAAATTTGGTAGAACAGCGATTGACGCAGCTGGTAGCTTTGGAAAAAGGTCATTCGTTCGTACAAAGTTTGCAACTTGGAGCTAATTTCGCCTTGGTCCACCATTTCTTGTAGCAGTTGTTCTTCTAAGCTGAAGCACTTTTGCAACAGTTTAAAAATGGTTCGTCTCTTTGGACGCTGGAACATCGATTCTTGGCTTTGTAAGGTTGCAATGACCGCTTGGGTTTCAATCGGATCTTCGTTAGCGTCCTTAACCTGTTGAATAGCGTAATTAATCATTTGCTGCCGGTATTTGCTAATGTCGTCGGCGCTATACGAAACCGTTTTTTTAGGCAAGACGAGCGGCAAAATAATGCTAGGCACGCATAGACTGAGGACAATTACCGTAGCGGCGATAAAAATTAGGTCGTTACGAAACGGAAAAGCGGCCTTTTTGAAGACCAAAGGGATTGAGAAGGCCATTGCTAGGGTAATCGTCCCGTGAATGCCATTGATGGCGATTAAGAAACGGTTGAGAAATCGTTCTTGGGGACGAATCCGGATGCTAGCAAGTCGCAAGCTCACCCAAACGTAACGAATCACGATCATGGTGACGTACAGCACGATACCGATCAATACTAAATCCGTTAACGAGGCCACCTGACGACTGTTATTAACAATGTCGTAAATTACGGTAGGTAGCGAAACTCCTAAAAGGATAAAAACAAAACCATTTAACAGTTCGTTTAGATTTTCGGTAGTGGTCTTAGAAACGATTTGAATCTTAGTGGAAGTTAAGCGTAAAAATGGGGTTTGCGTACTCTGGACTAGCCCAGCGGCAACCGCGGCTAAAATTCCTGAAGTACCACAAAGTTCGGCAGCTAAATAGATGGCGAAGGGCTTGATCAAGTTAATGGGGACGACAATGTTAGCGTCGTCAATATTAGATTCAATCAGTAAAAATTGGAGTCGCAGAAATGCCCAGCCAATTATCCAACCAATTATCAACCCGCCTAAGAATACGTATAAGTAGTCGAAAATGCTTATTAAAGGTGAAAAGTGCCCAGTTTGAAAAGCAGTGAGTGCTAAGTCAAAGGCCACGATTCCGCTAGCGTCGTTAAAAAGAGATTCATTTTTTAGGTTAAGCATTGCGTCCGGGGGGATTTCTAAGTTGTCGGTTACGGATGAAACGGCAACCGCATCAGTTGGGGTGATGATTGCTGCCAAAGCAAATGCTAGTGCGAGCGGGATGTGGGGAAGCATTAAGTAACTTAGGTAACCCACACCTAAGATGGTGGTTAAGGCTAAACCGACGGCTAACGAGAACGTGTTTCCGAGGGTTAGCTTTAATTTGTTAATATCGGTATTGGCACCGTCATGAAACATCAGTGGTGCAATGATTGCCAGCATGAATATTTCGGGTTCCAAAACAAAGTGATTAAAGTTCGGGACAAATGATAGCAGCAAACCCACTAAGATTTGCACAATTGCTCGAGGTAGGAACTTAATTCGAGAATCTAAAATGTTAGCAACAATAACTGCCAACATTAAAGTTAAAATGAAAAATAAAACGTTCAATACGTGTCCTCCTTTCTTTGTTTTATGTTAATTAGCGTAACAAAAAAACGCGGAAAAATCGATTTTCGCGTTTTTATTAATAGTAATTTAGTTATTTACTGAATAAGTTAGTTAAATATTCCATGAAACGTTGTAGATAACGGTCGGCGTCTACGTTAATTGCTACGTTGACGTTGGGTTCTGGATCGGTTAGACGAGCAGGATCACCAATGGTACGGCCCCACATGGCGTCAGTGGTATCTACAAACATGTTTAAGGCCAGCGTTTGAACTAGGCTAGGATCTAAGGCCACGCCGACTGCTAGCGGATCGTGGAGCGCACAGCCGCCTAAGTGCGGACTGGTAATTTTATAAACATCAATGTAGTAGTCAACGATGTCAGCAAATTTCCGTCCGGCGTTGGTGCCTAAATCACGCCATTGTTGGGTTTCTTTTTTAGTAAGCAACGTTCTTAGGGTAACGTCTAGGCCAACCATGGTAAGGTTCTTTTGACGAGTAAAGACTTCGTTAGCCGCGTGCGGATCTTGGTTAATGTTAGCTTCAGCCACTGGGGACACATTGCCTGGTACGGTGAGGGCGCCTCCCATTAGCGTTACCTTGCCAATCAAGTCCGTAATTTCCGGATCCTTCCGAATTGCGGCCGCGAGGTTAGTCAGTGGACCAGTAGGAACTAAGATTAAATCTGAGTTATATTGGTGGGCAGCTTCGATTAGGAAGTCGATCCCAGATTGTTCTTCTAATTTACGTTGCGGAGTAGGTAGGTCCACTTCGCCAATCCCATTTTTTCCGTGGATTTGTGCGCTAATTGGCATTACTTCAAAATGGTCGGTTGTTTGCGAATGTTCATCGCCCAAGAAAACGGGGATGTCGGTGTGCCCGAGCAATTCGAGAATTTTTAAGCTGTTAATTCCTGCATCGGGTGTTAGTACGTTACCATATGTGGAAATAATACCAATCAAATCGACGTCTGGAGCAGCTAACGCGTAGGCTATGGCCATTGCGTCGTCAATACCAGTATCAAGATCTAGAATCATTTTTTTACTTGCCAAAAGAACCCCTCCGTTAAATAAACGTTTATGTACTGTAGTACAAATTAATCATACGAAACTCGTTGTTAAAAAACAATGCTTGGCTTTCTTTTTTGCTGGAGAAACTGTTAAGATATTTAGTAAACTAAAAAATTATTGTATTAAAGAGGATGCAGAAATCATGACTGAAATATACGACATTACGATTGTGGGGGGCGGTCCTGCGGGGTTGTTTGCAGGATTTTACGCAGGAATGCGGACTGCAAAAACGCAGATTATTGAAAGTTTGGCCCAAGTGGGTGGACAAGCAGCTGCTTTATACCCAGAAAAAGTAATTTACGACGTGGGCGGTTACGCAGGCGTGAAGGCTGCTGATTTAGCAAAGTCATTGGAAAAGCAGACTCGCTTGGTTAACGTACCGATCCGGCTTAACGAAACGGTTGTGAACATTACGCCTAACGGGGAACTATACGACGTGGAAACCACGAAGGCAAAGTATCAGTCGCGGGCAATTCTGTTGGCCACCGGAAACGGAGCGTTCAATCCGCGTAAACTAGCGGTGAAGGGCCTTGAAAAATTGGAAGGCGACAAGATTTTTTACCACGTTCCGGAATTAGCTCAGTTTAAGGACCAAGACGTGTTGGTTGCTGGCGGCGGAGATTCCGCGATTGACGTGGCGTTGATGTTGGAGAAGGTCGCACACCAAGTTAGCCTAGTTCACCGGCGGGAACAATTCCGCGGGCTTGAACTAAGTGTGCAAAGATTGAAGGAGTCTTCGGTAGAAATCCTAACGCCGTTTTTGATTCATGACGTTCGGGAAGAAGCCGCGGGCGTAACGGTGGACTTAAAGGAAGTCGGTACCGAGGAGCTAACGACCCGGAAGTTTAACCAAGTAGTGGTTAACTACGGATTTACGTCGAGCAATAAGATTATTAAGCAATGGGATGTAGAATTAGAACAAGCGCACCGGATGTTCGCGGTGGACAACTTGATGAAAACAAATTTGCCGAACGTATATGCAATTGGTGATGGAATTGAATATCAAGGAAAATTAAGATTGATAGCCACGGCGTTTGGAGAGGGGCCGATTGCGGTAGATCAAATTATGAAAAAGTTGTATCCGGGAAAGAGGGGCCCGGTACATAGTACGTCGATGTTTAAATGATAGAGCGTGGAAATCCCCGGGTAGCTCTTGAGGACTAACAGAATTAAGGCATTAATCGCGGTTTTAGCGATTGATGCCTTAATTTAGCTAACCGGAGAGAGCTGGGGATTTCCGCGCGTTTCGCCTATCTATCAGTAGCACGCCAGGCACTAATTGCGGGTTTAGCAATTGGTGCCTTAATTTGGTTAACCGGAGGAAGTTGGGGCCGAAAACACGTTTCGACTACCTAGCAACAGAACGCAGAGGCATTAATCGCGGGTTTAGCGATTGATGCCTTAATTTAGTTAACCGGAGAGAGCTGGGGATTTCCGCGCGTTTCGCCTATCTATCAGTAGCACGCCAGGCACTAATCGCGGGTTTAGCAATTGGTGCCTTAATTTGGTTAACCGGAGGAAGTTGGGGCCGAAAACACGTTTCGACTACATAGCAACAGAACGCAGAGGCATTAATCGCGGGTTTAGCGATTGATGCCTTAATTTAGTTAGCCGGAGAGAGCTAGTTTTTTCACGCGTTTCAACTACATAGCAGTAGAATGCCAAAATTAACTAAATCAAACCACAAAAAAGAGGATTTTCAGTTGCATCACGCAACGAAAATCCTCTTTTAAATTTTAAAATCAGCTACCATTTGAATCCGGATTAGTAATCTTAATCCGATTTTCACTGGTTGACTTATGGTTTACTTCAGGCGCGTCAGTTTTATAAAGGTCTTCCAACGACTTATCTTGATTACGCGAATACATTGAAGTAGATTTTAATTTTAGTTTGTCCTCAATCTTGATAGCTTTGTCTAAACCGTCAGAATAGTTGTAATCTGCGGAATTGACCTTCTTAAAGTCGGGATTCTTGTAAAAGCGTAAAAGGTTCTTTTCGTTCAAGGAATCCGACATCTCTAATTGTTTATGGGCGGCTTTACGGTCCTTCTTGACCTTCTTTAAGAAAGCGTCGCTAGGATCGGTAATCTCGTTACCGTTTTGGTCGTACAGGGTGTTGCCAATCGAACTATACGTAGGCGTCACGAAGTCGTTGTTGCGGAACGCTACGATTTGGCTATGTTGTTTGGACAACAAGTCGGTACCGAATTGAATATAGTTCTTGTTTGAAATCCCTAGTAAATGAAGGAGGGTTGGCAATACGTCAATTTCGCCCCCATATTGGTTTTGAATTCCGCCATCTTTCATTCCTGGGATGTGAATCATTAGGGGAACCCGTTGTAACTGGGCGTTATCCCAACTATTCCAGTTTTCGGTGGGATTATCGCCGAACTGTTTAAAGTGATTTGGATCTTGAGCAAAAGTTTTCGCTAAAGCTTTGTTAGACGAGTTCGAAATCCCATAATGGTCACCATACAGCACAATCATTGAGTTATCATACAATCCCGATTTCTTTAAGAAGTTGAAGAATTCTTCAATGGATTGGTCGAGATAGTTAGCGGTTTTGAAGTAACCGTCCACGGTTGCATCGCCAGTGTCGGGAGTTTTGAAGTCGCTGTCTTCTGCGTCCAACGTGTACGGAATGTGATTACTTACGGTAATGTACTTAGCGTAAAACGGTTGTTGCAGATGTTGTAAGTACTTCACAGAGTCTTTAAACAACAGCTTATCTTTTAGTCCGTAAGTAGTCGATTTATCCCCAGAAACGTCAAAGTCGCTAGCGGAGAAGAAGTTTTCATAACCCATGTTTTTATAAGTGTTATTGCGGTTCCAGAACGATGCGGTGTTTCCGTGGAAAACGGCGGAAGTATAGTTACCGTGCTGTTTTAAAATTGCCGGAGCCGCTTGGAAAGTTTGGTCCGAACCTAGTTGGGCAAACAGGGAACCTTGCGGGGTTCCAAACGTACTGGTTTCCAGCATGTTTTCCGCGTCGCTAGTTTTTCCTTGGCCCACTTGGTGGAAGAAATTGCTGAAGGAATAGGTTGATTTACTATGGTAAATACTGTTTAAGAACGGGGTTACCGTCTGTCCTTCAACCTTATCGTCAATTAAAAACTGTTGGAAACTTTCTAAATGAATAATAATGACGTTTTTGCCCTTAGCCTTCCCAAAACTAACGTCGGATGGCTTAGCATAGTGTTGTTTAACGTATTTTTCAATCGAGGTAAGCTCACTTTTTTTAGCTTCGGAACGCATCTTAATGTTGCGTTCCAGTTGAACGCCGTCGTAAGCCGTAAAGGCGTCAATGCCCATGTATTTAACCACGTAGGAGCGGTCAAAAGTCCGGGTGATTAATTGGGGACGGTCCATTTCGGCAAGCATGAGGTTAAACGCAAAGAATAAAATCCCTACCGAAGTAATTTGAAAACCAAATTTTTTCGGTAACGGATGGGGATCCATCTTAATTTTTTTCAAGGCTAATAGTAAAAAGATGACCAGTAGATCCAACCAATAAAAGATGTCGTGAAAGTTGGTTAGCGACATGGAACTTGCGCTGAGTCCTTGGTTTACCTTGGAATATCCGAGCATCGTGTTGACGGTCATAAAATCGGAAAATTCCCGAAAATAAATTACGTTTAAGTAAAGTAAAACTGTATTAGCTAAATCTAAAAGCATCGCCGTCCAGTAAAAAGCTCGTTTAGGACGGACATAGAGGGCTAGCCCGAAGATTAGCAGAGTGGTGGCAATGGGGTTGATTAATAAAATGATCCACTGGAAAATACCAGACACTCCTAAAGAAATGTCGGTAAAGTAAGCGAATAAAGTTTTTAACCAAAATAGGACGCTGATCAGGATAAAGAACCCGAACCGCGTGTCAATTCTTGATTTAAGAGATTTCATTTTCAAAGACCTTTCAAAAGTACGTTCTTTACAAATATAAATGCAATTTTACCATAGATTGTTTAAAGAAATCTTAAGGGGTCGGTACTAAAGAAAGAATAAAATAAAATTTTAATAAATTTTCAAATCTGGGAAGAAATTGTTGTAAGATGGGCTTAATAATTTGGATTTGGAAAGGAAGGTCACGATGGAAGCTAAAATGGTTAAGGGAGCGACAGGCCCAATTTACATGGACGCGTTAGCACTCCGGCGACAAGTTTTTGTGGAGGAGCAGGGGATTGATCCCGCACTTGAATTTGGTGCTGACGAAGATTTTTATACATACTTTGTGGGCTACGAAGACGATACGCCGGTCGTGACGGCCCGGACTCGGCGAACGGAGCCCAATACTTGGACAGTACAACGGGTGGCAACTGCCAAGGAATCGCGACGTCACGGCCTTGCCCAAGAACTTTTTGAATACATTGAAACCCAAGGACGCCAAGCGGGCATTGAAAAGATTCGGTTACACGCCCAAGCAACTGCGGAACCCTTCTACTTTGCGTTGAATTACGAGCGCACTGGCGGTCCAGAAATGGAAGCGGGCCTATTACATTATTGGATGGAGAAAAAACTCTAATGCGTTGGAAATCTCAAATTGGGTTAATATTGGTAGTTATATTGACTGGCCTACTCGTGGTGGGCTTAGTACAGCATGACGACGTGATTTACCGGACCCCGTTAGGTCGAATTGAACGGGCTACTAATTTAAAAAAGGTTCCGCAAACCGACAATTTTAATAATCACGATTATCGTGCCAAGCAACGCCTCCAGATTAAAATTTTAAACGGAAAACACCGGGGGCAAACGGTGTCCGTGAAGAACGAATATAGTGGTTCCCAAGCGACCGATTTAAAATATCGCCCGGGCCAAACGGTACTGTTACATTTTAATGGCACCGGGCAGCGGGTGAAGGGGGCGACAATATTAGATTTGAAGCGGGACGTCGCCATCACGATATTGGTAGTGATTGCCGTAGGACTGTTGATTTTAATGCGACGAACCGGAATTCACGCAATTGTCAGTGTGTTATTAAACATGGTGCTCTTTTTTATTGCCGTGGAAATTGACGTGCAAGAATCTGGATATGCAGTATTGGCAATTTTTAGCGTAGTTGCGGTGTTGTTTAGCGCCATTACCCTTGCCTTAGTTTTAGGCTGGAACAAGAAAATGATGGTTAGTCTGTTAACGACTTTAGCAGGAACTTTTAGCGCAATGTTGATTGGCGGACTTGTATTTAGTTTGACGGGCAACGGTGGGCTTCATTTTGAAACCATGGAGTACGTGACCCAAAATCCCGAGCCGCTCTTTTTAGCAGAAACGGTGCTAGGTTCGTTAGGGGCCGTAATGGATGAGTCTACCGACATCATTGTCAGTTTGGCTAAGCTGCGAAAAGAAAACCCGCAGATTTCAATGAAACAGCTGTGGATTTCGGGACGAAACATCGGTAAAACCATTATGGGTCCCCTTTTAAACGTGTTGTTCATGATTTTTATGGCCGATACCTTTTCCATGATGGTGCTTTATTTACGCAACGGGAACAGTTGGCAGTACGCCTTTGAAATGAACATGCAGTTAGGTTTCGTGCAAAGCTTAATCAGTGGAATTGGAATCGTGTTGACGGTACCGATTGCGAGTTGGCTAACGGGCGTCTTTTTCAAAAATAAGGGGGTACCGACTAATGGTTAGCGCGACGTTAATTTTAATGATCATCTTGGCGGTTTTAATGGTTATCGTGGGGGGAGCGACCGGATTGCGGGCCTTTTTAAGCATAATTTTGAATTTTGCGGTATTGTTCGTAAACATTGCTTTAATTTCGTGGGGCTTTCCGGCGTTGACGGTGACCATTATCAGCAGTTTGGTGATTTTAGCCATTACAATTTTCATGGGCAGTGACGACGACCAGATTACACAGAATGCTTTTTACAGTTCGGTATTAGTATTAGTAGTTTTGATTGGGCTGATTCTGATCATTCATCCCCATTTAATGATTCAAGGATTCGGTAACGAGAATAACGAGGACCTTGAAGGGATGTCGTTGTTAATTGGGATTAAGTTTAGTGACGTAATTACGTCGACAATGATTATTAGTTCGTTGGGGGCGGTTGCGGAAGCTTCGATTGCCGTATCGACGGGGATTCAGGAACTGATTGAAACAACGCCGGATTTAGATTTGACCAAGCTTTTTAGCCACGGTTACGAAATTGGAAAAGAAATTATCGGGACCGCTTTGAATACCTTGTTTTTTGGCTTCTTTGGAAGTTTCCTAGGTTTATTTATTTGGTACGTGAAGTTGAATTACCGCTTTAGCGAATTCTTTAATAATAAGATATTTGCGGCAGAATTTTCGATGATTTTGATTGGTTTCATCGGGGTAATTAGTGCGGTGCCGTTGACGGCATGGGTAACGCAATTAAGAGTGCGAAAAAACTCGGGTAGTCTTTGAGGACTAACGGAATTAAGGCATTAATCGCGGTTTGAGCGATTGATGCCTTAATTTGGTTAGCCGGAGAAGACTGAGTTTTTTTGCACGTTTCGACAAGGCAGCAAAGAAGCGTCACTGAATTACGGGACTAATTGCGGGTTTAGCAATTGGTCCCGTAATTTGGTTAGCCGGAGAGTCTTGGGTTTCGGAGCACGTTTTGACTACACAGCAAAGAAGGCCCACAGAATTAAGGCATTAATCGCGGTTTGAGCGATTGATGCCTTAATTTGGTTAGCCGGAGAAGATTGAGTTTTTTGCACGTTTCGGCAGGCAACAGCAAACTATAATAAAAAATACAGTATTTCAAGCCGGCGCGGTTTTACTCAATGCCGGTCTGAAATGCTGTATTTTTGCGAGATTATTTTTTAAAAAAGTTACTCCAGTTAACGATTAGATAAACAATTAGAATTAATAGGGACGAAATTTCTAAGGTAACGAGCCAACTCCAGCCTTGATCGGCAAGCGGTAATTTAACGTTTTGACCGAAGAAACCAAAAACAATGTTAGGAACTGCTAAAACAATTGAAAGAATTGTCAGGAATTTCATGGTATTATTCAAGTTATTGTCTAGAATATCCGAATAGGATTTAGAAACTTGTTCGATAATGTCTGAAGATAGCTGGGCCATTTCTTGACTCTGCTCTGATTCAATAATGATCTCCTCAAGCCGATTACGTTGGGCCTTGGTCAGGTTTAGGTTGGGGAGGCGCATCATGCTGTTAAGCAACGACGTATTCGACTTTAGAGAAGTCAGTAAGTAGATTAAACTGGTTTCTAATTGCAACATGCTTTGGATGCCGCTGTGGTTCAGGCGGGTTTTAAATTTATCCTGAATTGCCTGACGATCATAATTAATTCGGGAGACCGCGTCGTTAAACCGCATTGTAAGTTCGTAAATCGTGTTGAAAACGGCGTTAACCATCAGCGAACTATTTAACTGGACAGGTTTATTTAAAGTTTTACGTAATAAAGTTTTTAAATTGCGATCCATAATTTTATTAACGTAGTGGGTAGAATCGTGAGTAAAAATTACCAGCGCCTTAGGCAGAAACAAAAAAGCGGCCGGTTCGGTCTGAATACCGGCATTATATAGCGAGCTTAAAGCGTGGAAAATAATCAAAAAGCTGTTATTTTCTTCGTCGATTTCTGCCCGAGCACGTTCGTTAGGGTCAATTGCGTAACTCAACGTTTCGGAAGTGGCGTGGTAAGTTTTTACTAGGGTCTGTAATTCTAAAGTACTCGGGTTCGAGACTTGAATTAGCGAAAAATCATTCACGGTTTTGCTTACTTTTAACATAATCTGGACCTCGTTGTTTGTATTAACCTAAGTGTAACCCTTAATGGGTGAAAAAATATACTAAATCGTTTAAAATATATTATTTGGAATTTAAGGGGAGAAATTTATATTGAATATTTTAACAAATTTATACGGTCCCTTCTTCGATCTCAACAACTGGAAGACGGTATTAGAGTCTAGTTCGGACTGGTTAGTGATTTTGTCACTGGTGATGATCGAGTGTTTACTATCGGTGGATAATGCCGTAGTTCTTGCAACCCAAACCCAAGTGTTGGGGGATAAGGTCGAACGGGAAAAATCCTTATTTTACGGTTTGTGGGGCGCGTACCTATTTCGATTTTTAGTAATCGGAATTGGGACTTACCTCATTCACCTATGGGAAATTAAAATCATTGGAGCACTTTATCTAGCATACCTAGTGTTTCGCTATTTTGACAAACGGAAACGGGGGCGTCGAACCCGTAAATTGGTGAAACCACGGGGTAAAATTTCGCTTTTTTGGCGGGTGGTAATCCAAATCGAATTTATGGACATTGTCTTTTCAATCGATTCGGTATTGGCTTCGCTGGCGATTTCTTCTAACCCGGTCATTGTGCTGCTGGGAGGCTTAATTGGAATCTTAGCGATGCGGGGAATTGCCGAGGTGATTATGAAATTAATGCACCGGATTCCTGAACTAGAGACAATGGCCTACGTGCTGATTGGGATTATTGCCCTTAAATTATTCTTGTCGATTCCCGCGATTGATATTGAAATTAATTCGGGAATTTTTGCCGGAATCGTAGTGCTGGCATTCTTGATTACGATCGCAATTCACTACCTCAGAAAAAGCGTACGCAAATAATGCTATAATCTATATACTATAAATAAAAAGGAGACTCCTCATGGCAGCTACGGTAACAAGTGAAAATTTAGCTGAAGTAACTAAAGATGGATTGACCATCGTTGATTTCTGGGCCCCTTGGTGCGGACCCTGCAAGATGATGGAACCTATTTTAGAAAATCTGGAGCAAAGTTACGGGGACCAAGTTCATTTTGGCAAGCTTAACGTTGACCATAACCAAGAATTGGCCCAATCATTTAAGGTAATGAGTATTCCTTCATTAGTTTTGTTTAAGGACGGCAAGGCAATCGAAAAGGTTACCGGCGTTTATCCCGAAGCAAAATTAGCGAAATATATAGAGAAGAAGATTAATGAAAATGAATCAAAGTAAAACGGCAATTGTGATCGATAGTTCGGCTAACCTTGATCCTGCGATAGCGCGGAAGTACAACATTACGGTGGTTAACCAGCCAATTATGTTTGGCAAGCACGTCTATCACGAAAATGTTGATATTGATGCGGATGAATTTTATCGCATGTTGAAATTAGAAAAGTACCACCCCACCACTTCGCAGATTCCGATTAAGGAAATGCAAAGGGTTTTTGCTGAACTTGCTGCGAAGGGTTATAAAGCAGCCTTGTGCATCGGGTTGTCGGGAGGCTTGAGCGGGTTCATCAATAGTCTTTCAGCTTCCGTGCCGGTAATTAAGGAACTACAAGTTTACCCTTATGATTCGGGCTCAATTTTGGCTGGGCAAAGCAACGCAGCTATTTTGGCGGCCAACCTGTTAGATAGTGGCGTGGACATCCACGAAGTTTTGCGGCAGTTGCGTAAGTATCGTAGTCAAACGGAAGTGTACTTAGCGGTCAACAACGTTAAAGAACTCCAGATTTCGGGGAACATTGCCAGTCGAACTTCGTTGGTAAGCTCATTTTTTGGGATGCGCCCAATTTTAACGATTAATCGGCAAGGCCGCTTAGAAATGGTCGGTAAAGAGCGTAAGATAAAAAACGCTATGGAAGCGATTAGTGAAATTTTTGCGCAACAAGTGGTTGATTATCGCCATCTGACGGTGACGGTGGTCGATGCTGACGATGTGGATCGCAGCATGCAATGGCAAAGTGAACTGAAGGTCCAATACCCGGGCTTACACGTAGAATCTTGTCCAATTGGTCCGTACGTGGGAACCTATACGGGAAGCAAGGCAATTGGGTTAATTTGGTCACCAAAGTTGTGATACCATAGTAGTTAGGTTAATTAAGAAACGGGTGGATAAAATGATTACATTGAAATCAGAACGTGAAATTGAAGGAATGCGGAAAGCAGGTGCAGTTCTAGCAGGAATGCATATTGGACTTCGCGATGTTATTAAGCCAGGAATTTCTAGCTGGGATATCGAGAAATTCGCGCTTCGTTATTTAGATGAACACGGCGCAGTTCCTGAAGAAAAGGGCTTTGAAGGTTACGAATACGCAACTTGCGTGAGTGTTAACAACGAAGTATGTCACGGCTTTCCGCGGAAAGATTTGATTTTAAAGGAAGGCGACTTGGTTAAGGTTGATACCGTAGTCAGTGTGGATGGTTACATGGCCGATTCTTGCTGGGCATTTGCGGTTGGTGAAGTTAGTGACGAAGTTAAGAAATTAATGGAAGTTACTAAGAAAGCTTTGTACCTCGGAATTGATCAAGCCGTTGAAGGAAACCGAATCGGCGACATCGGTCACGCAATCCAAACTTACGTAGAAGACGAAATGGGTTATGGCGACGTCCGGGAATTTGTTGGTCATGGTATTCAACCAACAATGCACGAAGATCCCATGGTTCCTGGCTATGGTGAAGCTGGTCACGGTCCGCGGCTCCGGAACGGAATGACCATCACTATTGAACCAATGGTAAATACCGGAAGTTGGCAATGTGATACTTCTGCTCCAGACGGTTGGACAGTTACCACCATGGACGGCAGTTTATCTTGCCAATACGAACATACTTTAGTGGTTACGCCAGATGGTCCTAAAATTTTAACTTCACAGGATCCAGTGGGGGACGCTAAGTACCTTTAATGAAAATGATTAATTATTAATAAAAGAGGCTGGGAATTTGGCGTTCCCAGCCTCTATTTTTGTAATATGGGTGTGGATCTGTTGGGTTGCGAGATAGTCGAGACGTGCTCCAGCCCTCAGAGTCCTGCGGATAACCAGATTGGGTTCTTAACCGCGGGACCCGCGGTTAAGGACCCAATCCAGTTATTCCTCAAACTCTGCCCGAGGGCTTCCACACTTTTTAATAATTCGCCACTTCCACCACATTTCCGTCCGGGTCCTTTATCAACAGCGACTGGACCTTTCCGTGAGTTCCTTGGCGTTGCTTTGGTTCATCGACGATTTCCACAAAGTAGCTCTTTAAGTGGTTGACAATTTCGTTCATCGGATTTTTGGCAACCAGTGACAACGCAATGCTTCCGGAGGTTGGTTGCGCTGGAGCAATTGCCGGCTGGGTCTCCTTAGTTGTAAAATAGATTCGCTGCTTCCCCGCACGCACACCTGGATACGGAGCGTCGGTTAGGATCGGCATATCAAAAACCTCGTGGTAAAAACGTTCACTACGAGCAACGTCTGCCACGGTTAGGGTAATATGATCAATTTCTCGAATATTCATAATCTATAAATCCTCCTTATAACCTGTACAAGTATAGCATAGGTAAATTCAATTGACGTTTTGTGGTAATTCATGCTACGGTGGTTACTAGTTATTTTAAAAAGACAGGGTGAAAAAAATGAGTTTGCTATCAGTTGAACATCTGAGCCACGGTTTTGCGGACAAAGAACTGTATGAAGATGCAAGTTTCGAACTGAATAAAGAAGATCACATGGGAATTGTCGGGCAAAATGGTGCTGGTAAAAGTACGCTAATTAAGATTTTGACTGGCGAAACTTTACCAGATAAGGGCCGGATTGTTTGGCAAAATAAGGTCACTTATGGTTATTTAGACCAGTATGCGGATATTCCGCAAAATGACACGTTGTACGAATTTTTAACCACTGCGTACGCAGATTTGTTCAAGCAACGTGATTTAATGGAAAAATACTATGCCGAATATGCCGAAAATTTGGATGATAAGTTGTTGGAAAAGGCGGGGCGGATCCAAGAAAATCTGGACGCTAACAATTTTTACGAAATCGATACCGAAATTAACCGGGTAATGACCGGTTTAGGACTTGATGATATCGGTAAGGATCACATTGTCAGCGAGATGAGTGGGGGCCAGCGTTCCAAAATCATTTTGGCAAAGCTCCTACTACAAGATCCTGACGTATTGATCCTAGACGAACCGACCAACTATTTGGATACCGCGCACATTAATTGGTTGGCAGACTACCTTAACGGCTTCGAGGGAGCTTTCATGGTAGTTTCTCACGACTATGAGTTTTTGCAAAAGGTAACCAATTGTATTTGCGACGTTTCATTTAACAAAATTACTAAGTACCGGGGCGATTTCCAATCCGCAATGCGACAAAAGGAAGCGCGGCAAGAAGCACAATTAAAGGCTTACGAAAAGCAACAAGTAGTCATTGAAAAGGCGGAAAACTTTATCCGCAAGAATAAGGCTGGCCAACGTTCAACAATGGCGAAATCCCGGGAAAAGATGCTTAATCGGATGGACAAGATCGATCCGCCTAGTGAAAACTTGAAGGGGCATTTCGATTTTCCTTACCTAGATACGGGCTCACAAAACGCCGTGGCGGTTAATAAGTTGGCCGTTGGTTATGGTAAAAAGCAGCTTTTGGAACCAGTGACGTTCTCCATGGTGGCGGGCGAAAAGGTGGCCTTTTCTGGGTTTAACGGAGCCGGAAAGTCGACGTTAATTAAGAGTATCTTAGGCTTGATTCCGGCTTTAGGTGGGGAAGCTCATTTCTCACCATCAGCTAAGGTAAACTATTTTAGCCAAGAATTAGTTTGGGATAACCCCGACCTAACACCATTACAAACAATTCAAGAAAAATATCCAACCATGTTACCAAAAACGATTCGGACTAAGTTAGCCAAGTGTGGGATTAACGCGGCGGATACCCAAAAACCTATGCATCAACTAAGTGGTGGCGAGCAAACTAAAGTCAAGTTAGCCTTGATGGAATTGATTGAATCTAACTTCTTGATCATGGACGAACCCACCAATCATCTTGATGACGAAACCAAGCAAGCCCTAAGTGAAGCTTTGCAACGCTTTAAGGGAAACTTAATCGTGGTATCTCACGAAAGTAGTTTTTATAACAGCTGGATTGATAAAGTGATCAACGTGGAAAAATTACGTTTGGATCGCTAGAACTTAATTACAATCAAAAACGGAGCCTAACATCAATAAGATGTTGGGCTCCGTTTTGTTTAGCGATTAGTAATATTAATTAGAATGTTGCTGTATCGGGATCGGTTGGGGCACCTGCTTGGCCATGGAAACCATCAATGGTTTTCATGTCGTCAGCAGATAGCTCGAAATCAAATACTTCGGTGTTTTGTTGAATCCGTTCTGCATGAACAGACTTAGGTAGTGGCAAGAAGCCGTGTTGTAATGACCAACGAATAACTACTTGAGCGACCGACTTGTGGTACTTTTCAGCAATTTCCTTAAGTTCTGGAATGCTAAAGATTTTACCAGTTCCTAGTGGGCTGTAAGCTTCGGAGAGGATACCGTGTTCTTTATTATAAGCAACCACTTCGTCTTCAGTATCGCTAGGATTGAGGAAAATTTGGTTAACTGCGGGAGTTACCTTAGCAGTCTTCAACAATTCGTCTAGGTGGTGAGGCCGGAAGTTGGAAACCCCAATTGCCCGCACTTTGCCGGCTTCTAGGGCTTCTTCCATTGCCCGCCAAGATTCTGCGTTCTTTTGTTGCCATTCGTCACGGAATTTAACGGGATTTGGCCAGTGAATTAAGTAGAGGTCGAGGTAGTCTAAACCAAGTTTTTGCAAACTTAAATCAAGGGCTTTTTTCGTTGCTTCGTAACCGTGGTCTTCGTTCCATAGCTTAGAGGTGACAAAGAGGTCTTCGCGAGCTACGCCACTGTCTTTAATGGCTTTTCCCACGCTTTCTTCGTTACCGTAAGCTGCGGCAGTATCGATATGACGGTAGCCAGCATCTAGGGCAGCCTTAACTGCTTGGTATGCTTCTTCACCATCTTTAGATTGCCAAGTTCCAAAACCGATTACGGGAATCTTAACCCCGTTATTTAATGTATAGGTATCGGTGAGTTTATTCATGAGAAATTCCTCCTTTATTTAACCTTACTTACTATATGATAGCTTTTTTCTTTAGCAATAACCAGCCATAAGCCCGAAAATTTGTCAGGCGTTTTGTAAAGAAAAGGGTGGCCGAGATAAAAAAATAGGGGCTAGGAGCAATCCTAACCTCTATTTTGAAATCTATTATTTATTAAAAGTGCCTGCTTCTACTTCGCGAAGGTAATCAGCAAGATGCTTGAAGTAAACGGGGGCGTTGTCGATCATGTGGTGGTGACCGCCATCTGGAGTAGTAACTAACTTAGCGTTAGGGATTACTTCAGCCATCCGTTGTGCCGACTTCAACGGCATGGTTTCGTGTTCGCCGAAGGTCAACAAGGTTGGGACCTTGATGTTATGGATTTGGTCGCGAACGTCCCATTCCTTCAACTTACCAGTAACAACGAATTCGTTGTCGCCTTGGAAAGCGTTGTAAACGGGAGTTGCCATAGTTGGAACCAAGTGACGAATTGCCACTGGTTGTTTACGATCTACGTAACCAGCGTTAAGTACGTCGACTAATTTTTGGTAACGTTCGTTATCCCAATCACCGGACTTTTCACAGTCACGCATGAACTGAGCATCTTCGGGAGCAAGGGCTTCGTCTCGAATTGCGTCTTGATGTTCAAGGTATTCATCGATATTATCAACCATGGAAGAGATGATGGCACCTTTTAAGTGTTCACCATACTTCAATGCGTACATCATGGTCAACGCGCCACCCCAAGATTGACCGATCAAGTAGAAGTGGTCAATGCCGAGTTTTTGACGAACTTCTTCCACTTCGTCAAGGAAGTAGTCGTAGCTGAGGTACTTTTCAGCAATTTCAGGGTCGGAGTAGTCGGGTTGGTCAGAATACCACGAACCCAATTGGTCGTAGTAGTGAACTTGGACGTCCAAACCTTGTTTTAAAAGTTCATCGTGGAAGTTTTCCCAGTATTCGTGATTGCCACCGGGACCACCATGAAGGGCCAAAAGGTGGATGGAGTCGTTAGTCCCATCCGTATGTGACCATAAGTGATATCCGTTATCTAGTGTTAAAATTGTTGTACCTTGTTTCAAGATATTTCACCTAGTTTCTTAAATTTAAGCCTATAATAGCAGATTTATTAGAAAGTGACCAGATTAAATGAGAAGCGTTTAGGAGTAAAGTTCCGCGAAAATACTGGTATAACCGACTTAGTGCTTAAATTAAAAAATTAGAAAAAATTAATTATTTTCTGCAGTTGATTAAGGAGTAATTTTAATGCAAATTAATGTCGCACGATTACAAAATGAATTTCCGGATGAAAAAATTGAATATTTTGACCAAGTTGGCTCTACTAATGACGTAGCTTTTACGCGCGTGCAACAAAATCCTGGAATAGCGGGTATGGTAGTTGCCAATCAACAAACGGCTGGACGAGGGACTAACCAGCGCCAGTTTTATTCACCGACTTCGGGGATTTACTGTTCGATTTACCTTCCTCTAGCCCCAGCCACCGTTTTACATCCCGGACGGGTAACGGCAAACGTGGGCGTGATTGTTGCCGAAGCGGTGCACCGCGTTTTTGGACAACCGCTTGGTATTAAATGGGTGAACGATTTATATTTACATGATCAAAAGGTGGGCGGCATTCTGTGCGAAGCCGTGTCTAATGATGATAATCAACTAATCGGGCTGGTGCTGGGAATGGGGTTGAACATCTTAACCACGACCTTTCCCCAAACGATGTTGCGGACGGGAGGGCCGATTGTCGAACAAGCAAACGCAACGCAAGTAACCGACCTGTTGATTAAGATCAACCAAGCTATCCAAAAAAAGCGCCAGACACTGGCGTCTGACGCAATTAATCCAAAGTATTTAGATTTATCGATTTTACAAGACCAATGGGTGATCATTGATCAGGTCGCAAGTCGGCTTACCGGAAAAGTAACGGGGGTCACACCTGAAAATGAACTACTTGTCAACGATGGTCATCAGCTCCGAACCGTTACGAACGGTCGGATATTACGTTGGCAAGCCGAACCTTTAAATGACTTTGATTAAGCTGCAATGAATATTGCAAATCCTGGTTGCCCCGGATGGTGGTTTCAAAATCAGTTGCGTAAATTACCAATCCTAATTGGTGACCTGCAGGAAGGTGGTAGAACGTCGGCTGTAACTGTAAAGTTACGTCGTAGAATTGGTTAGGCACAACTTTATCAACGCGATAGTTGTTAGTCCGATTTTGCAAATTAATGTGACCCTTACTAATCATTTTCCACGGGGTAACGCTCTTTTGTTGCGTAAATTCCCGTAAGTCGTCGGTGCGCCAATCGTAACTGCCGCTTAACGAGCGAGGTTGGATGAGGCTTGGGGTGACGTTTAAGCGCCGGGCATCGCCAAAGTCAACTAGTTGAAAACTAAGCATTCCAAATGGTTTATTAACCGCCACGTTAACCTTAACTTCCGCAGCCCCATCAATATACCAATCGTGATCGAGTTGGGCAGACTTGAAGATTAACCGGTTATCACGCATCTGGTTTTTACCATTGGTGGCGTGTTCCGTGTTAAGCAGGTCGGTATGCCACTGCGTAAGGTTATTTTTGTACATTTCAAAAACTTCTGGATCGAGGACGTCTTTAAACGAGGCGGCCTCGTTTTTAGTTGGTAAAGCAGCGTCCACCAGTGTTTTGGCTTGGAGGGTGAATTCCCGTACTTCATCATCAGCATCCTGCCAGTCAGGGTAGGTATGCCACGTTTCGGGTTCTACGTTATCTTGAATGATGACGTTTGGTAAAACTTCTGGAGCGTTATTTTCCACGCCAAACAACTTGTAACTTAGCCATAAGTTCATCATGTCGGTAAAGTCAATCGAACGGAAATTATTAATGTAAATGTGCTGACCTTGGTGAAGAATAATCTTCTTGTTAATTGGCAAGTCACGGACCGCGTTCCACAAGTTAGCGACGTTACGGGGCTTGACGTTCCAATCGTTCAAACCGTGCACTAAAATTAGATCGGCCTTAATATTTTTGGCTTGGTTGAGATAGTTGCGGCTGTCCCAGTAGCGAGAATAGTTGCCGCTTTGCCGGTCTTGGTCGTGGTTAATCCGGTTTAAAACTTGGTCAAATTTACTACGAACTTTTAAAGCATCCCCAAGGTCTTTTTGTCGACTAAAGACTTCGGCAGCGAGGACGTCCATGTCTTCACCCTGGAAGGTGTCCGGAGCGGCAACTAAACCGCCATCCCGATAATAATCGTACCAACTGGAAATGGCCGCTTCCGAAATAATGGTTTCAAGACCTTCGACCCCGGTAGTAGCTGCTGCAGTGGCTAACGTACCTAAGTAGGAACGTCCGGTCATGGCAATTTTATGGTTACTCCAGTTGGCCTTGATTTCAATGTTATCGGTTTTGTTAGTAAACGCGCGACGATTTCCCGCGAGCCATTCAATAATTGCCGTGGTGGAAATGGTTTCCGCCACCGAACCAGTATCCCGCAAACCTTCTGAATCCCGGGTTCCGATTCCGGCCGCATAAACTACCGCAAACCCACGGGTTAGGAAGTAGTTATTTAAGGTGTAGGGTTGTTCGCGGGCAAAGTGTTCGCAAGCGTGTTCAGCTTGACCCTTAACTTGTCGTTCGGGTGGTAGTTCTGGATCATACGGTTTAGCCGTCACGTCTTCGCGAGTAAGGTGGTTAACTGTTTTTTCAGTTAACGGGACGTCGACATTATGGGTTACTTGTTCACCCCAATGATCGTTAGTTCCTTGGTTATAGGGACTGGCAGTGTACAAAACGGGGGCCTTGTATCCTTGCTCAGTTTGGGCAGGACGTAAAATTTCTGCTTTTAACAGGTCGCGTTTACCATCGTGATCAGTATCTAAGGGAGCTTCTACGTAAACGACTTCCCGAATGATTTGATGCGGGTCAAAGACGGCTTGGGCTTTTCCGTTGAAGAATAACGGGGCGGTTGTGGTCGCGTAGAACGGGGTGAAGTAGCCTTGTTGGGTAAGGTGATCAAGGTAAGTTTCCCCATTTTTCGTGTGCGCCGTCAAAATTGAATACCAAGCGTGTGCCACGTCTGCGCTAGTTTCAAGAGCGTCAAGGGCAAGGCGCGGTAAGTTGATTTTGGCAGTTGCAGCCTGCGGGTCAATAACAGAAAAATCAATTCCTGATTCAAATTGTAATAGCTGTAAGGCAATTAAATAAAAAATATCCAGGGTTAGCGGCTCTGCGCTCGCAAAAAAGTCTGCTGCAGTTTGGTTAGGCGTCGCAAGTAGGTTGCCTAACTTTTGTTGAAACGTGGACTCTTGATTGCTGATTAAAAAAGAACGCCGGAGAAAATCCTCAAATTGTGCCTTAGGATCGGCAATCAGGTCCTGGTCAATAAAATGAATTGCTTTCAATTCGGTAATTTCTTCATCTTGGTCAACGTCAATGCGACCAAATTGGTTGTTTTTCATAAAAAATCCTCCACAGTGGTTTATGGTTCATATTATACGCCTAAAGCATACGAACATTTACCGCCGTGGAAGGATTTTTAAGTTTAATTACTATTTACGTAGTTGTTTAATTCGTTGAGATAAATTTCTTTTTGTTGATCGCTGATCCAAGAGCTTTCAAATGAATTTCTAGCTAATTGGATAATTTGTGGTTTAGTTAATTTGAATTGGCTAGCAATCGCGGTGTAGTTGTCACTGATGTAGCCACCAAAATAGGCAGGATCGTCAGAGTGAATTGAAACTTTGACGTTTTTTGATAGGAGTTCTAAAACCTCTTGACCCTTCATTTCTGGAGATACGAAAGAATTAGAAAGCGGACACGAAGTTAGACCGATTCCTCGTTTAGCAACCAAATCAACCAGATCGGGGTCTTCAACGATGTTGGTACCATGGTCGATGCGTTCAACTTCCATAATTTCAAGTGCTTGACGAATATGCTCAATGGAATCTTTTTGGTCGATGTCGCAGTGAACGGTGCGATGTAAACCGGCAGCAGCTGCATCTTCAAACTGGCGTGCAAATTTTAATGGTGGATTATTGTGTTCGTCTGAATCTAAGCCGATTCCAATAATCTTATCTTGATATTTCAAAGCTTCCGCTAAAGTTTTTCGTGCGGATTCTTTTGAGAAATCACGCAGGAAACACATAATTAATCCGGCATCGATATTTAGGGCTCGCGCGTCAACCGTTGCCCGATATAATCCGTTAATTACGGTCGCAAAACTAATCCCACGACTAGTGTGCGCTTGGGGATCAAAAAAGATTTCAACGTGGCGGACGTTATTTTGGGCGGCACGTTTTAAGTAATCAAAAGCTAAGTCATAAAAGTCCGCTTCCGTTTGTAAGACGTTCATTGCGGGGTAGTAAACGGCTAAAAACGAGGCCAAATCATCGTATTGGTAGGTCTTTTGGACCTCTTCAACCGTATTTTGTCCGATATCCACGTGGTTTCGTTTGGCTAATTTTAACTTCAACTGAGGTTCGAGGGTTCCTTCGATATGTAAGTGTAGTTCAGCTTTGGGGAGTCCCTGAATAAACTCCTTGGTTATTTTATCCATAATCTGTTTCCTTTCTGGTAGGTAGTTCGTCATTAGGGCCTTGTGAGGGCTATTTTAGCATTTTTTGAGTTATTGTTAAAGCTAAATACGAATATTTTCGATTGTAAATTGAAATAAAGTATGGAATAATTAGTGGAGAAAGCTAAAAAATATTTGGAGGACGGTACTTACCATGCAAAAGGCGAACGATCAAATTTTGGCGGATGACAATATGTTAGAAAAAGTATTTCATTTAAGCGGTCATGGAACCACGATTAAGAGGGAAATGTTAGCAGGCCTAACAACGTTTGTTTCAATGGCCTACATTTTGTTTGTTAATCCTAGCATTTTAGGAGCAGCTGGAATGGATAAGGGAGCGGTCTTTACGGCAACTGCTTTATCGGCAATTTTAGGAAGTGCTTTAATGGCATTTTTAGCAAATTATCCAATTGCTGTAGCCCCTGGGTTAGGCGACAACGCTTTCTTTACTTTCTCAGTAGTTTTGGGAATGGGAATTTCTTGGCAAAAAGCAATGGCGGGTGTATTTGTCGCTTCGGTCCTTTTTACCATCCTTTCGTTTCTTAAAGTTCGGGAAGTGGTAATTAATGCAATTCCAAAAGATTTGAAACTAGCAATGGCGGCGGGAATCGGTATTTTCATCGCTTTTGTTGGTCTCCAAGGTGGCGGACTAGTTACCGCTAGCAAAACTTCGTTGGTTGAAATTGGCTCTTTGACCGTTCCAACCACTTGGCTAACAATTTTTGGAATCTTTGTGATTGCCATTTTAATGGCAAAAAGGGTGCCGGGCTCCATTTTTATTGGTTTAGTGTCGACCGCCTTGTTAGGATTGATCACTGGGCTAATCAAAATGCCGGCGAGCATCATCTCTCTTGCACCAAGCATGAAGCCGACTTTTGGGGTCGGAGTTTATCATTTATCTTCAATGATGGACCCTCAAATGTGGGCGGTAGTTTTAATCTTCCTGTTAGTCGCCTTCTTTGATACCGCAGGAACCTTGATTGGGTTAGCGCAACAAGCTGGAATTATGAAGGATAATAAAATGCCTAGAATTGGGCAAGCATTAGTAGCGGATTCGGTTTCAATGTTAGCTGGATCAGTAATGGGAACGACACCTACCGCAGCTTACGTAGAGTCTTCAGCAGGAATTGCGGTTGGAGGAAAGACGGGGTTAACTTCTTTAACAGTTGCGGTATTGTTTGGGTTTAGTATGCTATTTTCGCCGCTCCTAACCGTAGTTACTAACCAAGTTACTGCACCAGCACTAATTGTGGTGGGGGTATTAATGGCGTCAGCATTACGTGAAATTGAATGGGATAAATTTGAAATTGCAATGCCAGCCTTCTTAACCGTGATTGGCATGCCATTAACGTATAACATCTCGTACGGAATTGCCTTTGGTTTCCTAACCTATCCCATCCTCATGGTGGCTGCCGGGCGGCGAAAAGAAATTAACTACATTATGTGGGCAATGTTAGTAATCTTCATTGTATTGCTATACATTTTAAATATTGTACCTAAAGCTTAAGCAGACGGGAGCAGACATGGATACTACGACGGAGTTAGAAAAATATATTGATGCGGGGGCAGCTGAAATTCCAGCAGACCTGGTTATTGAAAATGGTACGTTAATTAATGTGGATACGGCCGAATATTATCGTGCAGACGTAGCAATCTACAAGGGTAGAATTGTGGCAGTTGATAAAGACGTCTCGGACTATGTCGGAGAGCATACCCGACACGTAGATGCGACCGACCAATATCTAGCCCCTGGTTTGATTGACGGACATATTCACGTTGAATGCAGCAAAATGTCAATGACGCGCTTTGCTCGAGCAGTGGTGCCCAAAGGAACGACTAGCATTGTCTCTGGATTGGATGAATATATTTCAGTGATTGGATTAGCCGGGCTAGACGAAATTTTTGCGGAAATTGATCAGCTTCCCCTAAAAGTTTTCTGGGGGGTTCCGTATAAAACGCCATACACAATCCCGCAGTCAACGGTAGCTTATAACGTCAACGCGCAAGATCACCAAAAGTTTCAACCTCAGGAGCGTAGTTACGGTGTTTGGGAAACCGTCCGAGAAGCGGTCCAAACCAAAGATAAAGATACCTTGTCAGCTGTTTTAACGGCACAAAAATTGCATAAGCCGATTTTTGGCTGTTCTCCGATGGCCAAGGGGAAAGATCTAAATCAATTCTTAATGACTAGGGTGCGGGTTGATCACGAAAGTTATTCTCATGAAGAATTTTTAGAAAAAGCTCGGAAAGGAATCCACACGATAATTCGGGAATCTTCGGTTACCAAATTTTTAGCTGAAAACGTTAAAGCCATTACGGAAGGTGCTCCGGGTGTAGCCCGCCACACTAGTTTTTGTACGGACGACATAACGGCGCGTGATATTTTGGAAAAAGGACATGTTGATCATCTGGTTCGGTTAGCGATTAAGGCAGGAATTTCGCCCATGACCGCCATTCAGATGGCAACTTTAAACAGTGCCGAAGCGTACCATATTGACGACCAAGTGGGTTCGATTGCGCCTGGCAAGGAAGCGGATATTTTGCTAATTGACCAGCCAGGAACCTTTAATATTGAAACGGTGATCAGTAAGGGCGTGGTGGTAGTTGAACGACAAGCGGAACAGTTGGAATTTGTGCCACCAAAAAGATCTGTAGAGATTACGAATTCGGTTAAATGTGCGGAAATAACGGCTGAGAGTTTTAAATACCAAGTTGATCAGCCAACGGGAATGGCGACGGTTCGAAGCATCAAGAGCGTGGGGCCGTTTGTCCGTAAATCGAGAAAAGTTGATTTAAAAATTAAGGACGGGTGCATCCTTCCCGATGCCAAACGGGACGTTGCGTTAGTGTCTGTGGTTGAAAGATATGGCATTAACCACCAACACTCTCGGGGATTTATCTCGGGATGGGGATTGCAGTCCGGAGCAATAGCTACTTCTGCTTCGCCAGATGATAATAACATTGTCGTGGCGGGGATGGATGAAGCGGATATGGCGTTAGCAGTCAACGAATTAGTTAAACACGGCGGAGGACAAGTCGTGGTTAATAAGGGCGAAGTGCTCGCCTTGTTGGAATTGCCGGTTGCTGGAATAGTAACTGATTTGCAGCCAAACGAATTAGCTCGAAAAGAAGTAGAGTTAAAAAATGCTGCTAATCAATTAGGATGTAAACTTCCGGATCCATTATTTTACCTGTCCTTCTTGCCAATCACGGCCATCCCAGATTTAGCAATTACGGATGGCGGAAACGTTGATTACACGAAATTAGAATACTTTGATCCTATTCTTGACCTTACAAAGTAGCAAATAAAAAATTGGAGCCTCTAGATAAATTTCCAGAGGCTCCAATTTTTTATACGTAAATTATTTTTTTAGAATCAAGCAAAGGTAATTAAGGTTCATAAATTAACTGGAGATTGGTGAATAATTTTTATTCAGCCAGTTTACTATGCCGCATCCCATAGCTAAAGTAAATGATTAAGCCGATTGCAAACCAGATTGCTGAACCAATCCAAGTTTCTAAGGAAAGGGTCGAAATCAAGTAAACACAGGCGATAACTGAAATGATCGGAATCACTGGATAACCAGGTACCTTAAAGCCGTTCCCCGGGATGTCGGTGCGGCGACGAAGGGGGATTACCCCTAACGAGATTAGTCCGAAGGCAAACAGGGTTCCCATGTTTACTAGGTTGGTAAGTTGATCAAGGGGTACGAATCCGCCAAGTAACGCGATAAAAATCGTAACGACGATCAAAGCGTTTTTGGGTGAACGGTGCGGCCCTTCTAGTTGGCCTAACAAGCGTGGCAGGAGTCCGTCCCGCCCGGTTGCGTAAACTAAACGAGAACTACCGTAAATCATGGAAATCATCATGGTGGTCATCCCTGCTAGGGCACCCACGGATAGCAATCCCGCAATCCAGTTCTGGTGAACTAATTGTAAAGCAAAGGATACGGGGTTTGCCACGTTAAGCTCGTTATAAGGCACCATCCCAGTTAGTACCACTGCCACCGCCACGTAAAAGATGGTGGCAACGATCAGCGTACCGATGATTCCAATAGGCATGTTCTTAGCCGGATTTTTTACTTCCGCTGCAGATGCCGAAACGGTGTCGAATCCTAAATAAGCAAAGAAGACGGTGGATGCGCCAGCTAAGGTTCCATGAATCCCAAATGGAAAGTATGGTTGCCAGTTGCTGGGTTTAACGTAAAAAATACCCACGCCGATAAAAATTAAAATAATTGCAATTTTAACGAAAACCATTAAGTTGTTAATGCGGATTGAAGACTTAAAACCACGGTTTAATAGAAAGCCAATTAAAAGCACAATGATTACCGCAAACAAATTAATATAAGTCCCATGCTGGGGATCAAATGGCCCGGCAATTGCTGCAGGGAGGTGGCCGCCAAATCCCTTAATTAAGGAACCAAAGTAAGCAGACCACCCGGTGGAAACCGCCGCGACGGCCAGTACGTACTCTAGAATTAACGCCCAACCTAATAACCAGCCGAGCAGTTCCCCGTAAATAATGGTTCCGTAGGAGTAGGCGCTGCCCGCCACGGGAATCGAGGCGGCAAACTCTGCGTAACACATTCCTGCTAGAGCACAAACCAAGGCGGCAATCACAAATGATAGGGTGATTGAGGGACCAGCTTTTAACGCTGCCACGGTGCCGGGGAGAATGAAAATTCCGGTACCGATTACTGCCCCGATTCCGAGGGCTAAGAGGTCTTTAGCACCCAGCGTTTTTTCAAATTGAGAATCTACCTTCAGATAATTAGCTAGTGATTCTTTACGAAAAATATTATGTTTTAGTTGCATACGCCACTTCCTCTCTAATGTTTTTCTAATAATACGGGATGAAGTTAATACTGTCAACGAAAATCAAGAAATCCACCTAGATTAAATTTGCTAAACTAGTGCAATTAGAGACTGGTATAATTAAAAAAGTAAGCAAAAAACGGAGGAATGACGATGGCTTTAGAATTGGATGGCGGAGCAGTAGTTTACCAAATGCGGGCAAAAGAGCCGTATTACTTATTGCTAAAAAGCGCTACGAGCGGTTTTTGGGGATTCCCTAAAGGACATTTAGAAAATACGGAATCGGCTCTTGAAGCCGCCGAGCGGGAGATTAGGGAGGAGACTGGGATTATCGCCACGGTCGACGATCGTTTTTACGACGTTTTAAATTATCGAGTTGGCGAAAATGACAAGAAAGTGACCCTATTTACGGCAAAGGTTCCTGAAGATACGGTAGTTCGATTGCAGAAGGAAGAAATTAGCATGGCGGCGTGGCTTGATTACGCAGCTGCTAGAAAGCGGCTAACCTACCTAAACTTAAAGCAGGCGTTAGATAACGCGGACCAATATATTCGGAAAGCAGAACAATAGTAATAAAAATTGGGCGCGCGCAAAGCAAACAAAAAAGAGGCCATGACATCGCGGGTCATGGCCTCCTTACTTGCATTTGATAAAGCTTTTTAAGAGTTAAGTTATGCTAACTTGCTGAATGAATTTTCTTCGAGGCTTTGAAGATTTTGAATTGCTTCTTCAATCGTTACGCCTGTAGCTTGAAACTCTGGTTGGGCTTTATCATTAGCGATAAAAACCTGCTTTTCAGTATCAAGTGCGATACTGTACCAAGCTGTGCTGTACTTTTTAAATTGCATAATGATAAACCTCCTAAATCATGAATTTTAGAAGCGGGAAAAGCGCTTCCAATTGATACGATACCTTAATTTACAACATTTTAAACAAAAATGCAAATATTTAAGCTTGGAGTAAGGGAAATGAATAAGATTATTGTAATAGCGGGGCCTACGGGTTCGGGGAAAACCACGGTAGCAGACTATCTTAACCAACGTTATGGCGTTGTGAAGGTGATCACGCACACCACCCGCCCCCAAAGGACTAATGAAAAGCAAGGGGTGGACTATTATTTTGAAACGGCGGATTCGTTCGACCAAAATCATTATTTGGAACAAGTTCAGTACGCTCACTACCGGTACGGCTCTTCCTACGAAGGGCTCACCCAGGCGTGGCAAAAGAACCCGATTGCTTGCATTGTGTTAGACACGGCCGGGGCAATTACTTACCAGCAAAAATTGGGTGACCAAGTGGAAATTTTGTTTTTGCGGGTGCAAAAAGAAGCTACATTGAAGCAAAGGCTGTTAAAGCGTGGGGATAGTATGGATTCAATCACTAAAAGAATTAACAGCCCTGAGTATCGCCGAGATATGGAATTGCCAAGTGAACTACAAGGAAAGGCAACCGTGATTGATAACGACGATTGGCAGGCTACTAAGCAAAAACTTGACGCATTTTATTTGCAGGTCAAAAAGCAAACTTTGGACGTTTAAATGCGCCCCTAAATATGTTAATGTAAAGCGTAATAATTACTATTTACGAGGTGGCAAACTGTGGATAAAAGTCCAATTGCAATTGCGGTTAAAATTTTAAAAGCGAACGGCTATAAAATTACGCGTCAGCGGCAGAGTTTATTAGAGTTGCTTGCGCAAAGCGGTGATCGGTATTTGGAATTAACCGAATTAGACCGCTTGATGCGGCTACAATTTCCTAAGATGAGTCATAACACGATTTACCGAAACGTTAAGGAATTTGCGGCACTAGGAATTGTGGAAGAAAATCAAAACGAAAATGACGGAAAAACAGAAGTAAAACTGGACTGTAACGAGCAGCATGCACATCACCATCACTTTATTTGCAACCAGTGTGGAAAAGTGCAGGAATTAAAAATGTGTCCGTTGAGTTTTTTTAGCGACCAGTTACCGGGTGCTGAGATTACCGGACACCATTTTGAGTTATATGGGATCTGTGCAGAGTGTGCAAAAAAAGTTCACGCATAGTGTGGATAAGTTAAATGTTAACTTTATCAGATAAAATATTAAAGTTATTGCAAACTTGGGGGAGTTTTGCTTACCTGAGCGCGTTTTTTTGGTATGCTAACGTTTGGAAATATGGAGGGAGATAGAATGGCATACAGAACACCACCTTTTTTAACGCCGATTGCCATCGTGACGATGATAATTGCGCTAAGTGCGACAAACGTAATTGTTAATAAAGCTACCAACACTTCTGAAGGAGCGCCGGTGCGTTCTTCAAAAGTAGTTGAAAGCAGTGAACCAGAAAAGAAACCTTCAAGCGACGATGAACATTCTAAAGATAAATCGGAAGAGTCGTCATCGAGTTCTGAAGAAAGCAGCAAGCCGAGTGAAGATACTTCAAGCAGTGGGGAAACTTCACAACCAACTGATGATCAAACTCAAGACAATTCTTCTTCGAAAACGACTAAGGATTCGACTGGCAATGATAAGGCCTCTAGTGGGGCAAATGATGAGGACCAGACCACGACGGATAGTTCCGGAGATGCAAGTTCAGGATCAGGAGCTGCTGCATCGCAAGGGCAAGCAAGTTCGCAGCAGGATACTAACCAACAGGCTGCCGTCCAAAAGGCCACGACCACTGATACTAATACAGGTCAATAAGGGGGGATAAACGTGATTTCATTTCTAACATTAGTAAGTCATTACATGGGCATGATTAGTGTTAAGAGTAAGTTGAAGAACCAAATTTACACTATCACAGCCTTTGTAGGGAATTGGTATTTGTTATACATTGGGATTCGCTTTATCCAAAATGGCGCATATACAAGAGGATTACTGCTATTAGCAATCTTTTTGATTTTCTTGTATTTCTCAATTATGAACATTTATTACTATTTCACTAATAAGCAGGCTCCGTTTGATATTTCCCCAATTTTAGAAAAATACATTGGGGGCACGCCAGAAGAAGTGCGGGAAAAAGAAGAATTCCGACGCCGCCTTACGCGGGTAGAACGACAAAGCCGCCAAGTTGCTAGTCCAGGCGGAGTTTTCGACCAGAAGGCCCTGTTACCCGCCACGATCGTTTCATCTGCGCGCCAACAAAAAAATATTGAACAAATTGCGGAAAAGATGATTCAATCAGGGATGGTCTTCATGGATTATGGGGGCCGGACTGACGAAGAATTACGGGCAGAAATGCCTGCTCAGCAAACCGAAACGTACGCAATCGGCGACTTGGGAGTGGCGATCCCGTATGCGGAAGTCCAACTCGTTGCTGGCAAACCCACTGTGGTAGCTGGAATGAACCAAATGGAGGCCGTTCCAGTGGGCGAAATTACCAAGGTGGGCTTATCCAGTTACCAAGCCGCTAAAGCTGAAAACCACTTGTATTTAGCAAACGCGTTTTTAATTGGTGGCGAAAAGAAAGTACGCGGTCGCTCTGGAATGATTGTGGAAAATGAACCATACCGCTTAAAAATTAATATTGCTTATAAACGGCGCCAAACCTCACTTTCGAAGTGATTTGATGATAAATTATTAAGACCTGTCAATGTATTTACTTTGACAGGTCTTTTTTTGTCCAGTATAGTCAATATAACCAAAAATTTATCTAATTTTAATCTTTCGTTAATGTAATCGGGTAAATGGAAACGGAGGGATCAAGATGTCGATGATCGAATTTCATAATGTGGAAAAGTATTACGGTAAGTTTCATGCCCTAACCGACGTTAATCTAACGATCGAAAAGGGAGAAACGGTGGTATTGATTGGACCGTCTGGTTCAGGAAAAAGCACCTTGATTCGAACCATTAACGGATTAGAAAGTATTGACGGTGGTCAATTAATTGTCAACGGATTTGACTTGGCCAACCGCCAAACCAATATCAACAAAATTCGCCGAGAAGTGGGAATGGTTTTCCAACATTTTAACTTGTACGATAACAAGTCTGTTTTAGAGAACATTATGCTAGCTCCCCGGGTCGTGCTTAAACGACCTGAAGAGCAGAACCGCCAACTAGCAATGGAACTGCTGGACCGGGTTGGGCTAGCTGAAAAGGCAGACAGCATGCCTGCCATGCTATCAGGGGGGCAAAAACAACGTATTGCGATTGCCCGTAGTTTAGCGATGCAGCCTAAATGTATTTTATTTGATGAGCCAACGTCCGCGCTCGATCCTGAAATGATCGATGATGTTTTAAACGTTATGAAGCAAATTGCCCGCGATTCCGCCATGACCATGGTAGTGGTGACTCACGAAATGGGCTTTGCTCGTGAAGTGGGGGACCGGGTGATTTTCATGGATGGTGGTCGGATCCTCGAAGACGACCGCAAGGAAGAATTCTTTGACGGGCAACCATCTAACGAACGGGCACGCCAATTTCTCAGCAAGATTATCAAACACTAGGAGGTGGTCCCCATGCGTAGAAGGTTTAAAATGCTTTTCTTGGGACTGACAGCCGTACTTTTTCTGGGCATTCTAGGTGGTTGTACAAAGCAAGAAGCTAAACAACGTGACGCTTGGCAAACCGCCCAGCAAACTAAAACCCTCACTTGGGGGGTAAAGGCCGATACCAAGTTGTTTGGGTTAATGGACGTAAAGGACTCCCAGATTAAGGGGTTTGATATTGACATTGCTAAAGCGCTGACGAAGCAGATGTTGGGAAAGGATGCGCGGGCCGAGTTTGTTCAAGTAACTAGCCAAACGCGGATTCCACTGCTGAAGAATGGCAATTTGGATGCAGTGATTGCGACGATGACGATCACTAAGGACCGGCAAAAAGTAGTTGATTTTTCAGACTCCTATTTTGATGCCGGACAATCCCTGTTAGTTCCTAAAGATAGTAAGATTCATAGCGTAAAGGATCTAAACCATCCGGGTACCAAAGTGATTGGGGTGGTTGGTGCTAATTCGGTCAGCAACGTTAAAAAATTTGCCCCTAAAGCACAGGTAATTCAGTTGCAAGACTATGCTCAAGCCCTTACGGCACTAAAATCCGGGCAGGGAGCGGCTTTAACTACGGATAACGGTATTTTATTTGGAATGGCGGTTGATAATCCCCAATTTAAAGTGGTCGGAAAGGCGTTCACTAAGGAACCTTACGGAATTGCCATTAACCAAAACCAACCGGCGTTGAAAAAACACCTTAACCAAGCGTTGGAAGAGATTATCGCAAACGGGGAGTATAACCGACTCATCAAGAAATGGTTTGGCGATATTCCTGGATTTAATTACCGGGAGGTGGAACGATGATTAATATTTTAACTAATCATAGTGCGGAGCTCTTTAGCGGACTGGGACAGACGCTACTTTGTAGTTTGATTGCGTTATTTTTTAGTTTAGTAATCGGATCGCTGTTTGCCATCATGGAAGTTTTGCCTAGTCGGTTAGCACGGACCATTGGCCGCATTTATGTGGAAGTGGTTCGAAACATTCCGCTACTGGTAGTGACCATGTTCTTTTACATTGTGATTCCACGGTATGTCCCCGCGGTAAACGGTTTTACCGCTGGTACCATTGGATTGACCATCTACACTTCGGCTTTCATTGCCGAAACGGTGCGGGCGGGAATCCAATCGGTAAGCGGGGGGCAAATGGAAGCGGCCCGGTCAAACGGAATGACGTTTAGCCAAGCGATGCGTTACATTGTTTTGCCCCAGGCCTTTAAGATTGTGATTCCACCTTTAGGAAACCAATTTATTAACCTAGTTAAGAATTCGTCAGTGTTAGCTTTCGTGGCTGGATTTGACCTGATGTATGTGGGTAACGACATTGCCTCCACCACCTTTGACACGATTAACTCTTATCTAGTAGTGGGAGTATTGTATCTCATTATCACGATGCCGCTAAGTTACTACATGCGGTACCTAGAAAAACGGACGAATCGAGGTGTCGCCTAATGCACGCATTTATGGAAGCCTATTCCGCGGTAAATTTAGCGTTCTTGTTAAAGGGACTGTGGATAACTATTGAAGTTTCGGTGATTTCGATTATTTTTAGCTACGTGCTCGGTGGAATACTGGGACTAATCCGTTACCTTAACGTACGCTACTTGTCAGCGTTGGTGGGAGTGGTGATTGACGTAATCCGAAACTTGCCCCTCTTGTTAATGTTCTTCTTCGTTTACTTTGGATTGCCTAACTTGGGAATTCGGTTGGGAATCTTGCCATCTTCAATTTTGGCGCTAACGGTGTTTGAATCAGCCATGATTGCGGAAATTATTCGGGGCGGGATTGTTTCGATCGATAAAGGCCAGATGGAAGGCGCTCGGGCGAACGGGTTATCGTATCCCGGTAATGCGGGTCGGATACGTCCACAACTTGTACAAGGAGGTCCGCTTTAGCAGCTTCCGATAGGGTGGAACGAAAGGCCTTTACCAACTGGTGTGGCAAATTGCTGACAAACCCAACCGTATCGCTAAGAATCAGTTCTTTTTGGTCTGGGAAGGTTAGTTTGCGCACACTAGTGTCCAAGGTGGCAAACAGCATGTCTTTTTCGAAAACTTGCTTGTCTTCATTGCGGCCGTACATACTGATTAAACCATTCATCGTGGTTGACTTTCCAGTATTGGTGTACCCAACCAAGGCTACGCTAGGGATGTCCTTTTTATCCCGACGCTGGCGTTGCACGTTGGCCGAAGTGGACATTTCCTTAAGTTCCTGGTTGATGTGGTTGATTCGGTTACGAATCGTCCGCCGGTTTAATTCTAGCTTAGTTTCACCGGCACCCCGGTTAGTAAATCCACCGCCGGTATTTCCGGCAGTTTGTTGGTCAAGTCGCTGGGTAGCGCTAGTCCGCAAGCGGGGAAGCTGATATTGCAACTTGGCAAGTTCAACTTGGAGACGGGCCTCTTTTGAACGAGCCCGGTTAGCAAAGATTTCTAAAATCAAACCGGTGCGGTCGATGACTCGTAACTGGGTTTCCTTTTCTAAGTTACTAAGCTGACTGGGGGTTAATTCGTCATTAACCACCAGGGTTTCGACTTCGCGAGCCGCAGCTACTTGGGTCAGTTCTTCAATTTTTCCTTTTCCAAAATAGGTTGCGGCATTAGGCCGTTCTAATTTTTGGGTAAGCTGGTCCATCACCCTCATGTGGTTAGCAGATGCTAACGACTTAAGTTCTGCCATGGCGTAATCCAGGTTAACGCCAGGAAGTTCTAGACCGGCAATAATAATTGGTTCTTCATTGATTTCTTCGTTCATATAAGAATGGCCTCCAAATTATTGAAAACGTTTATATAATTATATCATGGATTAGGCGGGGGTAGAAAAATAAGCATTTTATGGGGTGAACCACGCGAATTTCTCTGTCGTAATAAGAAAATGAGAGTGGGACAAAAGTTGGATATGCAACCTAGTCGAAATGTGTACCCAGCCCCAACTCGTTCCGGTTAACTAAAAAGTAGACCTAATTGTCGAGACAATTAGGTCTACTTCTCAATTAATCCTCACGAGTTACCCGGGGCTGGGGACACTCTGCCAAAATATTCCACCACTCCATCTTGGCCCCTCAATTTTAATTTGGTAACACTCCCGTTGCGGGGGCTATGGGACACGTCAATTTCTGGGTTGAACATGGACGTCAAAATTCGAATCAAAGTTCCGTGCGATACCACCAACACGTTATCACCATCGTTAGCTTGGTCAAAGGTGTAATCCAAACCTTGTTGCAAACGGGTGGTGATTTCCGTGTAGCTTTCGGCATCGTGGAACGGATCCACGTTTTTCCACACGTCGATGGCTGCCTTAATGCCATGTAAAGCGGTCATGGCGTTAAGGGTTGGTTCAATTGTGGAATGTTGTTGATAAAGTTTAAATTCAGTTTCTACCGAATTAGCACCTTCGAAATAACCAAAGAATTGTTCCCGAAAAGCTGCGATTGGTTCGATGGTTTTTTCGGGTAACGGGTGGTGATTTCGCTGGTTAATGAACCGGGCCGTTTTGATTGCCCGAGTAGTATCTGAACAATACGCGTGGGCAAAATCCACGTCCGCTAAGAAGTCGCCTGCTTGTTGGGCGTCGTGCACCCCTTTTTCGGTAAGCGGCGAATCAGACCAACCCTGTAAATGGCGGTACCGATTGAAGAGGGTTTGCCCGTGCCGTACAAAGTAATAGTTAACTGTTTTCATGAATCTATGCTTTCTTAAATGATTTTCTAAAGATGTTAAAGAAGAGGAAGTAAACCGCTAAGGTAGCGACCACGATAATTCCCCAAGCAATCACGCCAGACCAAACGTCAGCACTGTAGTGGCCCTTAATTACTAGATAAGCGCCCACAATGAAAGTTAAGATTGCAAATGGGTAGGAAGCCCGGGAAGTCTTCTTCAAGTGGTTACGTTCTACCCACGCCATGTAAGGAAGCAACGCGGATAGGGCAATGAAAATTACCGGAATGATGATGTTCAACGCTAATTCCTTGTCGTATAAAGCAGTTCCTGGCGTCGCGTCGGTTGGACGAACCCCTAACAGTGAAAATACGATGGTGATTACAAAGCACCATGCTCCCACTAACCAAGCAAGAACGTCGTTTTTAATGAAGACGTAATCACTATGGAATTCTTTACTCTTTTGCCGAATGCGCATGAAGGCAAAGAAGACAAAACTAGTTACGAATGGCGAAACAATCCCGTTGATGTTCAAAAGCCAGTTGAACATGTCGTTAATACTTGGTAGCCAGTTACTGAGGAAGAGTACCAGCGAAACGATTCCAGTGGTTAACCAGTACCCATTGATTGGCAAACCGTCGCTATTTAGTTTACCTAGTGATTTAGGCAAGTACTTCATTGCGACGTCAGACAAGAAAATCCGGGTGCTGGCGTCTAAAATAACCGCCAATTGGGCAAACATGTAAAGGGCTTGACTCACCGCAAAGATGTACATGAGGGTGTCCCCAATTCCAAATTCCTTCCCTAACGCTTGGAAGGCGTAGTAGGAACCGTTCATTTTCAAATCGTAAGGAAGATGGTGGGCGTTAAAGAACACCGCCAACGAGAACGAACCAAAGACGGTGAGAAAAATCGTCATTAATAGGAGCATCATCATGGCTTTCGGAAAGTCCCGTTTACCGTCTTTCATTTCCTTAACGTATGGTGCGGCAAGTTCGGCACCGTTAATCGCGAAAATTAATAACCCAAAGGTAGATAGGAAGTGTCCATCAATTTTAGGGATGAAGGCCCTCGCATTAAAGGGCTGGGTAGCAATGTGACGACCATGCATTAGGGCGGCAACCGTCATTACCACGAAAAGAATCGTCATTACAAACATGGCCCCGCCGCCTAAAGTACTGAGAATCTCCAACGAGCGGTTGCGGAAAAAGTGCTGGAACCAAATGAAAACTAAAAAGACCACCGCGGTGAAGAGGGCAAAGGCAATCGTGGGCATGTAGGATTGTAAATCCCCGTTACCCTTAACTAACCAACTAATTGAAACTACCACGGAGTTAGCAACGTCGACTACGTATGGTAATCCCGCAATCCAGTAGAAGAAGGCCACGATGTATCCGGCAAGGTCCCCGTTAGTTGCGCGAACCCAGGAAGCTAATCCGCCACCGTCTTCGTTGAAAGTTCCGCCTAGTTGGCCAACCATCATTTCATATGGCCAAACAAAAAGCAGAATCATCAAAACCCAGGTAGAAACAATTGCTAAACCTTGGTTATGAAAATTGTAAATTAAATCGTCAAAGCCAATTACGGTAACAAAGTCCATCAGAGCAACGACCGGCCAGCTAATGTACCTTTTTTTTGCATCTAAAGGTGAATTTTCCATTCTTACGTCTCTCCTATGTAAATTTTAAATCTCAATTCTACTATCTTAATTGTTATATTCGATTAAATGAATTCCATCTTCATCAAGGGTAAAACGGGTAATGCTGCCATTTTTAGGACCCCAAGTGATGTCTAGTTCAGGATCTGCTTTAGCTGCGATGGAACGGATTGTCGTTCCGTGACTGACGATGAGGATTTGATCGCCATCGTTAGCGGTCGCTAGCAAGTCGTTAAATCCACGGTTGATTCTTTCCCAAAATTCGGCGTTATTTTCCGCATCGTGGAAAGGATCGGCCGCTTTAATAGCGTCTTTAGTTTCCGCAATCGGGCGTTCTTCGAGAAATTCGTGGAACGAGCGTTTTCCAGAAATCGGCATCAAAACTTCAAACCAAGTTTGGGCAGAATCGTTGCCTTCAAAATAACCGTAAAATTCTTCTCGAAATTCGGTTTTTGCTTGGATTTCAGCGGTAGTGTGCTTGTTTTCAGCTAAAATGGCGCGGGCAGTGTTCATTGCTCGGGTGGTATCCGAAGCGTACACCGCGTCGAACTTAGTATCGCTTAGTCGAACGCCAGCTTGGTGGGCGTCTGCGTACCCTTTTTCAGTTAAGGGTGAGTCGGACCAGCCTTGCATCCGATTGTACTTATTAAAAATGGTTTGTCCGTGACGAACAAAGTACAGCTTTAGTTGTTTCATCAGCTTCTGTCCTTCCTTATTTTTTGTAAAACCTCAACCATTCTATCATAAATTAAATTTCCAAAATGACTTAAATCTTTGTGAAAACGCATAAAAAGGAGTAAAATTTATGTCTAACAAAACCGAGAGGTGAAACATATTGGCAGACGAAATTTTTAAATATGAAGAAAAACATTTAGCAGAGGTCTTAGATAAGGTAGACATTGCTATGGATAAGGCCCAAAAAGATGCTAAGAATGCCGAAAATGATCGCGGAGCAATCCAAGATAATTTTTATAACGATGTCCGAATCAATACTTCCAGTTATTCAGGAATGATGGACACGGCAATTTCAATTCGCCAACAACAGCAGTTGCTCGAAGAGCGCGAGAATAGTTGGCAACACGCAACCAAACGAATTAAAACACTTAAACAAATGCAAAAACGGCCTTACTTCGCCCGGATTGACTTCCACGAAGAGGGCGAGAAAAATGACGAGACCATCTACATCGGACTGGGCTCTTTTTCGGATACTCCGGACCACTTTTTGATTTACGATTGGCGTGCGCCAATTTCAAGTGTTTACTACGATGGCAAAATGGGCCACGTGGAGTACGCAACCCCAGATGGGCAACAATCCGTGGATTTAAAGTTGAAGCGCCAGTTTACGATTGAAGACGGTAAGTTGATTTCGGTTTACGATACTGACGAAACGATTGGCGATCAAATGTTATTGAACGCTTTAGGTTCACAGTCGGACGTAAAGATGAAGAGCATCGTTTCCACCATTCAACGCGAACAAAACCAAATTATCCGGAATACGTCCGCGGACCTTTTATTTGTGCAAGGGGCGGCTGGTTCAGGAAAAACGGCGGCAATTTTACAACGAGTTGCGTTCTTGTTATACCGTTATCGGGGAAAATTGACGGCAGGACAAGTGATTATGTTCTCGCCAAACCAGTTGTTTAACGACTATGTGGACCAAGTGTTACCTGAATTAGGGGAACAAAACATGGTGCAGATGACCTATTACCAATTTGCCCGGCGGCGGATTCCTAACTTAGATGTGGAAAACTTACAACAACGGTTTGATAAGCAGCTTACTGACGCAGAACGAAAAATCGACCAATTTAAAGGTAGTTTGCAATTCTTTAAAGCCCTAACCCGTTATGCACAGCACCTTGGGAAGGGCGGCATGCGGTTTAGAAATATCATGTTCAAGGAAAAACCGTTCGCTAGCAGGGAAAAGATTAAGGAAATCTACTATTCGTTTAACGACACTTATAGCTTAAGTAACCGGATCGACGGAACTCGAGAGACCTTAATTCGCATGCTTAACCAAAAGGTTGGGAGCGAACTACGGACGAAATGGGTAGAAGAAGCGGTGCAAAACTTAAGCCAAGAAGAAATTCACGAGTTGTTTAAGAATAAACCTCGCGAATTCAAGGACAATGACGAAGAATTTAAGTTTTTAGCTCGGCAAATTGTGGTTAAAGAGTTAAAACCGGTTCGGAACGCAATTATGCGGAACCGCTTCTTGAGTATTAACGCGCAGTACGTCCACATGCTTCGGACTTTGCCAAAGTGGTATAAGTTAGAAAAAATCGGGGTTACCGAAGCACAGTGGCAGGCCCATGTGGAAAAACTAGTGGAAAATCTTAAAAATCGGCAATTAACGATGGTGGATACGTCAGCGTACCTGTACCTCTATGATTTAATTACTGGTAAACGGGGCGACCGTTCGATGCGCTACGTGTTTATCGATGAAATCCAAGATTACAATGCCTTTCAACTAGCTTATCTGCGGTATAACTTCCCGAAGGCTAAGTTTACTTTGCTAGGGGATTTGAACCAATCAATTTACGCAAACGAAACCAGTAAAACCCTTTTGGCAGAACTTTCGACCATGTTTGATCCAGAAAAGACTAAGGTAGTTCAGTTGGCGAAGTCGTACCGTTCGACGCAACCAATTACGGACTTCACGAAGGAGATTTTGGAAGAGGGCGAAGCAATCGAAGCGTTCAACCGCCAAGGCGAATTACCCCGGGTTGCCGTTACCCAAGATCAAGCTACCATGCTTAAGACGGTCCAAGCCCAGTTAGAACGGGACCGCCAAGACCACGAAACTACCGCAATTATTGGTCGTAGTTTAGCAGAATGTGAGCAAATCACGGAGCAGTTACAGGCCGCTGGAGAAAAGGTAACTTTAATTCGCACGGAAAATCAACGACTTGTGGAAGGAACTTTAGTAGTGCCATCCTTCCTAGCTAAGGGACTGGAATTTGATTCAGTGATTGTTTGGGATGCCAACGTGGAAAATTATCAAAGTCACCGCGACGAACAGTTGTTATACACCATTTGTTCACGGGCAATGCATCGTTTATTAGTAGTAGCCAAGGGACAACTTAGTCCGTTAATTGCTAAAATCCCCGAGTCGTTATACCAAACAATTAATTAAGTTATGCACAGCAAACGATGGATAATGGGAATCAAGTTGCAAGGAGTGCAAAAAGTAATATTTACCCGATCCATGGTAGTTAAATTCTGATATAGTAGTTATGTAAACACTTTCAAGATCCCCTAAGGAGGAAAAAGATGATTCAAAGCAGTTACACGGGAGCGGATTCGATTCTGGACAGTCTCATTAACCATGATGTGGAATATATTTTTGGGATTCCAGGTGCCAAAATTGACTTGTTATTCGAACAGTTAGAGCATTCTAATCGGGCCCGGAAGCCCCGGTTAATTATTACCCGGCACGAACAAAATGCGGCCTTTATGGCGGCAGCGGTTGGCCGGATTACCGGAAAACCGGGGGTGGTTTTAACCACCTCCGGCCCCGGAGTGGGAAATTTAGCTACCGGATTAGTTACCGCGACGGCGGAAGGGGATCCGGTATTAGCTATCGGTGGGCAAGTTCCCCGTAACGACCTTTTGAGACTAACGCACCAAAGCATGCGCAACGCGGATTTGTTTGAACCAATTACCAAGTACAGTGTGGAAGTGCAGGAACCAGAAAACATTTCAGAAGTTTTGGCAAATGCCTACCGGGCTGCGGAATCTTCTAAACAAGGGGCAAGTTTTGTGAGTTTTCCACAAGACGTGGTGAACGCACCAGTTAGCACCCGGCCAATTCAACCCTTGAAGAAGCCCATTTTAGGGCCAGCAAGCCCTGATGAAATTAAGAAACTGGCGGAAGCCATTAAAAACGCCCAACTTCCCGTACTATTGCTAGGGATGCGGGCGTCATCGCCAGAAGTTACCCAAGCGGTACGGCAGTTAGTTAAGGAATCTGATTTGCCAGTTGTGGAAACTTTCCAAGGCGCGGGAATTATTTCCCATGATTTAGAAGACCATTTCTACGGGCGGGTCGGACTTTTCCGCAACCAACCTGGGGATAAGTTGTTGAAACACAGTGATTTGGTTATTACGGTCGGATACGATGCCATCGAATACGAACCGCGGAACTGGAATGCGGAAGGGGATGGCAAGATTCTCGTAATCGACGATTCACCATCCGAAATCGACCACAACTTTGAACCCGAAAAAGAACTAGTGGGCGACATTGCCCAAACCATTAACCTCTTAACACCGCACCTCGCGGGTTACCAAATTAGTAACGACGGAGAGCAGTACTTAGAGCAGTTACGCGAACAACAAAATCAACAGGACTTACCGCCCGAAGCGGAATCGGATACCCAACGAATTCATCCGTTATCACTAATTTCAGCGCTGCAGTACCGGGTCGACGATGAAATGACCGTTTCAGTTGACGTGGGAAGCTTTTATATTTGGATGGCACGGCACTTTAGAAGTTACCAACCACGGCACCTCTTATTTAGTAACGGAATGCAAACCCTTGGAGTTGCCTTGCCATGGGCAATTTCAGCGGCGTTGTTACGTCCGGGTCACAAATCAGTTTCCGTTTCTGGAGACGGGGGCTTCCTGTTCTCCGCGCAAGAATTGGAAACGGCCGTTCGGGAAAATCTAGATATTGTGCACATTATCTGGAACGATGGGCATTATGACATGGTTAAGTTCCAAGAAGAATTGAAATATGGCAAAGCTGCGGGAGTAAACTTTGGTCCGGTTGACTTTGTTAAACTGGCTGAAAGTTATGGTGCCAAGGGCTTGCGAGTTGATGGACCAGCAGATCTAGGAAAGAAACTGGACGAAGCGTTTCAAACGAAGGGACCGGTAGTGGTCGACATTCCGGTTGATTATCGAGATAACGTTAAGTTGGGCCAATCCTTGCTACCAGATCAACTATAAAATATTTGTAAAAAAGGGGGGATTGCAGATGGCAAAATTATTTCAACACGGCACGTTAGCAATGTTAGTAGACGGTCTTTTCGGCGGAACTTTGACTGCCGAAGCATTATTAGAACACGGTGATTTTGGGATTGGGACTGCGGAAGGTCTTGATGGCGAAGTCATTATTTTAGATGGGGTTGCTTACCAAGCCCTAGCTGACGGGAGTGTTCGCATTTTAGAACCCGAAGCCATGTTACCCTTTGCCGACGTTAACCAAGCGGATTTTGAGGGACACGTGGTTTTACCAGAAATCGAAATGGCCGAAGTAGATGCGACATTAGCTAAAGAATTGTCATACCAAAATACATTTGTGGCAATTAAAATTAGCGGACTCTTCTCCCGGGTGCAAACCCGGGTGGTTAAAGGCCAACAGCGCCCTTACCCAACGTTGAGCGAGACCGCTGCGAAGCAACAAATCTTTGATGCACAAAACATTAAGGGAACCGTTGTGGGATACTATAGTCCGAAACTATTCCACGGAGCGAGCGTGGCCGGAATGCATTTGCATTTCATCGACGACCAACACCAATTCGGCGGTCATTTATTAGATTTTAGGGCTGATCAAGTGAAACTTTCCTGGCAGATACTGGACGGGATTGACTTGAGTTTACCGATTAAGGACTCCGAATTTATGAAACATCAAGCTAGTGACGTGCGAGATATTCAACAGTCCATCGCTGAATCGGAATAGTTAAGGAATTAATCGAAGACGAGGATTTAGTAATCATGCAGGCACAAGGATATTTCACGTTTGACCGCACCGCGTGGCAAAATTTATCAAATCGGGCAGAATTACCGCTGACTCAGCAGCAATTAGCCGACATTAAGGCGCTTAACGACCGGATTTCCTTAGAGGACGTCCAGGACGTTTACGTTCCACTGGTACGGTTACTGCAGAAGAAGTACGCTGATTTTGAAAAATGGAACCGCGATAAACTGGACTTTTTACAGATTCCAGTTAAAAAAACGCCGTTTATTGTAGGAATTTCGGGAAGCGTAGCGGTAGGTAAAAGCACCACTGCGCGCCTATTGCAAGTGTTGTTAAGCAACTGGTTTAGCGATTTAAAGACCCAGTTGATTACTACGGATGGCTTTTTATACCCTAATGCTGAATTAAAGCGGCGTCATTTAATGAGTCGGAAGGGATTTCCTGAAAGTTACAACATGAAGGAATTAATCCACTTTTTAAACGCGGTGAAAACGGGCCAAAAACAGATCAAGGTGCCGAAGTATTCACACCAAGTTTATGACGTCATCAAGGATGAATATGACGTAATTGATCAGCCAGATATTTTAATTGTGGAAGGCATTAACGTACTCCAATTACCGGCTAACGAAACGATTTACGTTAGCGACTTTTTCGATTGGTCGATTTACGTGGATGCGGAAGCGGACTTGATTGAAAAATGGTTCCTGGAACGGTTCGGCGTGTTATTGGATACGGCATTCCACGATCCGAGCAATTATTACTACCAGTACGCCCAGATGCCACGGGAAGAAGCCTTTGCCTACGCTAAAAAAATTTGGCGCGATATCGATTTGAAAAATTTAAAAGAATACATTTTGCCAACCCGTTTTAGAGCCGATATGATTCTACACAAAACGGAGGGGCACGTGATGGACAACATCTTAGTGCGCGTGTAGGCGCCGTTCTACGTAAGAAACGAAGGAAAAATTCGTTTTAAAAAATTAGGAGGCTAACTTGTTGCGATTGGCTTTAATAGAGCTCAAACGTGTGCTAAAAAGTTAGTTTTGCTTAACCCCAATTGATCAGTGTGCCTGAATTTGGCATACTGGTCGATTTTTAGTTAAGGCGCATAAATTGAGTTGTCTAAAAGTCCGGAAGAACAAGAGGATGGCTTGGACTAGGAAAGGCTGATTAGCTTAGTTGCTAATGCCTTAATACGACCAATGGATAAAGGCTTATGTTAGCAAATGGGAAAGCTAATCAAGTACGGATAGTAAATAAGGCAGTACTAAATGCTTTTCTTTTTGGAATGATGGTGATACACTTACTAAAAATACCACGAGGAGTTAACTATTATGAAGATGTGTTGTTGTTTGATATCAGTCTAATGAATAAGTGATCAAATTATGGATTCCCTTATTTGTTAGCGAACCAGCTTATTTGGATCTTAAGGGCAATTCATATTGATCATCAACACACCTTCTATATAATTTTTTTGACGTGCAAAAGGGGTTGGGGTCTATTTGAATAGATCCCAACTCTTTTTAGTTAGGAAGAAAAATTATGGTGAATGAAAGATTAGTTAAACTACTAGGTAAACATCGTGGTGGTCAATCTTGTTAATGATGGTTAGTGATAAAAATGCATGTAATACCATAATTAATAAGAGGGAATGAAGATTTATGAATGATTTGATGATTTGGGCAACCGTGGGGATTGCTGGCGTGATCCTGCTTGTTTTAGCTTTATTACAACGAAAGAACGTAAGCTTCAATAAGTTAGTTTTGATTGGCTTGGTTTTAGGATTAAGTTTTGGAGCAATCACCCAAGCAATTTTTGGATCAACAAGTAAAGTTGTTGCTACAGCAGTTGATTGGATTGGAATTGTGGGGAATGGCTACATTTCGTTATTACAAATGCTGGTAATTCCACTAATCGTAATATCGTTAATCAGCGCGTTCACCAAGCTAGGAGACACTAAGAATCTGGGGAAGATCGCGAGAAACGTGCTAACGGTGTTATTAACAACTACGGCAATTGCGGCATTTATTGGGGTAATTACCGTGATCGCTTTTAACTTGCAAGGAGCGTCGTTTGTAAAGGGGACCGCCTCTAAAGACAATCTGGCCTTTTTACAACAACACCAACACGCATTATCAGAATTAACGGTTCCGCAAAAAATTGTAAGTTTCTTACCACAAAACATTTTTGAAGACCTTGCCGGAACGCGGGCAACCAGCACGATTGCGGTAGTGATTTTTTCACTAATTGTTGGGTTAGCGTATATATGGTTAAAAGAACACTATCCCAACGACGCACTTGCCTTCGAACGGGGCACCGATATTCTAGATAAATTAATATCCAGAATGGTTCGTCTCGTCATCAATTTAACTCCGTACGGAATCTTTTCTTTGATGGCAAAGACAATTGCGGTGAATAGTATTAAAACCATCGTAAGTTTAGCGTACTTTATTGTGGCGGTCTACGTGGCATTGTTGTTGGTGTTGGTAGTCCATACCGTTATTTTATTATTAACGCATACCAACCCGATTGAGTACTACAAAAAAGTGTGGCCAACTCTGATCTTTGCGTTTACTTCGCGTAACAGCGCGGGAACGTTGCCAATGAACGTCGAAGTACAAACTAAGCAACTGGGGATTAATAAGGCCATCGCAGATTTTTCTGCTAGTTTAGGGCTCAGTATTGGACAAAACGGATGTGCAGGAATTTACCCAGCCATGATTGCGTCGATCACGGCTCCGGTAGTGGGAATCAACATCGTATCGGTTAAATTTATTTTAACGTTGATTATTATCGTCACCATTTCATCCTTTGGGGTGGCTGGCTCAGGTGGCGGCGCGACCTTTGCCGCCCTAATTGTCTTAGGAACGTTGAATTTACCGGTTGGCATCATGGGAATTGTTTTGGCAATTGATCCGATTATCGATATGGGTCGGACGTTAGTGAACGTTAACGATAGTATCCTAGCCGGATTGGTGACTGCCAAACGAAGTGACATGTTCAATGAAGATGTTTTTAACGGGAAAGAAAAAATTGAACAAGCTTAATTGAGTGAGATGAATTAGTTTTTGGTGTTTTAAATTAAAGGACCGTTTCAGGAATTTTAGATTCTGAAATGGTCCTTTTTTATTTTAATTAAAAACGTCATCTTTTAAGCGCTAGTTTGATGAATTGGTGATTGGATAACTAAAAATAACTTATTCAATTAGCGTTAAGCCGGCGGCATCAAGAATTTGTAACTGGTGTCCAGGAAGCTTTTTAACCAAATGGTGGCTTTCCCAACGTTTTAGATAACGGCTAATGGTTTCCGGCGTGGTTCCTAACAAGGTGGCTAAGTCCTTATTTTTGAGCGGCAGGGTGAAAGGATTGGCTTGCAAACTAGCAGAAGTTTCGACGAGGTAATCGGCAAGTCGTTCAGCAACCGATTCTGTATTAGTCTTGGTGGCTTGAGCTTCGAGCGACAATATCCGGTTGCCCAGGGTGTTCATCACGTTCACGGCAATTTGAGGATTGCGGGTTAGAAGCTGTTGAAAATCCGCCCGCGCAATCGTGCACACGGTGGTCGGGGTTAAAGTTGTCGCCGTGGAATGGTGCTCAAGTTGGTTGAAAAGGGCTGCTTCCCCGTTGATGTCACCGCTTTGGAGCAGGTAAAGCAGATGTTCCTTACCGTTTTCTGCGAGTCGAACCACCTTAACTTGTCCCTTGGCAACGATGGTCAAGGCGTCAACAGCGTCCCCGGCTTGATAAAGAATTTGTTGGGCCGGGACGTGACGATGGCGAACGATTGCCTCAATTTGCTGGCTTTGAGCGGGGGTTAAGTTTTTAAAAATCGGTACTAAGGGCACGCAATGGTGCGCATTAACGAGGGTGGCCATTATGTTTCTCCTTTGTTTCATTAGTGAAGTGCAAATTTTTTTGTCAAAACTTGACCAAGGTCAATTTCAAAAAGGTCGGGTACTTCTATGCTTAATATATCAAAGCAAGGAGGAAATATAAAATGACTAAGGTTATTCTGCAATTAGATACGTTAACTTGCCCAAGTTGCATGACGAAAATTCAAGGCGCCCTCACTAAATTGGCGGGGGTCCAAAACGTTAAAGTACTTTTTAACGCTAGCAAAGTTAAGGCGCTCGTTGATGATCGGTTAGATAGTGCGGATTTAAAACGGACCGTTGAAGAACTAGGATATCAGGTAAAAAGCGTGAAAACCAAGGAGGTTATTGAGTAATGGCAAAATCAATTGAGGAACGTTATTTAGCAGAGCAAAAGCAAGCTGAAATCGACCACCACCAACCAACCGCGGGGGCGATGGCGGACCATGTTTTGGCAAATTTACGCGTGTTGACCAATAAATTGGTGCAAGCTGCTTGGTACGTTAAGGGGCCAAGCTACTTTGCCGACCGGGAATATTTGCTACAGTTACAGGCAACGTTAAACCATGATATCGTGCAATTAGGCGACCAGCTTCGTGCGGTAGGGGAAAAGCCCGCTTCCGTCACCGCAGAATTTAGCGAATACAGTATGCTTACTGAAGATCCGCGGATTAAGTATTACTCGACGGAAGCTATATTGGCGGGGTTAGTAGCAGATTGCCAAACTAGTTTGATGTTTATTCAACGCGCCGTTGCGCTGGCTAACCAAGAAAGTAAGTTTCCCTTAGCGAACTACTTAATTGAGCTTAACGGACAATTTGACCGGGCTTCACAAAAATTACAGGCTCGTTTGGGAAAAGAACCGCGCGAAGGTTTGGAAGAGGACGATGAAGATGATTAAAATGCAACGCTGGTTCACAAGGTTTGCTAACCCTCTGCTCGGGGTGGCTGCGCTATTAACCGCCGTGGGATGGCTGCTGCATCATAGTGGAAGTTTCCCAGAAGCAGCTGGGATGGCGTATGGCATAGCAACGTTGGTAGCGGGGATGCCGATCCTGTTGAAAGCAATCGGCGCGTTACGTGCCCGGATGGCCAGCATTGAATTGTTAGTAAGCATTGCCGTGCTAGGAGCTTTAATCATTGGGGAACTAGAAGAAGCGGCGATGGTCACTTTTTTATTTGGTCTAGGTAATTACTTAGAGCGCCGTACTTTAAAGCAGACTCACCGGGCGTTAGCTAACCTAACGGAAATGCAGCCGACACAAGCACTCTTAGTGAGCGAAGGACAAACCCGCACGGTAGCAATTGACGATGTTGAGGTAGGCGACCAGTTATTAGTGCGGATTGGTGACCAAGTTCCAGTTGACGGGCGGGTGGTTACCGGGACGGCTGCCGTCGACGAAGCGGCCATTACTGGTGAAGCGCGGGTGGTTAATAAAACGCCCACGGATCAAGTATACACAGGTACAATTGTGGAAAACGGACAAATGGTGGTTGAAGCCCAAAAAGTTGGGGAAGAAACCACGTTTGGCAAAATAATTGAGCTCGTGGAGGAAGCTCAAGACAATCAGGCGCCGGTAAGCCGTTTTATTGATCAGTTTGCCCGGTACTACACGCCACTGGTTTTAGTGTTAGCGCTCTTAACACAGTTAGTTACGCAAGACTTCCGGTTGGCGATTACAATTTTGGTGCTGGCGTGTCCGGGAGCGTTAGTAATTGGGACACCGGTATCCAACGTCGCGGGAATTGGCCGGGGAGCGCAAAGCGGCATCTTGATTAAGGGCGGTCAGGTCATTGATCAACTGGCCAAGGTGCGTACCATCCTCATGGATAAAACCGGGACGATTACCACTGGTAAACCGACCGTCCAGAGCTTCTATCAGTATTCACAACAAGATTGGCTAGCAGTGGCGGCCCAATTAGAAAAGCAAACTAACCACCCTTTGGCAGTGGCCGTTGTGGAATTTTATGAACAACGAACGGGTCAGCCTGTGCAAAACCATGATATCGCAATCACCACCGTTAAAGGAATCGGGGTTACCGCCACTTGGCATGGTCACCAAGTGAAATTGGGAAGCCCGCGGATTTTAGAACCAAGTGCCCAAAAACTTTCTAATAAACAGACTGCTGATTTACAAAAACTGCGGGAAAATGGGCAATCGGTAATTTTAATGATCGTAGACGGTGCTTTAGTGTTGACAATGGGCTTATCCGACCAAGTCCGACCCGGCGTAGCTAGCGCACTTAAACAACTTCGCCAAACCGGAGTGACGAACCAGTGGATGGTGACCGGTGATCAACTAAAGGTTGCCCAGTCCGTTGCGCATACCGTGGGAATCACCCAGGTTAAAGCAGGTCAGTTGCCTAACGAAAAGGCCCAGTTTTTGAAGGAACTCCAAGCAAGCGGTCAACCAGTGCTATTCGTTGGCGATGGAATTAACGATAGTCCCGCAATCGCCCAAGCAGCGGTTGGAATCGCGATGGGGAGCGGCACCGACGTCGCGATTGAAACTTCGGACGTGGTGCTGATTAATCCTGATTTTAAGAACGTCGTTTTTGCGCGGCAAATTGCTCAAGCAACGCTGCGTAACATGATGGAAAACGTGGGAATTGCGGTTGGTACGGTGGCGCTGCTGATGTTAGGAGTTAGTTTAGGCTGGGTAAATATGGCAAGCGGGATGTTTTTCCACGAAGTTAGTATCCTGGTGGTGATTTTTAACGCCATGCGATTACTGAAACTAAAACGTCCCGCCTGGGAAAATTTTTCCACAAAAACTGGCGGTGAGAGCCCTTCCAGTAAAACTATCTAAGTGATAGGGCTATGGTTTTTCACAATTTTCCTGTATGATAGAGGATAAGAATGAAAAGATGAGGTGAAGGACTTGGCGAACACAGATTTATCAAATTTTGATAAAATCATTGTTTTGGATTTTGGTAGTCAATACAACCAATTGATTACGCGCAGAATCCGTGAATTTGGGGTTTACTCAGAGCTTCTTTCTCATAAAATCACTGCGGAAGAAATTAAGCAGATTAATCCTAAGGGAATTATTTTCTCCGGGGGACCGAACAGTGTTTATGATGACGATGCTTTTCGAGTTGATCCTGAAATTTATCAATTAGGAATTCCAATTTTGGGGATTTGTTACGGAATGCAATTGATGGCCTACAATTTGGGCGGTCGGGTTGAATCTGCGGATAACCGGGAATACGGCCACGCAGACATTAACGTAACTGATGACCAGGCGGCATTGTTTAAAGGCTTGCCAGCTACTCAAACGGTTTGGATGAGCCACGGTGACTTGGTTCGTGAAGTTCCAGCCGGTTTTAAGACGGTAGCTACTAGCGCAAATTGCCCAATCGCTTCCATGGCGGATGACGACCGGAAATTTTACGGCGTTCAATTCCACGCGGAAGTGCGGAATACGCAATATGGTAACGATATTTTACGGCACTTTGCCTTTGATGTTTGTCAAGCTCAAGCAAATTGGTCAATGAACGACTTCATTGACATGCAAGTGGAAAAGATTCGCGAAGAAGTTGGCGACCGTAAAGTACTCTTAGGACTTTCTGGTGGGGTCGACTCAAGCGTTGTCGGCGTATTGCTGAACAAAGCAATTGGTGATCAACTAGTATGTATCTTTGTGGATCATGGTTTGTTACGTAAAGGTGAAGCAAAGCAAGTTATGGATAGCCTAGAAGGCAAATTCGGCTTGAACATTATCAAGGTTGACGCACAAGACCGCTTCTTGAGCAAGTTAGCCGGAGTTACTGATCCTGAACAAAAACGGAAGATCATCGGTAACGAATTTATCGAAGTCTTCAATGACGAAGCTCAAAAACTTAAGGGGATTGATTTCTTGGCTCAAGGTACCCTTTACACTGACGTAATCGAAAGTGGAACGGATACTGCGCAAACAATCAAATCCCATCATAACGTGGGTGGATTGCCAGAAGACATGCACTTTGAACTAATCGAACCACTTCGGACCTTGTTCAAGGATGAAGCGCGTGACTTAGGTGAAAAGTTGGGAATGCCAGAAGATTTAGTTTGGCGGCAACCTTTCCCTGGCCCTGGTCTAGGAATTCGGGTGCTAGGTGAAATTACCGAAGATAAATTGCAAATCGTTCGCGATAGTGACTTGATTTTACGTGAAGAAATCAAAAACGCTGGCTTAGATCGTGACATTTGGCAATACTTCACCGTCTTACCAGGAATTCGCAGCGTTGGGGTAATGGGTGACGGCCGGACTTACGACTATACAGTCGGAATTCGTGCAGTTAACTCAATTGATGGAATGACCGCCGACTTCGCGCGGATCCCATGGGATGTACTCCAAAAAATTTCGGTGCGAATCGTAAACGAAGTTGACCACGTTAACCGTGTAGTGTACGACATTACGTCCAAGCCGCCGGCAACTGTGGAATGGGAATAAACTGAATATAAACGAAAACCACCTTATCCCGGTTAATCCGGATGATAGGTGGTTTTTTTGTATTTTTTAAAAGGAGATAAGGTGGATTATTGAATTGATACGAATGCGGTACATGTACCACCGAAATAATATTTCTATGCTAGTTCGGTAATAAATTCCTCAATATTTACCGTGCAAAAATATTACAAAGGAAATTAATAGATAAGTGATAACTCTTGAACGCTTACAAAAAGTCAGTTAGTATAGGGCTAAGGGCCAAAAAGTTTATTTACATTAGCTAGGAGGAACGGAGAATGGCAAAGATATTTATTGCGGGCGGCTCTGGACGGGTTGCTACCGCCTTAATTAAGAATTTAGTTGCGGATGGTAACGAAGTGGTTGCTGGAGCGCGGCATCCTGAAAACGTTGTTGAGATGGATCACGTGAACGCGGTAAAGCTTGATTTGCATGACGGGGTAGACGCGATCGCCGACTTAATGAAGGGGAGCGACGCCGTTTACTTCACTGCTGGTTCGCGAGGCGCCGACTTGTTGCAAACTGATGCGATGGGCGCGGTTAAAACTATGCAAGCGGCCGAAAAATTAGGCATTAAGCGTTACGTCATGCTGAGTTCGCTATACACATTGGAATCGGAACGTAAGTGGCACGAAGGCGGTTTGGCAGACCTCTTGGATTACACAACCGCTAAGTTCTTTGCGGACAACTACCTCGTTCATGACACCGATTTGGATTACACCATTGTTCAGCCAACTAGTTTGACTGAAGAAGCGGGAACCGGCCAAATTTACATCGGAAAAGAGCTCCCACAAAAGACTAACCCAATTCCAGACGTGGCAAGGGTTCTAGCAGACGTTTTGAAACAGCCGAATACTGTTAAAAAAGTATTTATGATGAGCAGCGGTAGTCAAGCAATCGACCAAGCGTTGGCTAACGTATAAATTTTAACCAACTAGAATGTCCCCCAGTACGCCAAGAATTCATTAACATGATTCTTGGCGTTTTATATTTTATGAGTAAAATATTTTGTTTGTGAAAACGAACTGGATTTTTCATTACGGATTTGACATTTTCCTGAATTATTTTCATTATGGTAGAAGCACGTTTGATGAAAATAAGAGAGGAAGAAAAATATGGAAGCACAAAATACGCGGCACACCAACCCGATGATTGTGGTGGCGGTAGTGGCGTTGATGTCCTTTATGGGAATTTTGACGGAAACCTCAATGAACGTAACTTTCCCAGCTTTAATGAAGGAGTTTCACGTCCCCCTCAACACGGTTCAGTGGGTGACCGCCGGATACTTATTGATGGCTGCCTTAGTAATGTTAACGTCGGCTTACATGAAACGTCGGTTTACCAACCGGCAGTTGTTTACCGCCGCGGCAATCTTATTTAGCAGCGGTGACTTGATTTGTGGGCTAGCGACTAACTTTTGGGTTTTGTTAGCCGGGCGGTTAATTCAGGCAGGATGTGTGGGACTATGCACGCCCCTGATGGTCAACATTATTCTAGACGTAGTGCCCCAGCATAAATTGGGGACTTACATTGGAATGGCAAACTTGATTATTTTGATTGCACCGGCACTCGGGCCCACGTTTGGCGGGGCGGTAGTTGCTTTTAATAGTTGGCGAATGATTTTTTGGTCAACTTTACCCGTTGCGTTAGTGCTGATGTTGCTTGGCATGAAAGTCATCAAGCAGTACGCGCCTACTGACCAGCACTACGCATTTGACTGGACCCGGTTTCTTTTGTTGGGGATAGCGTTAGTTAGTTTAATTGTTGGATTGAACGCCCTCGGAGAAATGCAATTGGGTACTTTTGTAGGGTTGCTGATCGTCAGCATTGGCTTAACTATACTATTTGTTAAACGCTCGCACACTGCAACGAAAGCTTTATTTTCACTACAAGTTTTTAAGCAACCAGCCTTTTTATACAGTTTTCTACCATATATAATGTTGCAATTTGCAAACGTAGGGATTAACTTCCTGTTACCTAATTACGTGCAGGATGTTTTTCAAGCGACTTCGCTAGTTGGTGGGCTAATCTTACTGCCGGGGAGTTTATTTAACGGATTTGGACAACCATTGTACGGCTGGCTGTTGGATCGGTTTGGCGGAAAAGTGCCCTTGTATATCGGAGACATTTTGTTTACGTTGGCGTTGGTTGGCTTAATGTGCTGGGGACCTCAATTAGGAGTGGTTGGAATCACGATTGCTTACTTAATTTTCGCGATTGGCCGCTCGATGGCGTTTGGAAATTCGGTCGCATACGGGCTAAAACATATTGACAAAGAATTTCAAAACGATGCTAACGCGTTGTATAATACGGGACAACAGGTTACCGGAGCAATCGGAACGACTGTCTTAGCGCTATTGATGGGATCGGTTAAACGCCCAGGCTACACCCACGCGCAAAACGTAAGTGCGGGGAGTCAGTTAGCATTTATTTTGCTAGTAATTTTCGGTTGCGTAATCTTTGTGTTTTTCCACCATTTGGTTAATTTAAAGAATTTGCCAGAAGATAAGGGCGTTGATTTATAAGCGCTGGGCAAAATAGGAGGAGCAGCATGGCGAATATTGAACGATTTTACACTAAATTTCACCCAACTAATTACCAAATTAAATTAGCAATTAGTCGGGAAACAAAGGAAATTAAGGGAACGACCACTATTACCGGGGAGGCGTTAAGTTCCCAAATTGACATCCATCAAAAGGATCTACAAATCGAAGAACTACGGGTAGATGGTACGGCAGGCGATTTTACCATTGATCAAGCCGCGGAAGCAATTCACGTTAAATTACCGCACACCGGAACGGTAACTTTGGAAATCAAATACACCACCAAGTTAACCGACACGATGATGGGGATTTATCCGTCATATTACGAAGTGAATGGGGAAACCAAGCATTTAGTGGGCACCCAGTTTGAGACCACCTTTGCGCGGCAAGCCTTTCCGTGCGTGGACGAGCCGGAAGCCAAGGCCACCTTTGATTTAGCCATTAAGTTCGACGAACATCCTGGCGAAGTGGTATTGAGCAACATGCCAGAAACTAAGGTCGAGGATGGCTATCATTATTTTGAACGTACGGTAAAAATGTCTACGTACTTAATCGCGTTTGCCTTTGGTGATTTGCAAAGTAAGCAAACTAAAACTAAGAGCGGCGTCCAAGTGGGCGTTTTCGCCACCAAGGCTCATCAGCCGCAAGAGTTAGATTTTGCTTTGGATATTGCCAAACGAGCGATTGAATTTTACGAAGACTTCTACCAAACTCCGTATCCATTACCGCATTCATGGCAACTAGCCTTGCCAGACTTTTCAGCCGGAGCAATGGAAAACTGGGGCTTGGTAACTTACCGGGAAGCTTACCTTTTGCTCGATCCAAAGAACACCACTCTACGTACTAAACAGGTGGTGGCTACGGTAATTGCTCACGAATTAGCGCACCAGTGGTTTGGTGACTTAGTAACCATGCAATGGTGGGACGACCTTTGGTTAAACGAAAGTTTTGCCAACATGATGGAATACGTGGCCGTTGACGCTTTGGAACCCGATTGGCAAATTTGGGAATTGTTCCAAAATTCTGAAGCAGGCGCAGCTTTACAACGGGATGCTACGGACGGAGTGCAATCCGTGCACGTCCAAGTTAACGATCCAGCCGAAATTGACGCCCTCTTTGACGGAGCCATCGTTTATGCAAAGGGAGCCCGGATGCTGGTAATGGTCCGCGCTTTGATTGGCGACGACGCTCTCCGTCAAGGCTTGCAAAAATACTTTGCAAGCCACCAGTACGGAAATGCTATCGGAAACGATTTGTGGCAAGCCCTCGGGGAAGCTGCGAACATGCCAATTGGTGACATCATGCATACGTGGCTAGATCAACCGGGATACCCAGTGGTGACCGTCCAAGTTGAAAATGGTGACCTGGTACTTGAACAACAACAATTCTTCATTGGTGAAGGACAAGCTCAACAACGCCAATGGCAGATTCCGTTGAACGGGAACTACGCAGAGGTTCCGGCCTTACTACAGACGAAGACCTTGAATTTAGGAAATTACCAAGACTTACGGGATCGAAACCAACAACCGTTCCGTTTGAACGTGGGCAACAGTTCGCATTTCATCGTGCGCTACGACCAACGGTTATTAGATGATATTTTAGCTGATTGGGAGCAATTGACCGCGATCGACCAGCTTCAACTATTGCAAGACCTGCGTTTGTTGGCGGAAGGCAAGCAAATTTCCTACGCGGAGATTGTGCCCTTATTACCACGATTTGCGAAAACCGATTCTGCGCTCGTAACGGAAATGTTATACCGGGTGGCAAATGATTTAAAGAAGTTCGTTGCTCCGCAAAGCTCAGCAGAAAAGCAACTTAAGAAGTTCTTTGGTGAATTAAGTCAAGCACCGGCCCAACGGTTAGGCTGGCAAGCGGCGGCTAGTGAAACCAACGACGACCAGTTGATGCGTCCGATGGTATTGAAGGCGGCTTTGTACGCTGAAAATCCAGCAGTTACCGCACAAGCCCATCAGCTATTTGAAGAAAACGAAGCACAGCTGCCAAAACTACCGGCCGCAATTCGTTCCTTAGTAATTCGGAATGAAGTCGAACATTTCGGTAGCCCTGAGCTTTTTGCCCGGTTGCTTAAAGAATATCAACGGACAAGCGATGCGAGCTACAAGAGTGACCTTTGCCAGGCGCTTACGGCCACACCATCCTTACCATTGATTCAACAACTAGTTCAACAGTTTGAAAATGCGCAAGTAATTAAGCCGCAAGACTTGCGAGCGTGGTTCCGTGGCGTATTGGCTAACCCTCAAGGGCAAGGCTCGGCATGGAACTGGATTCGTGACGAATGGCAATGGCTCGAAGACACGGTGGGCGGTGACATGGAATTTGCCACCTACATTACGGTGATTGCGGGGATTTTCCAAACCTCGACGCGCCTAGCCGAATTCAAAGCATTCTTTGAACCAAAACTAGCAACTCCAGGATTAACTCGGGAAATTACGATGGATATTAAGGTAATTGAAACCCGGGTCGCACTAATTGAAATAGAAAGGGATGCTGTACAAGCTGCGGTAGCCCAAGCAATTAAGTAACGTGATAAATAAAGCGAGAGACTGCGAAAAAACGGAAAGCTCCTTTTGGCGGGTTGATTCTACTAGGGTCGACACACCAAAAGCTAGTTTGTCCCGCTTAACCTAAAAGCGACCATTATTATGCCAAATTTAGACATAATAATGGTCGCTTTTAGGTTAGTGCTTGCAAACTCCCCAACTTTTGGCCAATGCGCTCGTTTTTAATTTGCCTAAAGTGCGGTGTTAGTTATTTGTTAACGATTTGGTGGTTGGAAAGGTCCCCGTCCGCGCTTTGCACGTCACCATTTGCGTAAACGTAGTAAGAACCGTGTTTAGGGGAGGTAATGTGGAAATAAATTGGTGAAGACTTGCCAATGGAACTAAAGGCCACTTTCCAATTTTGATTACCATATTTTTCAGTTAGAAGGGCAACTGCTGCTTGTTCGTTTTGAATTTTCTCGTCAGCAAGGGGCCGGTTGCCATTCTTCTTTTCTGCCTTCGTTAAGTCGCTGCGGGACATTTGATTATCTGCAGAACTACTTGAGTCGGTAGCCGAACTTGTTGAAGAAGAAGCGGAATTAGAATTAGAGCTAGAGTTAGAGTTAGTCGAGTCTTTTGAAGAGTTTGCGCTAGCTGATGAGCTAGTTGCTTTATCAGCTGAACTTGATTTAGCGTCCTTGCTAGCAGACGACTTACTTGATGACTTGGCCACCTTTTCGGTCTTGCTAGAATTAGAAGATGTATCAGAGTTAGAAGTAGAATGGTTGCCACAACTTGCCAAGGTTAATGGTAAGACTGCTAAGATAGCGATTGACGCAATTTTTTTCATGGTAAAATCCTCCCCCCGGATTGATGAATTTAGTGCTAATAATTTAGTTAATTCTAGCATACTCAAGCAAAACTGCAAGGTACGCAAAAGTTTAATTTAATAACGTTGAAACCGCTTAAAATGCGTTGAGTAATCGGGGGAAAAACGATATAGTGAGATTAATAACGTTGAGGAGGAATTTTACATGGGTGACAGAAAGTATAACCTTGGTCTCGATATCGGGACGTCATCAATTGGCTTTGCGGCAGTTGACGAAAATAACCAACCCATTCGAGTTAAAGGAAAGACGGCAATTGGGGTACGCCTCTTTGAAGAGGGCAAAACGGCGGCGGATCGGCGTGGTTTTCGGACTACGCGGCGGAGGTTATCCCGGCGCCGGTGGCGGATCAATTTATTAAATGAAATTTTTGATGCGCACCTTGCCGAGGTGGACCCCACCTTTTTGGCCCGGTTAAAAGAATCGAACCGGTCAAATTTGGATCCAAAGAAGTCTTTTCAAGGCTCACTTTTATTCCCAGAACGGAAAGATTATCAATTCTATGAGGAATATCCCACGATTTACCATTTGCGAAAAGCATTGATGGAGAAAGATCGGAAGTTTGATTTTCGGGAAATTTATTTAGCAGTCCATCACATTATTAAATACCGTGGAAACTTCTTAAACGGAACGCCGATGCGGTCGTTTAAAGTAGAAAACATCGAACTGGATACTTTGTTTGACCAGTTAAACCAACTTTACGCGGAAATTGTTCCTGATAATGAGCTGGCCTTTGATTTAGCACAAGTGGCGGATGTTAAGGATGTTCTTAGCAGCACAACCATCTATAAAATGGATAAGAAAAAGCAACTAGTGAAGATGATGCTGCTTCCCGCAAGCAACAAGGCGTTACAGAGCGAAAACAAGAAGATCGTTACGCAGTTTGTTAACGCGATTTTGAACTATAAGTTCAAGCTTGACGTGCTCCTCCAAGTTGAAACGGACGCGGACTGGTCCTTGAAGTTAAACGACGAGGGGGCGGATGATAAATTAGAAGAATTCACGGGTGATTTAGATGAAAATCGTTTGGAAATTATTGATCTTTTGCAAAGACTACATAACTGGTTTTCACTAAATGAAATTACGAAGGATGGTAATTCGTTGTCCGCGGCGATGGTTGAAAAATATGAAAACCACCATCACCATTTAGGATTATTGAAAAAGGTGATTGAGAATCATCCGGATGCTAAGAAAGCAAAAGCACTGAAGGAAACGTACACGGCCTACGTCGGTAAAACGGACGATAAGACCCAGAACCAAGATGATTTCTATAAGGCTGTGGAAAAGAACTTAGATGATTCGCCGGATGCAAAAGAAATTAAACGTTTAATTCAGCTAGACCAGTTCATGCCTAAGCAACGGACTGGGCAAAATGGGGCAATCCCTCATCAACTGCATCAACAGGAGCTCGACCAAATTATTGAAAAGCAATCTAAATACTATCCATTTTTGGCGGAGCCGAATCCAAACGTTAAGCGCCGTAAAGATGCTCCTTACAAACTAGACGAATTGATTGCCTTTAAGATCCCGTATTACGTGGGCCCGTTGGTAACGCCGGAAGAACAAGCACAAAACGGAGAAAACGTGTTTGCGTGGATGAAGCGAAAGGCTGCCGGTCCAATTACACCATGGAATTTTGATGAAAAAGTTGACCGGATGGAATCCGCAAACCGATTTATTCGGCGGATGACTACCAAAGATACGTATCTTTTTGGCGAAGATGTCTTACCTGCGGAAAGTATGATTTATCAAAAATTTGTGGTGCTTAATGAACTGAACAATTTGAAAATTAATGGGCGGCATTTGTCACTTAAGGATAAGCAAGACGTTTATAATGACTTGTTTAAGCAACAAAAAACGGTTTCCATTAAAGCGCTCCAAAATTACTACGTTACCAAGAAGAAAGCCGCAACCGCGCCTACCGTGGGCGGATTAGCCGATCCAAAGAAATTTTTATCAAGTCTATCAACTTATATTGATTTCAAAAATATGTTTGGGGAGCGGGTAAATGATCCGCAATTTCAAGAGGACTTAGAACAAATCGTGGAATGGTCGACAATTTTTGAGGATCGGGGAATCTTCAAGGCAAAATTACAAGCCCTGGGTTGGCTATCTGAAAAGCAGATTCAACAACTGGTGGCTAAACGTTACAAAGGATGGGGTCGGCTTTCCAAGAAGCTCTTAACTGGGCTAAAGAACGCGGAAGGATACTCAATTTTAGACGAAATGTGGCGTTCGACCGGAAACTTCATGCAAATTCAAAGTCGTCCAGAATTTGCGGCACTGATTCAACAGGCCAACGAAAAGCAATTTGAGGGCAACGACCCGGATAATGTTTGGGAGAATATTGAAAACATTTTGGGGGATGCGTACACTTCACCACAAAATAAGAAGGCAATCCGTCAAGTGGTGAAGGTTGTCCAAGATATTGAAAAAGCAGTGGGTAACCCACCTGAAAAAATTGCGATTGAGTTTACCCGTGAAGCCGCGGCGAACCCCCAACGGACGCAAAGCCGTTTGCGGACCTTGGAAAAACTTTATGAAAGCGCCGAAGAAGTTGTAGACGCGGGGTTAACTGCTGAACTAGCTGAATTCAAGGAAAATAAGCACGTTTTATCGGATAAGTACTACCTGTACTTTACCCAATTAGGCCGGGATGTTTATACTGGCGACACTATTAGTCTAGATAAGTTGAACGATTACGATGTTGACCACATTTTGCCACAATCCTTTATTAAGGATGATAGTTTGGACAACCGGGTATTGACGATTCGGGCGGTTAACAACGGAAAAAGTGATAATGTACCGGCTAAAATGTTTGGCAAAAAAATGGGCTCATTTTGGCGGTACTTGCTGGATAACGGAATGATTTCCAAACGAAAATATAATAACTTAATTACCGATCCGGATAATATCAGTAAATACGCCCAAAAGGGATTTATTAACCGGCAACTCGTGGAGACCAGTCAAGTCATCAAACTGACAGCTAACATTTTAAATGGAATTTACGATAAGGACACCGAAATTATCGAAGTTCCAGCGAAAATGAATTCTCAAATGCGGAAAATGTTTGATTTGGTTAAGGTGCGGGAAGTTAACGACTACCACCATGCCTTTGACGCTTATTTAACCATCTTTATTGGAAACTATTTGTATAAATGTTATCCAAAATTACAGCCATACTTTGTTTATGATAATTTTAAAAAGTTTGGTAACAAGGAAGACATAGGACATAAACGTTTTAACTTTTTAGGAAAAATTGAGCGAGAAAAGAAAGTGGTTGCTCCCGAAACTGGTGAAATCTTGTGGTCAAACGTGGCGCCGAATGAGACCATCAAGCAGATTAAGAAGGTTTATGATTATAAATTTATGATTGTTTCTCGGGAAATCACCACTCGAAGAGCGGAACTATTTAACCAAACTGTTTATCCAAAGAATTATCATGGGAAACTAATTCCGATTAAAGAAGATCGGCCTACGGATTTATATGGTGGTTATAGTGGAAATACGGACGCCTATCTTGCAATCGTTGCCTTAGAAGATAAAAAGAAGGGCAAATATTTCAAGGTGGTCGGAATTCCAACTCGGGTGGCTGCCAAATTAGAGAAGTTAAAGCAACAAGATTCACAGCAGTATTTACAGGCGCTTCATAAAGTTATCGCGCCACAATTTACAAAGAGCACTAAAAAGGGAATCAAGAAAACAGAATTCGAGATTGTTCTAGATAAAGTGCACTACCGGCAATTAGTTCAAGATGGTCCCGTTAAAATGATGCTAGGCAGTTCGACATATAAATATAATGCTAAGCAACTAGTTTTGTCAGAAAAAGCTCTACAAGTAATTGCGGATGACCGAAAATTTGATGAGACGCAGAAAGACGATAATTTAATCGCAGTTTACGATGAAATCTTATCAATTGTTAATCAATCTTTTGATTTATACGATATCAACGGTTTCCGGAAGAAATTAAATGATAATCGGGATCAATTTATTGATTTGCCAGCTGAAACCAAGTATGAAGGACGAAAAGTAGTTGCCCACGGTAAGCGTGAAATGATTTTAGAGATTTTGAAGGGATTGCATGCTAATGCGGCTTTTGGAAATTTGAAACCAATTGGTTTTTCAACAGCATTTGGACAATTACAAGTACCAAATGGAATTATTTTATCTAAAAACGCAATCTTAATCCACCAATCGCCATCAGGATTATTCGAACGTAAAATTAAATTAAGCGATCTTTAATGAGAGCATCAAAAAAGAGGAGCCGTCCCATTAAGGGTCGGTTCCTCTTTCACTATGTATTGCCCAGATAGCTGGGACAAGTGGATAAACTCCGCACAAAGTGCATTGTTTGATTTCAAATCAGGATGTTAAATCAATAAGGTTAAAAGTTGGGAGCTACCCAACACCATTAATATAAACCAGTACACTGGTAAAATCAAGGAGGTTTTAAAAATATGGGATGGAGATCAGTAATCATCACCCAGCACGCTAAATTATCGTATTCGGCACATGCGATGATTGTGCTGACCAATGACGGAATTAATCAAATTCCGGTTGATGACATTAGTTTGTTGCTAATTTCGACGACGCAAGCGGTAATTACGACGGCGTTAATTAGTGAGCTATCAAAGAAAAACGTCAAAATTGTATTTACCGATGAAGCGCGTGAACCGATTAGCGAAATTTACGGCTATTATCCCGCTAACCGGACCGCCCAGCTGCTGCGAGAGCAAGTTAATTGGGACTTACAGTTACAACAAATATTGTGGACGAAATTAGTGGCTAATAAAATCATCAATCAAATTAACGTTTTGAATTTACTAGATCATTCGACTGATGAACTTGTATTGGAATTGGAAAAATTGGAATTGAATGATTTAACCAATCGGGAAGCGGTGGTAGCGCACAAATATTTTCCGTTATTGTTTGAAAACGGTTTTACAAGGAGGGATGGTTCGGTAATTAACGCGGCGTTGAACTATGGTTACTCAATTTTGTTGTCGGCCGTAAACCAAGAAATCGTGGCGAATGGCTACGTTACATATTTAGGGATTCATCATGATAGCGAGGAAAACCAGTTTAACTTGGCTTCAGACTTGATGGAACCCTTTCGGCCGGTTGTGGATTGCTGGGTGGCAAATCAAAAATTTAATCAACTTACGCCTGACATTAAGTACGGGCTGGTGGAACTCTTGAGTTTGGAACTTAAGTATAACGGCAAGAAGACGATTTTACGTAACGCGATTACTGATCACGTACGGAATTGTTTGAAGTATTTAGCGGGGAAAGCTAATAGTTTTACGATTGAAATGGAGTTAAGCGATGAGGTACCGAATAATGCGATTAATGATAATGTTTGATTTACCAGTTGAGACGGCGGTACAAAGAAAACAGTACCGACAATTTAGAAAAGCGCTAATTAACGAAGGCTTTTTGATGATTCAATATTCTGTTTATGTTCGCGTATGCGTGAATAAAAAATCGCCGACGTTCATGGAAAACCGCATTAAAACTTATTTACCCGAAAATGGTACAATTCAGGCCCTTACGTTAACTGAGAAGCAGTATAACGACATGCATTTTTTGGTTGGTGAACGGGTAAAAGACGTGCGCAACACCTCTGATCGGACGGTGATCCTATGAAACTAACGTATCGAACTCATGAACCGGTGGAAATTAAACCTCACGCAATTACGGTTTTGGGAACCAATAATTCTACGGTTTATACCGATTTAGTAAATGGTATGCAGGAACGTAACGAATTGATTTTAGCTTTTGATGAAAACTACAAAGAACTCGAAATTAGTAAAGTTTTCGATTGGATTGGTGACGTAGGAACCCAAGATTTAGTTATTCAAAAGTATTTAACTAAGATTGAACGGGTTTTTGCCGAAGGATTGGTGGATGAGCAGCGTAACCAAATTCACGATCAGGTCAACCAACTATTTAATACGATTGCTGAACAATTATTTATGCTAGATTTACCGATTAGCGTCAATTATGATTTTGATTTGAAAAAGTTATTGAAGTATTGTGGAGTGCACTTTGATCCGCTAAGTGTGGGTAACCCGTATGGTATAATTGAAGCGGTTTTGAAGATTCACGAGGAGTGCGCGATTAATTCGTGTGTCGTGTTAACTAATGTTGCACATTATTTGACAGCGACCCAAATTGAAGAGCTTACCCAGCTAGTAAGTCAAACGAATCAAGCACTCTTACTAATCGAATTCACAGAAATAGGTAATCAGGAGGCCTATGGAAATAGCGAATTCTACTACATTGACAATGACTTTGTTGATTGGCATCAGTAATTGATGAAATTTTAGTTAGAAAATAACGGTTTCAGAAGGATGTTAAATCAATAAGGTTAAGATCTTAATAAATATGGTATGTCCCCTGTCGCTTGTTTCAGAAGGATGTTAAATCAATAAGGTTAAGATCTTAATTAAGAAAGTTACTGTTGAAGAAATTGTTTCAGAAGGATGTTAAATCAATAAGGTTAAGATCCCAGCGACGCTGATGTCTTGGCATGGGAATGTTTCAGAAGGATGTTAAATCAATAAGGTTAAGATCGGACTAATGCGAACGAAATATCTCCGATTCGTTTCAGAAGGATGTTAAATCAATAAGGTTAAGATCTAATCACTTTCAGTGTTATCTAATTCCAACGTTTCAGAAGGATGTTAAATCAATAAGGTTAAGATCTCGATAAGCACGATACTGAGCTAACCAGTCGTTTCAGAAGGATGTTAAATCAATAAGGTTAAGATCGTAGGGTAACTGATGTTAGTAGCGTTATTTGTTTCAGAAGGATGTTAAATCAATAAGGTTAAGATCCATTCGTTTGGCTATGTTTTCAGAATTTCTGTTTCAGAAGGATGTTAAATCAATAAGGTTAAGATCTTGTTGACGCAGCCATATTTTTAAACCAGAGTTTCAGAAGGATGTTAAATCAATAAGGTTAAGATCTACTATTCACTGCATCCCTACTGCAATACTGTTTCAGAAGGATGTTAAATCAATAAGGTTAAGATCTTGCAAAGAGACAAAAAGCCTACAACCATGGTTTCAGAAGGATGTTAGATCAATAAGGTTAAGAACTGACTGAAATTAATAAGAGTTAACGTTTTAAGGAAGTTATCAATAGTATTAGTAGTGAACTTTGAAGAATGGAATTTTAATGAAACTACTAGTTACGGAGAATGATAAACTACTAAGGTTCAAATGAATTTATAGGTTTAGCATTATTACTCGAAGACGACGTTTTAGTGGTGGTTGGAAATAAAATCCGCTCGAAATGATCGGGTGGTTTTCAGTTTGTAAAAGTATACCAATATATTGATATAGTAAATGCATAAAGTTAAGAAAGTGATAAAAACTGGATGATGAAGAATAAAAAGGCATCGCAATAAGCAAATGACAATAGTGACACTAATCATTCAGACGATTACAGCTATTGTACAACTCATCACAATGCTTAAAAAATAGGTAAAAGAGGCGATACGTCTCTCTTCTGTTCATCAATTTTAAAATGGAGGCATTAAAATGAAAAACATAGAAAAACTACAATATTTAACTTTGACTATCAGTGTCGTTGCTCTGATATTGTCGCTAATAAATTTACTAAAGTAGGGTGGTGAAATTGACGTTTTCTAACGAAGGCCTTGATTCTCTGTCCTTTAGATTGATAAGATCTCTAGCCTGCTCAATGGAAAAACAGTTGAACAAGTTGCACAGAAATTAGATGTTTTGCAAAATAAAACCGTTCGAAATCAATCGAACGGTTTTATTTTGTCTAATTTTAGTCGGTACTACCTCTTTTTTATTGGAACCGCAGAGGTATTTTGGGAATGCCCCACATTTTTTATACCATTTATTAAATGGTTAAAAAGTCATTTAAAGAATCTCATTGTAATCAAAAGAGTTTCAAAAGAATGCCAAATCAATAAGGATAATCAAAAATAGATACGATTATTTATTTTAATATTGCAATCCTTAAATTCCCGCTAGCAAAGCAACGAGCTACTTGATAAAGTGTGACAACTTTTAAGCAGCTTGTTGTTTTTTAGTAATAAAAACAGCCCAACCGAATCCCAATCCAGTCAGACTGTCTTAAATTACCTACATCACCAGCGGCAATACCACCAGGCCGTTCATCAAAATGTGCGCAATCATTGAAGTTTGGATGCGTCCCGTTTTATGGTACAGCCAGCAAAATAGCAGCCCAATTGCGGCGTATAAAAAGATGTGGCTGTCGTTATGCATAAAGGCGAACGCTAAGCTGGAAATGATCGCCATGATCGTCAAACCTAAGTTCGAGCGCATCCCGAACAGCGTGCTTAAATTGCCAAACAAAACTTTTCGAAAAACTAATTCTTCCATAATGGGCGCCCCAACGGTGATTGCCAACACAAAAAACGGGTTGATTTTCGCTAGGGTAACTAACGTAGCCGTGTTCGCGGAAGCAGGGTTTTGCCCCAGAATAAAAGTGACGTAGCTAACCACAAACTGGAGCACGATTACTAACGCGGTTCCAATAATCCCCCACGCAATTGCTCGGAAGAAGGGGATTCGCCGAGTTTCAATTTGGTTGATTTCGTTATTTTTCAGGTTAATAACCACCAGCAGGGCAGCTCCGACTAGGTAATCGATAGTTTCCACCCAGATAAATGATGCACCCAACCGAACGAAAAGGTTGATAACGCTCGGTAGCAAGAAAATTGCTAAATAAGTGATTAAAGTTAATAAAGAACTTTTACTAATTTTCATCATGACACTCCTTTATTTCCTGTAAGTATAGCATATTTGAACGGTTGTTATATTTGATTGGTTAATATTGGTCAAAAACACTTGCATTCTATTAAAAACATGATATAGTTATCAGTGTAGTTAGCACTTAGGTATAACGAGTGCTAAATAAATCATGCATTTAATTATCAGAAATTTGGAGGGATTCACGTGTTAAAACCTTTAGGAGATCGCGTTATTTTAGAAGCTAAAGACGAAGAAGAACAAACTGTCGGAGGCATCGTTCTGGCAAGTAATGCTAAAGAAAAGTCCCAAACCGGTAAAGTTGTCGCTGTAGGTAATGGTCGCGTTTTAGATGACGGAAAGACGTTACCAATGAACGTTAAAGTAGGCGACACAGTAGTTTACGATAAATATGCAGGAACAGAAGTAACATACGAAGATCAAAAATATTTAGTTGTCCATGAAAAGGACTTAGTTGCAGTTGTTGAATAATTAATTTAAAGGAGTGTTGATCATGGCTAAAGAAATTAAGTTTTCAGAAGATGCACGCACAAAGATGCTAAAAGGGGTCGACAAATTAGCAGATACCGTTAAGTCGACTATTGGACCAAAGGGACGTAACGTTGTTTTGGAACAATCATACGGTTCACCAACAATCACTAACGATGGTGTAACAATCGCTAAGTCAATTGAATTAGAAGATCACTTTGAAAACATGGGTGCTAAGTTAGTATCCGAAGTTGCTTCTAAGACAAACGACATTGCTGGTGACGGTACTACAACTGCGACAGTACTTACCCAAGCAATTGTTAACGAAGGTATGAAGAACGTTACTGCTGGTGCTAACCCAGTTGGTATTCGTCGTGGTATTGAAAAGGCTACTGAAAAAGCAGTTGCCGCATTGCACAACATGTCACACGAAGTAAAGACAAAGGATGACATCGCACAAATCGCTTCAATTTCTTCTGCTAACCCAGAAGTTGGTAAGTTGATTGCGGACGCAATGGAAAAAGTTGGTAACGACGGAGTTATCACTATTGAAGAATCTCGTGGAGTTGACACAACCCTCGACGTTGTTGAAGGTATGCAATTCGATCGTGGTTACATGTCACAATACATGGTTACTGACAACGACAAGATGGAAGCTAACCTTGACAACCCATACATCTTAATTACTGACAAGAAGATTGCTAACATCCAAGACATCTTGCCATTACTTCAATCAGTGGTTGAACAAAGCCGTTCACTTTTGATCATTGCTGATGACATCACAGGTGAAGCATTGCCAACCTTGGTATTGAACAAGATGCGTGGTACTTTCAACGTGGTTGCTGTTAAGGCACCTGGCTTTGGTGACCGTCGTAAGGAACAACTTGAAGATATTGCCATCTTAACTGGTGGTACAGTTATCACTGACGATCTTGGCTTGAACTTGAAGGACGTTACAATCGAACAATTAGGTCAAGCAAACAAGGTTACGGTTACTAAGGACGACACAACCATCGTTGAAGGTTCTGGTAGCCAAGAACAAATCGCTGAACGGGTTGCAATGATCAAGCAACAAATCAGTGAAACAACTTCTGACTTTGACAAGGAAAAACTTCAAGAACGTCTTGCTAAGTTAGCTGGTGGGGTTGCAGTTATCCGTGTTGGTGCTGCTACTGAAACCGAATTGAAGGAAAAGAAGTACCGTATCGAAGATGCTTTGAACGCTACTCGTGCTGCTGTTGAAGAAGGATTCGTTCCTGGTGGTGGTACAGCACTTGTTAACGTGATTGCTTCCTTGGAAGACCTTGACGCAGAAGGCGACGAATTAACAGGTATCAACATCGTTCGTCGTGCTCTTGAAGAACCAGTTCGCCAAATTGCTGAAAACGCTGGTGAAGAAGGTTCTGTCATCGTTACAAAACTTAAGACACAAAAAGATGGTGTTGGTTACAACGCTGCAACTGACGAATGGGTTGATATGATTGAAGCTGGTATCGTTGACCCAACTAAGGTTACTCGTTCAGCACTTCAAAACGCTGCTAGTGTATCCGCATTGTTATTAACAACGGAAGCAGTAGTTGCTGACTTACCAGAAGAAAAGCCGGCAGCTCCAGCAGCTCCAAACCCAGGTATGGGCGGAATGATGTAATCAAACTTTCGTGACTGATGGAGATGCTTACCGAAAATGGTAAACCACCCCCGCAATTAATCACTGAAGGCAACTGAATAATCCAGGAAAAGACGCGCATTGCGCGTCTTTTTTTGTGTCCAAATGCCGGGGCAAAGGGTTATCGCAAAATCTCTTTAAAAGTTAATCAGGAATTTTGTTTTATTTGCCTAAATTCTGTTATTATCAGTATATGAGTGAGAATCCAAAAATATGCTAGCTAATTTACTGGTTTTGGAGTAGAATTTCACTTGCATATTTTTAAAAACGGAGAGTAAAAAATGTTTTCGTATTTGAAACGTATTTTAATTGGTAAACCACTGAAGACGTTAGACGAAAGTGGCCAAGCGTTAACGAAATTTAAGGCGCTCGCTCTGCTATCTTCAGATGCTTTATCATCTATCGCATATGGTACCGAAGAAATTCTTTCGGTTTTAATTGTTTTATCAGCTGCGGCAACTTGGTATTCGATCCCGATCGCAGTAATCGTGTTAGTGCTATTATTTGCAATTACGGTGTCATATCGTCAGATTATTAAGGCGTATCCTTCAGGAGGCGGTGCTTACGTAGTTGCTAGCAAGAACTGGGGGACTTCGGCCGGGCTAGTTGCCGGGGGGTCGCTGTTAGTTGATTACATGCTGACGGTGGCCGTAAGTGTGACTTCCGGGACCGAAGCGATTACCTCGGCGATTCCGGCGTTACAGAAGTATCACGTGGCCATTGCGGTGCTGATTGTGCTCGGAATTATGGCCCTGAACTTGCGAGGGTTGCGGGAATCGGCAAGTTTCCTTACCATCCCGGTTTACCTGTTCGTAGTGGTAATCTCGATAATGATTATTGTAGGGTTATATAACATCGTTACCGGACAAGTTACTTATCATGCGGCGGCAGCAATTGGCTCGACCGTGCCGGGAATGACCTTCGTGCTCTTCATGCGGGCGTTATCTTCTGGATCTTCTTCCCTAACTGGGGTAGAAGCGATTAGTAACGCGGTGCCTAATTTCAAGAAACCGCGGCGGAAAAATGCGGCAGCTACTTTGGCAATCATGTCGTTGATTTTGGCTTCGTTCTTCGCGGGAATCACGTTCTTAGCTTACTACAGTGGAATTACGCCGATGAGTTCGCAGACCGTGCTTTCCCAAATCGGGGTTACGGTCTTCGGCCACGGGATTTTCTACTATATCCTACAATTGTCAACCGCGTTGATTTTGGCGGTAGCCGCAAACACCGGGTTCTCAGCCTTTCCAATGTTGGCCTACAACTTGGCCAAGGATAAGTTCATGCCCCATGCTTACATGGATCGGGGCGACCGACTCGGCTACTCTAACGGAATTATTTCGTTAGCTGCGGGCGCAATCGTGCTGATTTTGATTTTCGGTGGACAAACCGGTCTCTTAATCCCGCTTTATGCTATTGGGGTTTTCGTACCGTTCACGTTGTCACAATCCGGAATGATCGTGCATTGGAAACGAGAGGGCGGCGCTCATTGGTGGATAAATGCTTCTGCTAACTTACTAGGAGCGTTACTGTCGGCAGTCTTAGTAGTCTGCTTGCTATTCCTACACTTTAGCAACGTTTGGCCATACTTTGTGGTCATGCCACTGTTATTGCGGATGTTCTACAAGATTCGTAAGCACTATGACGAAGTCGCTGACCAACTGCGGGTTGTGGAAAAGGGCAAGGTTAACTTGCACGACTATGACGGTTCAACCGTAATTGTGTTGGTTAGCAACGTTACCCAAGTAACTTCTGGTGCGATTAACTACGCTCGGTCAATCGGGGACTACGTAATCGCCATGCACGTTTCGTTTGATGCTAACCCAGAAAAAGAGCATAAGACGGCGATGGAATTTAAAGCGGAATATCCGGACGTACGGTTTATCGACATTCACTCGTCGTACCGTTCGATTACCAATCCGACGCTTCGGTTCTGTGACGTAATTGCTAAACGGGCGGCAGAACGGAATTACACCACGACGGTATTGGTTCCGCAATTCGTTCCCCGCAAACCATGGCAAAACATTTTGCATAACCAAACTGGTTTACGATTACGGGCGGCATTAAATTCACGCGAAAACATTATTGTTTCCACGTATAATTATCATTTGAAATAAAAGTAAACGGGTTAAGGAAGTGAGCTTCCTTAACCCGTTTTTTGTGCAAAGACTCCGGGAAAAGCTTCGTTGAAGTGAATAGATGTTATTTTTCTGTGGAAACGTTGTCGTTTTAAAATGAAAATTATCGTTAAATTATGTGAGTTTTCGTTGAAGTTACTGTATAAGGCATGCAAATTTCGGTATAATGAGCTTATTATAAACATAAAAGAGGACAAATTATGCGATTTGAAATAGTTGTCAGTTTATTTGCAACCATGATCATTTCGGCGATTTTAACACCATTTGTCCGAAGAATTGCTTTTAAAATTGGAGCGGTTGATAAGCCGAACGCTCGGCGGGTTAATAAGGTGCCGATGCCGACGATGGGCGGGTTAGCAATCTTCTTGGCATTTAATTTCTCACTTTTTTTCTTATTAAGAAATCAAATTCCTAACCCGCAATTTTACGGAATCTTCTTCGGCGAATGTATAATTATGTTAACCGGAATTATTGATGATATTTTTGAATTAAAACCTTCGCAGAAAATGATTGGAATCTTACTTGCGGCTTTAGCGGTGTATTGGTTTGCGGAAGTGCAAATGACGACCTTAACCTTACCATTTATCGGGATTGTCCATTTAGGATGGTTGTCGCTTCCAATTACCTTGCTATGGATTGCCGCGATTACTAACGCGATTAACCTATTGGACGGTCTAGACGGGTTGGCTACCGGGGTCACCATCATTGCGCTATTTACGACCGGGTTTACCGGATTGTTCTTTTTACCGTCCACTAATATTTACATTGTAATTATGATTTTTACGTTAGTGGCTGCAGAAGTGGGCTTTTTGCCATATAATTTCTTCCCGGCCCGCATTTATTTGGGGGATACCGGGGCGTTATTTATTGGATTTATGATTGCGGTCTTTTCGCTTTCAGGATTGAAAAACGCCACCTTCATTTCCGTCTTGATCCCGGTAATGATTTTAGGAGTGCCGTTAACCGACACAATTTACGCCATTTTGAGACGACTGCTAAATAAACAATCAATTGCGCACGCCGATAAGCGCCATTTGCACCACCGTTTAATGCAGATGGGATTGACGCATCGACAAACCGTGTTGGTAATTTATGGTATTTCAATGATTTTTTCCTTTATCGCGTTGCTCTACCCGCTTTCTACATTGTGGGGCTCGGTATTGTTGACGATCGGAATTTTAGTGGGAATTGAGTTGTTTGTGGAAGCAATCGGGCTAGTAGGGGAAAATCGGACCCCGATGCTAAGCTGGATTAAACGATTAGTTCGGACCACTACTTCTAAAACTGCTAGCAATGAATTTAAAGAAGAAGATACTTTAAAAGATCGGGTGCGTTCGCGTAGTGAACGGCACCAACAAAAAAAGCATCACGACTGATGTAGTAATCCCTAAAAGTTAGATTTTGGAGATACTATGTAAGGCGCGATGCTTTTTTGTTAAATAATTACTGAGGGTGGTACGGAACTTGAACGCGTTGTTGTCCGCCGTCTTTAAAGCTAACGTTGCCACTAAAAAGTCCGGTTAGTTCTGCCTTTAAATCGGCCACTTGGTCTTGGTCAACGGCCACGGTGGTGATTACCTGGGTGGTATACTCGTGATTCACCTGGGTGATTTGGTGTTGTTCGAGGTAGTAGGTTAACTGATCGTTATTTTGGTAATCAATGGTGATTGCTAGCAATTCTTGGTCTACCGATTCCATTAGGGTAGCAGATTGCACAGCAAGGGAAGTACTCGATCCGTAAGCCCGGATCAACCCGCCGGCACCTAATTTGATGCCGCCGAAGTACCGGGTGACCACTACTAAAACGTTTGTGAGATTTTCGCGTTTTAAAACTTCAAGGATGGGCGCGCCCGCCGTGCCAGAAGGTTCGCCATCGTCCGAAGCGCGTTGAATATCTTGGTGGTCTCCAAGCACGTAAGCAAAACAATTATGGGTAGCTTTAACTTCGATTTCACGGATATCTTGCAGTTTAGTTTGGGCTTCTTCTTCGGTTTGTACCGGAATAATCCGGCTAATGAAACGGGATTTCTTAATGTCTTGTTCAGTGGTAACCGGTTCTTTGACGGATAAAATTAATTTCAAGAAAAGGTCTCCTTTTTAAGTATCTTATTAGTATGGAAGCAAAGGTTAAAGAAAAATATTACGGCCGGCTAGTACCGGTTAATCAGGCGGAAGCTACTGATCCAACGGTTAATTATTTTCCAGCCGTTATCGTAAAAAAACGGCGGATCCAATGTCAGCGCTGCGGAGCGACTACCAAATTAAAGGAGGGCAGCTTACCCAACCAGCAGTATTATTGTCGACACTGTATAAATCTCGGTCGAATGTCCACATTGGTTAAGTTAGGAAACTTGCCTGAACCGAATCACTTTCCTGTGGGCCGTTCATATTTAAAATGGCAAGGGCAACTAACCCCGGACCAACAGCGTTGCGCCAACGAAATTATTTCGTCAATTAAACAGCAAACGGACCGGCTATTGTGGGCCGTTACGGGAGCGGGAAAAACCGAAATGCTTTTTCCGGGAATTAACTTTGCGTTAAAAAAGGCGCTCCGGGTTGCAATTGCCTCTCCGCGAATTGACGTGGTTTTAGAACTGCACCCCCGGATTCAAGCGGCGTTTCCGGAAATTGCGATCGCATTATTACATGGACACACTTCCACTCCCTATACGTATACGCAGTTAGTTTTGTGCACTACGCACCAGCTACTTCGATTTTACCACGCCTTTGACGTTTTAATCATTGACGAAGTGGATTCGTTTCCCTTTGCAATGAATTCGGCATTACACTACGCGGCGCACCAGGCGCGTAAGGAGTGCGGTACGACCATTTACTTGACGGCCACGCCAGACGGTCAATTGTTAAAGGAGAGTCGGGCGCACCGGCTGTCTACTAGCTATTTAACCCGCCGATTTCACGGGTACCCGCTACCAGAAATTAAAGTGGTCAGTGGGTGCAATTGGCAAAAATTAATTCACCGCCAGCGGCTTCCGGAACGACTACGCCAATTTCTAATGGCTCAAGTAAAGGCCCAGCGGCAGTTTTTAGTCTTTGTTCCGCGAATTGATCAGTTGTCTTCGGTTTTGCAGGCCATTCAAAAGCAATTTCCGGAGCTTAATTTAGCAACGGTGTACGCGGAAGACCCGGACCGGATTGAGAAGGTTTCAGCAATGCGGGAAGGTCAGCTTACCGGTTTAATTACGACCACCATTCTGGAACGCGGGGTTACCTTTCCGGGAATTGACGTAGCAGTTTTAGGTGCGGATGATGAAATCTTTTCCATGGCTGCCCTCGTACAAATTGCTGGAAGGGTCGGGCGCAGTCCTAAACGACCAACCGGAACCGTTTTATTTATTGGCCAAATGTTAACCCGCCGGATTAAAAGGGCCCAACGCCAGATTAAATTTATGAACCAGCAGGCCTTTAAGCAATGAACCGCTGTTTATTATGCAATCGAATGCTGAATAGACGAGTTGACCTATCCTTTATCCTTAGCTTTCAGCGGGCACAACCGCAGCTGCTTTGTCACCATTGTCGAAACCAGTTAGTTAATTTGCAGGAGCGTAAAGTTTGTGTAAGCTGCGGACGACTAGTTAACCAGTTACAATGCCCAGACTGCCAAAAATGGAATGACCAATTTAACAATCAAGCACTTTTCCAATACAACGCGTTCATGAAGGAATTTTTTCAGCGCTATAAATTTCAAGGAGACTACTGGTTGCGTAAAGCTTTTTGCAACGATTTTATCAATTTTATTCAAAGTTTAGTTAAAGAAGATGAACATTTAGTTCCAATTCCGGTCGATCAAGGTACAATAAAGGTACGAGGATTTAATCAGGTGGCGGGGTTAATAGAAGGTTTGGAATTTGAGCCCGTTTTAATTAGCCAACGCTCTAAACAAGCTCGCCATCAGTTTCAACGTAGCCGTCGGGAACGGTTGCAACGTGAAAATCCTTTCCGGGTTGTTGAACCTAATAAAGTCGCCGGAGCCAAATGGGTAATTATTGATGATATTTACACCACTGGGGTAACCGTTCGCCAAGCCGGACGGGAGCTTAGCAAGCATGGTGCGCGTCAAGTTCGTTCAATTACGCTTTGCCGATAGTTTTTGAGTGTATTAATTGTTTATTATAGCGTTTTCATTTATAATATAAGTGTACAGAAATACATGAAGTAAAACTTATATTTCTGCACGTGGACGCACTTTGTTCACAGTTGAAAGGAGAGAGTCTTATGCTTGATTTTAATGTACGTGGTGAAAATATTGAAGTAACAGAATCAATTCGAGATTACGTTGAAAAAAGAATTGGTAAAATCGAAAAGTACTTTGATCAAGGTGCTAACCCAAAGGCACACGTAAATTTGAAGGTATACCAAGATCGGACAGCTAAAGTAGAAGTTACCATACCATTACCATACTTGGTATTACGAGCAGAAGAGACATCGCCTGATTTGTACGCAAGCGTGGATTTAGTAACGGACAAATTAGAACGACAAATTCGTAAATACAAAACTAAAATTAATCGTAAATCACGGGAAACGGGTTATAAGGGAGTTGAAATCCCACAAGAAGACGCCCGTGAAGACGAAGAAGAAGCCAGTGAATTTGATATTGTGCGGACTAAGCAAGTATCCTTGAAGCCGATGGGAGCTGAAGAAGCAATCTTGCAGATGGACATGTTAGGCCATAACTTCTTTATTTACGAAGACGCTGATACGGGATCGGTTGATATTGTTTATCGGCGTCACGACGGTCGCTATGGTTTAATTGAATCCGCTAACGAATAATTGTAAATGTAAAAAATAAGGATTGCTTAATAAACCACACAAGGTTTGTTAAGCTTTTTTTGATGAACTTTGATAATATAGAAAAAAATGATAAACTTAGACAAGTTTATCGTGGACACGATTTAGAAGAGTACGGAAGGAATTATACATGGCAAACATTTTAAAAAAATGGGTTGAAAGTGATGCCCGTGAAATTAAACGGCTAGGAAAAAAAGCCGACAAAATTGATGCCCTTAAGGATGAGATGGCACAATTAAGTGACGAAGAATTAAAGGCAAAAACGCCAGAATTTAAGGAACGTTTAAAGAATGGGGAAACCCTCGATGATATTTTAATTGAAGCCTTCGCGGTTGCCCGGGAAGGTGCTAAGCGCGTGTTAGGACTATTCCCTTTTCGGGTGCAATTAATTGGTGGAATGGTTCTTCATGGCGGAAATATTGCCGAAATGAAGACTGGTGAAGGAAAGACTTTGACCGCTACGCTACCAGTGTACCTTAACGCCCTAGGCGGCGAAGGGGTTCACGTAGTTACCGTTAACGAATACTTAGCGGAACGAGACTCTACTGAAATGGGTGAGTTATACAAGTGGCTCGGTTTGACGGTTGGGGTTAACACGGCAGAAATGTCGCCTGACGAAAAACGGGAAGCCTACAATTGTGACATTACCTACTCCACCAATAGTGAAATCGGGTTCGATTATTTGCGGGATAACATGGTTGTGTACAAGGAAGATATGGTACAACGACCATTGAACTTCGCGTTAATTGATGAGGTTGACTCGGTATTAATTGATGAAGCCCGGACTCCGTTGATTATTTCTGGACAAACTGAACCCTCGGTTACCTTATACCAACGTGCGGACCGCTTTGTGAAGACCCTTACCGATGGCGATTACACGATTGATTGGGAATCTAAGTCAATTTCGTTGACCGAAAACGGAATTCGGCGTGGTGAAAAGTATTTCAACACGGATAATTTATACGATGTAGAAAACAGTGCCTTGAATCACCATATTGACCAAGCACTCCGGGCCAACTACATCATGACTAAGGATAAGGACTACGTAGTTTCTGATGATGGTGAAGTACTAATTGTTGATTCGTTTACCGGACGGGTCATGGAAGGTCGGCGTTTTTCTGACGGTCTTCACCAAGCAATTGAAGCTAAGGAACACGTTGAAATTCAAGATGGTTCCAAGACCATGGCTAATATCACCTACCAAAACTTGTTCCGGATGTATAAGAAATTATCCGGGATGACCGGTACGGCGCAAACGGAAGCGGAAGAATTCCGCGAAATTTATAACATGGAAGTGGTTAGTGTACCAACTAATCGGCCAGTAGTCCGGGACGACCGCCCTGATTTACTATACCCAACTTTGGAAAGTAAGTTTAAAGCGGTAGTTAAGGAAATTAAAAAGTTGCATACTAAGGGACAACCGGTGCTGGTTGGTACCGTGGCGGTTGAAACTTCCGAATACCTATCCCGGTTATTAGACCGTGAACGGATTCCGCACGTAGTTTTGAACGCGAAAAACCACGCTCGCGAAGCTGAAATTGTTGCTAACGCAGGCCAAAAGGGTGCCGTAACCATCGCGACTAACATGGCTGGACGGGGAACCGATATTAAATTGGGACCTGGCGTAGTCGAACTAGGCGGGTTAGCCGTAATCGGTACCGAACGTCACGAATCTCGGCGGATTGATAACCAGTTGCGGGGACGCTCTGGACGGCAAGGTGACGTCGGGATGTCGCAATTCTACCTTTCACTAGAAGACGACTTGATGATTCGCTTTGGTTCCGAACGAATTAAGGACTTGCTTTCCCGGATGAAGGTTGCGGATGAAGACGCGGTAATCCAAAGCCGTTTGATTAGCCGCCAAGTGGAATCTGCCCAAAAAAGGGTTGAAGGTAACAACTACGACGCGCGGAAGAACGTCTTACAATACGATGACGTAATGCGGGCGCAACGGGAAGTTATCTACGCGGAACGGCAACAAGTAATTATGGAAGAACACAGTCTAAAAGATGTGCTAATGCCGATGGTTTACCGGACGATTGACCGGGTGGTAGACGCGCATACAGCCAAGACGAAGAAGAGTTACGATCTAGATACGATTGTGGAATTTGCCCGGACCACCTTGGTAAACGAAAATGATATTAACATTGAGGACTTAGAAGGCAAGTCGGCTAACGAAATCAAGGATTACTTGAAGCAGCTAGCAGACCAAATGTACAAGCAAAAGGAAGATGCGTTGTACGCGCCTGAACAAATTCTCGAATTTGAAAAAGTAGTTATCTTACGAGTGGTTGACCAACACTGGACTGACCACATTGACGCGATGGATCAATTACGTCAATCAGTTGGGCTACGGGGTTATGGTCAATTAAACCCACTAGTTGAATACCAACAAGAAGGCTACCGGATGTTCAACGAAATGGTTACGGACATTGAGTACGAAACTACCCGACTCTTCATGAAGTCGGAAATTCGACAAAACCTTGAACGTTAGTAGCTTTATAATATAAACTGGGGAGGCGGCAAAGCTGACCCAGTTTTTTTAGTTAAAAGAAAAAAGGAGTAGATGAAATGGAGCTAACGGACGCAAAACATCAAATTGAAGATATGCAAAAAGAGGTCGCTGACTTCGGGAGGTCTCTTTGACTTAGATGCGTTGAATGAAAGCATCAGTGTTAACGAGGCTAAGATGGCGGAACCTGATTTCTGGAATGATCAGGAAAAAGCCCAAAAAATAATTAACGAAACTAATGTATTAAAAGCTAAATATGACAATTTTAAAAATTTAACTGACCATGTGGAAAACTTAGAGGTCACCCTAGAACTCTTAGAAATGGAAGCAGACCCCGACGTGCAGGCGGAGTTTGAAGACGAACTTTCCCAAACGGCCAAACTGCTGCGTGACTACCGGTTAGGACTGTTGCTGAACGGCAAGTACGATGCCAATAACGCCATTTTGGAAATTCACCCGGGGGCTGGCGGAACCGAATCCCAAGACTGGGGCTCGATGTTATTGCGGATGTATACCCGCTGGGCGGAGCAGCACCAATTCAAAGTCCAAATTGAAGATTACCAAGCCGGCGAAGTTGCCGGAATTAGTAGTGTTACAATACGGGTGATGGGCCATAACGCCTACGGATACCTACGTTCGGAAAAAGGGGTTCACCGCCTCGTGCGGTTATCGCCTTTCGATTCAGCCGGCCGGCGGCACACCTCGTTTGCTTCGGTAGACGTAATGCCGGAATTAGACGACTCGGTAGAAGTTAACATTAACCCGGACGATTTACGGGTGGACGTTTACCGCTCTAGCGGGGCCGGCGGGCAGCATATTAACAAAACTTCTTCGGCCGTTCGGATTACCCATTTGCCAACCGGAATCGTAGTTGCTAGCCAAGCGGAACGGTCCCAATTGCAAAATCGGGTTACCGCGATGAATATGTTAAAGGCTAAGTTGTTCGAGTTAGAAGAGCAGAAAAAGGCTGAAGAAAAGGCTAAGTTAGAGGGAACCCAGCTAGAAATCGGCTGGGGATCCCAAATTCGCTCTTACGTTTTTCATCCGTATTCAATGGTCAAGGATCACCGGACTAATCTAGAAACTGCGAATGTGCAAGGTGTGATGGATGGCGATCTAGATGACTTTATTAACGCTTATTTACAATGGAAGTTGCAGAAACGTAATCCTAAATAGGAGATTTTTTCATGGCAATGACAATTTTAGTGGTCGATGATGAACCGGCAATCGTTACACTCTTAACGTACAATTTAAAACAAGCTAATTACCAAGTGATTAGCGTAGACAACGGGGTGGACGCCGTTAAAGAAGTGCAACGCGGGAGAGTCGATTTTGTGATTATGGACTTGATGCTGCCCCAGCTTGACGGGGTGGAAGCTACGAAACAAATCCGTAAGTTCAACGAGCAAATTCCGATTATTATGTTGACGGCTAAATCTAGCGAAGTGGATAAGATTTTAGGACTAGAATTAGGGGCGGACGATTACTTAACCAAACCGTTTAGCCCACAAGAATTAATTTCACGGATTAAGGCCATTTTGCGGCGGACTAACCGAGTGGTCGACTTAAAGAAGATTGTCCCTGAATTACCTGTTACGGGGGTTACGATTGACTTTAAGCGGCTAACGGTACAAAAAAATGGGCAACCGGTGGCTTTAACACCAAATGAATTTCGGCTGCTAAAGTTTTTGTTTCAAAATAGTAACCAAGTTTTATCACGGGATCAAATCCTCGAACAGGTTTGGGGATACGAGTATGGCGGGCAGACGCGCATTGTGGATATGCACATCAGCCATTTACGCGACAAGCTGGAAGACGATCCAAAACATCCACGGTTGATTAAAACTATTAGGGGGTTCGGTTATGAGTTCTTCACAAAAGAAGGGCATTAGAAAAACCATCCAGTTTGGACTAGCAAGTTTGATTGGGAACGCGTTTATGGCCTTTCTGGTTTATAAATTAATTGTTAAGGAAAACCCGCGGGTCACCCGGGTCGACATGACCTTAATGATTGCGGTAATTTTATTGATTACCGTGATTGAAGTGATTGTTTTTTGGAGTAACCAAAAGAACATCATTGAGCGGCAACACCAGTTCCGAATTAACCTGGAAGAGACCATTAAAGGGAATAAGGTTCCTAAAATTTACCTGGATCCAGACGACCCCTTTTATAAATTATCTAAGGCCGTTAATGAAATTAGTAAACACGAGCGTCACCAAATTCACGAGTTGACCAACCAACAAAATGAATTAAAAGCGATTATGGATAACTTACCGGTGGGAGTATTAGTAATCAATCGACACCGGGAGTTACAGGTGGCGAATACTTACGCCATTAACCGGTTAGGAATCACGGCGCTCGATATTCCGCACCCTTACACGTTAGACGTGCGAAATCAGGAGCTCAGGAACTTAGTTGACCAAGTTTTCCAAAGTCGCCAAAGTGTCACTAAAACACTCGAACTGGAAGACGGCGGGCAATCTCATATTTTTGAAACCAACGTAGTTTACAGTCCCAAAGTGCACCACAAGTTTGAAATTATCGTGTTGCTTTACGACGTAACTGAAAGCGTACGGTCGAAACGAATTGAACAGGATTTTGTTAACAATGCCTCTCATGAGTTGCGAACCCCGATTACTTCAATTGCTGGATTTGCGGAAACATTGTTGGAGGGCGCCAAAGACGATCCCGAAACGCTGGATAACTTTTTAAATATTATTAAGTCAGAAAGTGACAAGTTAGTACGCCTGGCGGACGATATTTTGACCATGTCCCAGGTCAAAAATGAACCAAAGAATTGGAAGAAAGTTAACTTGTACGCTTACGTGGAACAGCAATTTCACATGTTACAAAACAATTTACAAGAAATGCAGTTGACGGTGGAAAATAAAATTCCGGAAACGGCCATGGAAACTGTGGTAGAAAACGACCTTTTCCAAATCACTAAGAATTTGATTACTAACGCGATTAGTTACAATCGCCATGGTGGAAAGATTAAGGTCGAATACGCTTCGCATCACGATAGTTGGGAATTGTCAGTTAGTGATACTGGAATCGGAATTCCGTTAGATCAGTCTGAACGAGTTTTCGAGCGCTTTTACCGGGTTAACAATGCGGTGAAGGGCGGAACCGGCCTGGGGTTAGCCATTGTTAAGGAAGCCGTCGTGGATATGGGCGGTAGCGTTCGGATTGAATCGGACGATGACGATAGTGGAACCACCGTCGTAGTTCGGTTTAAGCGCCGGGTTTAAAATAATAATTCACATAATTAAGGTGTCGGAAAATTCCGACGCCTTTTTTTTGTTGACTTTGACGATGTAAAAGTAAGTTTTTACTCATGGGGATGTGGATAACTTAGCTAATCTTGGCGTTAGTTTCGACATCTTTACATAATCTTTACATTACCCATATGGAACCTTTACCTAGCTTTCATAAGCTAAATATGTAAGTAAGGAACAGGAAAAACGGGAGGTTCGCTAATGAATAAATGGCTTAAGTTGCTGCTTAGTTGCGGATTAATTTTGGGAATTGGGTTACTTGCGGGTTGCCAGAATAAAGACGCCACCCAAAAAGTAACCATTGTCGGTTCGACCGCATTGCAACCCTTGGTAGAAAAAGCGGCGGCAGATTATCAGGTAAATCACCCGCAAGCACAGATCACTGTGCAGGGAGGCGGGTCGGGTACCGGACTTGGTCAAGTTCAACAAGGAGCGGTACAAATCGGAAACTCTGATGTATATGCTGGGCAACAAGATGGAATTCGAGCTAGCCAATTAAAGGATCATCAAGTGGCGGTAGTCGGCATTGCACCAGTAATCAATAAAGACGTGGGGATTAAGAATTTGTCCATGACCGAGCTGCAAAAAATTTTCACGGGAAAGATCACCAATTGGAAACAGGTGGGCGGCCCAGATGAAAAAATTGTGATAATCAATCGGGCCCAAGGCAGCGGAATCCGGAAAACGTTTGAACAGACGGTTTTACCGCATGGTGGGGCGGTAAATGCTCAGGAACAGGATGCTAACGGAACGGTGCAAAAGGTAGTACAGGCAACTCCCGGAGCAATCAGTTATCTATCCTTTTCATACTTCAATAAGCAGTTACAGCCAATCGCAATCGACGGAGTACAACCCACCGCGGAAAACGTGCAAACTAACCGGTGGAAAATTTGGTCGTACGAGCACATGTACACCCAGCTGAAAACTAACTCAGCAACCCGCGACTTCCTTAAGTACATGACGTCCCAGACGGTACAAAAAAATTTAGTGAGTGATTTAGGATACATTTCCATTCATGATATGCAAGTGAAACGGACCATGAACGGAAAAGTGATTCCAATCAGGGGGGAGCAAAATGATTGATGAAATTCAAAAGGAATTAACCCAAAAGTCACCAGCCGCGCGGCAAGATCAATTGGGCAAATTAATCGCCCGGATTTGTGTGGGAGTAATTATGCTAGTGGTTCTAGCAATCTTATTCATGATTACTTCCAAAGGCTTAGCAACTTTTTCAGAAAACAAAATCAGTGCAGGCGATTTTTTCACCAAAACAATCTGGAATCCGACCGCTAAACCGACCCCGTTAGTGGGCGCATTACCGATGATTGTCGGTTCTTTTGCAGTAACCCTGGGCTCGGCACTTTTGGCAGCGCCTTTGGCAATGGCAACGGCCATCTTCATGGTGGAAATTGCAAACAAACGGCGTCGGGGCCTTCTTCAAGCGGTAATTGAGTTACTAGTGGGAATCCCATCGGTAGTTTACGGGTTCGTCGGCTTAACGGTGGTGGTCCCCGCTCTCCGTAGTATTTTCGGTGGAACCGGTTTTGGAATCTTAGCCGGCGCCCTGGTGCTATTGGTAATGATTTTGCCAACCGTAACCGCAATGTACGTGGATAGTTTACAAGCAGTTCCCCGTCACTATCGGGAAGCTTCCTTAGCGTTAGGGGCAACCCGTTGGCAGACAATTTCTAAAGTAGTGGTGCGTGCTTCCTTACCCGGGTTGTTAACGGCGATTATTTTTGGGATGGCCCGTGCCTTTGGCGAAGCACTCGCGGTACAAATGGTAATCGGAAACGCAGCGGTTTTGCCAAAAGACGTTTTGACTCCGGCGGCTACGTTGACCAGTGTTTTAACGACTGGAATTGGGAATACGGTGTTGGACACTTTACCAAATAACGCCCTGTGGTCCTTAGCTCTGGTGCTGCTGATAATGTCACTATTTTTCAACCTATTAATTCGGATGATTGGCAAAAAGGGGGCGTTTAAATGAAGGCGAAACGAATTGACCGGATTGCAACCGGGGTGATTTACGCAATGGTGGGATTGGTCGTTTTGATCCTAATTGGGTTGTTAGGTTTTATCTTAGCGACCGGATTACCACACGTGTCGTGGCGATTTCTGACATCTTCGGCGGCCGCCTTTAGTGCAGGGGGCGGCATTGGGGATCAATTGTTTAACTCGTTTTATTTATTGGTGCTAACCCTGATACTATCCTTACCGATTGCGTTAGGAGCAGCAATTTATTTAAACGAGTATGCGCCCCAAAATAAAATTACTGAAATTATGCGAATCATGATTGAAGTGTTGAGTTCGTTGCCTTCGGTAGTGGTCGGGTTGTTTGGCTTCTTACTTTTCGTGGTGCAGTTTCAACTAGGATTTTCCATTCTTTCAGGTGCAATTGCCCTAACGCTGTTCAATTTACCACTGTTAACCCGCAGCATTGAAAACGCTCTGGCAGGGGTGCCTAATTTACAACGAGAAGCGGGATTAGCGTTAGGGATTTCCCGGTGGCACACGATTACCAAGGTGATTCTGCCAGCTGCCTTGCCCGGAATTTTAACCGGAGTAATTCTGAGTGCGGGACGGGTATTCGGGGAAGCCGCTGCACTGATTTTTACCGCGGGACAAAGCGCACCAAGTTTAAATTACGCCGATTGGAACCCGCTTAGCAGCACTAGTCCACTGAATATTTTTCGACCGGCAGAAACCCTTGCCGTCCACATTTGGAAGATTAACACGGAGGGAATCATGCCCGATGCTAGCCAGGTATCTGCAGGGGCTTCCGCAGTTTTAATTATTGTAATTTTAATATTTAATTTCAGCGCTCGGCGCTTAGGTAACTGGGTATACCGGCGAATTACCGCGAGCCGATAGGGGGATGGATGCAATGCAAACCAACGTTAATGAAAGTTCAATCTTAAGGTTTCCAACTAACCGTGAAATTGCACTGGAAACTCACGATTTACAGGTATTCTATGGGGAAAAGCAAGCCCTTTTTGACGCCTCGTTACAGTTTCCCCGGTATTCAATTACTGCGTTAATTGGTGCCTCGGGATCGGGGAAATCGACCTACTTACGCAGCTTGAACCGGATGAACGATGGCATCGCGCGAGTGACCGGTAGCATTACGTACCGGGGGTTAGATATTAATACGAATAACGTTGATATTTACCAAATGCGGCGCCGGATCGGGATGGTTTTTCAACGCCCAAACCCGTTTGCTAAGTCAATCGAACGTAACATCACCTTTCCATTACGCGAGCATGGGGTAAAGGATTCCGCGCAACTAGCTGAAGTGACCGAGACGAGTTTACGACAAGCTGCCCTGTGGGATGAAGTGCATGACCGCCTAAATGCGAGTGCCTTAGCACTTTCGGGCGGACAGCAACAGCGCTTGTGCATTGCCCGGGCGTTAGCGATGAATCCCGACATTCTACTGTTAGATGAGCCGGCCAGTGCGTTGGATCCGGTGTCGACTGCTAAGATTGAAACCACGCTGCGGGAATTAAAAAAACGGTATACGATCATTATCGTTACGCATAGTATGGAGCAGGCGTCACGATTAAGCGATTATACGGCGTTCATGCATTTAGGGAAGATTGTAGAATTTGATACAACCAAGAATATTTTTACCAATCCCCGTGAAAAATTGACGGAAGACTATATTTCAGGAAACTTTGGTTAAAGGAGAAGGGTAATGAGTAATAACGTGGTAACTGCAGAAGACGTGCGCTTATCTTATGGGGAAACGGAGGCTTTACACGGGATTAACCTTAACTTGCCACAAAACCAAATTACGGCTTTGATTGGACCTTCGGGTAGTGGTAAATCAACCTTTTTGCGTTGTTTGAACCGGATGAACGATTTAATTCCGGAAGTGCGGGTGACCGGAACGATTCGGGTTGCGGGGCAGGACATTTACGATGCTCAAACTGACGAAGCGGATTTAAGACGGCGGGTCGGCATGGTTTTCCAACAACCCAACCCCTTTCCGTTTTCGGTTTATGACAACGTCACCTACGGACTCCGCCTTGCGGGAATCACCGACCCCCAAGTCTTAGCAGAACGGGTGGAAACGAGTCTGAAACAGGCCGCGGTTTGGCAAGAAACTAAAGATCATTTAAAAAGCAACGCCCTTTCTTTTTCGGGCGGGCAGCAACAGCGGATCTGCATTGCCCGGGTGTTAGCGGTTCAACCGGAAATTATTCTTTTAGATGAACCAACTAGTGCGCTAGACCCGATCTCGGCGGGGAAGGTGGAAGAAAGTTTGGTGGCTTTGAAAGAGAATTACACATTAGCGGTAGTGACTCACAATATGCAACAGGCCTCTCGAATTTCGGATCAGACGGCGTTCTTTTTAAATGGTCAGTTAATAGAAGCGGGTCCAACTGCTAAACTATTTTTAAATCCGGATCAGACGGCAACGAGTGATTACTTGAATGGTAAATTTGGTTAAGGGGGAATTGGTATGCAAGGAATTTTTAAGGAAGAGCTTAAACGGCTATTAGAACGGTTCACGGAAATGGGACTGGACGTGGGGGAACAAATTTATCAGGCAACCAAATCTTTTATTGACCACGATCGTGAGCTAGCTCAGTCCGTGATCGAACATGATGAAAAGGTCAACGTTGCCGAAGTGCGGTTAGAAGATCAGGCAATTAATTTGATGGCGCTGCAACAACCAGTGGCTAATGATTTTCGACAGGTGATCGTAGTTTTAAAGGCGAGTTCGGAACTGGAACGGATCGGTGACCACGCGGTGGGGATTGCCAAGGAAACGATCCGAATTAAGGGGCACCAGCGGGATGCGATAATTGAAGCAGAAATTGCTGAAATGACTCATTTGATTCGGGGAATGCTCGACGCAACGATTGACGCTTACGTCAAGGATGACGGCCGGCTTGCAAAAGAAATTATCGATGCCAACCACCAAATCGAAACCAGTTTTAAAAAAATTCGACAAAGCATTGCCAGTAAAATGAAAAACGATGCCAAAGTGGTTACTGGAGGAACTGGATATTTAATGGTTGCTAGCTATTTGGAACGGATTGGCGACCACGTAATTAACGTGGTGGAGTGGATCATGTACAACCAGACTGGAAAGATTACGGAGTTATCCGGAGACAATTAAAAATAAACGGGGGGAATTTTGCGCTAGGAATTTCCACCCGTTTATTTTTATTATGGAAAATAGCGCAATGTTTGCTGCCTTTTAGGGGATTAATTTAAAATTTTGGTAATACCCGTACTTTTTATGGGGATAAAGTTTGCTAATCGAAAGTGAAAAGCTGTAAAATTACAGATAATTAAAAAGCTTAGAGGTGAAATGTTTGAAATCAGGTTCCAAATCAAAGTTTACAAAGTCTAACGACCGTTTTGTTGCTGGAGTATGCGGTGGCATTGCAGAACATTTTGGCTGGGATAAGTCCCTTACCCGAATCATTGCGTTAGTACTAATTTTACTATCACACGGGTTGTTGTTGATTCCATATTTTATTTTAGCTTGGTACATGCCAAGTCAAAATACGGGATTCTTTCAGCAATTTGCCAACTGGACTGGTTTTTCGGGAAAAGCTCCCGGACAAAAGCAATCACGGCAAAGAAAAGAAATTAAGGACGCCGAAGTACACGACGTCGATGAATAAAAGATTAGGAGAATGCAAATGCGCTTTTGGCAACGAGTATTAGTGAATGGAATTTTATTTGTCGCTTTAACGGGATTTTTCCAAAATAGCGGAAATTTCTACGTTTCTAACATTTGGATTGCGTTAGCGGCGAGCCTCGTCTTGGCGATTTTAAATGCTAGCGTGCGACCAGTTTTACAAATTATTTCGCTACCAATCACGTTATTGACCTTAGGATTTTTCAGCATCGTGATTAACGCGTTAATGCTGACGTTCACGTCGGCGCTGGTTGGTCCCGCTAACTTCTATTTTTCGTCATTCGGGATGACGATGTTGATCTCGGTGATTTTGTCGATTTGTAACATGATTATTTCGAATCATTTTTCCAATCGTTATTAAAGGAGGCCCATCGTAATGGCCGATAGTGTTTCAATTACAGAATTAGTTAAAAAAATTAGGCTCGACGTATTTTATGGGGAAGACCTGTTAGATAAAAAGCAGGTTACGGTTAGTGACATTTCCCGGCCGGGATTAGAATTAACCAATTACTTTAAATTTTACCCCCGCGAGCGAATTCAGTTGTTTGGTCAAACCGAAATTTCGTACGCAAAGGATAGCATGACGAGCGCGGATCGCACGGTTGTCTACAGTCAAATGGCAGATAAGCAAACGCCCGCCTTCGTAATTTCACGTGGACTTCCGGTGCCTAAGGAGTTAATTAAGGCGGCAAAGGATAACGGAGTGCCGATTTTAACGTCGACCCTCCCGACTTCCCGGTTATTAAGTAACATGACTAACTACCTAGAAGACCGTTTAGCTGAACGGGATTCGGTTCACGGGGAACTTGTGGAAATTTACGGACTAGGGGTACTGATCACCGGTGATTCCGGAATCGGGAAGAGTGAAACTGCTCTAGACCTTATTAAACGCGGGCACCGGCTGATTGCGGATGACCGAGTCGATATTTACCAACAAGATGAACAGACCTTAATTGGGGAAGCTCCCCAAATTCTCCGGCATTTGTTAGAGATCCGGGGAGTCGGAATTATCGACGTGATGAATTTATTCGGGGCTAGTTCGGTTAAGAACAGTACCGATATTAACCTAATCGTCCACTTACAAAATTGGGATAAGGAAACCCATTTTGATCGGCTCGGTAATGGTGAACAAACCCGGCATTTCTTTGATTTAGACATCCCCAAAATTACAATTCCGGTTCGTGTTGGACGGAACCTCGGGGACATCATCGAAGCCGCCGCAATGAACTTTAGGGCTAAAAATATGGGTTACGACGCTACAAAGGTTTTTGACCAAAACCTTAACGCGTTGATTAAAGATAACTCACAAGCATAGGAAGTGGATTTAGTGAATTTTAGTGTCGGAGCTTTAAATCCGATTGCATTTTCGTGGGGGAGCCTCCAGGTGCACTGGTATGGAATTATCATTGCCTCTGCCGTGGTCCTGGCAACCATTCTAGCGGTTCGGGAAGCGCGACGCCGGCGCGTGGATCCCGATCGCATCTATGATTTGATTTTATGGTCGCTGCCGGTGGCCATTATTAGTGCTCGCGCCTACTACGTGATTTTTGAATGGGGTTACTACCAAAACCACCTTTCCGAAATCATTCGGGTTTGGGACGGTGGAATTGCGATTTACGGTGCGTTGATTGGTGCAGGAATCGTAGTTTACCTATTTTGTCGATACTACTGGATTCCGGTTTGGTTGATGTTGGATATCATTGCTCCGGTGCTGATCATGGCTCAAGGAATTGGCCGGTGGGGTAACTTTATGAATCAGGAAGCCTTTGGGCGGGTGACCAGCCTAGCTTTTCTGCAAAGTTTACACCTGCCGCATTTTATTATTCAGCAGATGTGGATCAACGGTGCATTTCGTCAACCAACCTTCCTGTATGAATCCGTATGGGACATTTTAGGCTTTATTGTGTTAATGAGTTTACGTCACGTACCGAAACTTTTTAAACAAGGTGAAATCTTTTTGAGCTACGTGATTTGGTATTCTTTCGGCCGGTTCTTCGTGGAAGGAATGCGAACGGATAGCCTTATGTTATTGGGGATTCGGGTCTCCCAATGGTTGTCGGTAGTGTTATTTATGGGCGCGATTGGCCTGTTGATTTGGCGCCGGACACGGGTCCAAAATCCGGTTCCCGACTACCTGGATGGAAACCAGTTCGCACCAAAAGACCTTGAGTAAAGTACCTTTATATATGATAATGAGAGGGTACATATTTTTAAATAATTATATTTTATAGATTGTAAGGGGATTAATAATGGCAAAAAAAGTTGCAGTGTTAGGAGCCGGTTCATGGGGCAGTATTTTAGCAAACATGTTGGTTCAAAATGGCAATGATGTAGTTGCTTGGACAAACATGGAGGCGCAAGCTCAAGAGCTTAACGACCAACACACTAACGAGCATTACGTGCCAGGTTTCAAATATGATGAACGTTTAGTAGCAACGACGGATCTAGAATTTGCGTTGAAAGACGTTGATGCGGTGTTATTCGTTGTTCCTACTAAGGTAATGCGCTTAGTTGCTCAACAAATGGTTGCCGTTTTAGAAAAAACAAAGCAACAACCAGTGATTATTCATGCAAGTAAGGGACTTGAGTTAGGAACGCACAAACGCCTTTCTGAAGTATTGGAAGAAGAAATTCCAAGCCAGTACCGAAAGGCTATCGTAGTCTTGTCTGGCCCAAGTCATGCTGAAGAAGTTGCTAAACAAGACTTGACGTTGGTAACGGCGGCAAGCACGGATTTAGCAAGTGCTGAAATGGTCCAAAAATTATTTATGAACCACTATTTCCGCGTTTACACCAATGACGACATCATCGGCGTAGAGATGGGAGCGGCGTTGAAGAACGTCATTGCGATTGGCGCCGGTGCTTTACACGGCCTGGGATACGGGGACGATGCTAAAGCAGCCCTCATTACCCGGGGATTAGCTGAAATATCTCGTTTAGGAGTTGCCTTTGGCGCCAAACCACTGACCTTTATTGGTTTATCCGGGGTTGGTGATTTAATTGTTACGGCCACTAGTGTTCATTCTCGAAACTGGCGGGCTGGTAACGAACTTGGCCAAGGGATGCAGCTGCAAGAAGTTATCGATACGATGGGGATGGTCATCGAAGGGATTCCTTCTACCAAGGCAGCTTACGAATTAGCCCAACAAAAACATATCGAGATGCCAATTACTGAAGCCATCTACGATGTGTTGTATAATGATAAAGGTGTTAAAGAAGTCATTGATGACCTTATGCACCGGGATGGAAAATCAGAATTAGAGTAAATATTTGGAGGTTTGAGTTTTTATGACAAAAGTACGTAAAGCAATCATACCAGCAGCGGGATTAGGAACCCGATTCTTACCAGTAACTAAGGCTTCGCCTAAGGAAATGTTACCAATCGTGGACAAGCCTACGATTCAATATATCGTCGAAGAAGCACGGAAGTCTGGAATTGAAGATATTTTGATCATTACCGGAAAAGGTAAGCGGGCAATTGAAGACCATTTTGACGCGGTTCCTGAATTGGAAGCTAACTTAAAGGCAAAGGGCAAGAAGCAAATGTTAAAGATGGTTGAAGAAACCACCGGTCTGAACATGTACTTCAAGCGGCAAAGTCATCCCCGTGGTTTAGGGGACGCGGTTTTAACTGCGAAGACATTCGTTGGTAACGAACCATTTGTCGTTATGTTAGGTGACGATTTGATGGAAGACAAGGTTCCCCTAACTAAGCAACTGGTTGATTCGTTCGAAGATACTGGTGCTTCTACATTAGCTGTTTTACCGGTTCCTCACGAAGAAGTTTCGAAGTACGGGGTTATTGATCCATCTGAAGAAGTGGAAAAAGGCTTGTACAACGTTTCTAAGTTTGTGGAAAAACCAGCAGTTGATGAAGCACCAAGTAACTTAGCAATCATTGGTCGTTACGTACTTACTCCAGAAATCTTTAACATTCTCGAAAATCAAAAACCTGGTGAAGGTAACGAAATCCAATTAACTGACGCAATCGATACGTTAAACAAGAAGCAACGGGTGTTTGCGAAAGTATTTAACGGTGAACGTTACGACGTGGGTAACAAGTTTGGTTTCTTAAAGACCAACATTGAATATGGTTTGAAACATCCAGAAACGAAGGATGAACTTAAGGCCTACATCAAGGAATTGGCTAAAACGCTCAAATAAAAATTAACGATAGCTATTTAAGGGAGACTCGGACTTTTGGTCCCGGGCTCCCTTATTTATTTTCTAAGTTACTTGGTAACTTGCTAAGCATTAAAAATGCAATTTTTAAATTAGTGATTATAATACAGAATCATGGACAGTTATTAAAAGTAAGTGTATAGTGGATTCATTATCAGATATGGAGGATTATTATGGCAAAGCAATATGATGTGATAGTAATCGGTGCGGGGCCGGCTGGAATGACTGCGGCTTTGTATGCATCGCGTGCTAATTTGTCGGTGCTGATGCTTGATCGCGGAATTTATGGCGGTCAGATGAATAATACGGCAGCCATCGAAAATTATCCGGGATTTAAGTCCATCCTGGGACCAGATTTAGCAAAAGAAATGTATGAAAGCTCCACTCAGTTTGGCGCAGAGTACGCTTACGGAAGCGTCGAATCAATTCGTGACGATGGAACCACTAAGTTAGTGAAGACCGATATGGGTGAAGAATTTATCGGCAAGGCCATCATCATTGGGACCGGCTCAGAATACAAGAAGCTGGGCGTGCCTGGTGAAGAAGACTTTAGTGGCCGGGGAGTTTCCTACTGTGCGGTATGTGATGGTGCTTTCTTTAAGGGAATGCACTTAATCGTGGTCGGCGGTGGTGACTCAGCGATTGAAGAAGGTATTTACCTGACTCAATTGGCATCGAAAGTTACTGTTATTCACCGGCGGGACCAACTTCGGGCACAAAAAATCAGCCAAGACCGGGCGTTTGCTAACCCCAAGATGGAATTTATTTGGAACAGCAACGTAACCGAGATTGTGGGCGATGATAAAGTTACCGGCGTAAAGGTTAAAAATAACCAAACTGGCGAAGATTCTTTTATTGAAGCTGCGGGAGTATTTATCTACGTTGGGGTAAAGCCAATGACCGCTCCGTTTAAGGACTTGGGCATTTTAGATGAAAACGGCTGGATTCCAACCGATAACCTAATGCACACCAAGGTTCCGGGAATTTTTGCAGTCGGTGACGTACGGAAGAAAAACCTTCGCCAGGTTGCTACGGCAGTTGGAGAAGGCGGCACGGCGGGACAACAAGCTTACGAGTACATTCAATCGTTATCCTAAAAGTGTGAAGTCATTAACCATTTAAGAAAATTATGAAGCCTCCAGAAGCCAGGGAAGACCTTGGTTTCTGGAGGCTTTTTTGGTGAACTGGAGTGGTTTAATAATTAAAAACTTTTTTATGGATTAGCTGTACTTTATAATTATAGGTAATGGCAGAGTGTGATTTTTGGGTAAAACGCTTTCTGAGTGACTAATCGTATTGTATAATAAAAATTAAGTTACTCACACCGAGGAGGAATTTTTTAATGAACTGGGAAGATTCAGTTAAAGAATGGCAAGATTTTGCCGATTTAGATTTTAACTTAAAGCAAGAATTAAAAGAATTAGCAAAGGATCCACAAGCGCTAAAAGAAGCTTTTTATGCACCGATGGAATTTGGAACTGCAGGAATGCGGGGGGTAATGGGTCCGGGAATCAACCGGATGAACATTTACACGGTTCGTCAGGCAACGGAAGGTTTAGCTAACTTCATGGACACGCTAACTCCCGAAGACAAGCAACGGGGAGTAGCAATTAGTTTTGACTCCCGTTACCATTCGCAAGAATTTGCTTTAGAAGCTGCGGGTGTTTTAGGCAACCACAACATTCCAACGTTCGTGTTTGATAGTATGCGGCCTACTCCCGAACTTTCTTTTACGGTTCGTGAACTCGATACCTACGCTGGTATTATGATTACGGCTAGCCACAACCCTAAACAATATAACGGGTATAAAATTTACGGTCCGGATGGCGGACAAATGCCACCAATGGAATCGGACCGGATTACTGAATACATTCGGAAGGTCACCGATATTTTTGGCGTAAAAGCTTTGACGCAAGGCCAACTCCGTGAAAAGGGCTTAATGACCTTGATCGGCGAAGATATTGACCAGAAATATCTTGCACAAGTAAAGACGGTTTCCATCAACCACGACCTTATTAAAAAATATGGCGCAGATATGAAGTTGATCTATTCGCCACTTCACGGAACCGGAAAGGTAGTCGGCGGCCGTGCCCTTGAAAATGCCGGTTTCAAAGATTACACGATGGTACCAAAGCAAGCCATTGCGGATCCTGAGTTTGGCACAACACCATTCCCCAATCCGGAATTTGCCCAAACTTTTGATTTGGCGATTGAGTTAGGTAAAAAGCAGCAAGCAGACCTCTTGATTGCGACGGACCCTGACGCGGATCGGCTAGGTGCGGCCGTTCGTTTACCAAATGGCGATTACAAGTTATTGACCGGAAACCAAATTGCGGCGGTAATGTTAGAGTACATTTTAACCGCCCACGATGAAGCTGGAGACTTACCAAAGAACGCTGCAGCCGTAAAATCAATCGTTTCTAGTGAATTAGCAACCCGGATTGCGGAAGCTCACGGCGTAGAAATGATTGACGTTTTGACCGGATTCAAGTACATTGCCGATCAAATCAAACATTATGAAGAAACCAACGAACACACCTTTATGTTTGGCTTTGAAGAAAGTTACGGCTACCTTGTTCGGCCATTTGTTCGGGATAAGGATGCCATTCAAGGGATTGTACTATTGGCGGAAATTGCCGCTTATTACCGGAGTAAGGGTCAAACCCTTTATGATGGGGTGCAAAACCTCTTCACAACGTATGGCTACCATGAAGAAAAAACCATTTCAAAAGATTTCCCTGGTGTGGATGGTAAAGCGAAGATGGCAGCAATCATGGAAAAGGTTCGTGAAGAACGCCCAGACCATTTTGACGACGTTGCGGTGGTTGAAACCCAAGACTTCTTAAGTCAAACTAAGTACGCAGATAATGGCGAAACTTCGCCAATCGAATTGCCAAAGGCGGACGTTTTGAAGTTTAAGTTGGCAGATGGCTCATGGATTGCGATCCGCCCATCCGGAACGGAACCAAAGATTAAGTTCTATATCGGAGCGGTAGGCGAAAGTGAAGAAGCAACCTTGAAGAAGATCGAAAACTATGAAAAGGCAATTGATGGGTTGATAAACTAGAGTGCGCAGGGACCCGGGTAGATTTTGAGGATTAACTGAATATCGGGACTAATCGCGGTTTGAGCGATTGGTCCCGATATTTGGTTAACCGGAGAAAACTGGGTACCGGAGCACGTTTCGGCTATATAGCAGTGAAGCGCAAGTTTAACTAGATGTTAGGTTTGATCGCGGTTTGAGCGATCGAACCTAAAATTTGGTTAACCGGAGAAAGCTAGGTACCGGAGCACGTTTAAACTTATCCATCAATTTGATAACTCAATAAGCAAAGATTCGGCTAACGGCCGGATCTTTTTTAGTTTCCAGCTGTTTTAAAAGGGGGTGCTAAGCCAAGTTTGTTCCTCGGCGGAAAACTTTCACATTCCAGTTTATTTGTGATAGTATGTTAACAATTTAAATTTATTTAGGGGGAATTTTTTATGGGGATGCATCAATTTTTTAAGAGTTTAAGCAATTTAGAAACGATCTATCGGGCACCGGGCTTTTTTAAGTACCAAAAGCACTCGGTCGCGGAACATTCCTTCAAAGTGGCGGAAATCGCTCAATTTTTAGGCGACGTGGAAGAACATGCAGGAAACCAAATTAATTGGCGTTTACTTTATGAAAAATCCCTTAATCACGACTATAACGAACGGTTTATCGGCGACATCAAGACGCCGGTTAAGTATGCCACGGCCGACTTGCGGAAGATGCTGGCGAATGTAGAAGATTCAATGAAGGATAACTTCATTAAAAATGAAATTCCTGCTGAATTCCAAGCTGCTTACGAACGGCGTTTGTCAGAGGGCAAGGATGACACGATCGAAGGCCAAATTTTAGCGGTAGCGGATAAGATTGACTTGCTTTACGAATCGTTTGGTGAAATCCAAAAGGGAAATCCGGAAGACGTTTATACTGACATTTATAAGGAGAGCTTAACCACGATTGTTAAATATAAGGACATGCCGAGTGTGCAATACTTCCTCGAAAAAGTTTTACCCGAATTGTTAAATGAAGAGTTTACGGACCAACTAAAATTAGAAAAAATTAGTCGCACAATTATTCAATAGCAAAAAAATAGCGAAAGTATGTTCGGTGTGATAGAATAGTGGCAGTAACTCAAACGTTAATAATCAAATGGCTGAGAGCCAGAACCTAACGGGGTTCATCTCAGTTTTTTTGTGTGAATGGGGGAAAAATAATGATTGAACGCGAGGAAAATCGGCAGTTCGAACTAGTTTCTAAGTACCAGCCTACCGGAGACCAACCGACGGCGATTAAACAACTAGTTGATGGGATCCAGAAGGGTGAAAAAGAACAGATTCTTTTGGGTGCGACCGGAACTGGAAAGACTTTTACCATTTCAAACGTAATTCAGCAGGTCAACAAGCCGACGCTGATTTTATCACATAACAAGACGCTCGCTGGACAATTGTATGGTGAATTCAAACAATTTTTCCCAAATAACGCAGTTGAGTATTTTGTTAGTTATTACGACTATTACCAACCCGAAGCATACGTGCCTTCTAGTGACACTTATATTGAAAAAGATTCGTCCATTAACGACGAAATCGATGAGCTGCGGCATTCGGCGACGAGCTCGCTATTGGAACGGAACGACGTGATTGTGGTGGCCTCAGTTTCGAGTATCTTTGGTTTAGGGGACCCGCGCGAATATCGCGACCAAGCCTTATCACTACGCGTGGGGCAAGAGATTGACCGTAATCAATTACTCCGAGAATTAGTCGACATTCAATATGAAAGAAATGACATTGATTTTCAACGGGGGCGTTTCCGAGTGCACGGCGACGTGGTGGAAATCTTCCCGGCCGCTAACGAAGCCCACTCGATCCGGGTGGAATTCTTTGGCGATGAGATTGACCGGATGCGTGAGATGGACGCTTTAACTGGAGAAATTATTGGTGATCGCGATCACATCACCATTTTCCCGGCAACCCACTTTATGACTAACGAAGACCGGATGGAACACGCTATCGAAGGAATTGAAGCGGAATTAAAGGACCGGCTTGCAGAGTTAGAAGGCCAGGGTAAGTTATTGGAAGCCCAACGACTGAAGCAACGGACCACTTACGATATCGAAATGTTGCGAGAAATGGGTTATACCAACGGAATTGAAAACTATTCCCGGCACATGGACGGGCGCAAACCCGGCGAACCGCCGTACACGCTGCTGGACTTCTTCCCAGACGATTTCCTACTGGTAGTTGACGAATCCCACGTTACCATGCCGCAAGTTCGCGGGATGTATAACGGGGACCGGGCCCGGAAGCAACAATTAATTGACTACGGGTTCCGGTTACCAAGTGCGTTAGATAACCGGCCGTTGAAGCTTGAGGAGTTTGAAAAACACGTTCATCAAGTGGTTTACATGTCCGCAACTCCCGGGGACTACGAGACTGCTAGGACGGACCACGTGGTACAACAAATCATTCGGCCAACGGGATTATTGGATCCGACTATTGAAGTGCGGCCAATTATGGGCCAAATGGATGATTTGCTTGGCGAAATTAACCAACGGGTAGAAAAAGACGAACGGGTCTTTGTAACTACCTTGACGAAGAAGATGGCCGAAGACTTAACCGATTATCTAAAGGATATGGGGATTAAAGTGGCCTACCTGCATAGTGACGTAAAGACGCTGGAGCGAACTCGCATTATTCGTGATTTACGACTGGGCAAGTACGACGTCTTGGTCGGAATTAACCTGCTTAGGGAAGGAATTGACGTTCCGGAAGTTTCGCTGGTGGCAATTTTAGATGCCGATAAGGAAGGCTTCTTACGTAACACCCGTTCCATGATTCAGGTGGCTGGACGGGCGGCGCGTAACGAACACGGACACGTAATTATGTATGCCGACCACGTTACCCAATCCATGAAGGAAACCATCGATGAAACCGCGCGGCGGCGCTCGATTCAGGAAGCATACAATAAGGAACACGGGATTACCCCGCACACGATTAAGAAAGATATCCGTTCGCTAATCTCAGCTACCACGGAGACGGAAGACACTGGTGAAAAGGACGACTTTTTGGATGTGGACTTCGCGGATATGGATCGTAAAGACCAAAAAGAAATGATTGAAAGTCTGGAAGACCAAATGCGCGCGGCAGCTAAAGAACTTGATTTCGAAAGGGCTGCTAATCTGCGTGATACGGTATTGGAATTAAAAGCCCAGATTGATTAGGAGGAATTCCGTTTGGTAAATGATAAGATTATCATTCACGGTGCGCGAGCACATAACTTAAAAAATATTGACGTTACCATTCCGAAAAATAAATTAGTGGTGGTAACTGGTTTATCTGGTTCAGGGAAAAGTTCGCTTGCTTTCGATACGCTATACGCGGAGGGGCAACGTCGTTACGTGGAAAGTTTATCGGCATACGCTCGGCAATTTTTAGGCCAGATGGACAAACCCGACGTGGACTCGATTGACGGGTTGAGCCCGGCAATTTCAATTGACCAAAAAACTACTTCGAAGAACCCCCGGTCCACGGTGGGAACCGTTACGGAAATTAACGATTACCTGCGCTTACTCTGGGCGCGGGTGGGAACTCCCGTCTGTCCAAACGATGGAACGATCATTACTAGCCAAACGGTTGAACAAATGGTGGATCGGGTTATGGAACTTCCCGAACGAACTAAAGTACAAATTATCTCCCCAATCGTGCGCGCTAAAAAAGGGCAACATAAAAAGGTGTTTGCCAGCATCAAGCGGGAAGGTTTTGTGCGGGTTCGGGTTGATGGTGAAACCATGGATGTTGAAGAAGTTCCGGAATTAGAAAAGAGCAAGGCCCATTCCATCGACGTTGTCATTGACCGCATTGTGGTTAAGGAGGGGATTCATTCCCGACTCTTTGACTCATTTGAAGCGGCTTTACGATTAAGTAAAGGATACGCGACCGCCGATGTGATTGGCGGAGACCCCATTCTATTTTCAGAACACTATGCTTGCCCAATTTGTGGATTTACGGTGGGAGAGTTGGAACCCCGGTTGTTTTCATTTAACGCTCCATTTGGTGCCTGCCCAGATTGTGACGGGCTCGGGGTTAAACTGGAAGTTGATATGGACTTAGTAGTTCCTGATCAGGATAAAACGTTGCGGGAAGGGGCTTTGGCTCCTTGGAATCCAATTAGCTCCCAGTATTATCCAAAATTACTGGAACAGGCGGCGGAAAGTTTTGGCATCGATATGGACACGCCGTTCAAGGACCTATCGAAGGATGCACGGCAACTAATTTTATACGGATCCAAGGGAAAGCAATTCCATTTTCATTACGAAAATGACTTTGGAGGAGTGCGGGATGTCGATACCGAATTTGAAGGGGTCATTAATAATGTCAACCGCCGTTATCAAGAAACTAACAGTGACTTCACGCGTGACCAAATGCGGTCATACATGCGGGAGTTAACTTGTCAAACTTGTCACGGTTATCGCCTTAATCGGAAGGCGCGGGCGGTTAAGATTGCTGGTCAACACATTGGTGAGGTTTCTGAATTACCGATCGATCGTTGTACGGCCTTTTTTGAAAAACTTAATTTTTCGGAACAAGACACCGTCATTGCAACGCCAATTTTGAAGGAAATCCGGGACCGGTTGAACTTCTTACGGAACGTGGGGTTGGAATACCTGACCTTAAGTCGGTCGGCACGGACCCTCTCCGGAGGCGAAGCGCAACGGATTCGGTTAGCTACCCAAATTGGTTCGAACTTATCTGGAGTACTATATATCCTGGATGAACCTTCGATTGGGTTGCATCAACGGGATAACGATCGCTTGATTAGTTCCTTGAAAAAGATGCGTGATCTCGGCAACACCTTGATTGTCGTAGAACATGACGAGGATACCATGCGGGCAGCAGACTATTTGATTGATATTGGTCCAGGCGCCGGAGAAAATGGTGGCGAAGTAATGGCCGCGGGGACTCCCAAACAGGTTGAACGCAGTCGTAAATCGCTTACCGGACAATATTTAGCTGGTAAGAAGTCGATTCCAGTCCCTACTGAACGGCGGGATGGTAACGGCTTGGCAATCCAACTAAAGGGCGTTCAAGAAAACAACTTGAAAAACATTGACGTGAAGTTCCCATTAGGAAAGTTTATTGCCGTTACCGGGGTTTCGGGATCTGGCAAGTCTACCCTGGTAAACATGGTGTTGAAACGAGTTTTGGCACAAAAGCTTAACCGGAATTCGGAAAAGCCTGGTAAGTATAAGTCGGTCAGCGGAATCAAGAACATTGAAAAGGTTATTAACATTGACCAAACCCCAATTGGACGAACCCCCCGGAGTAATCCGGCAACTTACACGAGCGTGTTTGATGATATTCGCGGACTGTTTGCGCAAACTAACGAAGCTAAGCTACGTGGATACACAAAGGGCCGCTTTAGCTTTAACGTAAAGGGCGGTCGTTGTGAAGCATGTAAGGGTGACGGAATTCTGAAGATTGAAATGAATTTCCTGCCGGACGTTTACGTTCCTTGTGAAGTGTGTCATGGCACCCGGTACAATTCTGAAACTTTAGAAGTTAAGTATAAGGGGAAGAACATCGCGGAAGTTTTGGATATGACCGTTGAAGAAGCTGCTAAGTTCTTTGCGCCAATTCCTAAAATTGCCCGCAAGCTTCAAACCATCATTGACGTTGGGTTAGGATACGTGCATTTAGGGCAATCCGCAACTACCCTATCCGGAGGCGAAGCGCAACGGATGAAGTTAGCTGCTGAATTGCATAAAAAAGCTAACGGAAAAAACTTCTATATTTTAGACGAACCAACTACCGGGTTGCATACTGATGACATTAAGCGGTTGTTAGATGTTTTACAACGCCTAGTGGATAATGGCAACACTGTTTTGGTAATTGAACATAATTTAGACGTTATTAAAACAGCAGATCACCTAATTGATTTAGGACCAGAAGGCGGCGACGGTGGCGGACAAATCGTGGCTACCGGAACCCCCGAAGAAATTGCGGAAGTGGCCGAAAGCTATACGGGTCAATATTTGAAACCTGTTTTAGAACGAGATCGCAAGCTACAGAAAAAGTAATTTTATCAAATCTTAAGCGGAAATTAGACCATTAGATTGGTTAGATTTCCGCTTTTTTGTAGTACCGCGGGGATTTTTGGCGATGACTTTTGGTGGTCGCCAAGTTTTCGTGGTATCATTTAAAAAATGACACGCCCGGATGTGTTATACTGGAGAAGTTGTTACCTTGGAATGGGGGAATCATTATGAACGAATCATTGAAATTGGTAGTGGTAACGGGAATGAGCGGTGCCGGAAAAACTGTCGCAATGCAAAGTTTCGAAGACATGGGCTTCTTTTGCGTTGATAACATGCCGTTAGCACTGTTACCAAAATTTTGGGAATTAATTAAAGAAAATGGCAACATCACCAAAGTTGCCTTAGCAGTTGATTTACGTTCGGATGCATTTTACGAACAAGTCGTCACGATGCTGACTGATACCCAAGCACTTTCGGGAATTAATCGTGACATCTTGTTCCTGGATGCAACTAATGAGGAATTAATTGCGCGTTACAAGGAAACTCGACGGGCACATCCGCTAGCGATGGACGGTCGGGTAGCGGACGGAATTCGCAAAGAACGCGAACTGCTTGCCCCAATCAAGTCGGAGGCCCAGCTGGTGATTGACACTAGCAATTTAACGCCTCGCGAATTAAGAAGTAAAATTTTTAACCAATTTTCAACCAACAAAACGGTTCCTAAATTCCATATTGAAGTAGTTTCGTTTGGCTACAAATACGGGTTACCGATTGACGCAGACATCACTATGGACGTGCGTTTTTTGCCTAACCCATACTACGTGCCGGAACTAAAAAATCAGGTGGGAACCGATCAACCGGTGTACGATTACGTAATGAACCAGCCGGCTACGGAAAAATTTTACCAAGCTTATTTAAAGCTGTTGATGGATATTATGCCGGGGTACCAACAAGAGGGAAAGTCGAATTTGACGATCGCGATTGGCTGTACCGGTGGGCAACATCGTTCAGTAGCGATTGCGGAGCGGTTAGGAAATGATTTAGCTAAGCACTACGTTACTCACATTTCTCACCGAGATGTAAATAAGCGAAAGGAAACGGTAAATCGCTCATGAGTAAAATCAAGGGACCTAAAATTGTGGTAATCGGGGGCGGGACCGGCCTTCCAGTTATCTTAAACGAGCTACACAAACGCAATGCAGACGTGACCGCCATCGTTACGGTGGCAGATGACGGAGGTTCTTCGGGAATCATTCGAGACTACGTTAACGTGGTTCCGCCAGGGGATATTCGGAACGTCATGGTGGCTTTGTCGGACATGCCGCCCGAACTCAAGGACATTTTCCAATACCGCTTTAAAAGTGAAGATAACTTTCTTGCCGGACATGCGATTGGTAATTTAATTATCGCCGCACTTTCTGAAATGCGGGGCGGAATTGACCCTGCAATCCGAGAATTATCGCGAATGCTTCAAATTGAAGGACATATTTATCCGGCAAGTGCTGAACCGCTAGTGTTGCACGCTAAGTTTACGGATGGCACGAGCTTAGCAGGTGAATCAGAAATTACCGCGGCCCACAAGGATGTTAAACAGGTGTGGGTCGAAAACAATCCCTGGAGTGAGCATAAAAAGCCGCGGGCCGTTCCAGAAGCCCTAGAAGCTATTGAAGCAGCTGACGAAATTATCTTAGGCCCAGGAAGTCTATTCACTAGTATTTTGCCAAACCTAATGATTGAAGACATTCGCAAGGCCGTTTTAGCGACCCAAGCGGAAATTGTTTACATTTGCAACATTATGACTCAAAAAGGCGAAACAATCGGCTTTACCGATGCCGACCACGTGCACGTTTTAAACCAACATCTAGGTCGGAACTTTGTGGATACCGTGCTGGTTAATACCGAAAAAGTTCCTGAATCGTACATGGATTTTAACCGTTATGACGAAGTTTCCAAACAAGTAATTCATAATTTTAAAGGACTCCGCGAGCAAGGGGTACGAGTAATTTCGGACAACTTTTTGAAACTGCGTGACGGCGGTGCTTTCCATGATGGTGAAAAAGTGGTCGATGAGCTAATGCACATCTGTAGCAACCCAATTAAGAAACAAGCATAGGAGGTGTGGTCGTGTCTTATGCCAGTGAAGTAAAAAAAGAGCTGACTAACTTGGAAGTCCACGAACATAACGCAAAGGCCGAATTGATGGCGTTGATCCGGATGAACGGTTCAATTGGAATTAATAATCGGCAGTTAGTGTTAAATACTCAGACGGAAAATCCGGCGATTGCACGGCGAATTTACTCGCTACTAAAAAACTTCTACCACTTAGAAGCAGAGTTAAGTGTGCGTCGTAAGATGAAGCTGAAGAAAAACAACCTTTACATTGTGCGTTTGCGGACGGGCGCTCAGCAACTACTTAACGATTTATCAATTTTAAAGGACGATTTTCAAATTAACGAAACCGTTCCGGAGGGGCTCCTATCAACTGAATCGGAGCTACGCTCGTATTTAAGGGGGGCCTTCTTAGCGGGAGGTTCAGTTAATAATCCCGAAACTAGTCGCTATCATTTGGAAATCTATTCGCTTTACGAAGCCCATAATCAAATGATTGCGGATTGGATCAATCAGTACCACCTCAACGCCCGGACAACGGAGCGCCGAAGCGGCTATATTGTTTACCTGAAGGAAGCCGAACACATCGCAGATTTTCTTCAACTAATTGGTGCAACCAATTCAATGTTAAAATTCGAAGATGTTCGAATTATGCGGGATATGCGTAATTCGGTTAATCGGTTGGTAAATTGCGAAAATGCTAATATGAATAAAGTTGCCAACGCTTCGATGAAGCAGATTAATAACATCCAGTACATTGATGAAGTGGTGGGACTCGACGAGTTGCCGCCTAAGCTACGCGACATCGCGAAGACACGGTTAGCACACCGGGAAGTTAGTTTGAAAGAGCTTGGCGAACTAGTGCCGGGTGGGCCAATTTCTAAATCGGGGGTTAACCACCGGTTAAGAAAGATTAATCAGTATGCAGAGAAGTTGCGCGCTTAAAGGTTTTTACGATAAAAAATATTTCTTAAAAACTTTTGCATTAGTTAATATAAGAGCAATGAATATAAATTTATCTAAAATACGCGGGGATGGACAGGAATGCTGTTAACTTCGCGTATTTTTATTTTGCAAGTAAAATGTGCCAAAAGCGCTACACTACGGACTTTGTAACTATAATGTAAAACGTTTTAATAAACAGATGTGCTATCCTTAAGGGGATATATAAATCAACGCCGAAAAGGTTTGGATATAGGAGAGTAGTTAATATATGGAAATCAAAAAGCATTACAAAATGTTTAAGTCAGGGAAGAAGTGGGCATTCGCAAGTATCGCTACAGCTAGTTTGGGTTTGGTAGCACTCAATACTAATGCTGAAAAAGCACATGCGGATAGCGATGCGCAAGCTAACACTAATTCTGCAAGTCAACTTGATCAACAGACCAAGACGGCTCCGGTTAACGAAAAGCAAGTTACGTTAGCTAAGCCAGCGACTGTCAAAGCTAGTTCAGCTGCCGTTACAGCACAATCTGCAGCCCCAGCTCCTAGTGCTGCTCAATCTGCAGCAAAGGTTAACGCGGATAGTACTGCAAAGGCTGACCAACATTCTGCTGCAGCAAAAGTTGGAACCAAAGCAACTACTTCTTCAGCAGTAAAACCAGCTAAGGAAGCCGCTTCAGCTAATGCAGTTAAAGCAGCCCCAGCTTCTAGTGCAGCTAAAAAGGTAAGTACTAGTGTAGCTAGTCCTGCAGCTCCAAGCTCGGCAGCAAGCAAGACGGTTACTTCAGCAGCCGTTAAGGACAGCGTAGCTAAGGAAGCCGTATCTTCAGCAGCTAACGTGAAATCAAGTTCAGCCGCAGCTAAAACTTCGGTTAATTCAAGTGCGGTTTCTGAAGCTGCCCAAAAAGACGCTAAAGCGGAAAAAACTGCAGAAAAGAAGACCGATAACTCATCGAAGGACTACACGATTGATAATACATATCGGTTAGCTGATAACGAAGGTAGCGATCAAAAGACTAACAATAAAATTATCGTTGCCCATGCCGTTGGACAATACTCATCTGCTCGCGACGTTGCTATCTACGAAAAGCGGGAATGGGATAGTAGTGAAACCTACGTTCAATACATCGTTGGAGATGGTGGACGGGTATACGCCGTTGGAGAAGAAGGGTACGTTGCTTGGGGTGCTGGTAAATGGGCTAACGAAAATGCTCCCGTTCAAGTTGAATTAGCACAAACTTACTCGGATAGCCAATTCAAGAAGGACTACCAAACTTACGTTAACTTACTCCGTGATTCCGCAAAGAAGTGGAATATTCCAACAACTTTGGATAGTGATGAATACACTGGAATCAAGTCACATGTTTGGGTTACCGAACATGTTTGGGGAAATCACGTTGACCCATACGGTTACTTAGGTACTCATGGAATTACCAAGGAACAGTTTGCGCATGATTTGGCATATGGTTTCGATAATGATGCTGCTAACGACAACCAAAACAATAATCAAAATGATAATCACCAAAATGATAATCAAAACAACCAAAATAATAACCACCAAAATGACTCTTCAAATAACCATGGCAACCAAAATAACCAAAGCTACCATGTAGGCGACAAGGTTACCATCAAGAACAGTGCTTCTCACTGGGCAACTGGTCAATCCATTTACAATGGGGTTAAGGGTCATACTTACAAGATTATCCAAACTAATGGTCACAAGTTGTTGTTAGATCAAGTAATCAGCTGGATTAACGACGGTGATGTTTACAAGGCGGGTTCTAATTCCGGTTCGTCAAACAATCATAATAATAATCACACTACTAACAATGCGGACATTAAGGTTGGTACCGTGGTTACCATTAACAACAATGCTAGCCACTGGGCAACTGGTCAAAGCATCTACAGTGGTGTAAAGGGCAAGAGCTACAAGGTTATCCAAACTAACGGAAATCGTCTTTTATTGGATAAGGTAATTAGCTGGATTAACAAGGGCGACGTTCACGTTCCTGGTTCGAACTCGAATAACAATAACTCTGGCAACCAAAACCATAATAATGGCAATAACCACAATAATAACGGTAATACAGAATCAATCCACGTTGGCTCAAAAGTTACCATCAATAACAATGCTAAGCGTTGGGCAACTGGTCAAAATATTTATAGCGGTGTAAAGGGTAAGACTTACACGGTTATTCAAATGAACGGTAGCCGGCTATTGTTGGATAAGGTAATCAGCTGGATCAACAAGGGTGATGTTCACCTTCCTGGTTCAAACGGTTCGCAAAATAACAATAACAACAATAATAACCACGCTAATAATAACGATGGTACGATCCGGGTTGGTACAAACGTAACCATCAAGCCGTCTGCTAAACGTTGGGCAACCGGCCAAAACATCTACTACGGTGTAAAGGGTAAGACTTACAAAGTTATCCAAATGAACGGTAACCGCCTCTTGTTAGATAAGGTTATTAGTTGGATTAATAAGGGTGACGTATACGTTCCAGGTTCATCCAATAATAACAATAGCAACAGCAATAATAACCACAACAACAACGGTATCAATTACCACTTTACCAACCAAAACTGGACGGCTGCTCAAACTAACTTTGTTAACAGCATTGCAGCAGACGTAATGAACGTTTGCCAAAACAATCATTTATACGCTTCCGTTGCAATGGCACAAGCCGTTGTAGAAAGTGCTTATGGTGCTTCAACTTTGGCTCAAGAAGCACACAACCTCTTTGGAATTAAGGCAGACAGCACATGGCATGGTGCAACCTATACCAAGAATACTCAAGAAGTTATTAACGGTCGGGTAGTAACTATTTCAGCTGCGTTCAGAAAATACGATTCATTCAAGGATTCGATTGCGGACTACGCTAAGAAATTAGAATCACGTCCACAATACGCAAATGCATTTTCTAACCATGCGCACAACTACGTTGAATCAGTTAAAGCAATCAAAGCTGGCGGTTACGCAACGGCACCTACTTACGTAAGCAGCATTGTTAATTGCATTAATAACTATGGATTCTACAAATTAGATGGCTTGAACTCAGCAATTTCGTTGTAATTTCTGTAGATAAAATTTAATATAGGTGTATAAGCAGAAGAGGCTGGAACGTAATGTTACAGTCTCTTCTTTAATAAGTGAGTGATGGGGGATGAGCAAAAGTGAAGTATAAAGAATATCAATTTGTTCAGCTATGGGATGGCCGGATGGGTACAATTATTAAGACGCTGTCCAGTGGCGGCTATTTAATTGAAGATAATTTCTGGGGTTGGCTAGAAATGAAAAGCAAGGAAGATCCCGAACATTACATTTTCCCAAATGCCGATGTAGAACGGCGCTTCTCTGCTTTGGAAGAAGAAATTGAAGGGGAAGCCCGAATGGCCGAAGAATGGTATGAATTTCGGTACAAAGTGATGGTTAGCGGTTTAGGAAATTAAACTATAGATAAAAAAGAGCTTGGAAATCAAAAACGATTTCCAAGCTCTTTTGCTTTGCAAGTATCAGTAAGATTGCTTACTTAAGGCTTGCGTTCTTTTCCATGATACCGTCGATCAAACCATAATCAACTGCGTCTTGCGCAGAGAGGTAGTTATCCCGTTCCGTATCAAGATTGATTTTTTCTAGCGGTTGACCAGAATTTTCTGCCAAAATTTTGTTTAACTCTTTCCGAGTCTTCAAAATTTGTTCAGCAGCAATTTCAATTTCGGTTTGTTGACCTTGAGCACCACCAGAAGGTTGATGAATCATAACTTCTGAATGAGGCAATGCAAAACGTTTGCCCTTTGTACCAGAAGAAGCTAAAACACTGGCCATCGAAGCAGCCATTCCCATTACGATGGTTTGTACGTCAGCTTTAATAAAGTTCATCGTGTCGTAGATTGCCAATCCAGCAGTAACTACGCCACCTGGAGAGTTGATGTAAAGGTAAATGTCTTTTTCAGAGTCTTGTGCATCAAGGAATAGTAATTGAGAAATGATTGAGTTAGCCAAATCATCGTCAATTGGACCTGATAACATAATAATCCGATCTTTTAATAGTCGTGAGTAAATATCATAAGCACGTTCGCCACGTGATGATTGTTCAATAACGGTTGGAACCAAGTTCATAACTTAGTAGCCTCCTTTTCGGATAAAGATTTAGTATTAATTACTAACCATGGCTTTAGTTTATCTCATTGGTCAAAAAAGGTCAAATGTTTTTGCTCATTCATTAAAATTAATGCTTCAAAAGCACGATCTAGCTCTGATAGGGAAGGAAGGATGGGGGAAAGAAATTAAAATACTTGTTAAAACCTGTGCTGGAACACTAAATACGGGTTTATCATGGATAAAGCGCTATTACTAGTATATAATCGACGTTAAAGAAGGGCTTATCAAAATGGTAAGTTGTTTATAAAAAAATATCTGTCATCAGCAATTATTAAATTACTAATAACAGATATCAGGAACTGATGATGACGATTACTCGCCATCTCAGTACTTTCACGTTTCAGAATATAAAAAAATGCGCCATCGGGGAGTCGAACCCCGATCTTGAGAACCGGAATCTCACGTGCTATCCATTACACTAACGGCGCTTAACAAAATAAATTTTACATTATGTTGGCAAAAAAAACAAGCTAAAAATAATAGAATTATGGAGAAAAATTTTATGGTAATGAAGCAAGGATTTACGCAAAACCAAACGCAACAGCAGAAGCAAGTGCAACGTTTGGCAATGACGCAAACACTACAGCAGTCAATTCAAATGCTGCAATACAATGCTGAAGAGTTGCAAAATTTCTTGAAACAAAAGGAAATGGACAACCCCTTAATTACCGTTGAAGTAGCTGAAGAACGGCCTTTAAGCAAGGTATCGAAAAATTCCGACACGCATGAGACCTTTATGAATCAAATTGCTAGCGATACGGAACAATCATTATTTGATTATTTACTGGATCAAGTCCATCTAACCATGCGGGATACGCCACTAAGGAAGTTGGTTCTTTTCCTATTGGATTACGTTGACCAGAATGGTTATTTACGGATCACGAAAGACGAAATTAAGCAAAAAACGCAGGCTGATGACATTGCCATCATGGATGCGATCACGCTTTTGCAGCAATTGGATCCGCCCGGGGTCGGTGCCCGAACTCTGCAAGAATCATTAATGCTCCAAACTGAAAATGACGAGGGTTCGCCTGAGATCGCTTATATGGTCTTAGAAGAGTCGTTTGACGACTTAGTTGACCGTAATTGGGAAAAGATTGCTCAGCGGTACGACATTACATTGGCTGAGGTTCAAGAAGTTTTCGACTACGTGCGCACTTTAACCCCGAATCCAGGAGCGGGCTTTGGTAAGCAAGATCGCGGATACATTACGCCAGATTTAATTTTTAAGTTGGAAAATGGCGAACCCCGACTAATCCAATCGAAAGCTTCGCGACCACGGGTCAGTTTTTCACAGGAATACTTTGAACAATTACGTAAAAAGGCTGACGATGAAGTAAGCAGCTACGTAAATGAGAAAAAACGCGAATACGATTGGATTGCCAAAAGCTTGACGCAACGCCAAGATACCATTTTAAGGGTGGGCAAGATAATTTTTGAGCGGCAACAAGACTTTTTCCTTCAGAAGAGTAAAGAATTAAGTCCGTTGATGCTACGAGACGTGGCCAATAAATTACATTTACACGAATCGACGGTTTCACGTGCAGTTAATGGCAAGTATATTGCAACGCCCTTTGGAACCTTCGAATTACGTTCTTTCTTCAGCAATGCGGTTAACCAGACTAGTGACGTCTCCGCCGATGCGGCCAAGCTAAAGATTAAGGAAATTATCGATCAAGAAGATAAGGAAAAACCCATTTCAGACGCTAAAATTGAAAAGCAGCTAAAGGCGCAGGGGGTCACGATCTCCCGCAGAACGGTCGCTAAGTATCGGGAAGCGTTGGGAATCCCGTCGTCATCAAAACGAAAACGCTATCTGGAAAAATAAGCTTAAAATTAAATAGAATATTTAGGCAGGCAAATTTGCAAAATAATGGGGAGCTTGTTATAATTTGATTTGTAAGTGAGGTATGCAACAAGAAGTAGTTCTTATGGTTGTGTGCCATTTATTTTTAAGTTGTTGGGTCGTTTTATGACACAGCTGGACAAATAAGGTCCCATATAGGAGATAACATGGATGATAATGAAATGGATTTATTAGAGTCTGTTGTCCCGGGTTTAATCAGCGAGTTTCTACAAAGATTTGATATTTTAAAATCAATCGACTTGTTGGCTCCAGTTGGTAGACGAGTTTTATCCGAACACCTACATCTAAGCGAGCGGGTTTTACGGTCCCAGACGGACGTGTTAAAGTCTCAAGGGTTGCTAAAGACTTCGCCAGCGGGGATGTCGTTATCGGATGAAGGTCGTCGGGTTATGAACGGATTGGAACCGGTGGCTAATAGATTCTTGGGCTTAACTAGCCAAGAAAAGCAATTAGCGGAACGGTTAAATATCGAACGGTGCTTCATTGTTCGCGGTGATCAAGCGGAGAGCCCGGTCGTTTCCAAGCAACTAGGAATTGTCTTAAATGACGCACTTGCAAAATTATTGCCGGAGGGTAATAATACTATAGTGGTGATGGGCGGATCGACGATGGCGTCGGTAGCGACGAGGCTTAAACCAGAGCTCTCACAGCACCGCCAGTTGATTTTTGTTCCTGGAAGGGGCGGCATTGGCGAATCAGTTTCTAAGCAAGCTAATTCAGTTGCCGCTACGATGGCCAAGCAGACCGCAGGGGAAGCTAAGTCATTATATATTCCGGAGCAACTCAGTGAAAGCACATATCACCCGCTACTAAATGAACCAACGGTGAGACCGGTGTTGGACCTAATCGTGCATGCCGGGGTTGCCATCCACGGGATTGGCCGAGCAGATGCGATGGCTCAAAGACGAGGAGTTAACTCCGAAATCAAGAGTTATTTGCGGAAGGCGCGGGCCGTGGGAGAAGCGTTCGGCTCTTTCTATAATAAGGAAGGTCGGATCTTATATCAGGTTCATCGCATTGGACTCCAATTACAGGATGTCCAGCATTTCAATCATGTATTTGCCGTGGCCGGTGGTCATGACAAGGCTCAAGCGATTGAGTCGTACATGAAAATTGCACCGCATCAGACAATTTTAATTACTGATGAAGGTGCCGCAAACGTGATTTTAAAAAAGTGAGGCCAATTGTGACTGAACTTTTTAAAATAAATTATTTTTTTAGATTCCTAAAGGAGGAAATCTTAGTATGACTGTAAAGATTGGTATTAATGGTTTTGGACGTATCGGTCGTTTGGCATTCCGTCGTATCCACGAATTGGGTGCAAAGTCAAATGATATCGAAGTAGTTGCTATCAACGATTTGACAAGTCCTGCATTATTAGCACACTTGCTCAAATATGATTCAACACATGGTACTTTCCCTGGCGAAGTTAGCGCAACAGATGACGCTATCGTTGTTGATGGTAAGAAGTACCACGTTTACGCAGAACCTCAAGCTCAAAACATTCCTTGGGTTAAGGAAGACGGCGTAGACTTCGTACTTGAATGTACAGGTTTCTACACATCAAAAGAAAAGTCACAAGCTCACTTAGACGCTGGTGCAAAACGTGTATTGATCTCAGCTCCTGCTGGTTCAGACCTTAAGACAGTTGTTTACAACGTAAACGATGATGTTTTAACTGCTGACGACCGCATCGTTTCAGCTGGTTCATGTACAACAAACTGCTTGGCACCAATGGCATACTTCTTGAACAAAGAATTTGGTGTTGAAGTTGGTACAATGACAACTATCCATGCTTACACAAGTACACAAATGATCCTTGACGGCCCTGTTCGTGGTGGAAACTTCCGTGCTGCACGTACTGCTGCTGCTAACACAATTCCTCACTCAACTGGTGCTGCTAAGGCTATCGGCCTTGTTATCCCAGAATTGAACGGTAAATTACAAGGACATGCACAACGTGTTCCTGTTGTTGACGGTTCATTAACAGAACTTGTTTCAATTCTTGACAAGGATGTTACAGCTGAAGAAGTTAATGCTGCAATCAAGAAGCATACAGAAGGCAACGAATCATTTGGTTGGAACGAAGACGAAATTGTATCAAGCGACATCATTGGTACAACTTACGGTTCAATCTTCGACCCAACACAAACAGAAGTTACAAAGGCTGGCGACAAGCAATTAGTTAAGACTGTTGCTTGGTACGACAACGAATACGGCTTCACTTGCCAAATGGTACGTACTTTATTGAAATTTGCTACTCTTTAAGATTAAATTCTTAAATATTTGTAGATTTCAAACCGTCTAATCGGTCTTGGAGACGGAGGGAGGTCACTTCCTCCGTCTCTTTTTTTAAGAAAAAATAATTTATTGCTCACTTAAAAGGAGGAATTATCTTGGCTAAATTAACAGTTTCAGATTTAGATGTTAAAGGCAAGAAAGTTTTGATGCGCGTTGACTTCAACGTGCCAGTTAAAAATGGTGTGATCGGTGACGATAACCGTATCGTAGCCGCACTACCAACCATCAAATACATCATTGAAAATGGTGGAAAGGCAATCCTCTTCTCTCACTTAGGTCGGATCAAGAAGGAAGAAGACAAGAAAGAATTGACTCTTCGTCCAGTTGCTCAACGTCTTTCAGACTTGCTTGGCAAGCCAGTTACTTTTGTTCCCGTAACTCGCGGTGCACAATTAGAAGACGCAGTTAACGGCTTGAACGACGGCGACGTATTGTTATTCGAAAACACTCGTTTCGAAGACCTTGACGGCAAGAAGGAAAGTGGCAACGATCCTGAATTAGGTAAGTACTGGGCATCACTTGGCGACATGTTCGTTAACGATGCATTTGGTACAGCACACCGTTCACACGCATCAAACGTTGGTGTTGCTACAGCAATGAAGGCAGAAGGCAAGAAAGTTGCTGCTGGTTTCTTAATGGAAAAGGAAATCAAGTTCTTAGGTGAAGCTGTTGACGATCCTAAGCACCCATTCGTTGCAATCTTAGGTGGTGCTAAGGTTTCTGACAAGATTGGTGTTATCGACCACTTACTTGACAAAGCTGACAAAGTTATCATCGGCGGTGGTATGACATACACATTCTACGCTGCAAAAGGCATGAGCATTGGTAACTCCCTTGTTGAAGCTGACAAGATTGACGTTGCTAAAGAAATCCTTGCTAAGGGTGGCGACAAGATCGTTCTTCCTGTAGACAGTGTTGTTGCTGAAAAATTTGACAACGATGTTCCTCACAAAGTTGTTGAAGGTGACATTCCTGACGGTTACATGGCCCTTGATATTGGACCTAAGTCAGTTGCTGAATTCAAGGACGTTCTTAAAGACGCTAAGACCGTTGTATGGAACGGACCAATGGGTGTATTCGAAATGAGCAACTACGCTAAGGGTACTCTTGAAGTTGGTAAGTTCTTAGGAACTCTATCAGACGCAACAACCATCGTTGGTGGTGGTGACTCAACTGCCGCTGTTAAGCAATTAGGCGTTGGCGACCAATTGACACACATCTCAACTGGTGGTGGCGCATCACTTGAATACCTTGAAGGTAAAGAACTTCCAGGTATCGCTGCAATTTCTAACAAATAATTAACTTGAATGGGGTCGGAAATCCACGGAGATTGCTAATCCCGTTCGGTTACATATTTTGTGATTAAGAAAGGATGTTTTATTTTGCGTACTCCAATTATTGCTGGAAACTGGAAAATGAATAAGAACCCCCAAGAAACACAAGAATTCTTGGAAGGTATCAAGGGCAAATTACCAGATGCTTCAGTTGTAGAATCAGTAATCGCTGCTCCTGCAATTGATTTAAACACTTTAGTACAATTCTCTAAAGATGAACAACTAAAGACTGCTGCTGAAAACTGCTACTTCGAAGATGAAGGTGCTTTTACTGGTGAAACTAGTCCAAAAGCATTGTCTGAAATGGGCGTTAACTACGTAGTTATCGGTCACTCAGAACGTCGTCAATACTTCAAAGAAACTGACGAAGACATCAACAAGAAGGCTAAGGCAATCTTCAAGAACAACATGAAGCCAATCATCTGCTGTGGTGAAACGCTTGAACAACGCGAAGCTGGCGAAACTAACGAATGGGTTGCTGGCCAAGTTACTAACGCTCTTAAAGACTTGTCTGCTGAACAAGTTGCTAATACCGTAATTGCTTACGAACCAATCTGGGCAATCGGTACTGGTAAGACTGCTTCAAGTGACCAAGCACAAGAAGTTTGCCACGTAATCCGTGAAACGGTTGCTAAGTTATACGACCAAACCGTTGCTGACAAAGTTCGTATCCAATATGGTGGTAGTGTTAAGCCTGCAAACATCGCTGAATTGATGAGCAAAGAAGACATCGATGGTGGCCTTGTTGGTGGTGCTTCACTCGATCCAGAATCATTCCTACAATTAGTTAACTACCAGGGTTAATTTAATTCTAGAAATATAATATAATGGTAACTGCATAAGCAGATTATAAAATGTGAGGAGATATTAAAATGTCACTTATTACTGATATTTATGCACGCGAAGTCTTAGACTCACGTGGTAACCCAACTGTTGAAGTTGAAGTTTACACAGAAGACGGCGGCTTTGGACGCGGAATCGTTCCTTCAGGTGCTTCAACTGGTGAACACGAAGCTGTTGAACTTCGTGACGGCGACAAGAACCGTTACGAAGGCAAGGGTGTTGAAAAGGCTGTTGCTAACGTTAACGGCCCAATTGCTAAGGAAATTGTTGGTTTTGAAGTAACTGACCAAATCGCAATTGACAAGGCAATGATCAAGTTAGACGGTACTCCTAACAAAGGTAAGTTAGGTGCTAACGCTATCTTAGGTGTTTCTTTAGCGGTTGCTCGTGCTGCTGCTGACGAACTCCAAATTCCACTTTACAACTACATTGGCGGATCAAACGCACACGTTCTTCCTACACCAATGATGAACGTTATCAACGGTGGCGCTCACTCAGATAACAAAGTGGACTTCCAAGAATTCATGATTATGCCTGTTGGTGCTCCTTCTGTTAAGGAAGCTATCCGGATGGGTTCAGAAACATTCCACGCATTGAAGAGTCTTTTAGCTGCTGACGGCAAAGCTACTTCAGTTGGTGACGAAGGTGGTTTCGCTCCTGACTTTGCTAACAACGAAGAACCTCTTCAATACTTGATCAAAGCGATCGAAAAAGCTGGTTACAAGCCAGGTAAAGACGTAGCAATCGCTGTTGACGTTGCTGCTTCAGAACTTTGGAACGACGATGACAAGAAGTACAAGCTTCGCTGGTCAACTGGTGAAGAATTCACTACTGAAGAATTCGTTAAGTACCTTGAAGGCTTAGTAAACAAATACCCAATCATTTCAATTGAAGACCCAATTGATGAAAACAACTGGGAAGACTGGGCAAGCATCACAAAAGAACTTGGCAAGAAAGTTCAACTTGTTGGTGACGACTTCTTCGTTACAAACACTGAATACCTTGCAAAAGGTATCAAGATGGGTGCTGCTAACTCAATCCTTATCAAGGTTAACCAAATCGGTACACTTACAGAAACAATGGAAGCTATCGAAATGGCTAAGGAAGCTGGTTACACAGCTATCGTATCTCACCGTTCAGGCGAAACAGAAGATACAACAATCGCTGACTTGGTTGTTGCTACAAACGCTGGTCAAATTAAGACTGGTTCAATGAGTCGTACAGACCGCATTGCTAAGTACAACCAATTAATGCGGATCGAAGACCAACTCGAAGGTGTTGCAGAATACAAGGGTATCCACTCATTCTACAACCTTAGTGCACAAGCACGCGAAGATATTACAAACAAGTAATTCATTTCGAGTGATCTAAAAGAAGGATGGACATTTTGTCCATCCTTTTTTTATTGTTTAAATTGGAATTCACCCGTAAGTATGTTAAATTAATACTAGAACTTATTTAGAATACAAAGGAGGTCATCTTGTGTACTCACTTCTGATGACAATTCTATTGATTCTGTCAGTGGTCATAATCATTGCGGTTATGATGCAACCGGCAAAGACTGATAATGCGATGTCTTCATTGACAGGTGGGGCTGGTGACCTATTCTCAAAGCAAAAGTCACGTGGATTTGAAGCGTTCATGCAAAGAGTAACGGCAGTCTTGCTTTTCTTGTTTTTTGCTATCACCATTGCAATGGTTTACGTATCGGCCCATTAAAAGCGATCGTATCTAACAAAAAAATTGCATTTAGCGAAGTCCTAAGGCATTTTTGGGACGGATTAGGAATGGCTAAAGACAAAATCGAGCATGGTTTTGTCTTTAGCTTTTTTATTTAATACTATGAATTTATAGAGGTAAGTAATGGAATCAAGTAAACTTCAAGCTTCAATTATTAATTATTTGGAGCGACGGCCTACACAAAAATTCACCGCGGAAGAATTGTTTAAGGGTCTTAGTTTAGAAAAGGCGTCCGTATTCAACGAATTGGTCAAAGAATTAACTTCGTTGGAACGGTCCCACAAAGTAGAAATCACGGCGGATGACAAGTTTAAAATTGCCCGCCCCCAAAACCAATTGCTCGTTCATGGAACCTTTCGGGCAAATGATCGCGGCTTTGGTTTTGTAGCGGTAGAAGACGATGAAATTCCTGATATTTATATCAGTGAAGAACACACCGCCTACGCACTTAATTTGGACGAAGTCGATGTAAAAATCGTGCGTCCGTCTAAAAAAGGCGACGACCGGGGTCCGGAAGGAATTGTTAAGAAAATTACCAAACGGCATCTCACCCAAGCAGTGGGAGTGTTTGAATTTGCTCCAGACCCTGCTCATAACGTGCTCGGGCACATTAATCTAAAAGATAAAAAGATGTCTAACTACGAGTTTGACGTGCTAGAAGGCGGTATTCACCCTGAAGACGGAGCGGTGATTACTGCTCAGGTTACCCAGTATCCAAAACCCAACGCCCCTAAGTTAATTGCAGGGGTTGCGGAAAAGACGATTGGGTACCGCGACGATCCGGGAGTAGATATTCTGGAAGTTGTTTACCAACATGAGTTACCAACTGAATTTCCGGATGACGTTAAAGAAGAAATTGCTCAAATTCCAGACTACGTTACTGAAGCCGAAAAACAAGGTCGCGTGGACTTAACTAACGAAGTAGTGGTTACCATTGACGGCGACGATTCAAAAGACTTTGACGATGCGGTTGGCTTACAAAAGTTAGACAACGGTAACTACCGCTTGCTAGTTAACATCGCGGACGTTTCCCACTACGTTAAGGAAGGCTCCCCGCTTGATAAGGAAGCATACCGGCGCAGTACCAGTGTTTATTTGACGGACCGGGTAATTCCAATGTTACCGCGGAAGCTTTCTAACGGGATTTGTTCCTTAAACCCTAACGTAGAACGGCTAGCGATGACTTGTGAAATGGAAATCAGTCCGGATGGCGAAGTGTTAAGCCATAAAATCTACCCAAGTGTCATTGAGTCTAACGCCCGGATGACTTATAACGACGTTAACAAAATCTTGGAAGCACGCGATAAGAAAACCATCGAGCGTTACCAAGATTTAGTGCCAATGTTTGAAATGATGGGCAAGTTGCACAAGCTGCTGTTGAAGCGCCGTAAACAACGCGGAGCCATTGAATTTGACGACAACGAAGCACAAATCATTGTCGACGAAAATGGGCACCCAATTGATATTAAGGTGCGGGAACGCGGAACCTCAGAACGGATGATTGAATCCTTCATGTTGGCTGCTAATGAAACGGTGGCAGAGCATTACTACGACGCCCACGTACCGTTCCTATACCGGGTTCATGAAACCCCAGATAGCGAACGGATGTTAACCTTCTTCGAATTCTTATCAACCTTTGGCCACGTGGTTAAGGGAAGCACTAAGGATCTTAAACCAAAGATGTTGCAAAGCGTCCTCAAGAAAGTTGCGGGAACTCGCGAAGAAGCCATGATTTCGGTTATGTTACTGCGGAGCATGCGCCAAGCGAAGTACGATGCTAGATCATTAGGTCACTTTGGGTTAGCAGCTAAGTACTATACCCACTTTACTTCGCCAATTCGGCGGTATCCCGACTTGTTTGTTCACCGGCTGATTCGCCATTATGCGGAAGATGGTACTGGAAAAGACGCTCAAAAAAAGTACGCGGACATTATTCCGGAAATTGCGGAACATACTTCCCAACTTGAACGACGCGCAATCGATACGGAACGCGATGTTGACAGTATGAAGAAGGCTGAATACATGGGCGACCACATTGGTGAACAATTTAACGCCATGGTTAGTTCCGTAATGAAGTTCGGACTTTTTGTTGAATTGGAAAACACCATTGAAGGCTTAATCCATATTAGTACCATGAAGGACGATTACTACGAATACGTGGAAAATCAAATGGCGCTAGTGGGCCGTAACACCCACCGGACCTTCCAAATTGGTTTACCAGTTGCGGTGAAGTTAATGCGGGTAGAAAAGGACCAGGCTGAAGTGGACTTCGAGTTGTTGCATCCGGAAAAGACGCCAACTAGCGAAATTAAGTTGCCACCACGCCAATCCTTTAACCGTAACAAGGGCGGTCAACGGAATGGTAACCGAAATCGCCGACAAAACGGGCAGCGTTCGAATAATTCCAACAACAAACCATTCTACAAAGATAAAAACGTCAAACGCTTTTCTAAGAATACTTCTCACAAAAAATAAAGAGGAGGGTTTCGTATGGCTAAAAAACCACAGGTAAAGGATCAAGCTTTAGCCCAAAATAAAAAGGCTCGCCATGATTATTCCATTTTAAGCACGATGGAAGCGGGAATTGCGTTAACCGGCACGGAAATCAAATCAGTTCGGGAACGCCGGATCACCCTCAGAGACGGGTTTGTGCAAATTCGCCATGGTGAAGCAATTTTGATGAACGTGCAAATTAGTGAATACTTGCAAGGTAATCAGTTTAATCACGATCCGTTGCGAAATCGGAAGCTCTTGTTGCACAAAAAAGAAATTCAAAAGTTACAAGAAGCTAGCCAAAATAAAGGAATCACGATTGTGCCTTTAAAAGTTTACCTTAAGCATGGTTTTGCGAAGGTGCTGATCGGGGTTGCTAAAGGAAAGCACGAATACGATAAACGAGAAACTTTGAAGAAACGTGACCAACAACGGGAAATTGAACGCGCGTTGAAGAACCGTTAAACGGGCGGCGTTTATTGATAAGTGAATAATAAAAAATAGCTGTGGATAACTCCCTCCATCGGGGGGGATAATCCATAGCTATTTTTTGTTTCGGATGCTTTAATGAGAATTCGAGAAGGTTAAACTTCTTTTTTTAAGTGTTGGTAGTGGTGACCAGAAACAATTTGCCGGTGGTCGAGTTGGAAACCAATTCGCCGGTAAAGGCGTTCTGCGTCAGGATTCAAATCATCAACCAATAGCCCAACCATTTTTAAGTCACGAGCTTTTGCGTATTCGGGAAGGGCATTAAGCAACTTAGTACCGATTCCGTGATTTTGGAAATCAGGGTTAACTACTAGCGAATCGAGGTACCACTCGTCATCGTCAGCTTCAGCTTCTTCGTAAATGGGCTGAGGAGCGAGGGCAACTTGGTCAAAATGATTTTGAAATTCATCCTTTAACTTCTCTTCGTTAGCGCCTGGATAGCCAAAGGCGACTCCCGCAACTTGGTTATCCATCTTAGCAACAACCACGTCGGCGGCCTCTTGGTATAGGGGACTTTGGAAAGTTGCTACGAATAGTTTAGTAACTTCTTGAGGATCGTTTTTCAAATAAAAAGGCAGCTCCATTTCATCGAGAATGATTTTGAGTAGTTCAACAACTTGGGGCATGTCTTCAGTAGTGGCCTTAGTGATTTGCATTAGAATTCTCCTTCGAAAAATTATTATAGCCAGCCGTGTCTGACTCAATCTTCCAAGTTCGAACTAGTTTAGGTTCCCGAAGTGGGGGGCGCTTTTGAATCCAGCGGTCGAGAATCGCCGCTAAGCAAATAAACAGTGGCGTATTGGATTCTACGAAAACGTTCAATTCAATATACGCACTGCCGTTGATTTGAACGCGGTTAACTTCAAGAATTTTAGTTAAGCCATGAAAAACCTTAAAGTGGCAGGTAACGGTATCTCCAATAATAATCCAGCGAAGGTTGTGAACGTACAAGAGCCCGCGAATGAAGCCTACGGGAGTCGTCACTGTTCCAACTTCGTGGTTATTTAAGAACAATTTAAACTTGGGTAATAGTCCTACCGCGATTTGCTTAAGCTCAGCTCGGAGCTGGCCTTGCATATCGTAAACAGAAAGGGCATCACGTTTGATGCCCCATTTGCCAACTAGAAGGTATTTGGAATTATGGTTTTCATCGCTAACCGTGGTAGCACCTTTATTTTCTAGTCCTTGACTTTTTAGATAGAATCTCTGCATCGGCTTAGCCTCTTTTTAATTATTATTGATTTTCGGCAAGCTGTTCCAGGATGGCTTTTCCAACCCCATCCTCGTTGTTAGTTACGGTGAGGTGGTTTGCCAGGCGCTTGATCTCGGGAATTGCATTGCCCATGGCATAGCTAACGCCCGCGACGCGCAACATGGAAGCGTCGTTTAAGTTATCACCAATCGTCATCACTTGGGACATCGGAATCCCAAGTTGGTCCGCAAAATTCTGTACGGCAAGTCCCTTTTGCGCACGGGGACTGTTGATTTCAATGTTATTTTCAAACGATGATGAAATTGCTACGTCAACCTGTTGTTGAATAGCTTCCCGGACGGGTTTTAATCCCTTTTGGCCGTTTTGACCAAACGCAACCAGCTTCAAAATTTGAATTTTTGGATCGTCAAGTAGCACTTGGTAATTATCTACGTACCGGATGTTCATTAATTCTACCCGGGCAGAAGACATGGCCACTGCTAGTTTGAATGGCGTATCTGGGTTAACGGTCTCTAAAAGGTGAGAGACCGTTTCAATCCGCCGGGTCCGACTGTTGGAAACCACGCCTTGGTTGGTGGTGATTTCGTAGTAAAGTCCGCGTTTCTCGAGTTGGTGCATGATTAACTGCGCGTTAGGCTTAGTAATCGGCACTTCATCAAGAATTTTGCCTTCGGTGTCAAAAATTGCGGCACCGTTGAGGGTGATGAGTGGTACGGAAAGCCCGTAAGTCTCTAAAAGGGGTTTCGCTTCACGATATTCGCGACCCGTTGCCACGACGAAATGAACTCCGGCGTCCTGCGCTTTTTTAATCGCCGCAGCATTACCTGGTGAAATTTGCATTTCTTCGTTAAGTAACGTTCCGTCCATATCTGAAGCAATCACTGAAATCATGTTATGCACATCCAATCCATATATTTATCCTAATTTTAACATGAACCCCGCCATTTTTTTCAGAAATCAGTTAGAATGGAAGTAACAAATTGTTCGAGGAAGATTGAGGTATGAAAACAATTATTCATAACGATTGGCAGAAGGTTTTAGAAAGTGAATTTGAAAAGGATTATTACGCAAATCTCCACCAGTTTTTAAAGCAGGAGTACGCAACCCAAAATATCCATCCCGATATGTATCACATTTTCCAAGCGTTCGAATGGACGCCGTTTTCGGAGGTCAAAGTGGTTATTTTAGGGCAGGATCCGTATCACGGCCCTCACCAAGCGCACGGACTAAGTTTTTCGGTGCGCCCTGGAGTGCCGGTGCCCCCGTCTTTACAAAATATCTACAAGGAATTGCAGGATGATTTAGGAGTCAAACCGGTGCAACACGGATACCTGAAGAAATGGGCGGACCAAGGAGTACTGTTGCTTAACTCCGTATTAACGGTGCGCAACGGTCAGGCCTTTTCACATCAAGGTCACGGCTGGGAACGACTAACCGACACGGCAATTAAACGGTTGTCGGAACGTGAAAAGCCGGTGATCTTTATTTTGTGGGGGCGGGCCGCGCGTGACAAGATTAAGTTAATTGACCAGTCCAGAAACATTATTATTCAATCTGCGCATCCCAGTCCGTTATCGGCATACCGGGGCTTTTTTGGCTCCAAGCCGTTTTCCAAAACTAACGCAGCTTTGGAAGCAATGGGGGAAAAGCCGATTGATTGGCAACTACCAGAACACGTAGAAGAGGAAAAATAAATGCAAACTTATCAATTACGAAACGAAGAAATGACCATTGAATTTGGCAAAATGATTGGTAAACTTCTGCATCCTAACGATGTGGTTGTGTTAGACGGAGATCTCGGGGCGGGGAAGACCACCTTAACGAAGGGCATTGCCCAAGCTTTAGGGATTAAACGCTACGTAAAAAGCCCCACCTACACAATCATCCACGAGTACCATGACGGGCGGATGCCGCTTTATCACATTGACGCGTACCGGTTGGAAGATGGGAATGCCGACGACATCGGTTTAGAAGAATATTTTGAAAGTGATGGGGTTACCGTTATTGAGTGGGCTCAGTTTATTAAGGAATACCTGCCCGAAGAATACTTGAAGATTGGGTTGGACCGGAACCACGATAACACCCAGCGGTTTCTAACTATCGAACCCAACGGCGAACGGTACCAGCAATTTGAAAAGTTCCTTGAGGATCAAATCAATGGCCAATAGGGAAGATGAAGTTTACCTAACGGAGGGAACTCCCGAGGACGCCCAAGCGATCGTGAGGCTAATTGACCAATTAGAAACGGAGACGGATTCAATTGAGTTTGACCCAACCATCCATCAGCTGGAGCTCAAGCTGGTTCAACAAAATTTAGCGTTAATTCAGCAAAGTCCGACTAACTTTTTATTGTTGGCAAAGTTGGGGGATGCTCCAATCGGCTTGCTAACGATTGTGGAAACGGACGCTAAAAAAGGACAGGCAGAGTTGGGAGTCGGCGTGCTTGAAAAGTATTGGCACAACGGGATTGGAACCCTATTAGTCGATGAAGCATTATATTGGGCTAAAAATTACAGCTCCTTATCGACCATTTGGCTAGATGTCCTGACGGATAACGAGCCGGCTATCCACCTATACGAAAAGATGGGCTTTACAACTAAAAAAGCCCCGATCAAGGATGATCAGGGCCAGAGTTTAAAACGAATGGCACGTAAGCTTAGCTAACTTTACGAATAAAGCTACTGATGGCGTCCGCACCGAATTGTTTCTTCTCATATAACAAGATGTTCGCACATGCCAAACTATCGTCTAAGGCGTTGTGGTGGTGCTCTAATTCAATTCCTAAATTGTCACAAAGCGTGTTGAGCTTGTGGTTAGGATAATTAGGGAAAAAGCTGCGGGAAGTCCGCAAAGTATCCAAAGTTTGGTAAGGCAACCGGTTAAGTTCGTAACGCTCCAGCGTCTTCTTTAAAACGCTATTGTCGAAGTTGGCGTTGTGGGCCACAACAAGTTGGTCGGGAGTAAAGAACGGCTGTAAAATCGGCCATAGCTCCGGAAAGGTGGGTGCGTCCTGAACGTCGGCTTCGTGGATTCCGTGTACTTGAACGTTTCGCCAATGAAATTTGGTTTCCGGGTTAATTAAAGAGTACAGTTCGTCGGTGATTTGATCATTTTGAACCACCGTCAGCGCGATTGAACAAGCGCTTGCCCGCGCGGGCGCGGCAGTTTCAAAATCAATGGCAACAAAGTTCAAAAATATCACTGTCCTTATATTATTTTAAGTCAAGTTTAACGAATAAAGATTAGTGCGTAAAGGAGTTTTTCCAATGATTAAAGTTGGGGTAATTGGATTGGGGAACATCGCTCAAAAGGCTTATTTGCCGGTAGATAGTCAGTTGCAAGATCGCTTCGAGTGGTACTTGGTCAGCCGGCAAGCTGAAAAATTGCAATATTTGCAGAAAAAGTACGGTTTTCAACACGGGACGACCCGGATGGATGATTTGTTTGAGGAAAACGTTCAGGCGGTGTTCATTCATACCGCTACCTCCACCCATTACGCGATTATCAAAAAGTTTCTGCAACACGGGGTTCACGTTTATGTGGATAAACCCATTTCAGAAAATTTGGCGGAGGTGAAAGAACTTTACCAAATTGCTGCTGAGCAGCACGTGTTATTAACCTGTGGATTTAATCGGCGGTTTGCGCCACTGCACCAAGCGTTCGGGCAATTGGGAACCCCGCATTTAGTTCGGGCAACTAAGACCCGGGTGATGGAAAATCAAAGTCCCCAGTTTGCCGTTTATGACCTAATGATTCACGTAATTGATTTGGTCCAGTTTTTAATGGGATCATCAAAAGTGGAATACGTGGATGGCCGCCTACGAGAACAGGATGGTCAGTTGGTCTGGGCGGAGGTCGAACTAACCAACGGGGATGCTTCTGGCGTGGCCCAAATTGATTTGCGCGCTGGTGCGAATACTGAAGTAGCAGAGGTAGTTAGCGATCACGGCGTCGCCCGAGTGGAAAACTTACAAACGTTAACCCGTGATCACGACGGGAAACGGACGATCCAAAGTACGCCAGACTGGCAAAAAATGCTGGTAACTCGGGGATTTGCGCCGTTAATTGAAGCTTTTTTGCGGGCGGTGGAAAATGACGGTCCCAACCCGGTAGCTCCGGCTTCGGTGATTAAGTCCCATACGCTATGTGACCGTTTAATCCAGAGTATGAAAGTGATAAAATAAGCGAAGAGATTTTCGATGAATCGTGAGGATTCACAATGTAAACGAGGTAAGAGGGGAAAGTATGATGGATCAATCAATAACCGCGGCATTTCCAGAAATTAAGGTCTACAAAGATGAACCGTTGTCAAAATACACCAATACACAAACGGGCGGACCAGCGGATTTGCTAGTATTTCCCAAGTCGGTGACTGAAACTAAGCAGTTGATGATTTGGGCTAAGGAAACCGCTACGCCCCTAACGGTGATTGGAAATGCAAGTAATTTGATTGTGCGTGACGGAGGAATTCGCGGACTAGTTTTAATCTTAACCAAGATGGACAATATCCAAGTTAACGGCAATACCGTGATTGCGGAAGCGGGGGCAGCTTTAATTCAAGCCACCGAAGTCGCTTACCAATCGGGATTGACCGGTTTTGAGTTCGCTGCTGGAATTCCGGGTTCAGTAGGTGGTGCGATTTTCATGAATGCCGGAGCTTATGGCGGTGAAATCAGTGAAATTGTGGAAAGTGCCGAAGTGTTAACGCCAGATGGCCAAATTAAACGGCTGAATAATCACGAATTGGATTTTGGTTACCGACATAGCAGCGTGCAGGATTATCACGATGTGGTAATTTCAGCATCATTTAAGTTGCGTCCCGGCGATCAAACTAAGATTCGGGCGCGGATGGATGAGCTGAATCGGCTCCGTGCTTCCAAGCAGCCGTTGGAATATCCATCGTGCGGAAGTGTGTTTAAACGCCCCACCGGTTACTTTACCGGAAAGTTAATTCATGAAGCTGGTTTGCAAGGCTTCACGATTGGCGGCGCCCAAGTTTCTAAAAAGCACGCCGGATTCATCATTAACATCGGGAATGCTACGGCAACTGACTACTTAGACGTGATTCACCATGTGCAAGCCACGGTATTTAAACAGTTTGGGGTTAAGTTGGAAACTGAAGTCCGGATCATTGGTGAAGAAAAATAAATTGAATATTTAAACGAAGTGACCTCCGATTTGACAAGCAGGTGAAGTGCAGTTATGCATACTTGAAGCGTAAATGTGCGATAAATTAACCCCCTGCAACAAATAGGAGGTCACTTTATATTCTCTCTGGTATAATTATCCCTGAATATGAATTTGGAGGGACAGGTATGAACATAAATTGGTCCCAGTTGTTAACTTGGAGCGACGTCATCAATATTATTGATGTACTCGTGGTTTGGTTTGTAATTTATGAATTGATTATGCTGCTGCGGGGAACCAAAGCGGTACAGTTATTTCGTGGGATTATCGTCATTATTATAATTATGGCGGGAAGCTGGTATATCGGATTAAGCACGGTTTACTGGATTATGAATCAGGTCATCAATTGGGGAGTAATTGCGATGGTGATCATCTTTCAGCCGGAAATTCGCCGGGGACTGGAACACTTAGGTCGCGGGTCGATTTTTGCAAAGAACCATTCGCAAAAAGAAGCGGAAGAAAAAATGATTCAGGCGTTGGATAAGGCAATTCAGTACATGGCTAAACGCCGAATTGGAGCGTTGATTTCAATTCAGATGGAAACCGGGCTTGATGACTATATTGAAACCGGAATTCCTCTGGATGCCGACGTTTCGGGAGAGCTGTTAATCAATATTTTTATCCCGAACACCCCGTTACATGATGGTGCGGTGATTATTAAAAACGGTAAGATTGCCGTGGCAGCTGCTTATTTGCCTTTGTCACAGAGCAACTTAATCCCTAAGGAACTTGGAACTCGTCACCGTGCGGCAGTCGGAATGAGTGAAGTTACCGATGCATTAACCATCGTAGTCTCAGAAGAAACTGGAGAAGTTTCTATTATGAAGGACGGCGAACTATTGCGGGATATGTCGCAAGAATCCTATTTACGGTATTTCCGGACTCAATTAATTACCAGTGATGAAGGGCCAACCCCGTTCTTCACTTCGGTTACGGAAAATATTTCGGCCTTCTTTAAGGGAAAAAGGGGGCGGCACTAGATGAAGAAATTTTTTACCAAAAATTTTAGCTATCGGTTGATTGCGTTAGTCTTAGCCCTTTTGCTTTTTGCGTACGTAAAGACCGATCACCTTACTTCAACGCGGGTTTCGGGGACCGACGCAAATCAGAATAAAACCGCGTTGATGTCCACCAAGACGGCTACAATTACGATGCCGGTGGATTTAGATGTGGATTCAAGTAAGTACGTAGTTAGTGGTTACCAAGAACGCGTTAAAATTACGTTGACCGGCTCCAGCGCAATGATTACCACTTTAACCAACACCCGTAATTTTAAGGTGTACCTTGCATTGCAGGATTATGCACCGGGTAAGCATACGGTTAAGTATCAAGTGGAAGGACTCGGTAAGGATATTCGTTACCGAATCCAACCAGAAAAATCCAAAATAACAATTGCCCACCGGAAGACGAAGAAATTTGAAATTCGCTACCGTTACGATACTAACATGGTTAAGAAAGGCTATACGATGGGGAACGTAAAGACCTCGGTAACGACGGTTCAAGCAACGGGCTCCGCATCAGAAATTGACCGGATTAGCCAAGTGGTTGCCGACGTTAACGTCCCTAGTGACACTACAGAGGATGTTTCTGCGCGTTCTGTGTTGCAAGCTTTGGACTCAAACGGTAACATTGTAAATGTAGTCTTGACTCCGCAATCGGTAAATGTCACTATTCCAGTTTCCAAGGTGAAAACAGAAAAAGCTAAGGAATCTAGTGAGGCAAGCAGTCAAGCTACGTCCTCTTCTAGCAGTTCGGAAAAATCAGCAAGTAGCGCATCCTCATCGAGTAGTGAAGAAAGTTCTTCGAGTTCAGCAAGTAGTGACGAGAGTTCGTCCGTGGATGATACTAGCAGTGACGGGAATCCGCAGCTCCAACAGTGATTCATAAGTGAAAACTAGCTTGGGAGCTGTGCTAATTAAATTGCTGATTTTGTGATTTAGATAATGAGTTAAAAGAGATTGACGGCGGACTACAGGTCTTGTCGCAAAGAAGGAGATTTTCAATAATGAAATTGAAGTATTTTGGTACAGATGGAGTTCGTGGAATTGCAAACGAAACGTTGACACCAGAACTAGCTTTCCAATTAGGGCGAACTGGCGGATACGTATTAACTAAGCACGCTAAGGATGCTGATCAGCGTCCCCGGGTGCTGGTTTCACGAGATACTCGAGTTTCTGGCCAGTTGTTAAAACACGCCTTGATTTCGGGTCTTTTGTCAGTAGGAATCGAAGTAATGGATATGGGAATCGTTACAACGCCCGGGGTTGCTTACTTAGTTCGTAAGCAAGAAGCTGACGCGGGAGTGATGATTACCGCTTCGCACAATCCAGTAGAGGATAATGGGATTAAGTTCTTCGGTTCGGACGGTTACAAGCTATCTGACGAATTGGAAGCTGAAATCGAAGTTCTCTTAGATGCTGAAAAAGATAACCTTCCCCGGCCATCGGCTAAGGGACTTGGTTCCGTAACGGATTACCCTGAAGGTGGGTTAAACTACACGGCATTCTTGGAACAAACGATTCCGGACGACCTAGAAGGGTTACATATCGCGGTTGACGCTGCTAACGGTGCTACTAGCGGCTACGTTTCCCAAATCTTTGCTGACTTAAATACTGAATTTGAAACGATGGCAACCAATCCCGATGGGTTAAACATCAATGCGGGAGTCGGCTCGACTCATCCAGAAGCTCTAGCAAAATTCGTGGTTGAAAAGGGCGCGGATATGGGAGTTGCCTTTGATGGGGACGGCGACCGTTGTATCGCAGTGGACGAAAAGGGAAATATCGTCGACGGTGATAAGATCATGTACATCTGCGGGAAGTTTCTAAGTGAACGGGGTCGCCTTAAGGAAGACACCGTGGTAACGACCGTAATGAGTAACCTCGGAATGTACAAAGCGTTAGAAAAACACGGTATGCATTCGGTTAAAACCCAAGTTGGTGACCGTTACGTGGTGGAAGAAATGTTGAAGGATGGTTATAACCTTGGTGGGGAACAATCCGGCCACATTATTTTCTTAGACCACAACACTACTGGGGATGGCATGCTTACGGCTATCCAGTTAATGTACGTGGTTAAGCAAACTGGTAAAAAACTTTCCGAATTAGCTGCCGAGGTAACTACGTATCCTCAAAAGTTAGTTAACGTACGGGTTCAAGACAAGAAATTAGCGCTTGAAAACCAAGCCATCAAGGACATTATTAAAAAGGTTGAAGACGAAATGGCTGGCGAAGGCCGGGTATTAGTTCGTCCTTCCGGAACTGAAGACTTACTTCGGGTGATGGCGGAAGCTCCTACTGAAGAAGCGGTTAACCAATACGTTGACCGGATTGTTGCGGTAGTTAAGAGTGAAGTTGGCGTTGATTAACGGCTGTAATTAAATAATAAAAAAAAGAAACGGGCGGAGAAAATCTCTAGCCCGTTTTTGATTGTCTAATAAAATGAGTTTGGGGTAAAAAATTTAAGGGGGTCTAATCCCTTGTGCTATACCTATTCCCACATTTGATATATACCAATTACAAAAAATAATGTTTGACAATCGCCTTAAGCGGTAATATATTAAGAATCGTTAATTATACCAATTATATAAAAACAAATAGATGAATTTAGGAGAACAGGGATTATGTGTGGAATTGTTGGAGTAACAGGTAGAGCAGATACGACGAAACTTTTAGTGAATGGTTTGAAAAAATTGGAGTACCGGGGATATGATTCTGCGGGAATTTACGTAAATAATGGTCAAGACAAGGATTACCTAGTTAAAGCGCAAGGAAAGATTCAAAACTTAGAAGCTCAACTTTCTGATGACGTGAACGGCAGTGCCGGAATTGGGCACACGCGCTGGGCAACTCACGGAATTCCGAGCGTGGCTAACGCGCACCCGCATTTTTCAGCAGACAACCGGTTTTACCTCGTGCACAACGGAGTTATCCAAAACTTCAAGGAGTTAAAACAAACTTATTTAGCAGACGTGCCTTTCCAAAGCGATACTGATACTGAAGTAGTGGTTCAATTAGTTGACCACTTCGCTAAAGAAGGTTTATCGACCATGGACGCTTTCAAGAAAACTTTGAGCTTGTTGAAGGATTCTTCGTACGCGTTTGTTTTAATGGACCGGGAAATGCCGGACACCCTCTTTGTAGCTAAGAACAAGAGCCCGTTATTAATTGGGGTAGGCGACGACTTTAACGTAGTTTGCAGCGATGCTTTAGCAATGATCAACGTGACGAAACGGTTTGTGGAGTTGCACGATGGCGACGTGGTTAAAATCACCCCTGATAAAGTGGAGCTATTTGATGCAGATGGCCAAGCAATTCAGCGGGAACCTTTTGAAGTTGACATTGACCAGTCCGATGCTGATAAGGGAACTTACCCATACTACATGTTAAAAGAAATTGACGAGCAACCAGCCGTAATCCGGCGCATCGAAGAAAAATACCTTGATTCAAAGGGTGCAGTTCATTTCGATAAAGCAATGTTAGATAAATTAAACCAAGCCGGTAAAATTTACATTGTGGGTGCGGGAACCAGTTATCATGCTGGTTTAGTGGGCAAGAAGTTATTGGAACGCTTTGCCAAGGTGCCAACGGAAGTAGTGCTAGCATCCGAATTTGCCTACGACGATCCAATTATTGAAAAAGATGCCTTCTTCATCTTCCTTAGTCAAAGTGGTGAAACTGCTGATAGTCGGCAAGTTTTAGTCCGGGTAAATGATGAATGGCAAAAGCCAAGCCTCACGATTACTAACGTGGCTAACTCAACGTTGGCGCGCGAAGCAGAATTCTCGGCAACCTTAGAAGCGGGTCCGGAAATTGCGGTAGCGTCGACCAAGGCCTACACCGCGCAAATTGCCGTAGAAGCACTTCTAGCGGTAGCAATGGGGCGGATGAAGCAAATCAATGCGGCAACTGATTTTGACATTGCAGGACAATTAAGCATGGTGGCAAACGCAATTCAAACGGTGGTGGATGAAAAGGCAGCTATCGAACAATTGGCCAAAGACACCCTTTTAAAGGCGCGTAACACCTTTTACATTGGCCGGGGGTTAGATTATGCAGTAGCCCTAGAAGCTTCCCTTAAGCTTAAGGAAATCTCTTATATTCAAGCAGAAGGTTTTGCAGCCGGCGAATTGAAGCACGGCACGATTGCCTTAATTGAAGAAGGGACTCCGGTTATCGGGATCATTACCCAAGGTAAAACTGCCGATCACACCCGGAGCAATTTAGAAGAAGTGATCTCACGCGGAGCACAGGTGATTACCTTCGCTAGCCAAAGCCTCGCCAAGAATACGGATGACGTAATTCTTCCTGACGTTGATGAAATGTTGATGCCGTTGGTTAGCGTCATTGCTGCTCAATTATTGGCTTACTATGCTTGCTTGCAACGGGGTTACAACGTTGACCAACCGCGTAATTTAGCTAAGAGTGTCACGGTAGAATAGGAGGAAGAGCAGTGCAAAGTCGCCTAAATTTTAATTTGAATATTTTTGAAATTTAGGTTGACATTATTATGTGTAAGCGCTAACATAGGGTTGTAAGGTAGTGGCGCATCTCCTACCTGCACAATCAATTCTCTTTCTCTCTTATGCTGGATCCGACTCGTACAAGTCCGGATCCTTTTTTGGTGCCATAATAATTCTAGACAGGAGTCGGTAACGCGCTTTATACTAGATAAGTGGAGGCGAGAGAATGAAGAGCAATGAGACATTCACCTTGATTCAAGAGATTACCCGTTTGGATGGTACTAAATACATTGAAATTGGTAACATGATGATGAATGGTCGCGCTGAGCTAGCGGCCGAGCGTGGTTATATTAAATCAGTGCGGATTATGCAGCTGAACATATCGCATTCGCAACATGTAATTAATTATGAAAAATACATCGGGGAACGCTACGAAATGCCCGACGAAAACATGACTTCGTGGGAAGAATGGCAAAAAGATGACCGGATTATGAAGGACTTCAACGCGATTTTACACGAAAATCATATCAGTGCTAATAAAGAATAATTACTTGGCTTTTAAGGCCTGTTTTTGCATTATACAATTCAAGTAATTCAAATGCTTTTCTAGAATTTTTTAATTCTGGGAAAGCATTTTTTGGTTTTCGCAGTTTTTTTGTACCAGAAAAAATAATTTTTATTCGCAAGTGTAAACGCTCGCAAAAATTCGCTTTTCGTGTTAATCTATTCTTGAATTTAAATATAAGAATAATCAGGTTTGTTTCCACAAGGGGGAATCGATGATGAGAAAAGCGTTTATGATTGGTACAGGAGTTGCAAATTTAGCTGCCGGCGTATATTTGATTCGTGATGGTGGTTGGAGCGGTAATCAAATTACCATGTTCGGACTCGATAAACACGGGGCTAACGATGGGGCAGCGGTTGCGGATTACGAGACGGAATACGGCAACCAGCGGCTATCTAACGATCGGGGCTTTTTAGCCAAGGGCGGTCGGATGCTTAACGAAGAGACCTATGAAAACTTGTGGGACGTTTTGCGGAGCGTGCCGTCTTTGGATCACCCAGGGCAATCGGTTACGGATGACATTTTAAACTTTGACCATGCTCATCCAACCCATGACGTGGCCCGGCTAATGGATAAGCGTAACGGGATCCGGAATAATGGCGGTGCGGACGACTATTCGCATATGCAATTTAATAACCAAGACCGGAAGTTGTTAACCAAATTAATGATGATGCCTGAAAGCCAAGAAGCAAAGCTTAACGACGTCAGCATTGCAGAATGGTTTAAGGATAGTCCGCACATTTTCACCACTAACTTCTGGTACATGTGGGAAACTACCTTTGCGTTTAAGAAGGAAAGTTCCGCAATGGAATTGCGGCGTTACATGAACCGGATGATTCTGGAATTTAGTCGGATTAACACCCTTGAAGGGGTTACCAGAACGCCGTATAACCAATACGAAAGTATCATTCTACCGATGCGTAAGTACTTGAGCGACCACGGGGTTACCTTTATCAACAACCGTAAGATTACCGCCTTCCAATTCAAGGACACTCCGTTGCGCGATGATATCATCGTTACTGGCTTAGAGTACGAAGACGTAGGGGAAAATAAGCAAACCGGCACAATCCCGGTTGACGAAAATGACCTCGTTTTCGATATCAACGGCGCGATTACCGATAGTTCATCGATTGGTGATTTCAACACCCCAATTAAGGAAAATATGGAATACGCTCCTAGCGCAGCATTATGGAAACAAGCCACCGAACATTTCTATAATCTAGGAAATCCGGACAAGTTCTTTAACGACCGTGCCCAAAGTGAATGGATGAGCTTTACGGTAACCACGAAGAACCACTATTTGGTAAACCAAATTAGCCGGATTACCCAACAAGAACCGGGGAATGCTTTAAATACTTGGGTAGACAGTAATAATTTGTTATCCATCGTGGTTCATCATCAACCACATTTCCACGCCCAAAAGGAAAACGAAACGGTCTTCTGGGGCTACTTCATGTTCCCACGTAAAAATGGGGATTATGTGGACAAACCGGTAATTGAAATGACCGGAAAAGAAATGCTGCAAGAATTACTAGGTCATTTGGCAGAAGTTGATCAAGCAACGGATAGCATTGTTTACCATGAAGAGGAAATCATGGATAGCATCGTTAACGTAATTCCGGTTTACATGCCGTACGCTAGTGCACTGTTCAATACGCGAGCTGTCGGAGACCGTCCCGAAGTAGTGCCAAAGCACTCGAAAAACTTGGCGTTTGTCAGCCAATTTGCAGAAATGCCATTTGACATGGTCTTTACCGAACAATACTCGTTCCGGGCGGCACAACGGGCAGTCTACCATTTCTTAGGAATTCCTGAAGAAAAAATGACCCCAGTGCACCACTACGAGAAGAATCCAAAGGTGCTTTTGAAGGCAACCCGGACCATGTTCCGTTAAAATTATCTATTTAATAATACTAAAAGTTGATTTGAGTGTTTGATTTTAATGAAGCGTCAACGAAATCAGCTGCTCCGCTTAACAAAAAATCGATCGTTATGCCAATTTAGGCAACGATCGATTTTTTATTAATGCTTGTAAACTACCCGACTTTTGTCCTGCTCTTAGCATTTTGGGTTAGGACTTAGTAAAGTTTTCAAGTCCGTCACGCGTACTTTTACTACTTACGAGTGATTTTGGGAAGGACGTAGTTTTGGTAGTAATCTTGGTAGGTTTGTTTGGAAATTTGGCCCCATTGTTCTTGGCTAAATTCCTTAATTTTTTCGGTACTAAAGTTAGCCTCTTTAATTGCGCTGATTGAAAAAACTTGGGTTTGGTCGCCAACGCTTAGCCGAATTTTCTTCAACGAACGGGGAAGTGTGTCGCCCTGGATTTTCTTCAGAATATGGACCATATTGGGTGCGTAAAGCTGGGTGAAATCAAACAAGTTTAACTTAGGGACCCGAATGATAATCTGGGAGTCCGTAAAGTTAACTTGAAAAGGCAGGCGACCGTTAAAACTATCCGCAATTTGATTTTCAATCAAGGTGGTCTCGTTGGAGGCGTTTTCCTTGCCATAGGAATCAGTATTTGAATGAATATCTAATTGTTGATTGGTAAAATTAGGGTAAGTTTGAAAACCCAGAATTGCCAAAACAACTACGGTTAAGTTAGATTTAGAAAAGATTTTGGGACGTTTGAATTTCTTTGCTTTAGCCATGTCTTATATCCGTTCATAATAAACCCGTTAAACGTAATTACGTTTAATAATTTCAACAGCATCAACAATTATAGTAAATTTAAAGTATTTACACAAACGTTTGTTTGCTAAATGTTAAAGAATCCGTTACGATAGATGAAAAATTATTTAAGGGGTATCGGAATGTTAAAATACGCGATTTTTGATTTAGACGATACTTTACTGGACTTTAAGAAGGGTGAACGTATCAAAGCTACCGAAGTCTTACGTAAGTATGGCGTGCAAGATTTGACGACTGGATTGGCAACCTACACAAAAATTAACCAGCAGGTCTGGGAAGCAATTGAGCAAGGTGCACCTCGGGATCAAGTGTTGAAAACCCGGTTTTCGAAAACCTTTGCGGCACTCGGAGTGGATGGCGATGGGGTCGCTGCTGAACGGGAATACCGCCAGCGATTGGCAACTAGCTACTACCAATTTGAAGGCGCGCAAGCATTATTGCGGGATTTGAAATCGGCAGGAATTCGGTTGATGGTGGGAACTAATGGGGTTAAGAAGACTCAGTTGAGTCGGCTCGCTGGTTCCAAGTTAGACCAATACTTTATCGACTGCTTTATTTCAGAAGACGTTGGTTATGCTAAACCTGATGAACGCTTCTTTGCGCCAATTAAGCATAAATATGCGGATATGAGTTTCCAGAATACCGCAATGGTGGGCGACCGGTTGCAATCCGACATTTTAGGGGCCAATCAAGCTGGGTTCAAAAGCATTTGGTATAATCCCCAACAAATCGCGGTGGATGCGCCAATCAAGCCAACCGCGGTGGCACATTCTTATGACCAGTTGCGGGAATTAATGTTGTAAGACTCGCTTGAAACAACAAATAAAAAGAGATAACTTACGAAATTAAGGGTCCAGCAAAATGGAACTTAAAGAATCAAGAATTTGAATTTTTTTCATTACTAAATAGTTTAAAAGCAGTGTGGAGGTGAAAGAGCCCACACTGTTTTTTATTTTAGAAAAAAATGTTGACTTATTATCTGAATGCGCTTACACTATCTGTGGGCTCAAAAATAAACTAACATGTTACTTAGAATGCTTTGACATGTTAAAAAATAAGGTTTTTACCAAGTTTATAAATACAAAATCAGCATTTTAAGTCCCAAGGGAGTATTGCAATGGAGTATAAAGATATTTCATCATCAACCGTTACTGAAGAGTTACTTCGGGAAATGATTATGGAATTGAAGGATGGCGATCAATTGCCATCGCAAAGAGAATTAGCGGAGAAATTACAAGTAAGTCGTAACGCGGTCAAATATGCGTTAGCGAGATTACAAAAAGAAGGTGATATTCGGGTTAAAAATCGTCAAGGAATTCGGGTTAACAAGAAAATAGATGTTAATTTGCTAGGAATGCGCCCGTTAAGTAGTGAATTAGGAGAATCAAATGAACAAATTCAACAGCTTTCCGCAAAAGTAATTAATACACCAAATAGTTTAGAAAGCTTTTTTGAAAGTACTACCAAGCGAACGTTAGAGCTTAAACGACTTCGTTTGTACAAAAACCAGCCGTTTTCATTTGAAATTGCATATCTAGATGCGCAGCGTTTCGAGAAGTTAGTGGATTTTGATTTTAATAACTATTCGCTTTATAAAGCCTTAAAAGAAAATTATGGGGTTCAACCCACGTACGGCTATGAAACTATCACGTGTGTGTTAGCAGACGAAAGTTTAAGGCGCACATTACAAGTGGAAGAGGGAAAACCGTTATATCAAGTAGACAGTTTTAACTACGAAGAAAATGATGTTCCAGTTGAACATACGGTTCAGTACCTTATTGGGAGTAACTTCAAGTACCACTTCAAGGCAAAGAATATTTTTGATTATCAAGAGGATTTATAAAATGACACTATTTAAAGAAATTTACGCTGACATCAAACGCAAAATTGAAAACGGAGTGTATAAAAAGGGTGGCGTTTTACCGAATGAAGGCGAACTACAAAAGATATACCAAGTTAGTAGAACAACGGTGCGTAAGGCAGTTGAACAACTAGTTGAAGAAAAACAAGTTGTGCGTAAAAAAGGCGTGGGACTATTTGTTGCCCCAGGAATTTCTAAGCAAAACATTTTGGATATGACCGGAATTATTAAAACTTCTACTGGGCTAGAACCTGAGAAAACACAGATTAAGGAAAGCTACTTGCGTAAGGCAGGGGTTTACTATTCAAAAATCTTTGGAATCAAAGAGAATGAATTGATTTATTATCTTAGTTTTTTAGTGTTTTCCGAAGGTGAACGCACGTATGAAAAGTTAATTTTGCCACTGGATTATTTTCCCGGCTTTGATCCGGAGATATTAAAGGTTACCGCAATTATTGAAGCAGTTAACACTGGCAAAATGAGTGTCCAGGATGTTTACCAAGATTTTCAATTAACGGAAGCTACTGATGAAGATTGTAAACAGTTAGAAGTGGCAACTGACTTTCCAGTTTTTAAAATAACTAATACCTTTTTAGACGATCGGGCACGAGTGGTTGCCATTGAATACAAATTACAGAGCGCTTTAGATACTAAATATTCAATAGACTTTGATTAAAAGTGGGGGAATTTAAAATGATAAAACTTGTTAGAGTAGATCATCGATTATTACATGGTCAAGTAGCGGTTTCTTGGTTTAACAGTTTGGGAGCAAACACTATCTTGGTGGCTAATGACGCCGTTGCTAGCGATGATTTTCGTAAATCGGCAATTCGATTGGCGAAACCAGATAATGCAAAGTTGGTGATGAAATCAATTGAAGACAGCATTAAAGCAATTAATTCAGGCGTCACTGATAAATATAAAATGCTAGTGGTTGTGGAATCAGTTGCCGACGCTAGCAAACTAATTCAAGAAACCGACGGAAAGATTGGGGAGCTTAACTTAGGAGGTACAAAGCCACGCGAAGGAACAATTAATTATTCTAAGACAATTAATTTGACTAACGATGAGGGAGCACAATTAACTCAACTACAACAAAGTGGTGTAGACGTTTATATCCAACAAGTTCCTAGCGAAGAGCGGCAAGAATTCAAAAAAATAGATTAATTATGGAGGTGTAAAAATGAGTGCCTATTTAACAGCCTTACTGCTAGCCTTGATTGCTATGTTGGGGAACGGAGAGTATTTCTTAGGTTCGTCCATGCTTTCTCGTCCGTTAGTAATGTGTACGTTAGCTGGTCTAATCATGGGTAATGTGCAACAAGGAATTATTATGGGAGCAACTCTAGAGCTAGCTTTTGTAGGTTCCTTTTCAATCGGAGCATCGATTCCACCAGAAATTATTTCAGGAAGCGTATTGGGAACTGCATTTGCAATCGGAGCTGGTAAAAGTACGGCGGTTGCTTTAACGTTAGGAATCCCAATTGCTTCGTTAGTGCTAGTAATTAAAAATCTGTGCTTTATCTTTATTTTGCCGTACTTTGTGCATAAAGCAGATCATTACGCGGAACAAGGCAATAGCAAGGGACTCGATCGAATGAATCTTCTTGGAGGATTTTTTTCAATTAACTTACCAATTGGATTAGTTGTAGGAGTTTCCTATTTGCTGGGTAGCCCGGTAATTAAATCATTCTTAGCGGTAATCCCACAGTTCATTATTAATGGTTTAGGTATTGCAACGGGGCTCCTACCGGCTTATGGTTTTGCGTTACTTTTGAAGATGATGGTCAACAAAAACAACATTACGTTCTTTATTTTAGGGTTTGCACTGGCTGTATATATGAAGATTCCAGTTACCGGCGTCGCAATTTTCGGAGCATGTTTAGCTTTGATTTTAACGGGTTACTCAGCATTTAAAGATAAATTTCATGCTGAACCAGCAGCTGTAAGTGGAAATTCAACTACGAATAGTGGGCAAAATGGAGGAATCGATTATGAAGATGAAGAGTTCTAAGTTACTTACTAAAAAAGATCTAATGGCAACCTTTTGGCGGTCGTTTACCATGGAATGGGCTTGGAATTACGAACGACAATCTAACTTAGGATATTCTTATGCGATGACTCCAGCTCTTAAGAAAATTTATCAAAACAGAGAAGACAAGTTAAAAAGTTCGTTTAAGCGACACTTGGAATTTTTCAACGTTACTCCATGGTTAAGTACTTTTCCGCTAGGCATTTCGATCGCAATGGAAGAACAAAATGCGTTAAATGACGACTTTGATGAAGATTCCATTAATAACATTAAAATTGCTTTGATGGGACCGTTAAGCGGGATTGGAGATTCATTTTTCTGGGGCACTCTAAGAGTTATTGCTACCGGGATCGGAACCTCGTTAGCTTTCCAGGGAAATATATTAGGACCGTTACTCTTTCTTCTGATTTTTAACATTCCGGCAATCATTGCACGATATTATGGCTTGTTTATTGGATATAACATTGGAGCGTCATTTATTGACCGGGTGCAAAAAACGGGATTGATGGATAAGTTAACGTATGGTGCTTCTGTTTTAGGCCTCGGGGTGGTTGGAGCCATGGTTGCTACAATGGTAACTTTGAAAATGCCAATGAAAATTGGGACAGGGGCGGATGCCACTTCCGTACAAAAGATTTTTGATGGCATCGTACCAGGAATATTGCCGTTATTATTTACGCTATTTATTTTTTGGCTTGATAAAAAAGGATGGAAAGCACAGTACATTTTGTTATTGATTGCGGCAATCGGAATTTTTGGTGCTTGGAGTGGATTACTTGGTTAGTAAATAGAGAGGAGCAAGATAGTGAAATCGATTAATGATTATGTGCATTTGGAACCAAAGCTGTATCAACAAGTTCTTGATAATGTTGAAAAGTTATTTTTGAAACCGCTTAATCAGTGGGACTTAAGTAAGTTTAAGCGAGTAATGATATATGCAACGGGCTCTAGTTCAAATGCGGCCTTTGGTGCATTACCACTGATGAGCAAAATTCTAGGAATGCCTATTCAAGTTGAAGAGCCTTCAATATCAGAAAATTATTTAATGAATATTGAAAACGACACCCTTTGTTTAGCAATTTCTCAAGGGGGGCATAGTTATTCAGTAGTTAAGCTAGTTGAACGGTTGCAAAAGAATCAAAAAATGGTCGTCGCCTTAACTAGTGAAAAGGATAGCCCATTGGCACGAGTTAGCAACCGGGTTCTTGAAATGGGAATGCCGGTGGAAGAAATGCCATACGTTAGTGCAGGATATAGTGTGACTATTTTAGATTTAATCTTAATTGCGCTAGTGCTTTCGAAAAAATTTGGGAAAATATCGGCTGAAGAGGATGAGAAGTATTGGCAACTTATTCAAGAAATCACGAAAAAATTGCCACAGGTTATTAAACAAAGCGATCAGTGGGTTGAAAAGCATGTGGATGACTTTAGTAATGCGCAAAGAATTACTTTTATCGGTTATGGTGCAGCTTACGGTGTCGCTCGTGAGGGAGAAACCAAATTTACTGAAGCAGTACGGAATAATGCTTGGGGAAAAGAACTTGAAGAATATATGCATGGTCCATATTTAGGACTTCACTCTGAAGACATAATAGTTTTCATAGAGCCGAATGGTAAATTAGCTGATCGTGCACAGTTATTAAGGAAATTCTTAAAACAACATGTCAACCATGTTTACACAATTTATGCGAACCAAGTTAATTTGAGTACTTTGACAACCGGAGATTTAGCTTTTGAAATAGCAACTAATGAACTACTGGCGGCATTATTTTTAACCGTGCCAATCCATTTAATGGCCTATCGACTTTCCCAAATTAAGGGAGTTGATTTAGAACATTCGGCTTATCCAGATTTTGATCAAATTACAGCTTCTAAAATCTAATTAAACAATAAAGGAGAGAACATCATGAGAAAATTTAACAAACAACAATTAGTCGCAGGTATGCAAGGTGCACTTAAATTACGGAGTGAAATCAATCAATTAATAGACCAAATTGCTGATCAAGGCTATCGTAACGTTTGCTGGTTAGGGATTGGTGGTACCTATGCATCCTCAATGCAAGCAGTAGTTCATATGAAAGAAAAATCGGAAATTGAAACATTTTACCAAAATGCAGCTGAATACCTAACGACCGGGAATCGCCGAATTACTGACCAAACTTTAGTAATCACTTCTTCAGTTACTGGTAATACTAAGGAAGTGGTTGACGCAGTAAAACAAATTAAAGCAGCGGGAGCGACTATCCTAGGTTTTATTGATAGGGCTGAAGCTGATTTAGCAAGTTTAGTAACCCATTGTATTTCGTATCCAGAAAATGAGCAGCTTAAATTCTTCATGGTTGCGGATCGTTTAATGTATCTTAAAGGTGAATTTCCGGAATATGAAGAATTTTATAGTGAAATGGACCAACACTTTGCTGAAGATATTGCGAATATTGAAGAAGGTGCGGACAAATTTGCTCAAGAATTTGCGCAACAACATCATGATGATGACATTCATTACTTTGTTGGAGCTGGTAACCAATGGGGCGCAACTTACTCATACGCAATGTGTTACTGGGAAGAACAACATTGGATTCGGACTCGTGCCGTTGAAGCTGCTGAATTTTTCCACGGAATGTTTGAAGTGGTTGACCGAGATACGCCAGTTACAGTTTATGTTGGGGAAGATAGTCAACGTTCGCTTAGTGAGCGAGTTGCTAAATTCCTACCCGAAATTTGTGGAAATTACACAATTATTGATACTAAAGACTATGATTTACCAGGGTTTTCAGAAAAATTCCGGGGCACCCTGTCACCATTTGTCTTCCATGCAATTAACAACCGTATTGATGTAAATATTGAACATATCAATCGTCATCCAATGGATATTCGGCGCTACTATCGAGCTTTAGATTACTAGAAGTGGAGCTCAACTAATGACATCAGTATTAATATGCATGCATGGAAAATCAGCCACCGCAATGCGGGATTCGGCTGAAATGATTTGTGGTAAGCAAGAAAAATGTGCGGCCGTAGATTTCAAAATGGGGCAAGATTTAGCGGATTTCAAAGCCCAGTTAAAAAAAGAAATTGCGGAATTAGATGGATCTCCGATTTGCTTAACTGATTTAAAGGGGGGCACACCGTTTAACACGCTAGTGACGTTGACCAAAGATTTTCCTGATTTAAAAATCATTACGGGGACGAATATTCCAATGTTGTTACAGCTATTTGTTTACCGGACCCAATTCGATAAAGCTGATTTGGTTAAGGAACTTTTAAGCGCGGGCCAAAAAGGAATTTTCCAATACACCATGGTTGCACAAGGTGACGAGGAGTTTTAAAAACACTCCTCTGAAATTGAAGTAATAGTTTAATGTCGAATAGTATGGTTACTAATTAAAAATAGGGACTTTCAGTAATTAGCTGAGGGTCCTATTTTATTTTTGAAAGATGTCATGCATACCTTAAAGAAACCCTTGAGGGTGAGCTAGCTAAATTTTTAGGAAATCCATTGTTGACTTTTATGTCGATAACGTCATATAATTACTTTTGTCGATAACGACATAACATTCAAAAGCAGGTGAAGTAATAATGGAAAAACAATTTAAAACTTTAGAAGACTTTTTAGGAACGCACTTTATTTACACATACGATAATGGTTGGGAATATGAATGGTACGCTAAAAATGACCATACGGTAGATTATCGAATTCATGGGGGAATGGTTGCCGGTCGTTGGGTTAAGGACCAAGAAGCCGACATCGTAATGTTGACGGAAGGTGTTTACAAGATTACTTGGACGGAACCAACTGGAACGGACGTGGCGTTAGACTTCATGCCAAACGAAGGTAAGTTACACGGAACCATTTTCTTCCCTAAGTGGGTTGAAGAACATCCTGAAATCACGGTTACTTTCCAAAATGAACACATTGATTTAATGGAAGAATCTCGTGAAAAATATGAAACTTATCCTAAACTAGTTGTTCCAGAATTTGCTAAAATTAGTTACATGGGTGATGCTGGACAAAATAACGAAGATGTTATTTCTGAAGAACCATACGATGGCATTACCAGCGACATTCGCAACGGAAAGTATTTTGATGAAAACTACAAGCGAATTAACAAGTAATTAATTTTTGGAGGAGTTCGCATGCCACGACCACGAGTTTTACCGTACATTGTTTTAGGATTGTTAAATAAGAATGGGGTTATGTCTGGAAAAGATATGATTGCGGAATTTAAGAACGAAATTAGCGAGTTCTGGACGGTTTCACACAGCCAATTGTATCCTGAATTACAACGAATGACGGACGAAGGCCAAATTGAAGTGGTTGACGATGAACAAAATCGGAAAGTCATTAACTACGCAATAACTCCGAAGGGCCAAACGGATTTGCGGGAATGGCTCGCTACCCCGATTACGGCCAAAAATGATGAACTGACGTCACTTAAAATGTACTTTATCGCTGACCGACATGATCCCCTTTTACAGCAAATTTTAAAACAGGCGGCGGATCTTCACGAACAAAAAGTGGCTCACTTAAAGCAACGGCAAAAATTACTGTTTGAAGAACCATCCGCGATTGAGGAAAATTACGGACATTACTTAATTTTGTCCCGGGCGGTTGAAAGGGAAGCATCCCATTTAGCCTGGCTAAAAAAGCACATCGAATAATCCGAAAAACAGGTTTACAAGTAGGTGGACGTGGGAAAATTCGGGCGGCTTGCGAGCACTAACCCCAAATCGGTAGTTGTGCCTAAATTGGGCGTAACTACCGATTTTGGGTCCTTAAAAAAGTCGTCACCAAAACAGCACTGAGAAGTTTGCGAACTCTCAGTGCTGTTATTTTAATACCTATTTTAATTAACCTTTACCGCCTTGGAAGGATGGATAAAGTGTCATCCCGCCATCAACGAAGAGGGTAATTCCGGTGACGTAACTTGATTCAGCAGAAGCTAACCATGCCGCCGCGGCCGCGACCTCTTCAGGATCCCCAATTCGTTGCATAGGAATCATGCTAGTGGTGGTTTTTAACTGTTCAGGATCCGCAAATTTTTTAGCGTTGATTGGCGTATTGATCGCGCCTGGGCCAATTGCGTTTACCCGGATGTGCCGGTCGGCGTATTCCATCGCGATCGTTTCGTTGAACAGCTTTACGCCGCCTTTGCTAGCAGCGTAGTGTGCAAAAGTTGGCCACGGAATTTTCTCATGAACGGAAGACATGTTGATAATGTTTCCGGGTTTGTCATGCGAAAGAAAATAATTAATGGCCGCTTTTGAACCTAAAAACACGCCGTTTAGGTTGACGTCGAGCACTCGTTTCCAGCTTTCAAACGATAATTCTGCAGTTGGTTGTTGATTTTCCATCCCCGCGTTGTTGACCCAAACGTCTAGGTCGCCAAATTGATCGACGGCCGTGTCGACTAGACGCTTAACGCCTTCTTCGGTTGATACGTCAGCTTGCACGACCACGCCTTCACCGCCGGCTGCGTTAATTTGATCCCGTACGGCGTTGGCGCCATCTTTATCAGAGTTGTAATTAATAACGACGTGCATACCTTCTTGCCCAAAGCGTTCGGCAATCGCGCTGCCGATTCCTTTTGAGCCGCCAGTGATTACGGCAACTTTTCCATTTAAATCTTTATATAACATAGTTACTATCCCCCCAGAACATAACTGTAAAATAAATTCTTGATGTTCGTAACGTATGATAACATCAGAAATCACAGTAAGGGAACTGAAACGATTTGGCGTTGCTTACCTTATGCGTAGCTTAATATTTTGGGGGATTGTCGCGATACACAAAGACAAAATAACCCTATAAAAGCAAACTGGATTTTATAGGGTCGACGAGTTTTAAAAAAGGTGGAGTGATTGGATTAAAGGCAATAAAATTAACAAAATAATGATGATAATCATGCTTAATCCAAAGAAATTATTCGGGTTAAAGGTCACCCCAAAGCCAAATACTTTGGGGATTAAAAGTGGCGAATGCCAATCGAGGTGGAGATTTCGGTCATTTTTAAGCCAGGTTACGTAAACGGTCGCCAGGATGAGACAGATCGCCAAAAGCAATACGAAACTAACCATAATATAATACTCCGTTTCGGGAAAATATTTGAGCATAGAATAGCATACTAAAGGCGTGAAAACAACGAAATCCCAATTTACAAAAATAATTTTCTATGCTAATCTTGAAGCTAGCTAATTGAATATAATCAAAAACCGTAAGAAGAACAAGTATTTTAAGCCCGTAACTTAAAGCGAATTGAGGATGGTGGAAGCTCAAGAAGTTATTCTTTTAAGAAAAACATCTTCTTTGTTTCTAGGCTGAACGATTAAGCGTCCAGTAAGTCTAGACGTGACCGATACGTTATCGTTTGGAGAGCATATTTTAGATGTGCTTTTAGAGATGTTTATTTTTAAACGAATTTTGGGTGGTACCGCGAAGTCTTTCGTCCCTGTTACGGGATGGAAGACTTTTTTATTGGCGGACTTTTTACGAAGATAATGGAGGGATTTTTAATGGAAAATACGTTGGTTAAATCACTTTATGCGCAAGCAACGCATGATGAAGATGTATCAGTAGAAGTAACGGGTTGGCTAAAGACGCTCCGTTCTTCCAAGAAAATTAGCTTTTTGGAAATTAACGACGGTTCCTGCATTAAAAATGTGCAGGTAATCATGGAAAATGGGTTGGAAAACTACGAAGAAATTAAGAAAGCTCCCATTTACACTACCTTAAAAGTAGTCGGAACGGTAGTGGACACTCCGAAAGCTAAGCAACCGTTTGAAATTCACGCAACTGAAATTGAAGTTTTAGGTAACTCAGACAGTGACTACCCACTTCAAAAGAAACACCACACACCAGAATTCTTACGTGAACAAGCACATTTGCGTCCGCGGACCAATACTTTCTACGCAGTTTTCCGGATTCGTTCGTTGGCAGCCTTTGCCATCCACGAATTCCTCCAAAAGAATAACTTTGTCTACGTTAACACTCCGTTGATTACTTCTAGTGATACGGAAGGTGCCGGTGAAATGTTTAAGGTGACTACTTTAGACCTTAACAACGTTCCAAAGAACGAAGAAGGCAAGGTTGATTCTACTAAGGACTTCTTTAAGCAACCAACTAACTTAACGGTTAGTGGTCAATTGAACGCGGAAGCATTTGCGTTGGCTTTCCGGGATGTTTATACTTTTGGTCCGGCTTTCCGCGCGGAAGATTCACACACTACGCGGCATGCCGCTGAATTCTGGATGGTTGAACCAGAAATGGCGTTTGCTAACTTGCAAGACGTAATTAACGTTTCCGAAGACATGTTGAAGTACGTGATCAACTACCTCTTGGAAAATGCTTCTGATGAAATCGACTTCTTGAACCAAAACGTGGACCAAGAATTACGGGCCCGTTTGGAAGCAACTCGCGACGCCGATTTTGCCCAGATTACTTATACGGAAGCAATCGACAAGTTGTTAGCTGCTGACCAAGAATTCGAAAACAAAGTTGAATGGGGAATTGATCTCCAAACTGAACACGAAAGATACTTGAGCGAAAAAGTTTACCAAAAACCAGTGTTCATCACGGATTACCCTCGGGACATCAAAGCCTTCTACATGCGGGAAAACGAAGACCACAAGACGGTTGCCGCAGTGGACTTATTAGTACCTGGCATTGGCGAATTGATTGGTGGTAGCCAACGTGAAGAACGACTAGCTAAGTTGAACGAAAAGATTAAGGAATTTAACTTGGATCCTGAAGAATACAAGTGGTACCTTGAATTAAGAAAATATGGGGAAACGGAACACTCCGGATTTGGAATTGGTTTCGAAAGATTATTGATGTACGTTACTGGTGTGGAAAACATCCGCGACGTCATCCCATTCCCACGGACCCCGGGTAACGCCAGCTTCTAATTTGAAACGTTAATAGTAAGCAAAAAGCCTTGAATTTAGTCAGACGATGACGGATTCAAGGCTTTTTTTAATATTTAGTGGCTGCATCACGAGGGCACTTTAATCCCCCAACGAAAACCGCAGCTTCATATTGCGGGAACCGAGGTTGATTGCATCGTTAAGCAGTTTAGTAGCCTGGGCTAAGATGAAATCGGCCATTGCCTGGTTAGCGGACGTTAAAGTTTTTTCCGTGGGGGTCGCTTGGCAATCCGTTTCTTTTTGCATTCTTAGCACGTTTTGAAGTACCGTTTGGGCAAAGTTGTCTTGTAAATCTTGGTAGAGGGCAAAATTTCCGTCCCCAATTAAGGCAAGCACCCGGCTAATCCAGTACATGTAGTTGGTATTCACTACCGTGGGGGTATCGCGATAGCAAGCCGGAGTATCCGTGACGTTACTATAAAATGGCACCATGGCGTTAAACGTGTTGGGACCAAAGGCCAGCCAATGAATTCCCGCGATTTCATCGGGAACTTGGTTGCGTAACTCTAGAATGTGAGTTTCTAGATTGCGATTGATGCCGATTGGCCGAAAATGTTTCTCGGACACAGTTTCGCCATAAGGGTCGTAGGGTGTTTCTTGATAGTGTGAGCTCAAAAGGAACTTCAAATCTTCCACAGAAATTTTCTTGGTTGCGTGATTAATGAAAGGTAAATCCTGGTCGGTAGGCTCCCTAACAAAATTATCATCCAAAAATTGGTGGACGTACCAAGCCCGGGGGTTATTGTAGTACCGGTCTTTAATCGTGGCACTACCAAAAATGTGTCGTAAATTAAGGCCTTCGTGATCCGGATTAAGTTGATTTTTGGCAATGAATTCCGGGAGATCCGCAGAGGCTAGGCAATCAGCTGAATTAAAGTCGAAATCGGTGATGTTCCAGCGGTTCGGCGCAATTGCATAGGCATCGTCGGGAATTCGAATTGCAGCCCAGTGATGGCCTCCGATGGTTTCCATATACCAAATTTCTTCGCGATCGGCGAAGGCAATTCCGTTGGATTCGTAAGTACCGTATTCTTCTAAAAGTTTACCTAAGCGCAAGACGCCCGCCTTGGCGGACTCGATGTACGGCAAAACTAGCGTAAGAAAATCCTCTTCGCCAAGTCCCTTTTCGACTAACGGATCCACGCTAAGTACCCGGGCGTTAGTAGTAATGGTTTCGGTAGCGGTCATCGCCGTGTTTTTACTGTTGATGCCGCCAGCACCCCAAATGCCATATGTGGGATCGGCATCGGGCGTGGCGGTGTAGCGGAGCGGATTGTCGGGAAGGGGAATCGTTAAACCACTATGGACAGAATGATAGGGTTGAGGCTGATCTTCGGGGTTAACGACCACGAACCGTTGGGCATTAGAATCATCGGCACCGTCTTCGTTACGGGCAATGAGGGTGGAACCCGTCAGGCTAGCGTTTTTACCGACTAAAATAGTGGTGCAAGTTTTCAACATGTGCTTGTCCTCCAATTGATTTTTACTGTAATGGTAGCACGATTAGCTAAATAGGCAATCACTATTCAGTTAGAAAAGGGAATGCTATCATGGTCAATATACAATTTAAACTAACATGAGGAGCGTTAAGCAATGGTTAAAACAATTGCAATGGAAGATTTTTACCAAAAGTATCCGCTAACTACCGCCGTTTTATTGGACGTGCGGGAGCCAGACGAATTTGCGGCTGGGCACGTGGCGGGGGCGCGTAATTTTCCCTTAAGCCAACTGTCCACCCGGTTAGCCGAATTAGACCCAGCGACCCCATACTACGTGATTTGCCGTTCGGGAAGACGTTCAGCAAACGCGTGCGGGGTACTCGAAGTCCAGGGCTTTGATGCAACCAACGTGGCCGGCGGAATGTTAGCTTGGCCAGGTAAAGTAGAAAAAGACTAGATAAAAATAAGCGCGGGAAACAAAAGTCGAGGAATTATGAGCGTTAACTAAAAAATTGACCATTTATGCTTGAATTTGGCATAATGGTCAATTTTTGGTTAAGCGGAACAAACTAATTTTTGGTGTACGTTGGGCTTTATTAAAGGCCCAACACCTGATTTACTATCTAAAATACCAAACCAGTACTTGTAAAGCTAAAAAAGTTCCCACGGCAACGCCCCAGTTCCATCGGGGAATGGCGTAAGTTTGGTAGTGGGTGCGCGTCTGATTTTCGCTAAAGCCGTGAGAATGCATGGCAATTGCCAAGTTATCCGACCAGCGCAGCGATAGTAAAATCGCTTTAAAAAAGATTGTGGGGGACCAGACGTGTAAAACTTCACCACGCATCATGGCTGCGGTTTTAATTTGTTGAACGGCCGTCTTTACTCGGGGGATGAAGTAAAAGGCGCCTAACGATCCGTAAACGAATTTGGTAGGCAAATGCCAATTTTGTTCCAAGGAACCTAGCAGACTTTCGACGGTCGCGGTAAAAGAAAATGCCCCACCCAAAACAATGTAGGCGTAAACCCGGGTAGCCATTATCCAAGCGGTCCGCACCGCGTTGCCGGTCCCGTTTAAATAAAACGAAATCCAAGTTGCTACGGCAGGAAGCAGCGGGATTACCAAAAGCAGTCCCAGTTTGCGCACCGCAATTCGTTTCCAAAGCAGGTAGGCTAACCCGCCGATGATGATCACTAGGTTAATAGGAACACTTTTAACAAAGGCAATTTCAAAACTAATTGCCAGAATTAAAATGAATTTAACTGATGAATCCATTTAGCTCCTCCTGATAAATAAGCTGGTGATCGGTCAGTGCCAAGTGATAGTCAAAAAATTCTGGTAGGCCCGTCAATTGGTGACTGATCATCACGATGGTTTGTTTTTGTACTTGGGCAGCTTTTTGAATTAATTGCATAACCACCCTTACGGAAGCTAAGTCCAAGCCGGCCAAGGGTTCATCAAGTAAAACGAGCGGGTTGCCTAAAATTAACATGGTTAAGATTTGGAGCTTTTTCTTTTGCCCGCCCGAAAGTTGATAAACAATCTGATCTTGTAACCCCGCTAAATTAAGACGTTCCAGCCAGTCTTGAATACGGTCGGCAGTCCAATATTGGGGTTCGCGGGCGTGCTGTAAGCTTAGGTCGATTTCTTCTGTAACGGTCATTTTAAGAAATTGCATTTCAGAATCTTGAAAGACCACCGTAGCAGTTTTCGCCCAAGTTCGCGCGTTGAACTGAGAAAGCGGCCGATTATCGTAAAAAAGTTTGCCCTGATAGGGATGAAGTCGGGCAATTGCTTCGAATAACGTCGACTTTCCCGAGCCGTTTTCACCAGTAAGCAAAATTAAGTGTTGCTTGGGAAAGGACGTTTGGACGGCCTGAAGTAGATACCGGCCCCCGTTTTCAATCCCAAAATCTTGTAACTTTAGGATTGCAGCGGCGTTTGCGTTAGGAATCGGGAACGCCGTGCGGGTGGTTAACTGGTAACGCGCAAAAATCGGTTGTGGATCGGTAATTAAGCTAACTTGTTGGTGATCAAACTGATATAAGTGATCGCAAATTTCCGCATAGTCGTTGAGATCGTGGTCGGCAATTAAAATCGTCTTGCCTTCTTGTGCCTGCAGCTTTTTTAAAAGCTTGATGAGGGCTTTGCGAGATTTTAGGTCAACGTTGGCAAATGGCTCATCAAGTAAAATTAAGTCACTGCCGGTTGCCAGAGTAATCGCGAGGGCGACTTTTTGCAGTTCTCCGCCAGAAAGGGTGGCGAGTTGCCGGTGACGCAAGTGAGCAATCCCCACTTGACTAAGCGCTTGGGTAATTAAATCGTCAATTTCATCAGCGGGAATAGCCAGGTTTTCCAAGGTGAAGATGAATTCCTTTTCGACTTGGTCCATGGCAAATTGTTCTCGTGGATTTTGAAAGAGCAACGCCAATTTTTGGGTCAGCTCCGCGGGTTGCCAGGTGGTAACGTCCTTTTCTTCCAGTTTGACGGTTCCTTGGATAATTGTCCCCGCAAAGTGAGGGTACAGTCCCGCGATAATCCGTAGCAGGGTAGATTTTCCACCACCAGACGGACCGTACAAAACGTTGAAACTACCAGCCGTTAGGTGAAAGTTAAGTTGTTTGAGAATCGGCTGAGTTGCCTGCCGATATTTGAAAGTTAAATTGTTAATTGTGACTTTTTCCATAATTGGATGCCTACTTCCGCCGCATAATGCCCGAACGCTCTACCAGCCGGTTGATCCAGGCAACTAAAACGCCACAGAAGAAACTAATTGAAATAAACCGAGCGATAAACAAAACGATTAGAAAGCTGGGACGGTAAGCGGCATAGCCTTCTTGGGCAAGGCTCCAGCCGAAGGTAATGATGGTGCTAGTGACGGTCGACAAAAATAAGGCCAGTTTGTCGTAATGGCGGTAGCCAGTGAAGGTGAAACCAAGCTCGCTCCCAATTCCTTGAATGAGCCCGGAAAGAATTGCACCAGCGCCAAACTGACCGCCTAGGAGCATTTCAACCAGACCTCCCAGAGTTTCCGCGATGATACTGGATCCAATTTTGCGGGTGAGCATGATGCCTAAAGGCCCGGCAATCATCCATAGGCCAAGTAACAGGTCGTTAGCTAGCGGACCGAGGCCAATTGCGGCCAACCCCGCCGTTAGAAAACTATACGATAAATTAGTGGCGAAAAAGATCACCCCACAAAAAATCGCGATTAACACAATAAAGACTACGTCTCGTAACGAGTAATTCCAGTTTGCTTTTTTAGTATTCATAACTAAAAAACCTCCTCAGTAAATTAATAAATTTACTTAGAAACAAGAAGCCAGAAAAATAGCCAGCTTTTCGGCAACGAAAAACTGGCTGTTATTATCCAATATCTCCCTACGCTAATACTAATTAGACCAGGTTCAATGGGTATTATCTCAGCCAAAACGGCACCCCAGCATTGTTGTTTTTAAGTTTTTACTATGAAGCAATCGTAGCATTTTGTAATCGGCTTGTAAAGCGGTTACTTGGCTGCAAATGGTCTACCTAAAAATTATGAGAACAGATTGGTAAAGTCACGTTATTCTTAACGTTAGATATGACAGGGGACCCAACCGAAAAAACAATAGGGGTAATAGGACGGTTTGTGAAAACGATTGCAAATTGGTACTGGTAGGTTTATGCTTAAATTGATAGGGAATGCGCCGAATAAAATAGGTTTAGGAGGCCAATGAAATGAGTAGACTAGACGGAAAAGTTGCGATTATTACTGGTGGAGTAAAAGGCTTTGGGTTAGCCTGTGCCAAACTTTTTGTTCGGGAAGGTGCAAAAGTGGTGATCACGGACGTTGATGTTGCTGGCGCAAGTGAAGCATTGCAGGAAATTGGCGAAGATAAGGCCGTTTTCGTCAAACAAGACGTTGCGGTGGAAGATAATTGGGAACCCGTTTTTAGGACGGCAATTGATAAATTCGAAAAAGTGGATATTTTGGTTAATAATGCGGGAATTTTAGCCTTTGACGATGCTGAAAATATTGAACTTGACGAATGGCACAAGATTTTGTCGGTCAACCTGGACGGCATCATGTTAGGAGTGAAGTATGGCATTCGACACATGAAGGAAAAGGGTGGTTCGATTATCAACATGGCTTCGATTGCGGGCCTGATTGGGATTTCTAACCTGTACGCGTATAACGCCTCAAAAGGTGGAGTGCGTTTACTTACTAAGTCAGCAGCCTTGTACTGTGCGGAGAAACATTACCCGATCCGGATTAATTCGGTACATCCGGGATACGCCCACACCCCAATGGTGGATGCGTATCCTGAAATGCGGGCGGACTTGGAGAAACTACATCCAGTTGGCCGCCTAGGCACCGCGGAAGAAATTGCCAACATGGTGTTGTACCTAGCTTCCGATGAATCCTCCTTCTCGACTGGCTCCGAATTTGTGGTGGACGGCGGATACACGGCACAATAGGTTTAACGCGCTACTCAATTTAATAATGGATTAATAAAACTGGTTCAAATAGGTAAATAAGCCTATTTGGGCCAGTTTTTTAATGGTAGTGATATTGGTAATGAGTAGAAAATATATGAGGAACAGATAGTTAACTTAAAAAAATAAATTTATAATGTGCTTCTCAGTCATAACTATGGACGTGAAGCCAAATTATTTTCCATGCTTTTGTGATGAAAAACAGTTTAAATCTAAAAACCTGGTCCGCAACTAAACTGCGGTGACCAGGTTTTTTAATTGCTATTTTAAATTACGTTACATGCACCATATATAGTGGTTAATCGTTCGTTAAGCACATATATCTTGTGTTTTCAACCTTTATCTTTTTGCAAAATCGGAGTAATCTAAGATGTGAAGAGAAACCAATCAAGCCAGTTTCGAATATCAAACAGCTTTAAATAAACAGAAAATAATAACGTTGTTTATTATAGCGAGAATTGAACGAGATTGGAATAAAAAATTAGAAAAGGACGGGTGGTTAAAATGATCAATTCGCAAGCAATCGCAACCGACGCTTGGACTGAATTACGTCAAAAACAAGTAGTTAAAGCAGATGGGGAAAGGATGCAATTTTACCCCTATAAAATCGCGCTAGTGGTTGATCAATTAACCACGGACGAGGTTGAACGGCAAAAAATTACGCAAGCAATTTTAGAACAGTTAACGCAAATGGCGTCGCCGCTAACGGTAGAACAAATTCGGGTAGTCTTCAAAACAATCCTTCATGATTATCAACGGGACGACTTGTGGGAAAAATATGCTGAATATCGGCAAGCCGATGAAGCCAAGTGGCAGGCCGCGATTGACCCGCAAAATAAATTAAGCCAGTTATTTGATGGACGGGATACGGTAGTTCACGAAAATGCTAATAAGGACAGTAATATTTTCAGCACCCGCCGGGACTTAACGGCCGGAATGGTCGGCAAATCATTTGGGTTAACGATGATGCCGCAGACCGTAGCAAAGGCCCACTTGCGCGGCGACATTCATTTTCATGACTTGGACTATTCACCGCTAACTTCAATGACTAACTGCTGTTTGATTGACTTCAAGAGTATGCTAGCGAATGGTTTTAAGATTGGAAATGCGGAAGTGGAGTCACCTAAGTCAATTCAAACGGCAACCGCCCAGATGTCGCAGATTATTGCGAACGTGGCATCGAGCCAATACGGAGGTTGTTCGTCAGACCGGACGGATGAAATGTTGGCGCCTTACGCAAAATTAAATTACGAAAAGCACTTGAAGGAAGCCGAAAAATGGGTGCTCCCCGAACAACGGGAGACCTTTGCTAAGGAAAAAACCAAGAAAGATATTTACGACGCAATGCAAGCGTTAGAGTACGAAGTTAACACGCTGTTTTCCTCCAACGGACAAACGCCGTTTACCACGGTGGGATTTGGCCTGGGAACTTCGTGGATCGAACGGGAAATTCAAAAGGCAATCTTAAAAGTCCGCATTAAGGGGCTCGGCAAGCAGCACCGGACCGCAATTTTCCCAAAGTTGGTCTTTTCAATTAAGCGCGGAATAAATTTAAATCCGGAGGATCCCAACTACGATATCAAACAGTTGGCCGTAGAGTGCGCAACTAAACGGATGTACCCCGACGTCTTAATGTACGACAAAATTGTGGAATTAACTGGAAACTTTAAGGCGCCCATGGGTTGTCGGAGCTTCTTACAAGCTTGGAAGAACGCTGATGGCGAAGAAGTTAATAGTGGCCGAATGAATTTAGGGGTCGTTACCGTTAACTTGCCACGGATTGCGATTGAAGCCCAGGGTGACCGAGAAGTCTTCTGGGAGATTATGGAAGACCGGGTGGCGTTGGCGAAAAAAGCCTTACTCTTCCGAATTAAACGTTGCCGGGATACCCAACCGCAAAACGCGCCGATTTTGTATAAGCACGGTGCCTTTGGAGTCCGCCTCAAGGATGGTGACGACGTGGACCAACTGTTTAATCACCGACGGGCGACCATATCGTTAGGTTACATTGGTTTGTACGAAGTGGGAACCGCCTTTTTCGGTCCCGATTGGGAAGATAATCAGGAAGCCCACGATTTCACGGTTTCAATCGTGAAGTACCTGTACGAAAAGTGCTTAGCTTGGGAAAAAGAGTACGGCTACCATTTCAGCGTTTACTCCACGCCAGCCGAATCCCTGACGGATACCTTCTGTGAGGATGATATTGAAAAATTCGGCAAGATCAAGGACATTACCGACAAGGAATACTACACTAACAGTTTCCATTACGACGTCCGGAAAAATCCGACTCCGTTTGAAAAACTTACTTTTGAAGAAGAGTACCCGAAGTACGCGGCCGGCGGCTTTATTCACTACTGTGAGTACCCAAATTTAAAACAAAATCCGGCTGCTTTAGAAGCGGTTTGGACCTGGGCTTATGACCACGTGGGTTATTTAGGAACGAACGCTTCGATCGACCACTGTTATAAATGTGGATTCGATGGCGACTTTAAACCCACGGCCCGCGGTTTTGAATGCCCACAATGTGGGAACCGCGACCCCAAAACTTGTGACGTGGTTAAACGGACTTGTGGTTACTTAGGAAACCCAATGATCCGGCCAATGGTTCATGGACGGCACAAAGAAATTTCATCACGGGTTAAAAATATGGAATAGGGGTGAAAACGTGGTTAGACAACGACGAGTACGGTCACCGAGAAATCCCCAGCCGCAAGAATGGCTGGCGAAGGACCGCAGTTTAGAATATATTGCCGACTATAAGCCGTTTAACATGGTTGATGGGGAAGGCATTCGCTGCAGTTTGTACGTTTCGGGTTGTTTATTCAACTGTCCGGGGTGCTACAACAAGGCGGCGCAAAATTTCCATTACGGACGCCCCTATTCGCAGGAATTAGAAGACCAAATTATCGAAGACATGGGGCAAAGTTACGTACAGGGGCTGACCCTGTTAGGCGGAGAACCCTTCTTAAACACGCAGGTTTGCTTGCGGCTAGTCCGGCGGGTGCGCCAAGAATTTGGGCACGACAAGGACATTTGGTCGTGGACCGGTTACACCTGGGACGAACTGATGCAGGAATCTTACGATAAATTGGAATTGTTAAGCGAACTAGATATCTTGGTGGACGGTCGGTTTTTAGAAGCTAAAAAAGATTTGACGCTTCAATTTCGGGGAAGTTCCAACCAACGAATTATCGACGTGCCTAAATCGTTAGCCGCAAACCAAGTCGTCATTTGGGATAAATTGCTTCGTTAAGGTAGGAGAATTTGATGAGTAAGTTAGAAATTAAAAATTTAAAGGTCAATGCGGGTGATGAGCGCATTTTAAACGGGGTTAATTTACAAATTAATCCGGGAGAAATTCACGCGTTGATGGGACCTAACGGGACTGGGAAGTCAACGCTTTCGGAAACGATTATGGGAAATCCGCTCTACGAGATTGTAGATGGCCAAATTTGGTTAGACGGGCAAGACATCACGGAAATGAGCGTTGACGAACGGGCCCGGGCGGGAGTCTTTTTAGCGATGCAGTATCCGATGGAGGTCGCGGGAATTTCCAACGCCGACTTCATTCACGCAGCGTTAAACGCACGTAACCAAGGCCAACCGGTTGCCGTGCTGCCTTTTTTAAAACAGCTTAAAGCGAACATGGAATTTTTAGAAATTAATCCGGAATATGCGGACCGGGGGCTTAACGCCGATTTTTCCGGTGGTGAAAAAAAGCGTAACGAAATCCTGCAAATGATGATGTTACGACCCGAGATGGCTATTTTAGATGAAATTGATTCCGGATTAGATATTGACGCCCTCAAAATTGTGGCGAAGGGGATCAACGCAATGCGCAGTACCACCTTTAGCTGCTTGATGGTCACACACTATCAGCGCCTGTTGAACTACGTGGCGCCTGACGTGGTGCACATCATGATGGACGGCCGGATTGTTAAAAGCGGCGGTCCCGAACTAGCTACGGATCTGGAAAAGACTGGCTACGCTGAATTAGAGGAAACGTTAGGAAGTGAAACCAGCCATGGCGATTCCCTTGAATAAAACGGCGACCGCTAGCTATCCCCGTATTTTAGGAATTCGGTATGACCCCGCAGCTTTTACCTTGCCGGATTCTACCAGGGCCGCTTGGGACTGGGAGGCCAACGCGGAAGCTTTGCAAGTCATTAATGCAGCGGGAGGTACGGTCCGGCGCATTAATGGTGCGACAGCGGAACTATCCGGTCTGCCCCAATTACTAGCTTCCACGGACAAACAATTTGTGCAACAGCACTTGCAAAACCAACTCCAAGGTGTGGTAATCAGTTTGCCGGATCACGCGGAAATTTCGCCAGCTCTAAACTTAACCCTGCGAACGGAGTCAGCTTTTCCCGTGGAATGGACAGTTTGGTTTGATTTAGGGGTCCATAGTCGGTTGACCACGAAGCTAACGCTAGATTTAGCGGGAGAGGTGCAGCAATCTAACTGTTTGATAGGAGGGGCTTTAGCGGACGAAAGCAATTTGACACTCATCACCGACACGCAAAGCCACCAGGCTACCCGAAGTTTATTGCTAGGTGATTTTGTGAGTGCTCGGGATGCTAACCTCGATTGGTCCTTGTGGCCGCAAACGAAGGGCCAGCTGTTAGGTGATTTAAACGTAACGCTTGCTGGAACCGGTAGTCGGGCAACCCTTAACTTGGCGCGTTACGGCTACCAAGATGACTGGGTGGGCATCCGTGGACAAATTAAGCATTTGGGCCAACATACTTTTAGCCGAATCAACATGCGGGGAGTTTTGTACGAAAATTCCCGGGTCAACTTTACGAGCATTGGCCAAATTGATCACGGGGCCAGTGATGCGGACGCGGACCAGGAAAGTCGGTTAATGACCGTAGAACCGCACGCTAAGGGCAGCGTTAACCCGGTCTTAGTGATTGACGAAAATGATGTCCGGGCCGGCCACGCTGCTAGTGTCGGCCAGTATGACGAAGATGCACTTTACTACTTACAAAGCCGGGGACTGCCGATGGCGACGGCAAAGCAAATTTTAATTGATAACTTTATGGAACCGATTTGGCGTTTGCGCAACGGGGAGGTTGGCTAAGATGACGGATTACCAAAGTTTAACTTATTTGGATAACGCGGCGACCACCCCCATGCCAGAGGAAGTTTTAGCGGTAATTGACGACTATTACCGGTTTAACAAGGTCAACGTCCATCGGGGGATTTATCAGCTTGCGGGCCGGGTCACCAGCGCTTATGAAGCGGTTCGCGAACAAATCGCCCAGTGGCTGCATGCTCCCCAACCAGAGTCGGTCGTTTTTACCAGCGGGACTACCGACGCGTTAAACCAAGTTGCCTTCGGCTATGCACAGCCGCGGTTGCAGCCGGGTGACGAAATTATCGTCAGTGTACTCGAACACCATTCTAACTTAGTGCCTTGGCAACGGGTGGCTGCCCAAACTGGAGCGCACTTGCGAATGGTGGGAATGGATTCGCAAGGTAACCTGGATTATGCTCAATTAGCAGAGCTTATCAATACGCATACCAAGGTAGTTGCGCTCACGATGGTTTCCAACGTGCTGGGGACGGTGGTTGACGTGGCAAAGGTTGCTCAACTAGTCCATCAGTATGACGGAGTCTTAGTGGTGGACGCTGCCCAAGCGGTCGCCCATTTGCCAATTGACGTTACCGCCATGGATGCCGATTTTCTCGCGTTTTCCGGACATAAAATGTTTGGCCCCACAGGGATTGGGGTGCTTTATGGCAAGCTAGCTCGGTTAGAGGAGATGGAACCGGTCCGTTTTGGTGGCGAAATGGTCGACTTGGTTACGCCAACTTCGGCAACTTTTCAGCCGTTACCAATCCGTTTAGAAGCAGGGACCCCCAACGTTGCTGGCGTATTAGGGCTAGGAGCGGCCGTGAAGTATCTAGAAAAACAGGACTTTGCCGCTATTCAAAAACATGAAGCACACCTAATGCAGTTTTTACTTACCGAACTCCAGGAAGTGCCGGGGGTTAAAATTTACGGTTCGTTAGATTATCAACGACGGGTGGGAGCGGTTAGCTTTAACGTCGGTAAACACCACGCTCATGACGTGGCCACCATTTTAGATGCTTCGGGAGTGGCCGTGCGCGCCGGACACCTGTGTGCGGAACCATTAATGCAAGCTTTAAACGTTAGCAGCGTCGTGCGGGCGAGCTTCACCTTCGAAAATCAGGTTGCCGATCTGCAACGCTTAGTGGATGCGGTAGAACAAGTGGGACGAATTTTATCATGAACAATTTACAAGAGTTATACCAAAAAATTATTTTAAATCATGCCAAGAACCCGGTGGGCTACGGGACAGTCCCCCACGCAAATTGTGTCGGGGCGTTGCGCAATCCCGAATGTGGCGACGAGATTACGGTTTATGCCGAAGTTGACGCGCAACGGATCCAGCAACTGGGTTTCACGGGGACGGGCTGTGTGATCAGCATGGCATCGGCAAGTATGATGGTTGCGCAATTAAATGGTCGCACGCTAGCGGATGCCCGCCAACTCTGGGAAAATTTCCAAAATTTAGTGTTACAAACGGATTGTGATTCCGATCAGCTGGGGGATTTAGCGGCTTTTGCTAGTCTGCACCAGTTTCCGACGCGGGTGCGGTGCGGTACCTTAGCGTGGCACGCGCTTGCAGAAGGTTTAAAGGAGAAGGGGGAAGTTTTTGATGGATGAAGTCAGTCCAATGCAACCAGGAAATTTTAAGGACGAATGGGGACCGATGGATGACGTCCAGCCGGTCTTTTCAACCGGGGTCGGAATTAACGAGGAAACCATCCAAGCCATTTCGCGGGCGAAGCACGAACCCCAATGGATGCTAGACTTGCGGTTACAGGCCTACCAAATTTACCAATCCATGCCCATGCCGAGCTTTGGACCCGACCTTAGTGAGATTGATCTGAACGAAATTAAATATTTCCAGCGAGCAACGGATCACATTGCTCGCAACTGGGAGGACGTGCCCGACGAAATCAAGACTACCTTTGAACGAATCGGGGTTCCAGAAGCTGAACGAAAGTACTTAGCCGGTTCGGCGGCACAGTATGAATCCGAAGCGGTTTACCACAACCTCAAACAGGATTTAGAAAGTCAGGGAATCATTTTTATGGATACTGATTCAGCTTTGAAACAGCATCCGGAACTAGTCCGACAGTACTTTGGTAAATTAATTGCCGCAAGCGATAATAAGTTTGCCGCCTTGAATACCGCCGTTTGGTCGGGTGGAACCTTTCTATATGTGCCGAAAAATGTGCATGCCGACGTGCCGATCCAAAGCTACTTCCGGATTAACGCGGGCCGGACGGGCCAGTTTGAGCGAACCCTGATTATCGTCGATGAAGGCGGCAGCGTTAACTACGTCGAGGGATGCACTGCGCCAAATTATGCGGAGGACAGTCTGCACGCCGCAGTTGTAGAAGTGTTCGTTAAAAAGGACGCCTATTGTCGCTACACAACGATTCAAAATTGGTCAACGAACGTGTACAGCTTAGAAACCAAGCGGGCCCAGGCCGAAGCAAATAGCACCATGGAATGGGTCGACGGTAATTTAGGTTCAAAGGTCACCATGAAATACCCCAGCATTTATCTAACGGGCGCGGGCGCCACCGGTTCGATGCTGTCGATTGCAGCGGCGGGTGCCAACATGCACCAGGATACCGGCGCCAAAATGATCCATTTAGCGCCGAACACCCATAGTACGATTGTTTCAAAAGCAATCTGTCATAACGGCGGTCGGGCGGACTACCGAGGATTGATTAAGTACACAAAGGCGGCCAAACGGGCTAAGTCCCACGTCGAGTGCGATACGATTTTGATGGATCAAGACAGTGCCAGCGATACTTTCCCAGTTAACGACATTGAAACGAGCGACGGCACGATTGAACACGAGGCCCACGTTTCGAAAATTTCCGAAGCCCAACTGTACTACTTGAAGAGTCGGGGATTAGACGAAGCGACCGCCTCCCAATTGATTATTATGGGATTTTTGGAGCCCTTCACCAAGCAATTGCCAATGGAATACGCCGTAGAGTTAGACCGGTTGATTAAGTTTCAGATGGAGGGCAGCATCGGCTAAAGCTGTGAAATTTGCGAACGCTATGCAAAATTTTGCCCAATAAAAAGAACGGCGAATTAACGCCGTTCTTTATTGATTGATAATAAAATTAAAGTGAAAAACATTTTTAAATAATAGAGCCAAAACGTGCTCCCAAAGTCAGTTTGCGCTGCTTAATAGGTAATTGGTAACCATGTCCATGCATAACCACCGATTCTTTGTTAATGCTCACGAACTAGCCGACTTTGGGGGTGCGTTTTTATTTTAAAGATGGAAGGCGGCTTGCACACCCACGATCAGCATTTTGACGCCGATGGTTGCTAAAATCAGCCCCATTAACTTGGTGATTACGTTCATGATGTTGTTGCCCAGCTTGTCCATGATTTGTTCACCGTAGATAAAAATGAAGTAAGCAATGACTGCTAAAACAACAAACGCGGCCACGACGATGAAGGGGTTGGTCCCACTAGCCAAGTTCATGGTGGTAGCAATGGTTCCGGGGCCGGCCAAAATCGGCATGGCTAGCGGGGAAATCGCGACGTTGGTGTTACTACTGTTGACGGAATCCTTAACGGATTTTTCGGGATCGTGCTGGATCGGCGAAACGTTACCTTGAATCATGTGATAACCAATCAATCCCAAAATGATCCCACCCATGATGCGGAGTGCAGCAAGGTTGATACCAAAAATGGTGAAGATGTAATTTCCGAGAAAGGCAAACAACACGACGATGACGGTTGCCACGATAAAAGCCAGCCGGGCAATCGCGTTGATTTCCTTGCGGCTGTTATCAGCAGTCAAACTGACGAACATTGGCAAGTTAGCAAAGGGGTTCATAATTGCAAAAAATGCGGTGAATGAAAGTAAAAATGCTTGAACTAAATGCATGGTCGGCCTCCTTGTTAAACGTTTTCAATGCAATGATTGTTTTTTAATTATATGGGTTAGGTGGGGAAATGCCAAGTTTGGTGATTTTTTGAGAGAAGAATGACGAGAAATAATTTAATGAAAGTAAGAGACTGCCATAAATAGTTTCTATTTATAGCAGTCTTTTATTTATTGATAAGGACGGTAATGAGAATGTTTGCTTTCAAATTCCTTGATTTCAGCAATTTGTAAATCTTCAAAGGTGATTAAGGAAATACCGTCAAACTTGAAATTCTTTCCATGATCAACGCAAGCAAACACCCATTCTACGATATAGGTAGCGTCATCATGATAGATATTTTTAATGTCCCAGCAATTCACAGTTTGTACCTTGAATTTATGAGTTATCCACCGCTGAATCTCTTGAATGCCAACGTACTCCGCTCCATAGCATTCCACGTAATGCACAGATGGAGTGAAAATTTGTGCTAAATCAATTAGCTTTTTATTTTTCCGCATGTTGAAGTAACGTTGGATGATTTCAATTTGCTGGTTCATGAGTGTGCTCCTTAACTTTGAATTACTCTTAACACTAGTTAATTTTTCTATGCTAAAAATCTTAATGCAACGTTTGATTTTGCACTTCATTTTAACATTTACAAGCGTTCTATTAATCTTAGAGAATATTTAGTATTAATTTGCGCATTTTTTAGTAATCAATTAATGAAATAATAAACGTGTTTAGCTTTTATAGGGGATATTATTATTTCCTGTAACCCAAATTGGTACTTATGGAAATAGAAAGGCTGACTAGACAATGCACCATCATAACTTCAAAAAAACGCCACTTGGATTTGCTTATACGTATAAAATAAGTATAATTAAGGAGAGAAAGGAGCAGGACGTGCCAAAAAAGCCACAACAGCTGGAAAGTGAAATTTTAAAGGCTGGTTTTATTCTTCAGAAGGGGAAAGGTAAGGGAGGTCACCGACGTTATAGGCATCCCGATGGTAGAACAACAGAAATACCTTTTCATTCTAAGGAAATAAAAAAGGGAACTGAACAAGCTATAAAAAACAAGCGGGACTTAATTAGTTTAGCGGCACATTCAATACGTAACTATGAGGAAGAAGTTAATGTATCCAGTAATTATAAGCGAATATAACGATGATGGTCATTATTATGTAGTCACTTCTCCTAATATAAAGGGGATGGTTACTCAGGGAGATACGTTCGAAGACGCGGTTTACTGGGCGGAAGATGCCATTGGAACCATGTTAGATGGCGAGAAATCCTATCCTAAGGTCCAAGATCCAAGTAATTGGAAGTTAAATAAAAATGATCAATTAGTTTACATTACCGTTGATATGAGCAAATGGCTAAAAAAGAATTCTAAAACCGTTAAAAAGACGATTACCGTTCCAGAATACTTGAACGAAATGGCTAAAGAACAGAATATTAACGTGTCGCGGGTTGCTAGCGAAGCGTTGAAAAGGGAACTGGGAATCTAATTATGGAATTAGATTTTTAATATGAAACCCATTCCCTAATCCACCACCCCAATCAAAGTTATGCTATGCTAGATGCAATATTTTTTAGGGAGGCAGGATTTTGCGAGTTAATCAACATCAAGAATGGCTAGTTAATTTTTATCAAAAACGGAATTGGTATCAGCTTTCCCCGTTTGTGCGCCTTAATTTTTTAACTGAAGAAGTGGGGGAGTTGTCACGAGCAATTCGGGCCATCAAAATTGGTCGAGACCATCCTGGAGAACCGCAGCCCAACGCGGAGCAGCTGCGCGACAACCTTACGGAAGAACTTGCCGACGTTTTGGACCAACTATTAATTATTAGTAGTAAATTTGATATCGCCCCAGAAACGTTGCTTAAATATAGTGAGGATAAATTGAAGGCTCGGTTTAAGGATGCGCTGGATGAAGAATAGGATGATAATAAAAAAGTTCTAACCGCTTGATGATTAGAACTTTTTTATTTGGAAACTAAACGGAGCTCCAACTTCAAATAATATTATTTTTCAAGGAATTCCATAAACAATTTTTGATAGATTTCAATGAAGTCAAGATACATCTTTTTAGGTAAACTTTCATTTACTTGATGTTGTGAGCCGTCACCTGGGCCATATACCGCAAAAGGAAAATCGTTTGGTTTATCCTTTGCTAAGTTAGAAGCATCGGTAATCCCCGGGCTAGCAGCTACGACAATCTCACGTCCAGCGTATTCCTTACCGATTGATTGAATAGTTTTAACTAATTGGTTTGAAGGACTTGTTGCAATCGGGAACTCATTCATAATTATTTCCGTACTAATTTGTGCGCCGGCGTCATTATAAGTTCTAACCAATGTTTCAATCTTCTTAGCTACTTGGTCATTATCATATTCTGGAATGGTCCGAACATTGATTAAGGCCGTAGCTGAATCAGGGATGGAATTAATCTGATTTCCACCATTTAAAACATCAATGTTGAATCTTACCGGACCCATTTCCCCAGCAGGGATTGTTTCAAAGTATTCGTTAGCTTCATTTAGTAGTTGCATCAAAGGAACTAGGGCGTTATAGCCCTTTTCGGGTGTCGAACTATGCACAGAAGTACCCTTAGAAGTAAATTTAATATCAAAAGAACCCTTTTGTTCAGAAGTAGTGCCGTAAGTTGAGGAAGGTTCGGCGATCAGCAAACCGTCCGCGTCTTCCATATAGTGGTCACGGTAAAAGGCTGCGGAACCTTCTTCACCAACTTCTTCTCCGGCAGTTGCAAGCAAGCGGATGGTACCTTTTTTAGGTAGGCCTTGCTTTTTCAATTCAATCATGGCAATTACTAAAGCTGCTAAACCAGCCTTCATATCCGTAATTCCTCTACCAAAAAGCTTGCCATCTTTTTCAGTCATGGTAAATGGATCGCTATCCCACGCTGCTAAATTTCCGGGATCGACAACGTCCATGTGCCCCGAAACGGCGAGGACGGGAGCACCACTACCGATTTCAGCAACTAAATTAGCACGTTGACCTTTAATCGGGAGAATTTCTGAATGAATATCATTTTTTTGGAATAAATCTTTTAGATATTCTGCGACCTCTAATTCGTGGTCATTAACGGACTTGATTTTAATTAAATCAGCTAAAATTTTTAAATATTCTTGATTTTCTGAAAGCATATTATTAATCACACCTTTCCCTTTATTATTGGAAAAGATTACTACTTTCTAATGGAAAAATCTACTTTTAAAAATACGACAAATATGTCCAAAAATCATTGGTGCGGGCTGGAGGACCAGCGCTAAATGATTTTTTCTAAAATAGAAGGCCTAACCGCCATGGGATGTCGATTGCATTTTTTGGAAGATTGTTTAACGGAAAATATAACGTATTCGTAGGCTAAACTTGAAGAATTTACAGAAGGCAAAACTAGCTCTTTAAAATATTTAACGCTTCTGAAGGCAGAACAACGAGGACTTTATGAATTAGGAATGAGGAAAATGAGCATTTTCTATACAACTTACTTTTTACAAGAGGTACAATGTAAAACATACCTAAAAAAATAAGTTACACTCGCTGAGGAGGAATGACGATGAAAGCAATCACGATTAGAGAATATGGGGACGTTAACCAACTTCACGAAGAGGAATTAGCGATTCCGCAAATTGCGGACGACGAAGTTTTAGTTAAGATCAAGAATACTAGCATTAACCCAATTGACTGGAAAGCGCGTATGGGGCTTTTGAAGCAAATGTACGATTGGCAATTTCCAGTGGTTTTGGGATGGGATCTTTCGGGCGTGATTACCAAAGTTGGTAAGGACGTTAAGGATTTTAAAGTCGGCGACGAAGTATTTGCCCGTCCTGACATCTATGAAGACGGGACGAAGGGAACCTACGCCGAATACGCGGCGGTTAAGGAAGATAAACTAGCGTTGAAACCAGCCAACGTTTCGTTTGAAGAAGCAGCGGCAATTCCGTTGGCGGGGCTAACCGCATGGCAGGTAATCGTAGACCGTTTAAAGGTGCAAAAGGGTGACAAAGTTTTGGTTCAAGCCGGAGCCGGCGGAGTGGGTATTTTTGCGATCCAAATTGCCAAACATTTAGGTGCTTACGTGGCCACTACTGCCAGTGCTAAAAACGCGAAATTTTTGAAGGGCTTAGGGGCTGATGAAGTGATCGACTACCATGAGCACAAGATCGAAGACGTCCTTCAAGATTACGATGCCGTTTTTGACACAATCGATGCTTTGGATGAGGGCTTAGCAATCTTGAAACCAACTGGTAAGTTAGTGACGATTGCGGGACATCCAACCCAACAGCAACAAGAAGCGCAACCTTCAGCAACGGCCTGGTGGCTCCAACCTAATGGCAAACAGTTAGCTGAATTAGGTGATTTAGTGGCAAAGGGTGAAGTTAAGGTGATCATTGATAGCACGTTCCCGCTTACGGAAGATGGTCTTCGAGCCGCACACGAACGTAGCCAAACGAACCATGCGCGGGGGAAGATTGTTATTAACGTGGGATAATAAGTGGAAAGTTCATGAGTTCCGCGTAACCAAAAATTGCCCATCATGCCCAATTCAGGCATGATGGGCAATTTTCAGATAATGCTCGCAAACTACCCGACTTTTGTCCACTCTCTTTTTTACGCTCATTTGCGTTATAATACAGGAAAATAGTTAACAACAAAGGAGAACCGTCATGAAAGCAACCGTATTTATGGAACCAGGCAAAGTGGAAGTCCAAGAAATTGAAAAGCCAACTTTGAAGAAACCAACTGACGCCGTAATCAAAGTGCTTAGAGCATGTGTGTGTGGCTCGGATCTATGGTTTTTTAGAGGGATTTCGGAACACGACCATGGTTCAGCAGTGGGCCATGAAGCAATTGGAATTGTGGAAGAAGTGGGTAGCGACGTACATAACGTTTCGGTGGGGGACTTTGTTATCGTTCCGTTTACGCACGGATGTGGGCACTGTCCCGCATGTTTAGCTGGTTTTGATGGTGATTGTTATAATCGCGAACCAGGTAATAATGCCTACCAGTCTGAATACGTTCGTTATGCCAACGCTAACTGGGGTCTGGTGAAGATTCCGGGGCAACCAGCCGATTATTCTGACGAAATGCTGAATAATTTCTTAACCCTATCTGATGTTATGGCCACGGGCTACCATGCGGCCTTCACCGCCGAAGTGAAACCTGGAGATACGGTGGTGGTCATGGGTGACGGTGCCGTTGGATTGTGCGGGGTGATTTCGGCAAAGTTGCGCGGAGCAAAACGCATCATCGCAATGAGCCGGCATGCCGATCGGCAAAGGTTAGCTCTTGAATTTGGCGCGACTGATATTGTTGAAGAACGGGGCGACGAAGCTGTAGCTAAAGTAATGGAAATCACTGACAACCACGGAGCGGATGCCGTTTTAGAATGTGTGGGTACTGAACAGTCGGTAGATACCGCCACTAAAGTTGGCCGTCCTGGCGCAATTGTGGGACGAGTTGGGATTCCGCAAAATCCTGAAATGGATACCAACGCTTTGTTTAGACGTAATATTGGCTTGCGAGGCGGAATTGCGGCAGTTACTACGCACGATCGTAACGGACTACTACAAGCGGTTTTGGACGGTAAAATCAATCCTGGCAAGGTATTTACCCAACGCTTCAAGCTAGACGACGTCCAAGCTGCCTATGAAGCTATGGACCAACGCAAAGCGATTAAATCATTGTTGATTGTAAGTGAATAAAGCGCAACCGAACGCGTTAATATGAGTATTAACTAGAAATCGGCAGTTATTTCCTGAACAGGGATAGCTGCCGATTTATTTGATTGGGAGCGATTAACTGCCTTTGTGGCGTATCAGCAATTTTTGTAGGGGTACTTGTGGTGCTTGCAAAACATGATTGGACAGATTCGGGATTCATGTATTTATTCACTAAATAGTACGATTGCTTAGCCGGCAGCAAATTAATTGCAAATGTGTTTAGTAATTCAAACGTAACCATAAAATTATCGTCTTTCTCTTAAAAAAACTGTATCAAATCACTGAGTTCTTGTTGGCGCCGATTTTGTGGGTTACGGTGCAGCTTTAACTAAGCATATTATTTCTAGGAGGTGTTTCTCCGGCTGTTCAAGATAAATTATTCGATATATCTAACTAATTTATTGAGATGATCAAAGTAGAGTGGCGAATTTTCCCGCATCCATTTTTGGATGGTAAGATTTTTTGGAGACCATCCTGCTGCTGCAAATGGAACATTGCACTTGTTAGCCATTTCTAATCCTAAACGAGAATCATTCAAGATTAGAGCCTCTTTAGGTTGTAAGCTAAAATGGTTTAGGATTTGTAAAACTGGATAAGGATTAGGCTTAATTTTGTCTTTTCCTAATTCCCAGCCATAAACAGCATCTGGTTCAAAACCGCATGCTCTCATATAATCACTTTTTACCATTGCAGACTCAGAATGCGATACTACGGTTATTATCCCGCCCTGTTCTTTAAATTGTTTAATTAGTTCAGGAAAACCAGGGAAAAATTTTGCAATCCTTTCCCTATTGTACTGTCGCCAAATTTCTTGTTGACGCGATTGTTCTTCAGGTGTGAATTTAATAATATCAGTACATAATTTATTAAAGCCAGGGTTAAAACAGTAATTGACAAATTCATTAAGGGTAAGAACCGGAGCTTCTGGACGCAGTTCTTTAAGCGCAGCGACAAACGATGGGTAGTGGATGTATCTGGTACTATCCACCGCGGTATCGTCATGATCTAAAATCAGACATTTGTATTTCATTATTGAGGACCTCGCAATTAATTAAATTTAATAATATAGAACATCAAAAGGACGGGTATTTGTGAACAGAATAACCCCAGAAGCTAAATTATAAAATCTGGATTTAGTTTAAATTAGATAAACACGTAATTCTTTTGTCCATATTACAATGTAAAAACATTTTTTTAAAGACTGTGAGATTAAAAACGCGCAAAATGAAGCTGACTTTTGGGGGACCAAACCTTAATAGATGTGCGAGAAAAAGGTTATTGACTTACGTATTAAGGATTAAAGAAGCGCAAACACATTAATAAAATTATTTTATGAAAGAACTTAAGAGGAAATCTCTCTCAAAAAAGTATAAAGCGCATATGAAAATTCCGGCATTATTATGGAAAAATATTATTGGAATCCCTTAATCGGATATAAGGATTGATTAAATATTTATTTAAAAATGGAAAAATAATTGAGATAACTATTGAGTTGATTTGGGATTTTTTCAGGCTGCTATGTACACTTGTTTATTGGAGAACCATATCTAAGAATATTAAAAAATCCCGTCATATCAACGTTTTGACGCTGTATATAACGGGATTAAGTTTTAACTATGGAGTCGGCGGGTTTTGTACCCGACTGCTCACAAACGTTGATATACCAATGTTTTACATAGCTAATTCAAAAATTGGCTAAGCTTTTGGCTATGTTTTATAAAAAAATATGCTTGCGAGGCTTAAATTTCAAAACTTACGAATCTGGCTGCTGCACCATATCCAAATATTTGGAGCAACATTTTGTCGGGATTGATATTAATGAAATATCCAGCTAATTCGGAAATCTCATTATATCGGCGATCCCATTTTTTATTATAATCAGTCGTTAGGCCGTGTTTTTTACCCATTAAAGCCGAACAATTTAATATTATATGATTAACCCCATTAACTTTGTAGCGCTTTTCATAATGCATGTGTCCACAAATATAATTCGATATGGTCGAAATACCGGTATCAGTAAAGTTATAGCGAACATTAACTCCAAAATCACCGGATAATTCATTTTTAAGTTGTCCAGAATCCTTATTATTAAAGCTAGTAAAAATCTTCTGAACTAAGTCACCGTTGAAGTTCAAAGCTGAACGACCACTTTGACTGATCAAATTAGCATGACCAAAAACTACGACATGCTTATCAATTGTCTTTTCTAAAATAGATATTAAATCTTCGATCTGTTGCTCGCGGATACCACGGACTTTTTTGAAGTTGTACTTCTTGGTCCCGCCATTTAGGATATAGGGAATATCGCTCGTATTCAAGAAAATTACTCGAATATCCCCTTTATCGATCCAAGCAACTTTGGAACCAAGACTCAAGCGTTTGATCTCAGGTTGTTCGAAATCATGTTTCGTTACCAAATTATAGTAGTCGTCACGTCTAAATGAGGCTGAAGTAATAAATTTGTGTTCATCATACTTATCATTTTCATCGTGATTACCTTCCAGCACATAAAAAGGACGCTGGCTATTTTGGTAATTTTCCATCGTGAATTGTAACAATCCTCGACTGATCTCTGGCTTATCACTACCGTCGATCAAATCGCCTAAATGAATATTGTAATCCACTGGCAATGAATCGCAAGCCTTATTGGCTTCAATAATATGCCTTACACCGTTGAGACCATAGTACGATGAACTGGCAACAGCTTTTTCATGAGTGTCCGTTAAAACCGATAAAGTCAAGCAATTTTGGCTAACGTTAGGTTCAACGTTCTTTCTGAAAACTTGCTCGATATATTCTGTAAAAGACGGTCTCGGCTTTAATTTCCTCAAAAAGTTATCAGTTTGAACAGAGATAAATTCAGATAGTCTCGCTCTAAAAAATTTTTTAGTAAGAAATTTGATTTTCACGATTTTTATTCTCCTAATTGACTAAATCTTATCATGTTTTAGACTCCGACAAACAAAAAAACCATCATAAAAGGGCTCTTTGTCAACGGGTGTTGATGGAGGATTTATGTGGAACTTCGTTCACTTGCGAACGGGGCTCCTTTTCTTTACTCTGATTTTAAATTCAATTTGAATACGAAAAACAAAGTTTTTCCAGTTCCGGTATCCGTATGCTGTCCGCTTAATCTGTTTAATCTTTCGATTGACGCCTTCAATGGACCGTTGGGAAGTGTACTACTGGTCATATTTTGGATGAGCTTTTTATTTTTAATAAACGTTTTGATGGTCGTAAAGAGTTGAGGACTAACGTTCTCAACCTCATCAAGCGTCGCAGTAAAAGCTGCATAGTCTCGGTTACGAAAAGCTTCGACGAGTTTATGAGTGGTGAAGTAAGTATTTTCAAACTCATGACTGAGATTTAAACCAGACCAGATAAGTTGTTCTTAAGTCAGTCTGTTTCGTAAATGTGAAAACCATTGTGGTTGACTTTTCTCAAGAGCTTCATAGTTCATAAGATACAGGCACCAATACGGTTTTAACACTCGGTATTCGGGGGTATCTGGGTGATACTTTTTCATTAACTGGGCACGAGTTTGGTTCAAGGCTCGTAAGGTCATTTGAACCAAGTGAAAGTTGTCGACGATTAATTTGGCGTTAGGAAACAGATAACGAATAACAGTTTGGTATTGTGCGTTGAGATCCATTACAACTTGAGTAACCTGTTCACGATTTTTTAGCGAATAATGGTTTAGAAAAAATTGTTTAATTTCATTAGTCTGTCGACCAGGTAAAATGGTGATAATATCATGCTTTTGTCCATCAATTGTAATGAAGCTCATTTGGTTAGAAGTTGAACGAAATTCATCAATGCATAAGGTTTTTGGAAGACCGTCATACGCTGGCATGGTCTGCTTACCGAGCGCTCATAACTGCCGTTGCGGTTATTACCAGTGTTAATCCCAGCGTATGAGTAGCGTTCGTAACCCAAAAACTCTGCCAATTCGGTTTGAAGCAGCTGGTTAATCGCAATTTAGAGGTGGTGACGAAAAACTTCGTCCAAATCTTGCTTTTGGGCTAGTGCAGCGATAATTTCTGTGGTAAGTTCATTCATGGGGAATGCCTCCTGTGATGTTTTCTGTGGTTACTAAATATCATAAGGGAAGGCATTCCCTATTTCTATACAATTCAGAAATCTTTTATGCATTTACATAAGATATTTTACGCTCTCATTTAATTGTTCCTATATACCACTTAATCTTTTTGTTAAGTGGTGTTTTATGATAATAAATTGTTTTCCTATCGAGTCAATTTTAAAACCACCATACTATCTTGTAGCTTGCTATTTTACAAGCATAAAAATTTGGGCTGATGGTTTATTAAAATTCTATCTATCCTCACATGAAGAAGCTAACATAAATATTAAGACTTATTCTCTGGTATGCTGAACCTGAATAATAATTGCCAAAATCAGTACAGGCATTAAAAGATCTTATTAATTATAGTTATACTTAATTAATATTGTTAGAACACCTATTGTGAAAACACTAAAGACACTACCTGCAATGCCCAAACCGCTTAAGCCTACAGTGGCCACGACATATCCTCCAATTGCAGATCCGGTAGCAACTCCAACATTTGAAAAAATTGAATTAAAAGAAGAAGCTAAAACCAATGATTGGGGATAATTTTGTTTGGCAATATCCATGTAATACAATTGCATGGGTGAGTTAGAAATAGACATTGTTAAAGCCATTATGAGAATGGCACTGATTTTTAGCCATGTTAAATTTCCACTTACGAATATAAGAAAGATACTAATAGCTTGAAGAATAAAAAATTTTTTTAAATTGCGTTTCCATTTCATGTTTGCTATACGCCCACTCACTTGGTTGCTTACCAATCCACATAGTCCGTACAAAAATAGAACAATTATGACATTATTGTGGGAGAAACTTAACTCTTTAATTAATATTGGCTTCAAATAGGTATAAATGATATAAATGGCACTAAAATTAAAGACCGGGACCAGAATACCCCAGATGATTTTTTTGTCTTTTAAGATAGCTAACTGTTTGAATATGTTATGTGTTCCATTTTGTGTTAAATTATGGGGTAGCAAATAGAAAACTACGATAGTAATAAAGACTGAGGCAAAAAAATTGTCCAAAAAGTTAATCGCCAGTTAAGGTTATCACTTATCCAAGTACCTAAAGGTACGCCAAAAACTGAAGCAATACTGAAGCCTGAGAACACCCAAGATATTAGCCAAGCTCTTTTTCTCTGAGGAGCAATTGCAGCTGCAAAGGTAACAGCAGTCGACATCAGAGGCCCAGACGATAGGGCTGTTATAATTCTACTCATAAGTAGTACATTAAAATTACTAGCTATAGCTGTCAATAAGTTTCCAAATGAAAAAATCAGCATAAAAAAGAGCATAACTTTATGCAAAGCGATACTACCAATAGATAAGTTAATTATTGGTGTTGCAACTGCATAAACGATTGCAAATATGGTTACGAGTGCCCCAATGTCTGCGATAGAAACTCTAAAATCTGTCGATAAATTATTTATAATTCCTATTATAATAAATTGACTCAAACCCATTGTGAACGTTAGAAATGTTAATAATATGCATTGAAGGTTGATTTTCTTTTTCATATGACCACCTTATTAAGAGATACACTAAAAAAGTTATATAAAAAGCCAATTTTTTGATTAACATCAAATGAAAAATGTTATCAAAAAGTTGGCTTTTCCCTACCGATTATGTGCAATTAAATCATGTAACTGTTTAAAATCAGGAATAAGATCATAAGCGTGAGTTTTGGCTTCCATGAGCGCGTTTATTTGTTGTTTAATCCTTTCGGTATCTTCCTCATCGGTATAACTAACCCAGTTGATATGCTCTAGCCAATCAAAGTAAGCGTGTTTACCTTTCCCATAACTGTTTCCCATTAGTAAACAAGGTGTTCCAGTTAAAACTGAGAATACCATTGCATGCCATCGATCAGTAATAATTAATTTTTGACCTGAAAATAGGCTTAATTCATTTCTGAATAATTTTTCACGGGTATCAGGTGTAATAGTTTTAACCGTATCTAAAACAGTATCCGTAAATTCAATAGGTTGGTAGGCTCTAAGCAAAGCCTTCATATTTTGGATAACCTTATCTTTGACAACTTTTTCACTGTCCCGTCTGAGAACAAATAATGACCCTTGACGCTTCGATTTTGGGGCTTTCTTAGATTGCATATATAAAACCATATCAGGTGTAAAAATGACTTTATTATTGAAGGTAGTCTGCATTCTATGGTAGCTCTGTGCATCTCGGGCTACTAAAACTAAATTGGGGTTTTTTTGGTAAGCCTCTTGACTTAACTTTCGTTCATAAAGCCCAGCTTCATTGTCCTCAAAATGAATAGACTGTGGGAATGAGATAGTTAGGTTATCAGTAAAAGTTGAAAATACTTTTCTACGTGCTTTTTCATGGTCTAAATAGAGATTTCCCATATTGCCACCACCCGTAAAGGCAATAATATCTGCACTACTTAGATTTTTCTTTACAACAGGAATAGCCTCATCATCATCTTCCTCCACTATTTCAATATATTGGTATTCTGGAAATTCAGCTTCGACATATTTTCGTTCGGCTAATGAGATTGCCTGGTCACCAAGATTGGTGTAGCTAGGAACACCAAACATAAAAAATTTGGGCTGATTGTTTTTAGGCAATTCGTGTACAACGTTATTAGGATTGATATAAAAGTTGGCCATATTATTTTCCTCATTTTAATTTTATTTGCTGGAACTTTCCTGATAGGATTTTTCCATTTTCTCTTGATTAATAACAGTCAAGGAAAGAAATAAACTGCACCCATTTGTTATGGCAAATACAAAAAAGACAGTGGCTGTTCCTAAAGCATTAATTAGCAATGGGTAAACTAAGCTAATTGAAAAATTAGTGATCCATGTGGTTGCTGTAGCAATTGACATAAATCTAGCTTTGACACTATTAGGGAACATTTCTGCCATAATCAACCAAGTAACAGGGCTAACAATACCTTGATGGTTCGCTAGAAATAGAACAAGCATTGCTAGAACCAAAGTATTTGTAACTACCTGTGGCAGCATGTTTGCGTGCATAATAGCCCCTAACAACGCTAAGAAGATAATATTACCCATTAACCCAATTTTTAACATTTTCAGATGGTTGTGATTGGCAATTATTCTGGTTCCAAAGATACTAGCGATGACAGATGCTAAGCCGATTAGTATATTCGCATACAAAGAACCACGTTCTCCCATACCAACCTTTTCTAACAAGATAGTGCCATAATACATAACTGTATTAATACCCGATACTTGTTGAATCAAGGCAATAACGATTCCAATCAAGAGTAAGTAGACTAATCGTTTATTCGAAAAGATTTGGTTCCAAGTGAGCTTTGTCTCTGTTTTGATATTCTTTTTACGCCCATCAATGATCCTGTTAGCAGTTTGTTTTTTGAATCCTAGTCGACGAGCTAAATTACGTGCTCTTTTTAAATGCCCTCTTTGTACTAACCAGTTAGGACTCCCAGCAATATTGAATGAATTAATCCATAAGATAATAGAGGGGACACATGCCATTAAAATCATAACGCGCCAAATTGGATTCCAGTTACCCCATAGACTGCCTAAAAGGGCATTCATAATAAACGCTACTAGTTGTCCTAAAACGATAAAAATTGCATTCTTATTGACGTTGCTAGCACGAACTTCCCTTGGGGATATTTCTGCAAGATACATTGGAGAAAGACTTGAGGCAGCACCAACAGCTAGTCCCAGGATAAACCTAAATGTGGTCATAAAGATATAATTGAGTGATAATGCGCAACATACAGTTGCCAGTGTAAAGATAACTGCACCCCAACGAAGTGTACCCTTTCTGCCATATTTATCAGCACATTTTCCACATAGGAATGCACCAAGGCAAGCCCCTAAGACTAAAGAGCTTGACACGATTCCCTGACGGGAAGGAGTTAGATTTAATTGGCTAGTCTTGCTCATAAAAGCCAAAGCTCCATTGATAACACCAGTATCGTACCCAAATAGGAATCCTCCCAAAGATATGACGTAAACACTGTAGTTTAATAATCCATATTTTCTGCCGCTTCTATTTTGCATGGCCAATTTGTCCACTTCTTTCAGCTTGTTAATAATTAGAGTGGCTTTACATGAAATTAAAGTAAAACATTTATAAAAAAGCCAATTACTACAGTAATTGACCAGCTAATAACAACCATGGATTCATTTAAAAGATTGTTAAAAAGTTTAACATATAGGGGAAAATTATCTTGTGCTACGACTTAAAAAGAAAGAAACTACTGCTACAACAACTATTGTGCCTATAATTGACGGAATAATGGCCATACCAGCTATATTTGGCCCCCAACTGCCTAAAATAGCTTCACCAATGGATGAGCCAACTAAGCCAGCGATAATATTGCTAATCCAGCCCATAGCTACGCCTCGATTAGTGATGGCACCAGCAATTGCGCCAATAACAGCACCAACAATTAAAACCCATAACCAATGCATAAAATTCACTTCCCCTTTTTTGAACAAACGTTCTATAATGATTACAAGCATAACTATACCCTTATCAAGGGTGTGATGCAAGGAAACCATACGATCAAAGCTGTTGAACAAATTCACAATATTTCCTGTGCATGCTATTTATTTCATAAATGTTTCAACAATAAAATAGGTATGTAAAACAATTATTTGTGTTTCATATCTCCGATCAAGTGGAGTGTCCATTAACCAATTTTTGAGATTGCTAGTGTTGGGTTAACTGGGTGTCAACTTATATTATTAGCTACACCAATATGTAATTTCGGATAGATCAGTTAACTTAGCATTAATCATTTTTTTCTTAAATAAAATAAAAAAGTGGGTAAATGAAAAATGACCATGATGTATACACAGTCAGGGTGTCATTCTTGTATGACATCTCGTCGATGGTTTAATAAACACGGAATCAGATTCCAAGAAAAAAACTTTAGTAAACGGTAGATTGTAAAATTAATCCGAACGCTGTTCGGACAAAAAGGATCAGCTTCCTTTAAAATGGTGTTTACCACAAACCCATCTTTTAGGAGCTGATCTTTTGTCTAGTATAACCTATTCCAAACGAATTAAAATCGAAACCTTTTGTGAACTAGGGCTGTCCAATATCCAAATGGGCGTTCGGCTGAACCGATCACCGTCAACAATTTTTTATGAATTATCTCGATGTCAACCTTATCAGGGTGAATTAGCAT
>NZ_GL397067.1:1556849-1632348 GCF_000146325.1 Pediococcus acidilactici DSM 20284 | reverse complement strand
CGTATCAGGTTGTGCTGACAAATTTGTCCAAAAATTCGGATTAAATTTGCAATCTACCGAAATACAAAATCGGGAGGTGAAACGACCGGACGATATCAAGCGATTCAGGAAATGATAGCCGAAGGCTACTCAGTTAGTGAATTAACCAAAGCAGCTGGAATAACAAGGCAGGCTTACTATAAATGGCTCAAACATAAGCCAAGTAAGCGCGAAATCGAAGAGTCAGAGATTTTTCAATTAATTAAGCAGTTAGAGAATGAGCATAAGCAAAGTGTTGGCTATGACAAGATGACTAGGTTAATCAATTTGAGCCAACAAATTTCTTACAATGTGAATAAGAAACGTATCATTCGAATAATGAAGGAACATGGAATCAAGGCTGACTATCGTCAGCCGACTCGCAAGCGTATCCAGACTCAGCAAGCTTATGAAGCTGAAAACATCCTCAAGCGACAATTCAATCAGACAGCAGCTAATCAAGTTTGGGTTACGGATACCACAGAAATAACATATGGAGTACGGCTTAATAAGGTTCGACTGCATGTGGTATTAGATCTATATGGCCAGTATCCAGTAAGTTGGTTAATTACACCTACTGAAACCGCGGAAGGGGCTATTAAAGCATTTGAAAGGGCACGAGTAAATGAAGGAGCATTAGCTCCGCTTATCCATACTGACCGTGGAGCAGCATATACCTCAAAAGCATTCAACCAGTATTTAGTGATTAACAATGCACAGCATAGCTACTCAGCTCCGGGAACACCGGCAGATAATGCGGTAATCGAGCACTGGTGGGCTGATTTCAAAGCAATTTGGATAGCTCATCTTCCTAAAGCTCAAACGTTGGTAGAACTAAAACAACAAGTCAAAGAAGGCATTACATATTTTACCGAGAAATTTATCTCAGCGAAAAGAAATGACCTTACCGCAGCAGAATATCGCTTTGGCAAGGCCAACTAATTTTTATTATTTAAAGTGCAAACTTGACAGGGTACAGTACCTGAAAATAATAAAGTGTTTTTTACATTTACCAATTTAGAACTAAAAGAATTACTTAATTGTTCAGAACACAAAGTAATTTCTATTAAAAAGCAATTAGAAGAATTTGGATTGTTACGACAAGAAAGTGTGGGGTTTGATCCAAAGCAAAAAAAGAATTTGCCTAATCGGCTTTATTTAGGACAACTCCATCTTACAGCAACCGATGTTTATAAAATGCCTGATTTTTCTAATAAAACGGCTGAAACCCTTGATATGAGCGGAACTGCAAATTCTGCAGTCCGACAAGAAAACGCTGAAACCCTTGGTACAAGCGGAACTGAAAATTCTGCAGTTAATCAAGAAGAATATAATAACTTAGATACTAATAGATACTATAAAGAGACTGCACAGCTAGATTTTTCCACTGCTAATTTTTCAAATGCTCAAATTGAAAAACAAAATCAAGACCTAGTACAACATGCAAAAGAATTTTTGACAGAAGAAGATAATAACCCTATTCCATTTGAACCAGAAACAATACGACTAATTAGTCTATGGGCAAATAATAATCCTAAAATCATTAAAAAAACTATTGGGATTATTCTAAATGCTAGACGAGATGTCCAAGATTTACACAAAGATCATCATCTATTTTTTATCTTAGATCATGAACCAGAATTACAAACCAAGATCACACAAACCTTGCGTCGGTATTTTAATGCTTTGCGAAGCGACGATAAACAGACTAAAAATTACGAGAACTATTTATATATCACTATGAAAAATATGTTTGAAAATTACGGTAGTTCTAAACTACAACGTGAATACAAGTTTGAACACTCAACAAACCAGATAGCGAAGAATAATTTATCAATGGACTTAGGGACGGAGTATCTGAATTAATTAGAAATGCAAAAAATGTAAATAGTCGTTAAAAGCTATAAAATGCCATATAAGCAATTTTATAGTTAAAACGACTAATTATCCGTTTAATCTATAAAAATGGCTGAAACACAAAAATAAACGCCTTAATTGGCTTTTTAATAGCACCAATATAAAATATAGAAAGGGATAAGAACGTAAAACATGAAATGAGATTCAAAGCGAGTTAGCAAAGCATGCTGAAAGTATTGGAGTGGATGCCCTTGCTGCAATCCCACCAATTTACTTTGGATTACCTGAACACGCAATTGAAGCATATTGGACAAGCATGATGGAAGTAACTAATTTAGATTTCATTATATATAATATTCCGCAAACAACCGGTTATGCACTATCAGAAAACTTATTTAAACGTATGATGGCAAAAGAACAAGTTATTGGGGTTAAGAATTCATCCATGCCAGTAATGGATATCAATATGTGGAAATTACGTGCTGGTAAAGATAATATTGTTTTCAGTGGGCCAGATGAACAATTTGTAGGTGGACGCGTAATGGGGGCCGATGCAGGTATAGGTGGAACTTATGGTGTTTATCCAGAATTGTTAATGGAAGCGGATCGGTGCGTTCGTGAGGATGACCTTGAAAAAGCTCTTCAAATTCAACTTAAAATTAATGATTTAATTTCAGAATTGACATCATTTAAAGGTAATTTATATGATGTGATGAAGTTAATCTTAGCTAAACGTGGGGTAAGTGTAGGACGAGCACGTAATCCTTTACCACATGTAGAAGATGATGAAATGGATCATGTTGAGGTAGTACGGCAACATATTGATGATGCAATTGCTGAATTTACTAAATAATAAAAAAACGCCGAGTCTCCTTAAAAGAGGCTCAGCGTTTTTTTAAATCTGTGACCAGACGTCCGCTCCCAAAGTAGGGAAGAGAGGTACGATGCGGCCTAGTTGTTCAGCTGTATATTGAAACTCAATTGCTGGTAATAAAACGTTAATTGCATCGGCAGCATGTTCACTAACTTCAGCTGCTCCTACAAGATGATGGTCTTGATCGTAAATCAAGGTGTTATCACCAATTGTTTCCTTATCAACTTGGCGGAACCATCCGTCAGGAAGATGATTAGTTTTAATGGTGTAATCAGGATTTTGCTGAGCTTCTTCGACGCTCATACCAACCTGTGCGATTTGTGGTGAGGTAAAGACAATGGTTGGGATGGGCGGATAGTTGATTGCGTCAGTAGTCTTTCCTGTGAAAAGTTGGGTTAAATAACTAGATTCAAAGATCGCAGTCGGGGTGAGCTTAGGCTGTTCTTTATCAAGCACATCACCAGAAGCATAGATGTTATCAATGTTAGTTTGAAGATGATCGTTAACTTCGATCCCGTTAGCATTGTAACTAACGCCTACTTCGTCTAATCCGATGTTTTCGATGTTAGGAATTCGTCCGGTAGCATCCAAAATCCAGTCGGTGGTGAGGGTTTCGTGATCGTTATAAGACACGGTAAAATGAGAACCGTCTTCCTCAAAACGATCCACCTGAGCGTTGTAAATGAACTTCACCCCTCGTTTTTCGAGGTCGGCAATGACTTGTTTTACGTAATCTTGATTAAATTTGCGCAACGCCCGATTATGGCGTAAAAGTACAGTGACGTTCGCGCCGGCAGCATTGGCAATCGTGGCAAATTCCATGCCGATATAGCCCGCGCCAATAATTACGATATTTTCAGGAAGCTGTTTGAGGTTCATAAAATCGGTACTGTCATGCGTAAGTTCTGAGCCCATAACATCTAGATGGTGGGGACGTAGCCCCGTTGCAATCACGATTTTGTCAGCGGTGTAGCGCTGTTGATCCACTTCGATGGTGTGAGCATCAACAAATTTTCCACGACCGTGAATAATTTCGATGTCAACAGAGTCGAGTAAACCAGTAATCATGTCCGGCAAGCCGTCGATGACTTCGTGTTCATGTTCTACATTGGCAGTCCAATCCAGCTTTAAGTCACCATTTACAATGCCATCAAGGCGTTCTTGGTGGCGTAAAAGTTGAACCGGGTTGTCCAGCGTAATTTTCGCGTTGCATCCACGGTTTGGACAAGTTCCCCCGATTTTGTCCGCTTCGATAATGGCGACTTTTTTACCACTATTAGCTAGTGGAACCGCCCCGTCGAAGGCACCATGCCCCGCGCCTAAGTACAAAACATCAAATTGATAACTTTCAGTCATTTAATTACCTCCATCCTAAATTTAGGTGAATAAACAATTACCATTGTTGGCACGAGCATAGCAGAGGATAGGTGCGAGTTGCAAGCGATTGCAACTGAAGAGAACAAAAAGCAATCCTTAACTTTAAATAAGGATTGCTAAAAAATATCTTACTAACGTTTTAATGATTTAATCGATAGCATTGAAATACCACCAATCAAGGAAAAAATAAATGAAACAATAAAAATTCCAGAATAACCAAAAAGAATTATGACGGCAGCGGCTAAAACGGGTGCGATAGCTTGTGTAATTGTATTACCTAAGTTGTAAACACCTAAGAAAAATGCAACACGATTTTGATCGGGGATAACTTTTAAGTTTAATAAATTATCAAGTGCGTTCCATAAGCCCATTCCTAAACCGGCAGCTAAGGCGTAAAGAATAATACCAGTATTATTTCTTAAGAAGAACAGGGAGAGATCTGCAATTGCTAATAAGATAGTTGAGAGACCTACTGGTAATTTCAGTATTTTAAATTTATTAGATAGTGGCCCAGCGACTAATCCCATCAAAATGCCAAAAATAAGCATAATCATGTTAACAAGTTGGATAGAAGATTGAGTTTGATTACCACGATGAAGAAAGTCGGTCATTATATATAAAATGTATCCTGTAATTGCAAAGTTTCCAACTCCCTGAAACATTTTTCCTATAAGAGCTAGGTAGTAGTCGCGCCAATTTGCCAAGAAGGAAAAATTAACTTTACATCTTTTAAAGAAAACTTTTCTTTCTTTTTAGTTGAGGTTTCATCTAAATTAGAAGGCTCATGGACAATCAAAGTTGTAATTAATACGCCAGCAAATGTGAATATACCAAAGACTATAAATCCTAGTCGAACCTGGCTAAGGAACAAAGCACCGATAACGTTAAATCCGTTATTACCTAAAGCCATGCCTAGACCACCATAAGCAGAAGAAGCAGTCCCCTTTCCATCTTCAGGTGCAAAGGATAATCCAGATTTGAAAAAGCCAAGAGCTAAAAAAGCTCAACAAACTTTACAACAATAATCGTAAAAAGCGCCTAGAAATAGGCGTTTTTTCATGTTTTGACGTTTGAGAAACGCATTCTAAGTCCAGTTTTTATTAATAAATGGGTTAATGTCCGCTAAATGAATATATAAACTGCGTCATAACTTAACAATTGTGTCGCTTTTTTTGTGCCTTATAATTAAAGGTGTTAAAATACGTCATAACTTACCACCATAAAGCAGTCCAATTAATTTATTGACTTCTAAGTAAAATACCAGGAGTTTTGCTATGAGTTAACTATGATCCTAGGTGGTTACCAAAACATTCCTTAAATTAGGGTCTATAATTATAAATTAGATAATACATTAGAAGTTGGAGACAAGATTGTCTAGATAATGTGTGAGATAAAATTTTTGGCAGGTTATCATACATAAGACAAAATGTTTTTAAAACTGATAACGTATTTATTTCACAACAATTACGCATTTATTTTTGAGAAAAATATAAAGCAGGAGGATTACAATGCTGAAAACTTATTCTTTAACAAAAGATACATTATTAGTTTCGTCAGAATCAAATATCAAAAATTCTTCCGTTGTTTATGTTTATGGTGACGAACGAGAATATATCGAATCTTTTGAACATAAATATGACCTTAAAATAGGCAATATACTAACGTTTGATGATCAAGTTGCATATGACACGATGATAGATCGGAACGATGAAAAAAGTTTGCTCGTAAGTTTTTTGTTTCCCGAGGTACATGAAGGTGGGCATCTACATAATCTGATGACATCTATTGTTTTCTTGGTATTTAAAAATAAGTTGATAATTTTTACAAAACAAAAATTAAAATTCATTCCCGAACTCTTATCCAATATGGTTTTACGTGATGTCAATAATTTCATGGAGGAAGTACTTTTAAAGATCATGCAAAAAGATTTCCATGTGATGCTTAACGACCTTCGTGGAGTCAAGGGAAAAATTGATGATTTAGAATCAGAAATATCAACGTCCGGTCCACTCAGACCAACGTTTGGTGATTTATTGACTCTTCAAAAACACATGATAGCTTTGTCAACAACCTATGGCGCTAATCACAAAGCGCTGGGTTTCATTAACAAAAATTTCACAACTATTAATGATATTGATTTTACCACCAAAAAAATAATTGATGAGATATACGATACAAGCGACACAATGGATAGAATTATTTTAGGTTACAGCCAATATTTGGATGATTTGGAAGATATGATAACCAATATGATTTCGTATCAGCTTAACATGATTATGAAAACTCTAACAGAGATATCAATCGTTTTGACTATTCCAGCGATTATTTTTGGCTTTTGGGGAATCAATGTCCATGTCCCGTTTGAAAAATCTTCTTATGGTGTTTTTGCTGTGCTGATTATCTCTGTTATACTAAGCCTAATTTGCTGGCTTTGGTTGCGACGCAAAAAATATTTGTAAAGTATTTGTGATACCCTAATATGATTTAAAGCAGAATTGCTTTGTTGACTTTTTAAAAGGCTGATTCCTTTCAATAATTTAATAGCTTCAGCGGCTTCCTTCACAGTATGAGAGTTAGAATATTCAAAGATAGCCATATTCCGGCTATCTTCTTTTCTTTTGGGTATACCCTCCTTATAGTTGGGATTGTGTTGCCTTGCAAATATTTTACCGGCTTGCATACGCTCGATAATCATATCACGCTCCATCTCCGCGACCGATAGCAAGGTTCTGACAATCATACGCTCAATTGGGGTGTTATCTATCGTTCCTAAATTTAAAACCTTAATCATTATTTTTCTTTCAATAAGTCATCAATTAAGTTCAATGCTTCTCTAGTATTACGAGCAAAACGATCTAACTTTATGACGATCAATGTGTCATTGGGTTCAATCAGATGGACCAGTCTTTCAAATTGCGGTTGCCTGGTATTACATTTCAGAGGAGAAGTATAGTTTGCGAGAGTCAATGAACCTTACGCTGGATTCAGAAGGATTACCTGTGGCACAAGCAGGAGGACAAAAGAAGAAGCAAGATGAAAATTCTGGTGACATTACCATAGAATACAAGGATCGTACTTTATTTCTTGAAGTAACACTGATGGATAAGAATGCCATTAAACGTGGGGAGTGGGAACCAGTACTTAGGCATACCGTCAATCTTTCTGCTAGTCGCACTGTTCCGGTTCAAACATATTTCATTACTGACGCTGTTGATAAGAACACCGAAAATATTTGGCGTTCTGTGGCTGCAACCGATTTAGAGGAAACCGCTGTCCAACATCGCTCTGTTCGTGCAACCATATATCCTCTGACAATTGATACGTTGATTAAATGGTTACATGATAAAGGTGTAAACGAAAAGGTTATTTGGGATGCCGTAGATACTTCATATAAACCAATAATCGAAACTGATTTCGACGCTGATTGGAAGGCTGACATATTAGCCTCGATATCATCGAATAACTAAATACAGAAAAATACAACAAATATTATCAGACTAGGGACTATACTGGTAGCGTCAAGAATCTTGTGTAAATGAAATGCCTTCGTACATGTAATATGTATCTAACTTAAATAAATGATGCTTCCAAGGGGTCCTGGAGTCCTTTGAACCCTCGGTGGATCCGCTTCAGAGACTTCTCGTTATAAACATTAAACTGAGAAACCAGGAAGCGATCCAGTGAATCTTCCGTTGGAAATTGTTCTTTGTGGTGGGTGGTGCGCTTGAGATGCTTATTAAAGTTCTCAATCAGGTTAGCGGAGTATAGTGATTGCCGGATAGCTGGTGGAAAGTCCATGAAAGTAAGTAAATTCGGCATTTTAAGCAGATCTTTGATTAATTTGGGATAGGTCTGATGCCAGTTGTTGGCGAACTCATTCAGTTTCAGTTCGGCTGCTTCACGGTTGGCGGCCCGATGAACTTGTTTAAGGTCACTGATCACGGCCTTGCGGTCTTTTACGCGAACTTTGTTCATCAGATTCCGCCCAACATGAACCAGGCAACGTTGTCGTTTGGCTTTAGGGAAATGCCGATTCAAGCCTTCATCCAAACCAACTAACCCATCGGCCACAAACAACAGCACATCTTTAACGCCCTGCTTGATCAAGGTTCCCAGCAGTTCAGTCCAGATTCCAGTCGATTCCGTTGGCGCCACTTGGTAGTTCAGCACTTCTTTCGTACCATCTGGACGAATGCCAATCGCAATATGAACGGCTTCTTTTTGAACGGTATCCCGCTTTAACGGCAAGTAAGTGGCATCTAAGAAGATGGCCGCATATTCTGAAGCCAGTCGACGTTGCTGGAAAGCTTGAACCTGTTCATTGACGGCTTTAGTCATGTTGGAAACCGTAGCTTTGGAGTAGTGAGCACCGTACATTTTCTCAATGAGTTCGGCAATTTCAGCAGTGGTAATTCCCTTGGTATACAACTGAATGACCGTTGTTTCTAAATTATCACTGTGCCGACCGTAGGCTGGCAAGGTATGATTTTCAAACCGGCCATTGCGATCTCGAGGAATGGTTAAGTTAAGTTGGCCGTACTTCGTATCAAACGAGCGCTCATAACTGCCGTTGCGGTTATTACCAGTGTTAATCCCAGCGTATGAGTAGCGTTCGTAACCCAAAAACTCTGCCAATTCGGTTTGAAGCAGCTGGTTAATCGCAATTTCGAGGTGGTGACGAAAAACTTCGTCCAAATCTTGCTTTTGGGCTAGTGCAGCGATAATTTCTGTGGTAAGTTCATTCATGGGGAATGCCTCCTGTGATGTTTTCTGTGGTTACTAAATATCATAAAGGAAGGCATTCCCTATTTCTATGCAATTCAGAAATCTTTTATGCATTTACACAAGATATTTTACGCTCTCCTATGTGTCTTATATGGCTACTGTATGAGTGGTTACTATATATGTGTCTATGCTTGTGTGTGGTGTCGTACGTGTGTATCTTGTGTCATGTACTTGTGGTCTATAGTCTTAGTGTTCTTGAGTGGCTCGGCTGTCTGTCCTATGCTGTCGCTGGTGGCTCCGTCATTGCTTGTGGTTTGCCTTGGTGTCTATACCTAGTTACTTATGTGCTCACCTTATAGTTGGTATGTTGTGTTGCTGATATACATGATATGTATATAGATGATGCGTTTATGCTTGTGCCTAGTTGCTCGCTTGTGGTGGAAGGTCAAGACTTTTGCAATCTCAAAATTAAAATAAAAAACGAAATAAAAAATATATGTGGCTCTAGCTGATCGCTAGGACTTTTTATGCATATATTGAATGTTTATACACAATAATGAATATTTATATAGTTGGATAGGTGTAGGAAGATTGAGGCAAACTAAAACATAGAAATATGATTTTTTAAAAATTAATATCGATGGAAATGCCTATTTAATAGGGCGGGGGGTGATTTAGAAAAAAAGATGAAAATTCTGTTAATGCCTCGCCACCTCAAATATATACACAAGGTACCACATCGACTTTTCTTGTTAAAAATATTTTCCACGGTTAAATATATTATTCTGCCAAAAGTGGCAAAAACCTGACTCGGCAATTTACCGAATTAGGCTGTATGTATGGTGGTTAAAAATCTGCCACCATTAGCAATTAATTATTTAATTTTCTGGATTGCTCTTTTGTCATTCCATACTTTTTTGAAAAATCCTTGCTTGTAATAGTTCTATCGCTTCTATCTTTCGGTAATTGTTGCTTTAATTCATTTGATAAATTATTGTATATACTTTGGTTCTTACCTTTACCAGTCTTATTTTTACCGCCTAAAGAGTTACCAACTTGTTTAGATTTATTAGTAATATTCGTAGCCCAATCCAAATACAGTGGAATATCTAATTTATCTTTTTTAATTTTCTTCTTCAATTCAATTGCAAAAGTTGATTCACTCCAAACACCTTTTTTAATATTCCACTTATTCATAATTTCCTTATAGTCACTATATGGATTAATGTTAGGGTCTCCAAAATATTCTTTTGTTGCATTCTTCACAACTTCTTCCAGTGCTCTATTATTATTATCTAATTCTAATTGTTCCCATGCATCTCTACGAGGCGTACTTAATAATTGGTCAAAACAACTTAATTTTCCTATATACATCCAATCTTTCTTGCCTCTGGTTAATCCAGTATGAAGGTTATTAATTGTATAAAAATCATGACTTTGAGGGGGAATTGGTCGGTTTCCCATATAGAAGCATACTTTATCAAATTCCATACCTTGTATGTTATCTGTTACACTTCCACACATGAAATTCCAATAGTCAGGATCAACTGATTCTTTATCAATAGTTGGAATATCTGGGATAGTATTTTTCAATCTTTCTAAATATTTATTAAAGGGATTGAGATAGATTTCAGAATCTTTCTTTTTTGGTGAGACAAAGGGAAAGTCTTCAATTGGAATTATATTTCCATCTTCTAACTTATCGTTGGCTTCTCTGATTCTGTTGTAATCAGGGCTTATTATCATCCACCCATCATTAAAACATTGCTTTAGGTGCATTTGATAATTATGGTTAAATGAATGTTCACTTCTTAATTCCTGATAAAATTCTTCATTAAAATCTTTAGCATTCCAACTAGTAACGGCATCCATTCTATAGTTTTTTCTCAATACTCTAACCTGAATGCTATCAATATAAATTTTCCAGTCATCAACTACATCAAGAAATGTACCGTCTTTTATATTCTTATATAGTTGTTTCATTAGACCATTAAAATTCTTGTCATCATTATCATCAAATATTTGTTTATTATATTCATTTTGCATCCAAAGTGCATCTAAAGCACCTGATTTTTTAATGGCTGGTTGCTGGTGGCTATCTCCATAGCAATAAATATTTACATCTTGTCCTGATTCTTTTTGGTTATTAACATGCATTAGTAAGGATTCAAAGGTAATGCTCGCCATCTTCCCAAATTCATCAATAATTATATTACTTGCTTTATTAGTGCTATAACTACCAAAGTTAACCCTTACCTTTAATAACTTATTTACACGTTTAATACTACCTTGCAATCTGCTACTGGCTGTTTTGTTAGGTGTAGTCAGAAATACATCATTATCATCAATATTTCTTAGTACATCATTTATTGCCGTTGTTTTTCCAGTTCCTGCGTTGCCTACGCATAAGAACATCTTCACGGTTCCATTGCTCATACACACACCTCTATTTTGTTTTTTTCGTTAAAATTTGCTAGATACCTTATATAAGACCTGTACCATTTTTTAATTAATTTAAGTCAATTTATCTATACTAAATATATATAATTGCTTCACGGTAATTTAGTCGTTTCTTATATATAAAGTGATTGACTATTTTACCGTCAAGGATTTATAGTCATTGGGCACAATTCCAGAATGGAATTTGAACAATCTTTTCATTTTGTGGGTTTCAAAATGAAAAGTCCAAGACAACTAGTAGCTAACTTAATAATTACTAGAATAATTAACATGTAATCCTAATTTGGAACTACATCATTATCATTAATTAATACTGTAGTGATTCACGACTCTAATATATAACTACTATTAGTTATGTTATCCACATGCAAAGCCCGCATATGAATAACTCCTGAAGCTATCTAATTATTATGTCTATGCCGTACGATATTTTAAATAGTTATTAATCATGTTAAATGTTTTGCCTTCTGAGATAGGTTTACAACTACGTGAAGGTCTCAAAAGTCCTGCCTTAGTCGGGTTTAACAACTCTGGCTTTAGGGGGATGGTGTGATTAACTTGCTTAATACGGGCATCAAACTCTATCCAATCATATTTTTTTAACATTCCGATGTTATCCCGCATATCCTTAGTGTAAGTTAGATGTGCAAAATCAAAATGATGTTTAGAACCACTTACATTTCTGATATAGATTACAGGTCTTTGCTTAGTGTCGTTATCATTTGTGTATATATTAAAACCTATGACTGTCCCCGTGAAGTGTTCTCGTTCGTTATTCATAGTAATTCCTCCAATTACTTAGCATTTTGATAGCTTTAAAATCCAAAAATGCCGTCATATCAACGTTTGTAGGGTGTTTATTTGGTATAAAATATTCATTTTATTGGCTATTTTTAGCCCTTTTAAGATAGAAGTCTTTATTTTCCTCTAATATATATTGGAGGAATTCCCAATTGGTTTCTGGTACTGATTGAAGCTTTCTTTTGGTTAGTAATCTAACTTTAGAAGGATATTCTAATTTATAGTCATATTGAATAGGATGTTTTTTTCTTATGGTGGAGTCATTCCCTTGATAACCCTTGAGATAACTAGACACCCTAGCATTGAATTGAACTTCATCACCTGTAGCCAAAATACCCAAACTTTGAAATTGTTTAGTGTAATTAATCCACAGATGATCAGCTACTAGATTTCCATTAATATCCGTTAAATTTATTATCAAAAAGGTAGGCTTGCCATGCCCGTTGTATCCAGTCTTATAACCCAGTCTGCTAACAACTCCCACATATGTTCCGCGTTCTTTATTTCCTATTTGCTTAAGTGCGTCTCTCATAATATTTACTCCTTAAATTTTTTATACTTAGTTAAATAATTTTTATTCTTAAATAAGCCTCGCAAGCGTATTTTTTATTAATTAAATGATTTTATTCTTCAGGTATTCATCGATGGCTAAACGGTCAAAGCGTAGAACACCTCCAATCTGCACGGCGGGCAATCCTTCGGCAATAGCCTTCTGGAAAGTTCTGTAGCATATTCCCATATATTTGCACGCCTCTTTCTTGTTCATGTAGCGAGGAGCTGGGTTAAACATAATTGATAGTTGTTCCATTAATTCCTTATTTTCAGTTACTTGGGTTAATTCCATATTGATATCCTCCAATTAATTTTTAAGCCACTATTACGTGACTATGTATGATGCGCCTTATATAGGGTGTGAAAAGAGTTTCAAGTAAAAAATATTAAAAAATACCTTTACACTACTAATATGTATAAAAAAACGAGAAAATGCCAAGAAAATACAAAAAAGATCAATCAGATACATTTCTATGCCTCTGCAGATAATATGTATAAAAAAAAGAAATCTCACAAACAAATTGTGAAATCTCTTAAATTTATTTTTTGAGTTGCCTAAACAAAGATTTAAATGTAACATGTAGCTGTTGCAGGTCTGACTCTGCAACACGGGAGGTCATCCCAATATTTTCAAAAAATGTGAGCCTCGCAAGCAACACAGGAGCGAAAATAAAAATGGCAAAAATTAAAAAATATACAACAAAAACAGGAAAAATTAGATATGAATTTCAGGTGTACGCGGGAGTTGACTCTCTAACCGGGCGCCAAAAGACCACTAGGAGACGTGGCTTTAAGACGAGGAAAGAAGCCTCCATCGTATTGAGTAGATTAGAATTGGAAATCGAAAAAAGAGGACTACAGGAGGATGAGAGACGCTTTTTCAGGGATGTTTGCGCGGAGTGGATGGAACAGTACCGTTTGACCGTACGTGAGTCAACGCTAGAGAAGACTCAACGTATTATTCGCGTCCATGTTCTACCAGCTTTTGGGGATATGCTTATTGATCAAGTCACACCCAACGTGTGCCAGAGGGTTGTTAATAAGTGGTTTCTGGAAGCAAAATCCTATAAGAAATGGCTGAATTACGCTTCGATGATTTTTGATTACGCGCTTAGGGCTGAGTACGTGGGGCGGAATCCTTGCACGCTAGTAACAATGCCACGAGTACAGGAACAGGCAGGCGAAAAGTTAGAAAACTTCTGGACCAGAGACGAACTGAATACCTTTTTCGATTACGTGACTCCCGAAAGAGACGTAGAACAATTCACGATGTTCAGGGTGTTGGCTTATTCTGGTATCAGAAAAGGGGAATTACTAGCGCTAACGTGGAAGGATATCAACTTTGAGGACAATACGTTGCGGGTCAATAAGACCCTAACGCAGGGATTAGGTGGGAAGCTAATCGTACAACCTCCGAAGAGTAGGGCTGGACGCCGTACAATCGACTTGGATGACAGTACCATGCGATACCTCAGGCAATGGAAGGGTGTTCAACGCGAGACTTTTCTGGGGATGGGCTTCAATACTAACAATGTTGATCAGTTAGTATTTGCTAGCAATAGAAATCATTTTCGCTCCATGAATACCCCCACCAAATGGCTTAATAAAGCTATTAAAGCCACGGGACTCAAACACATCTCAATTCACGGGTTTAGGCACACACACGCCTCACTACTGTATCAGTCTGGAGTAGGTCTTAAGGAGACTCAACAGAGATTGGGACACTCAAGAGCAGACAGTAGCGTTACGCTCGACGTGTACACTCATACGACAGAACAACAGAATGTAGCAGCTTTGCAGAGGTTTGAAAATTACGTTGAGGCCAAATAACTAAAATTGGCTAAGCTTTATAGAATTTTTGTAAAAAATAAGTGCTTTAAACCTTGCCATAATAGGAATAAGTACCAAAAAAATTGGCTAAGCTTTTGGCTAAGTTTTAGGTCAATTCTGTGCAATTTTAAGCAAAACATGAATATTTAGAAGTACAAAAAAATCCCGTCATATCAACGTTTTAACGCTGTATACAACGGGAAGGAATAGCAAAAATGGAGTCGGCGGGAGTCGAACCCGCGTCCAAGCATGTCGCCACTGTAACCTCTACATTCATATCCATACTATTTAAATTCACGAATTAAGCTGCCGTATGTCAGGGCCTCATTAAAACGCTAGTCTGTAAATCCTCTTCTTAAGCATCCAGGCCAATCCTTAAGCGCAAGTCCACTCTTTTTGAGACCCGTTACTAGCCCGTGGACGAGACTAGGCGGATCACGCTAAGCTACTGTTTAGGCAGCTAAAGCGTAAGAATTGTTATTATTTTTTGCAGTTATAATTAAACTGAACGTTTTTACGTAGACGTAACCTACGAAATGCAGTTACAGTTCGACCCATACCTGTCGAATCCATAACGACCCCGAAATCATGTTACATAAATATTATAACATACGTTCTATTTTACCGACGTTTCTTGTCATTTTCAATCGGAATGGGGCGGTAAGCCAATTGTTGGCCCTGCAAGTTGCGTAAAAGGCGTTCAACTAATTCTGAATTCTGTAAATTCTTCAATAGATAACCTAAAAGATTGTTTTGTGTTGGTTTCATAAAAACTCCCTCCCGTCTGCCATTATCATATTACATTCCCCAAAAAAATCAAACTTCTTTGCCTATTGCTTAACCAATCCTTAAATGTAACAATTATTCTAGAAGATGAAAGGAAGGGACGCCATGAGCCAAATTGAAGAACTGCATCGGGTGCAGTTGCAGATGTTACAAGTGGTTACGAACATTTGCGATAAATATGATATTAAATATATGCTAATTGGCGGCACGTTATTGGGTGCAATTCGACACGATGGATTTATTCCGTGGGACGACGATGTCGACTTGGGAATGACCCGGGAAAATTATGATAAATTTGCAACCGTGGCGCCGGTTGAGTTCCAACATAACCATTACTTTATGCAAACTGCGGATACGGATCCTAATTTTGCGTTTAGTTATATGAAAATTTTAGATACCAATACTTATATTGAAGAAAAAAACAACGTCAACGACGCGCGGAAGGGAATCTTTATCGACATTTTCCCGTTTGATAAGGTTCCTCGTCAACCCGAAATTCGCCAAGCGGTTTATAACCGGTTCAAAATCGCGGATACGGCAATCTTACTGCGGCTTGGGTACAACGTCATTAAGACGCCGTTTCGTAAGGATCCTAAGGACAAGAGCTTGGACCTCTTCATGAGCGTCGCAAAGCTAAAGGAACGGCGGGAAAACATCATGCGGTTGTATAATCACGAGCCGTTTCACCATTATAAGAATTATGCTTCCCAATATGCCTACGATAAAGAGGTTCTGAGCCAGCGGGAGCTCACCGAGTTAACCAAGCATAAGTTTGAAAATCTTGAGGTTGCCATTCCCAAGCATTATGATAAAATTTTAACCCGCATGTACGGAGACTACATGGAGCTGCCTCCAGAAAAAAATCGCGTGGCAAAGCACATCGACGTTGTGATCATCGATGGCAAGCACGTGGAATAGGGATGAAAAGAGCAATTGAAAAAAATGAAGGAACGAATGGATGCGTTTAGTGATGCGGTAATCGCCATTATCATTACTATCATGGTGTTGGAGCTGCCGTTACCGCAACACGATGCGTTAAGTGAATATTTACAATTCGGGAAAAGCATTGGCATTTTCTTTATTAGTTTTTGTTTCGTAGCCAACATTTGGTACCAACACGCCATGTTGTTCAAGGATAGTGACACCATGAACGATCGCGTTTTCGTTAAGGAGTTTACCTTTTTGGCGTTCTTAAGCTTGACGCCAATTTTTACCAAAGTCATTATTTATGACACTAATCGGACTACCGTAATGGCGTATGGGGTGTTGACCATGATCGTCAGCATCCTGTTTATGTGGCTCAGTTATGAAGTTATCAAACAAAAGTACACTAGCCACCACGAAATGAGACAAATTTTCCATAAGATTTATGATAACCACAACAACTTTCTTGGCTTCGCGAGCGTGCTAATTTTAGTGTTAGCCTATTTCTATCCGAAGTGGGCCGTAGTTATCTACTTGGCAATTCCGGTCTTTTCGTTTGTGGTCACCCGGCATGATTACACGGACTTCCAAGACGTTACGGAACTTCCGGAAGCCGAACAGGATCAGTTCTTGAGTGCGAATAACGTTGATTTGCATGATTTAAGGAAGAAACAACGCGAAATCATGAAGAAATATCGGGGACACGGTCGCAAACGCAACGATCCCGAACTTCAAGCCGAGTTACGCAAGCTGTTTCAAAGCTATCCTGACTTAGCCAAACGAAATCGCCATCAGCGCGAGTAATATGGAAATAACTAAAAGTCTGTTAAATTTTAATTTTCACTGGGTAACCAAAACAAGGACGTTTACCAAGTTTTGGTTACCCATTTTTTGTGCCTTGATTTATGAGCTGTCGATCGTGGAGATTGCATAAGAGCTGTCCAACTAGGATGGTGAACTTAGCTTTATAAAAGTGTATCGGATGTGAAATGTGAGGGATTTAAAGCTTTCTTTATCCTGGAAAGATTTTTAAAGGACATTATTATGTAGGGGAACGAGTCTGATCGGCATCAACTACGAAGGCCGTTAACGAATACCGGCATTTTATTTGTGTAAGCGTTTTTGTAGAACAGATTTTTTTATCATGTTATCTTATAGACATAAGGAGGGATGTATTATGGTAAAGTCAAGTAACCGATTTATTCGTTACGTTTTAGTTGTTGCTAGTATTGTAGTTGTTGTGTTAGGATTAGGCGCAATCAAGGCTTCTGCCCACGGATTTGTTACTAATCCTGGTGGTCGAGCCTATTTAGGAAGCAGCCAGTTTCCTGGTAAACCATTGAACGAAAATATTGGTCCGGTAATGTACGAACCGCAAAGCATCGAAGCACCGAAAAATACCTTTATCGATGGTAAAATTGCGAGTGCGGGGATTTCCAAGTTTTCTCAATTAGACGAGCAAACTGCCGATCGTTGGTACAAGACCCCAATTAAGAGTGGGCCACTTGATGTTACCTGGCATCTAACCGCTCCTCACAGTACAAGTACGTGGGATTACTACATTACCAAACCAGGCTGGGACCCGAACAAACCGTTAAAATTCAGTGATTTCAAGAAAATTGCTAGTTTTGATGATCACGGGGCAACCCCAGGAACCGAAGTAACGCACAAGGTCAACATTCCGGACCAAAAAGGATACCACGTGATCCTAAGCGTATGGAATATTGCTAATACAGCAAATGCCTTTTATCAAGTTTCAGACGTTAATATTCAATAATTCATGGAAGATGTTACAAACAGTGGGACCAAAGTCGGATAGTTTGTGAGCATTAATAAAACCCCATTAATCATGGTTTAGGTGATTGATGGGGATTTTGTTATGTTGGAGTAAACCAATTCCTTAGTGCGGTTGATTCTATCATTCTAAATATTTTAACCGTTTTTTATTCGAGGGATTGAGTACAATTAGAAAAAACGCTTCATTAAAATGTATGTAGAAAATTGAATTGGGAGAAGAGACTCTAGAATGATGGGCTGGTAGGAATTAGTTTCCAGCTATGTGATTAGGCCAAACAAAAAACCGCAAGCGCGGTTTTTTAATTATTCGTGATCTTTATCGTCTTTCTTGTCTAACTTGTCCTTTAATTCTTCCATTGCGCCGGCAGCGGAATCCTTTACGTCAGCAAGTTTGTCTTTAACTTTGCCCGCCATGTTTTGCGCTTTGCCTTTGCTTTCTTCCTTCTTGTCGCCAGTTAACTTACCAGCACCTTCGTGTACTTTACCTGCAACTTTGTCCTTAGTGTTTTCCATTCTGTCTTTATCCATAAATATTATCCCCCTTTGAATATTTTTGGTACATCTTTATTTTAGCAGGGGGCGCCCTTAAAAGTGAATTTATATGCTCACGGACTTGTGCAAGGGAGTTAAAAGGCGTATTATGAAACCGAATTCATATTCAAATAAAATAATATCTACACTAGGGGTGTTCGTAGAAGAACTGAGATGCGCTTGTGCAGCGTGATCCCTTTGAACCTGTAAGTTGATACTTGCGAAGGAAAGTGTTTATTGGGCGAAAACCATCCTTCTCAAGGGTGGTTTTTTTGTTGGTTGCCGATGGAGGATGTTAGTAAACGCGGTCGTCAATCTGCAGCGATAGTTCGCTAGTAGCGACCGCCTTCGGTACACTACTTGGTGGAGATATGAATGAGGAGCTGATCAAATGGATTTACAAGGAATTAAGCGAATTCGGGAGGTTAACCCAGTGGTGGTTAACTACGCCAATTTTGTGACCCCGTTTTTAGTAGCGAACGGGTTAAACGCGGTGGGGGCTTCCCCAATTATGAGCGAAGAGGAAAGCGAAGCCGAAGAACTGGTCCGCTTGGCGTCCGCGGTGACCATTAACCTTGGAGCGGTACGTCGAGAAGGCTGGGCAGACATCGAAACGTTGTGCCAAGCGGCTAACGACCAACAAAAACCGCTCGTTTTGGATCCGGTAGCGGTCGGGGCAACTCAGTACCGGCAGCAATTAAACTTCCGGTTGTTGAAAAAGTATCAGTTCGACGTAATTCGTGGTAATTTAGGCGAAATTGCGGTATTAGCGGGAATTGATTGGCAAACCCGCGGAATTGACGCGGGAAACGGCGAAGGGGACGCACATCAAGTGGTGAAAGCTTGCGCACAAAAGTACCATAACGTGGTGATCGCGAGTGGGGCAACCGACTACATTAGTGATGGAACCCGGGTGGTCGAGATTCACAACCAAACCCGACTTTTGCCGGCGGTGGTGGGTTCGGGAGATTTACTTTCGAGTTTAGCAGCCGCGTTTTGTGCAGTCGGACCGAACCCGTTGCAGGCGGCGATTAACGCAAGCTTGACCTTGTCGTGCGCCGGTGAACGGATTACCGAAAAATTGCACGACCAGTATTTGCCAGGAAGTTTTTTGAGCGGGCTGATGGATGAATTAGCAAACATCACGGTTGCCCAAGTTGAAGAAAGAATGAAAGTTGAGGAATGATTAGCATGGATACAAAAAAGCCAGCGCAAGTTTTAACGATTGCCGGAACGGATAGCGGCGGAGGAGCTGGAATTCAAGCGGATTTGAAAACGATGCAGGAACGCCAGGTTTTTGGAACCTGCGTAGTGGTCGCGGTGACCGCTCAAAATACGCTTGGAGTGACCGACGTGGCGGTGATGCCGCGCCACATTATCGACCACCAGTTTGCGGCGCTGGCCGAAGATTTAGATATTAAAGCTGCGAAAACGGGGATGCTGGCTAATTCGGCAGTTGTTGACGCGGTTGTGGAAAACTATCAAAAGTATGATTTTGGACCTTTAGTGGTGGATCCAGTGATGATTGCAAAGGGCGGTGCGAAACTACTGAGCGACGAAGCCATCGAAGCGGTGCGGACCCGGTTGTTGCCACTGGCTTACCTAATTACCCCAAACCTCCCCGAAGCTGAAAAATTAGCGGGGATGCCAATTAAAAATAACGCAGATGCCAAAGTGGCTGCTGCGCGATTGCAGGAACTGGGCGCACAAAACGTCTTGATTAAGGGTGGTCATTTTAGTGATTCAGCAGAAAGTCGCGATTACGTTCTGTTCGCGGACGGTAGCGAGTTAGAGTTAGCTAGTCCTCGTTATGAAACCAACAACACTCACGGTACTGGCGACACGATTTCATCAGTGATCGTGTCGGAAATTGCGAAGGGCAAATCTTTAAAACAAGCCCTGCAAATTGGCAAAGCCTTTATTAACGCCGCGATTAGTGACGGAATTCAGGTGGGGCACGGGCACGGCCCGTTGAACCACTGGGCATATCGGGAGGTTGAAAATGAAATTTAATCCAACAATGCTACAAGCCTACTTTATTGCCGGCACCCAGGACGTGGCTAGCAAGACGGACTTCTTACCGACGGTGGAACGAATCGTGCAAGCTGGCGCCACCGCTTTTCAATTTCGCAACAAAGGAGCGGTGAAAACCGCTAGTCGTGACGAAGTAGTCGAACTAGCCCGGGCTTGTCACCAGATTACCCAGAAATATCAGATACCGTTGTTTATTGATGACGACGTAGATTTAGCGTTGGCCGTGGGGGCGGAGGGGATTCACGTCGGACAAAAAGACGAACGGATTACCTCAGTCTTAGAACGAGTCGGCGACCGAATGATCGTGGGGCTTTCGTGCAATACCGCGGCACAGATCACCGCTGCCAACCAGTTGAACGGCGTAGACTACTTGGGAACCGGAACCGTCTACGAAACTAACTCCAAAGCCGATGCTGGGAATGCCCTAGGAGTGGATAAATTACGTGAATTAGTCCAGATGAGTAAATTTCCGGTAGTTGCGATCGGTGGTATTACACTGAAACGGGTTGCTGAAACGGTGGCAACTGGCGCGGCCGGAATTGCGGCCATCAGCATGTTTATTCAAATGACCGATCCTGCTCAGCAAATTGCTGAAATTAAAGCCACGATCGCTCAAGTAGGAGGTGTAGCATGTTCTCCGAAGAAATAAAGCAAGCTGCCCAACCAATTTTACACGACATTCAACAGCATCCGTTTGTGCAGGGGATTCAGGCGGGCAAAGTTCCAAGCACAGCCTTAGCGGTTTACGTGGAGCAGGATACCTGTTTTTTGAACGCCTTTGCGAAGGTTTTTGCCGGTGCGTTGGTGAAAAGTCAAACCACGGAACGGATGCGTTTTTTCAGCGAACAAATTCAATATTCGCTTGCGGATGAGTCGGCGGCCCACCAGATTTTGTGTGACATCGCCGGTATTGAATTAACCGAACACCAGCACGCTGAACCCCGGCCATTAACCGCGTTGTACACGGAGCATTTATTCACGGCGGTTCGCGAAGGGGATTTGTTAGACATCGCGGCGGTCGTGTTGCCGTGCCCGTGGACCTACAATGAAATTAGTCGAGCGATTGTGGAAAACGCCGCACCCGACAACCCCTTCTTGTCGTGGATTGAATTCTACCAGGGTGACGAAGAAGGTACTGGCGACGATTCGGTTACCCAGCTATTTGCGATGCTGGACGAGGCCGCGCCTAAATTAAGTGCCCAACGCAAAGAAGAAATTACCCACCGCTTTTTGCGTAGTTGTGAATTAGAGTATGATTTTTGGGAACAGGCGTATTCGCAAAAGGATTGGAAGTATCAGTGGAAATAAAAAGACTTTAAGACTAGCATACTTCAAAATGAAGGCGGAAATCATGCGTGGCGGATTTCCGCTTTTTTGGTGGGGTGTGTTCTCTGCGACATAGCCAAAATGAACTCCAGCCACCAATCTTCTCCGGTTAGTCCAATTTTGGAATCAACCGCCCAACCCGCGATTAATTCCAAAATTAAACTAATCCTCAAAGATTACCCAGTGGCTTCCGTTCTCTCAATCGAAAACGAGTTTCAGCCCTCAAGGCTCTGCGGTTAACCCAAACCAGGCCTTAATCGCCAAACCCACGTTTAATGGCTGGATTACGCTCCTTCTCTGCAATATGGCCAAAATGAACTCCAGCCCCTAGCTTATTCCGGTTAGCCAAAGCCAGTAATCAAGCACCAAGACCGTGCTTAATCACTAGCTTCTGCTAATCCTCACAAGCTACCCAGGGGCTTCCGTTCTCTAATCTTTCATACTATACTTAACTACTATCAACAAAAAGAAAGAGGCATTCGATGGATCCACAAACCGTTTTAAAATCTAACTTTGGCTACGATACCTTTCGTCCGGGGCAAGCGCGCGTCATTGACGCCGTGCTTCACCGGCAAAACGTCTTGGCAATCATGCCCACCGGGGGCGGCAAGTCGCTTTGCTACCAAATTCCGGCCCTCATGCAATCGGGACTGACCCTCGTGGTTTCACCGCTCATTTCGCTAATGAAGGATCAGGTCGATACCTTGGTGGACAACGGCATTCCCGCAACCTTCATTAATAGTACGTTAGATTACATGGAAATTAACGAACGCTTTGCGGCCGCACGTAATCGACAGGTGAAATTGTTGTACATTTCGCCAGAACGGTTAGATTCCGATTACTTTGACCAGCTGGCTTCCTTACCGATCGATCTATTGGCAATTGACGAGGCCCACTGTATTTCGCAATGGGGCCATGATTTTCGACCTAGTTACCTAAACCTAACTGACCTAGTGCAACATTTGCCAACGCGACCGACGATCATTGCGCTGACGGCGACGGCGACTCCGCGGGTGGCCTCGGATATCAAGGAACGTTTAGGAATTACCGAACAGGTTCAAACTGGCTTTGCGCGCGAAAACTTGGCGTTTAAAGTGGTTAAGAACCAGGATAGCGACCGCTTCTTAATGGACTACCTCAAGTTAAACCAGGACCAGTCCGGAATCATCTACGCCAGCACGGTTAAGGAAGTGGAGCGCCTTCATCGAATTTTAACTAAGAAAAAGTTCAACGTGACGATGTATCACGGACAACTTAGTAAGGTGGAACGGCGCCAGAACCAAGAGGACTTCCTTTTCGACCGGGTGCCGGTGATGATTGCCACCAACGCGTTTGGAATGGGAATTGACAAGAGTAACGTTCGTTTTGTTATCCATGATCAGATTCCTGGCAGCATTGAAGCGTACTACCAAGAAGCGGGACGCGCCGGTCGGGACGGGCTGCCTAGTGAAGCAATCCTGCTATATAAGTTGCGAGACGTGCAAATTCAACATTATTACATTGAAAGTTCAGAACGGGACGAGGAAAGTAAGGAAGTCGAATACCAGAAGCTCCAGGCAATGAGTCAGTACGGCAACACCCAGATGTGTTTGCAACGCTACATTTTAAATTACTTCCATGAAGATGGTCTGGACTGTGGATACTGCGGGAACTGTTTAGACACTCGTGAAGCGCAAGACATCACCGTTGAAACCCAACAAGTTTTGTCGTGCATGCACCGGATGGGCGAGCGGTTTGGGAAAGAAATGGTGGCGCTCGTATTGACCGGTTCGCAAAACCAGCGCGTCAAGCAGTTTCATTTTGAAAAGTTATCGACGTACGGTCTAATGAAGCAAAAGACTAAAAAGCAGGTTACCGAGTTAATCGATTACCTAGTTGCTTCGGGAATAATCGCGATGGAAGGCGGCCAATATCCCGTCTTGAAAAATACTGCGGCCGGACTAGATATTTTGCGTGGTAAGCAGCGGGTAACCCGCAAAGTGGCGATCAGAGCTGAAAAATCATTGCCAACTAATGACGCCTTGTTTGAAGAGTTGCGTCAGTTGCGACGTGATTTAGCCGAAGAACAACACGTTCCGCCATTTGTAATCTTTTCTGATAAAACCCTCCGTGACATGTGCGCGGTGCTTCCGGAAACGTTGGATGAAATGTTAGACGTTAAGGGGATTGGGGAAAATAAATTAGCCAAGTATGGCGAACAGTTCCTCAAAGTATTGCAAAATTACCAAGAAGCTTAGTTTTTTATAAAGGTGAGGCAATTTTTGGTTAGTTAGGACCTAAATCGTTTTAAAATACAAGAAGGTAAAAATCTTCAATCGGATTGGAAAGCGATGCGTTATTTAACTTAAACTAATCGCGCTAGGAGGATGCTTTTTGCGTTTTAGAACATTTTGGGGATGGCTTTTGATTTTCGGGATTGCGGCGTGGTTGATTAAAAATGACGTGGTAACAATTCCCGCCGGCGTTCAGCAAACCTTCCGTACGGGAATTAATAAAGTGGCGACCAGCTTAGATTCGGTGATTGATTCCAACTGGAACTTTAACCAGAATAAAGCGACTAAGGCGGATCAAACGAGTGGAAAAGCAACCCCGGTTGAGTCGGTGGTGAAGGGGAAGAATTTGTCGAAGACCTATTACTACAGTTTTGCGCCGAATACACCAGAAAACGTTCAGAAGGTCTTTCAACAAGCAATTAAGCAGTATAACCAAACGGGAATCGTAGACCTGGAACCCGGGCCGATGCATAATTGGCTTAACCACGTGACGCTAGGCGTTTACCAAAAGGCCATGCCAGAAAACCAAGACCGGACTATTGAACTAGGGGTGGGCGGCCCCGACGTGATTGAACAACAGGGGGTCGTCAGCCGGATTGCTAACCATGCCTCGGCAAAATTAAACACTTATTACGACCGCTCGATTTCTCAATCGGTCGCGCTTCACGAGTTGGGACATGCGTTAGGGTTAGACCATAGCCAAAGCTTGACCTCAATCATGTATCCCATTGACCGGGGACAACAAGGCTTAAGTGAAGAAGACTTGAACGGCTTGCGCTCGATTTATGGGAAGCAAACGGATGAAAACGAGTAGGTCACAAGAAAATTCTAAGAGACTTAACCCCTGATTTAAAAGGTTTTTTGCGCAATCGATAAACGACTGGATATGTTCTTCCAGTCGTTTTTTGTGTATAATGGCTATCGTTGTCTAAGTTAGCTTAAGGAGTAGGTTGTGAGGTGCTAAGTGAGCTAGGTTAAGACGGCAAATGCGCACTTTATTTTTGTTACAAAAGATTACAGCGGAGTTACAAAACTAAGTAAATTAAGTGACATTGTACCCGACTGGGTGCGATTAAGTTGAAACTTACCCTGTTAAATGATAGATTAAATTGTGACTTATTGAAAATGGAGAGATACTGTATGAAAAAAACGCTAACGTGGTTAGGGGTTACAGTAGGGTCTTTAGTCGTCTTCGCGGGCGCCGGCTTTGGGTTGACCTTAGTCAATAAGGATTCTCTAGCTACGCACTTTATCGAAAAGTACACGGGGTCAAAATCCGACTCCGCAAGTAGTTCAGGTACCACATCATCTTCGTCCGATTTGCTTAAAGTATCGAAGAGCTCTAACCTCGATTCGATTTTAAACAACGGCGAGTATAATGGTTCAGCAGCATTAAATACAGGTAAGAAAATTCTCGTTAGTTCGCGTGGCTACGGCAACCACGCAAATAAAATTACGATGACGCGAGATAGTCGTTTTGTGATGGGGAAAATACAAGACGTGGTTAATAACGCGGTCATCATGCACTTGATTGACACTGGCAAGGTGAAGTTAAACGACAAACTGTCGAAGTACGATAAGGACGTTGCCGGTGCGGACTTGATCACCGTTAAGGAAGTCATGAATCAGACTTCGGGGCTGTCAGCTTCTGACTTTTCGGCGAACGGCGCGGCAAAGGACTTGATTAAGAAGATCAACGCGGACGCTGCGTACGATTCAGCAAGTGAAGGTACATATTCGGATTCAAGAGTTAATACTATTTTACAAACAGCAATTATTCAAAAGGCGACCGGCCAAAGTTACCGGTCGGTCATTCAAGACTTGCTGGATCAGCTCGAACTTGAGCAAACTACGTTTGGTTTGAAGAACAAGACGGTTGACTACTACGAAAGTAGCGACTCGCTCAATGGTACGAAAGTTTCGTTAGACGACTTGGACACTAAAGCAATCAACCGCCTTGGTAAAGATCAGCTAGTTAGTTCGCCTAGCGACATGGCGCAGCTCTTCAATTATCTCTTCAATAGTGATTACGTTGCTCCTGCGACCTTGGACAAAGTTTTCAAGAATGCTAAGGGCGGCCACGCAGCGGGCTTTGCAGTCGATGGCGATTCATTAAGCCTGGCTCAATCAATTGCGGGCGGACGTAACCGCGTGGAATGGAACTTGAAGGACCAAACGGGAACCTTCCTATTTAGTAATTACGTTAATGGGGAAGATAATCTCGCAACAATTTCAACAAATATGTTTGACTACTTAAGATAACTTTCGGAGGATTTCATGGAAACTGCAGAAACACAACAGATTAGTATTGGCCAAATCTTAGCCATACTTCGAAAACATATTGGATTAATTTTTGCTAGCACGTTTATTATTACTTTATTGGCTGCGCTAATGACGTTCTTTGTAATGACGCCTAAGTACAGCGCAACTACTCAAATCTTGGTTAATCGGAAGCTGTCGGATGACATGGCGGGCGCACAATTACAACAAACCCAAGCCGACGTGCAAATGATTAATACATATAAAGATATTATTACTAGCCCAACGGTTCTACGTGAAGCGGACGAAAAATTAACCGGTCTTCCGGGTTACAAGAGCGGCGTTGATAACCTAAAAAGCTCCATTTCAATCAGTAGTCAACAAAACTCCCAAGTTTTCTCGATTAATGCCAAAAGCACTAACCCGAATACGGCAGCTAAGATGGCAAACGAAACTGCTAAGGTCTTTAAGCGTAAAGTGGTAAAGATCATGAGCATCAACAACGTTTCGATTGTTTCTAAAGCCGCTCCAGACGATGATCCGGTTAGTCCACGGACGAAGCTTAACATCGCAGCTGGAATCGTAATTGGTTTCTTGCTCGGAGTTGGATTGGCGTTCTTACGTGAATTTAGCGACCGGACGGTTACTTCAGAAGAATTCCTTACTGAGGAACTCGGTTTGAAGGGGCTTGGAATTATTAGCGAAATTGACGAGAACGAAATTCGGCGGAAAATTGCGCCTAAGATTGGCGGAAATAAGCGTCGTGATGATGGCGAAACTAGAATGCGCAGAAGGGTCTAGGTGATAAGCATGTTTTTTAAGAAGAAACCAAAGTTAGATAATGAAAGTCTAAAAAACGGGGTCGGATTGATTACCTATAATGATCCTACTTCCACAATTGCTGAACAATTCCGGACGGTGCGGACGAACATCCAATTCTCGTCAGTGGATAAGCAATTAAAATCGATCGTCTTTACCTCCTCAGCACCATCTGAAGGGAAATCGACCGTCAGCAACAACGTGGCGGTAACTTGGGCTGACCAAGGTAAAAGTGTTCTAATCGTCGACGCGGATATGCGCCGCCCAACCGTGCACCGGACTTTCCGGACCAGCAACGCGATCGGTTTAAGTAACCTATTGGCTGGAACGGGTAGTTTGGATGATGCAATTCACAGTACGGTAGTAGAAAATCTTTCCGTAATGCCTAGTGGGCCAATTCCACCTAACCCATCTGAACTTTTAGGTTCACCTAAGATGGTTAACCTTTTAGGGGTGCTCACTACTAAGTTTGACTTAGTTATTATCGATGCACCGCCCGTTAATACGGTTACCGACGCACAAGTTTTGGCTGCACGTGCGGACGGGACTGTTTTAGTAGTGCCCCAAGGAATCGCGGACAAAGCGGGCGTTCGGCACGCTAAACAAATGCTCGAAACGGTTCAGGCAAACATTTTGGGGGCCATTTTGAACCGGGCATCTGCTGAAAAATCAACGGGTTACTATGGTGGTTATTACGGTGGCTACTATGGTGGTTATTATGGAACGGATGATAAGTAATCATGGGCTTAATTGATCTACATTGTCACATTTTGCCAGGGGTTGACGACGGTGCGAAAGACCTACCGATGGCGCTCGACATGGCGCGCGAAGCGGTTAAGCAAGGAATTTCACACATTTTATTAACGCCGCATCACATGGACGGAATGTACACCAATCATAAAAAAGACGTTATTGCTAAAACAAATGCTTTTCAAGCTGAATTAGACAAAGCGGGAATTCCCTTGACGGTCTTTCCCGGCCAAGAAGTGCATTTGACTGGTGAATTGTTAGACGCAATTGACCAAGACGACATCTTATTTATGGATGAAGCGGGTAAGTATCTGTTGCTTGAATTTCCGCACAGCGGAATTCCAGAGTACGCAGAAGACATGGTCTTTGAGCTAATTGCCCGGGGCATCACTCCGGTGCTGGCCCATCCTGAACGAAATCACGGATTTCAAAAAAATCCGGATCGGTTATACGATTTTATCGAAATGGGTTGCTTGTCGCAACTGACCAGCAGCAGCTACCTGGGCGTGTTTGGCAATCACGTCGAAGAGCTGACGCAACGCTTCATTGACGCTAACTTAGGTTTTATCTTTGCGTCCGACGCCCATAATTTTAAGGGACGCCGGTTCTTAATGCGGGACGCATTTAATAAGTTAACGAAGAAAACTACTGAAAGAAAGGCAACAAGTTTTAACTACAATGCAAAGGCAATCGTAAATGGGGACTCGATTGCTACGGACGATATCCTGCACGTATCGGAAGTTAAAAAAAGAAAGAAAAAAAGATTCTGGTTATTTTAAGGAGAAGAAAATGTCCCAAACAAAAACTAATAATTCTTATCTGATTACGAAACGACTAATCGATATTGTTTTATCTGGACTCGCTCTTATACTGCTAAGTCCAGTTTTTGTTGTGGTCTACATTTTAAATCAAACGGATAAAAGTGATCGTGGACCACTCTTTTATAAACAGTATCGGATGGGTCTACATGGTGAAAAATTCGGAATGTATAAATTTCGTTCAATGGTTGTTGATGCAGATAAAAAGCTACGCGCCGATAAAGAACTTTATAAAAAATACGTTGCAAATAATTACAAGCTAGAACCAGCTGATGATCCCCGAATCACCAAAATTGGAGCTTTTTTACGGAAGACTTCTATTGATGAAATTCCTCAATTCATTAATGTTTTAAAGGGAGACATGAGTTTGGTGGGTCCACGCCCGGTAATTGAAGCTGAATTAGTTGAATATGATGCAGAAAAGCTATTATCAGTAAAGCCAGGCGCAATGGGCCTGTGGCAAGCTAGTGGACGCAGCGAAATTGGATACCCTGAACGAGCAGAGATTGAAATGGAATACATCGACAATGCTAGTTTGGGATTTGATTTTAAAATTATGTTTATGAATTTAGTTAACATCTTTAAAGGAAAGGGTGCCTATTAATTAATGGATGTCAAGATTATGGTGGCGGCTCACAAAGAGTTTCCAATGCCAAAAGAACGGGAACTATATCTACCTGTGTTAGTAGGTGCTAAAAGAAATTACAAACCTGGGATTGGTTACCAACGGGATGATGATGGAGAAAACATTTCCGAGAAAAATCCTAATTATAATGAATTAACAGCTATTTACTGGGCGTGGAAAAATTTAGACGCCGATGCGGTTGGACTAGTACACTATCGTCGTTTTCTAAGTAAGAAAAGGAAAAGAGATTTAGAAAATATCCTTAACAAACGGGAAGTTGAAGAGTTATTAGCTAAGACTCCTATTATCTTACCAAAAAAGAGAAAATATTATATTGAAACTAATTACTCACATTACATTCATGCACATCATCGGGAACCAATCGATGTTACTAGAAAAGTGATTGTAGACAAGTATCCAGAATATTTAGATGCGTTTGACCAAATGATGAAACGCACTTCAGCACATATGTTTAATATGTTTGTAATGAAGAAAGAATTGTTTGATGAATATGCATCGTGGTTGTTTGATATTTTAACGCAAGTTGAAAAACAAATTGATATTTCAGAATATTCTGTACAAGAAGCAAGAGTGTTTGGGTACTTGGCGGAACGGTTAATGGATGTGTGGATTTTAACCAATGGTTTTAAATACACTGAAGTTAATTGGATTCAACTCGGTGATCGAAAAATCATGGCTAAAATCTTTTATTTTTTAAAGAGGAAGTTCATGAGAGGTTCAAACAAAGTTACTCATTTTTAATTTCAACATAAATTATTAGCAATTAGTATCTAAGGAAAGAGTGTGCATAGTGAGACAAGCGTTCTTAATAATGACTAAGGAGATTAATCCCCAACTTCATAACCTAATTAATGCTTTAGATAGCAAAAATCATACATTTTTTTTACATGTGGATAAGAAAAGTGGAGCATTCAATGGAGATATTTTAAAAAAAAGTGCAAAGAAATCTGAAGTTGTTTTTGTACCGAGAATTAATGTAACTTGGGGCGGTTTTTCAATTGTTCAAGTAGAATTAAATCTATTAAAAGCAGCTTATGAGTATGGTAAATTTGGACATTATCATTTGCTTTCTGGAGAAGATTTTCCAGTGAAAACAAATAAGCAGATTGACGATTTTTTTGAAAAAAATAAGGACACTAACTTTTTGGAAATTAGCCAAAGAATACCAAAACAAAATCAAGACAGATTTAAGTTAAGATATGAGCAGTTTCATTTTTTGCAAGATAAGTTCATTGGGCAAAAGCATAATATTTTTAAGTATATTGACTTTGCGAGTTGTTATTTACAAAGATATGTAGGAATTAATCGTACTAGAAAAATAAAAATACAGTCTGGAGCACAGTGGTTTAGTATTAATCAGGAATTAGTTGGCTATATCATTGGTCACGAAAATTGGATTATTAAACAGTTTAGAAATACTTATTGTCCAGATGAAGCTTTTATACAGACATTAATTGCGAATAGTACGTTTATGAAAACTATCTCCAATATGGGAAATTTGAGGTTTGTTGAGTTTTATTGGAAAGCAGAACATAATTTTACACCAAGATATTTGACAGAATCAGATTTTGATTTGATAGATAAAAATAACTATTTTTTTGCAAGAAAGTTTAATGTGGAAGTATCAACAAGACTCTTAAATTTATTAAAGAATACGCAAGGTTAGGAGGTAACCATATTGGCAGATATTGACTTTGTAGTTACATGGGTTGATTTTGACGATCCTAAATGGCGTTCGAAATATACAAAGTATAAACCAGGCAATACGTCCACTATGAATAATAGTACACGTTATAAGGATTATGGAACTTTCAAGTATTGGTTCAGATCCGTAGAAAAATATGCCCCTTGGGTTAGAAATATTTTTCTAATAACTGATGATCAAGTACCAGAATGGTTGAATACCAAAAATAAAAAATAAAATTAATTAATCATTCAGAATATATTGATAAAAAGTTTCTTCCAACGTTCAATTCTAATGTTATTGAATTAAATATAGGAAATATAAAGGAGTTATCCAATCAATTCGTTTTATTTAATGATGACTGTTTTTTAAATGATTTTGTCTCGGAAGAAGATTTTTTTAGAAATGGACTACCAGTAGACATGGGAACCTTCCAACCTTTGATACCGGACTCGGAATTTTCTCATATTGTACTTAATGATATGGTATTGATAAATGAATGGTTTAAGAAAAAAGACATTTTAAAGAAGAATTTTAAAAAATATTTTTCTTTAAAATATGGCGTAAGGCGATTGATATCTGCCGCAACCACTTTGCCGTTTAATGAGTTAGTAGGTTTCTATGATGGCCATTTGCCTACTCCATATTTAAAAAAAACTTACACGGAAGTTGTTGAAAAAGCGGCAAAGCAGGTTCAAAAAACCAATGAAAACAATTTTAGAAAGAGCTCTGATATAAATCATTGGCTGATACGTTATTACGAATATTGTACAGGAAAATTTATACCAAGAAATAGTGATTTTGGATGTTTTTTTGAGCTAAGTGATTACAAGAAATTCAGGTCATCCATTGAACAATCGAAGCATAAGATGGTATGTATTAACGATATTGATGATGAAATAGCAGAAAGGGGAAAGGAAGTGCTCAGAGAGAGTTTGGCTAAAAAATTCCCCCAAAAATCTAGCTTTGAAATTTAGTCTCAGAATCAAAATGAAAGATTATTTTATTAGATAAACATAGTTTTATTTTTAATAAATATTAAGGAAATAAATTATGATATATGTATATATGACATTAGCATCTGTCTTACTAACAATGTTAAGTGATTACGTGAAATCGTTAAACTTCGAAGGAAATCCTGCCTTGAAATTTTCAAAAAGCGCAATTTCAAAATTTTTATATTGCGGTGCTTTTTTAATTATATTTGTTCCAGGGGCTATAAGGTATTATGTTGGGGTTGATTATACAACGTATAGTAATTTACAGATTCCAATGGTTTTATCTGGAAATCCTGTTAAAGTAGAAGCGTTGTATAGATGGGTTATAAAAATTGGCTATTGGATGAGCGGTTACACAACGTATCAATTAATTTTTGCTATAACTAACTTTTTGATTGTATTTTTCTTGTTTTTATACATAAAAGATCAGTCAAAGAATAAATGGCTAAGTATTTTGATTTTTATGACAGGAGGATTTTTCTACTTTTCTCTTAGTGGGATGAGACAAGCAATTGGTGTAGTGATTGCTTTATGGGCACTCAAATTTATAAAAGAAAAAAGATTTTGGTATTACCTAATATCAATTATAGTAGCGTCTTTATTTCATACAGCAGCAATAGTTTTTCTTGTTTTTTATTTTGTTGATAGGATAGAAATAAATCCTTATGTTATGTTAGTCATTATGGTAGTGGTTAGAGGATTAGCGTCCCAGATCAGAGAGCTACTGATAGTGATTTCGAGCAGACTAGGATTATATTCAGAATATTTTGGAGGAAAATTTGACGTAGCCGGATTGTATAGTAGTGTACTTCCAACAATAGTTTTTTTAGTGATGGTCTTTCTGTGCATAAGTCGTTTTATTTTAGGAAAAGATTTATTTTATAAAAACCAAGTAGAAATAAATATACACTACGTGGCTTGTTTAATTGTTTCGATGATTAATTTTTTACCAACTCCAACTAGATTGCTATATTTATTTATTCCAGTTTATATAACGCTAATACCAAATATAATAAGTTTTTATGAAGACAAGAGACTAAAAGTTTTTATATATGTGGCTATTGTAATAATACTAAGTATGCTTATGTATGAATTACTTTTTGTGCAAAATTCTTATAGTGTATTACCGTATAGGTTTGTATGGAATGGAATCGCTCATTGATTGTGGGGGTGTAGAACATAACAAAGTATAATTTAAGCATCATAATTACTATGTATAATTCTGAAGATACTATAAGGCGTTGTCTTGACAGTATTATTTACGCCGATGCAGTTAATAACTTCAAATTCGAAGTTATTATAGTAGACGACTGTTCAACAGATTCTTCTAGAGTAGTAGTGCAAGAATATGTACAGAAATACGAAAATATCAAATTAATAACGAACAAAGAAAATAGTGGCATATCTGCTACGAGAAATAAGGGATTAGCTTACTCTACAGGTGAATATTTTACATATGTCGACAGCGATGATTCTATTGATAAATTATATTTTAAATCACTATGTAAGGTTATTGAATCGAATAAATATGATTTGATTGAATTTGGCTATAAAAAAATTAATGAGAATGGGGTCGAAGCTGAAGAAGTAATTAATGGCTGTTTTCAATTTGAACTGAGTAATATGCTAAGTGCTTATTTTGATACAGAAAAAAGGGATAGCATAGGCTCATATACTTGGAATAAGCTTTTCAAAAAAAGTTTGTGTGTTAATAATAAAATTACTTTTGATGAAAATCACATATACGAAGATGTTGACTTTGTTATAGAATACTTTACTTATGTACAAAATGTATTTTATGTAGGTAAATCACTTTACAATTATTTTCAAAGAGGAAATTCTACAGTAAACACGGTTAATAAAAAACTGGTTATGGATCGTATATGGTCATTAGAACAAGTAAAAAAGCATGGAAAAGATTTAGATATTGTGGGAATTGATTTCATGATAGATAAATATTGTGCAAATACTTTATTTTATTTATATAAATTAGTTGTAAATTCAAATTTAAATAATCTTAGGATTGAAAAGTTAATAAGAGAAAAGATATTAGAAACGGTAAATTTTAAAGTGCTTTCTTTGAAACAGAAAGTAAAACTTGTTTTTTTGAGAATGCATCTTTTAAAATTGTTTTTGAAATGACGTTATTTGCAGGTAAAAAAATACTTTGATTTAGATAGTGGTGGAAAAATGCAAGAATATTTACAAGAATATTTAGTAGTAGGCTCCGGCCTCTTTGGTTCAGTCTTTGCCCATGAAGCGGCAAAACGAGGACATAAAGTTAAAGTGATCGAAAAGCGTAATCACGTTGCGGGAAATATTTACACTAAAGAAGTTGAAGGAATTCAAGTTCATCAATATGGTGCGCATATTTTCCATACTAGTATGAAGAAAATTTGGGATTACGTAAATCAATTTGCTGATTTTAACAATTACATTAATACGGTGATTGCTAACTATAATGGTGAAATCTACAGTATGCCGTTCAACATGTATACATTTAACAAGCTTTGGGGAGTTATCACTCCTGACGAAGCTAAGGCAAAGATTGAGGAACAAAAGAAGAGTGCCAAACTTGATGGTAAGCCTAAAAATTTAGAAGAACAGGCGATTTCGTTGGTTGGTCCTGATGTTTATCAGAAGTTAGTTAAGGGTTATACCGAAAAACAATGGGGACAATCAGCAACTGATTTACCTTCCTTTATTATTCGTCGTTTACCAGTTCGGTTTACATACGACAACAATTACTTTAATGATCCATACCAAGGGATTCCGATTGGCGGATATACCCAAATTATCGAAAAAATGTTGGATCATGAGTTGATTGAGGTAGAAACTGGTGTAGACTTCTTTGATCACAAGGAAGAATACTTAAATTCTGGGGCAAAAATTATTTTTACTGGAATGATTGATCAATTCTTTGATTACGAATTAGGCGAACTAGAATATCGGAGTTTACGTTTTGAAACTGAAGTAATGGATGTTGATGACTATCAAGGTAACGCGGTGGTTAACTATACTGATGCTGAAACTCCATATACTCGAGTTATTGAACACAAACATTTTGAATTTGGTAAGGGTAATAAGGGTAAAACAGTGGTTACTCATGAATATCCAAAGACTTGGAAGCGTGGAGATGAACCATATTATCCAATTAACAATAAGCGTAACAAAGAGCTTTATACCAAGTATGTTGAGTTAGCCAAGGAAAAAGCGCCAAGTGTATTGTTTGGCGGTCGTTTAGGTCAATACCGTTATTACAACATGGACCAAACGATTATGGCTGCTTTACAGACTGTTGAACATGAGTTTAACTAAATTAGTTAGGATTCTAGAGAAGGGTAATTACTAAATGAAAATAGTTAAAAATTTTCTTTTTAATGTTTCCTACCAAGTATTTATCTTACTAGTTCCCTTAGTAACTACTCCATATATTTCTAGAGTGCTTGGTAGTGAAGGTGTGGGTATTAATGCCTATACTAATTCTATAATCCAATATTTTATTTTATTTGGAACTATTGGCATTAACACGTATGGTAATCGTCAGATTGCTTATAGTCGTGGGAATAACGAAGATGTTAGTCAAGACTTTTGGGAGATATCCATTTTACGTTTTATCACTATTGGCATTTCCTATGCAGTATTTTTAGTGTATTTAAGTATAGTTCATGAGTATCATACATACTTTTTTGCCCAGTCTTTTCAAATAATTGCGGCTGCACTAGATATTTCGTGGTTTTTCATGGGGTTAGAAAACTTTAAAATTACAGTAATCCGTAATTTTATAATTAAAATTATTTCTTTGATTTGTATTTTTACAATGGTAAAGAACCAGAATGATTTAGGAATATATATATTGATTCTAAGCTTATCCCTTCTATTTGGGAACCTTTCTTTATGGGGGTATTTGAAGAGATATGTAAGAAGGCCTCGATTTGATAGATTAAAACTATTAAGACATATTCGTCCGTCAATTTCTTTATTTATTCCTCAAGTTGCAATACAAATATACCTTGTGTTAAACAAGACTATGCTGGGTAGTATTTCAGGAGTACGTAGTGCTGGGTATTTTGAGTACTCAGATCGTATCGTAAAGATTGTTCTTGCTATAGTCACGTCGATTGGTACTGTAATGCTTCCAAGAATGGCAAGCATATATGCCAGTAAGGATTATAAAAAGTTAAAAGAATATATGTATACAACAGGAGACTTTATTAATTTTTTGTCTATACCATTAATGTTTGGTTTAGCTGCAGTAGCACCAAAATTTGCTGTTTGGTTTATGGGAAGAGAGTTTGCAATCACTGGCAACTTAATGATTGTTGAATCTGCAGTTATTTTTCTTATAGGTTGGGGAGTTATGTTAGGGAACCAATACCTAATACCGACTAATCAAACTAACAAATATACAATAGCTGTTAGCATTAGTGCTCTTGTGAACTTAGTATTAAACGTTCCTCTTATTTATAGTATCGGCGTTATGGGAGCTACAATAGCCACAGTTGCATCGGAAATAACTTCTACGGGATTGCAGCTTTTCTTTGTTAGAAAACAATTAAGTATTAATAAATTATTTTATGGTGTTTGGAAATATTTTTTAAGTGGATTATGTATGTTTGTGGTAGTTAGAAACGTCAATAATTTAGAACGTATGACATTGTTCACTTTGGCTTTTCAAGTAATTGTTGGTATTATAGTGTACCTGTGCATGTGCTTTTTGCTCAAAGCGCCATTCTTAAGGTCTATTAAAGAATTTATTTCTAATATGTAAATAGCATATTTAGTGAAGTAGGGGATATTTTGGAAAAAATTAAACAGAACGATGCATTTGATGTGTTGAAGGCTACTATGGCAATCATGATAATGGTTATACATATAGTAGCTTTAAACAGATTGGGAATTCTAGGAACATATATATTCCCTATATTAAGGATAGCAGTTCCAATTTTCTTTTTAATAAGCAGTTATTTATTTTTTAAAAAAATAAAGTTAATTGGAAGATATGGAGAACAAAAAAAGTATTTAAATAAAACAGTGAATAGAAATTTAATGTTGTATTTAAGTTGGTTTATACTGCTATCTCCCATCACCTTCTATATAAGAAACTATTTTTCACATGGCGTTCTGTATGGAGTGATAACCATATTATGGAACTTTGTGTTTGGATCAACATTTATAGCTTCTTGGTATATTTCTGCATTGGTAATTGGTTTAACAATTGTTTTTTATGCAAGTCATTTTTTCTCGGAAAAAGCAATTTTTTGGTGTAGTGTTATATGCTTCTTCTTTTGTGTATTAATTAGTAATTATGGAGAGCTAGGCCTTGTACAAAATTTAGTATGGAAAAAGTTAAGATTGTTCCCTATACTTTGGACTCCGCATAACAGTTTTCCAGCAGGTCTATTTTGGATTGTGGCTGGAAAACGGTTTGCAGAGAAGGATGATTTCTTCTGGTTTGGTAAAGGCAAGCAAAAGTATATTTTACTATTTTCATTATTAGCCTTATACTTTGAGCAGGGGTTAATAAATTTTCTACATTCTAGTTTTACAAATGATTTTTATTTTATGCTTATGCCAACTTGCTTAGCTATTTTTGCATGGGTGCTACATGTTGTAAATATAGATGTTAAAAATGCAAAAACATTAAGAGCTTTTTCTACGATAACTTACTGTTTACATGCATCATTTGCAAAAATACCAGCACTAGTTCTATTATATTTAGGACTTTCTAAAAGTACATTTGCAATGTCATTAGTTAAGTTTGTTATTACATTAATTTTCTGTGTAATAATAACTAAAATCATTTTGAATTTAGAGAAATGTAGAGGGTGGAAATGGCTCAAATATTTGCATTAGGTATTTAATGCTTTAAACTAAGTTTGCAGTTGCTTTATCAAATTAATAGAATAGATTTTATAAAGGGAATGAATACCGATAAGTATTAACCATACGACAATAGTATTTTTGATACTTTTATGAAATCAATTCGACACGTCTAAGATAATGTAGAACTATTTCTTATAGGACAGGAGTGGGAACTAATCAACATTGTGCTTTTGTGAGAGATTACTCCATTAATTTAAGTAGGATTTTTTGGGTTACAAGTTAGTTATCTTAAATATTTTTTATTAGGTAGTCTATATTCAATCGAATATAAGCTACCTGGTTTGTTTCCGTGATTCATATTAGGATGTGGGTATATATTAAAGAATTTATAAGTGCAATTGACTAAGTTTAATTGATAAATAATAAGCATAGCTATAAGGATAGATAGTGTTATTAATAAAGTTAATGCTTCTTGTTATTGAATTAAATAAATGGTACCATGTTTAGTGATCTATGAAATATATTTATCTAACAAGAAAAAGTCGTCAATCACCCCGATTGACGGCTTTTTTGTTACTCCTAAAAAAGTATTTAATCCATGATTCAATTATTATTTTGAATGTTTTACAGCATATATATACTTAGATGAATCAATGTACTGTTTATTAACGTATATTGGCGTGCCGTTCTTATCATTTACTACTTGGGTGACTTCCATTACTGGCGAGCCTGAACGAACTTCTAAGTGTGATGCCATTGCTTGGTTTGCGTAAAAGATTTGAAAATATTCTTCAAAGTTATTTGGTATAAGATTTAAGTACTTTTCAATTCCTTTGAAAAATGAATGGCTTAGGAAGTCTCCAGTTTTGACAAAAGTGTAGTCAGTAGGAAAGTAATCAATTTCATATATTACAGGTGTATTGTCGACAATTCTGAGCCGATCAATTTGATAAACATTCGCTCCATTTAAAAAGGTGTTGTCGTTAAAATCATAAACAGTCTCTTTAAAAGAAATTATCTTAGTAGAAGGATGGCGACCTACTTGTTTAACACTATCTGAAAAGCTTCCTCCAGTAACTAAACTTTCAGTAGGAGAGGGTTGACTTACAAAAGCCCCTAAGCCGTGTTTTTTTACGATGAGTTTTTCATCTACTAATTTTTGTAAAGCTTTTCGAACAGTAACTCTACTAACTTGATATTTTTTTGCAAACTCATTTTCTGAAGGTAGTTTGTCTCCTTGTTTTAATTTACCACTATGAATTTGTTGGTAAATTAATTGATATAGCTTTTCTTGTAGTGAGATAACGTCAGATGATTTACGCATGATAAAGATAAAACTCCTTCGAAAAAAATATTTACTTGTAAGCGCTTTGATGATATTCTTTAACCAATGATACAACATAATACAAGTTGGTGAAAAAATAGTTAGTACACCCGTTGGTTTATTGGAATTAGTATAGCACTATCTTTAAATACTAGATATTAAAAACTAGCCGGTGGAGTTTAAGGAGACTAAATTTATGTTAAAGAAACGTGATTTTTTAGGGCTATTTAAAAATACTAAGCCAATTATAGCGATGCTTCATTTGAAGGGAGAAAGTCATAATGATGTGTTTGAGCGCTTTAAGAAGGAGTTAGATCTATTTATTAATAACGGTATAGACGGTGTGATTATTGAAGACTATTTTGGTACTTATAAAGATATGGATAGGGCATTAAGTTATGTTAACCAGCAAGAAATATCGGTCCCTTACGGTGTTAATTGCTTAAATGTTGACCAAATGGGATTTAGTTTAGCTGAAGAATATCATGCTAATTTTGTACAACTTGATTCAGTGGTAGGACATGTAATGCCACGTGATGAAGATAGTATTGCAGCCTTTATAATGCAGAAACGTGTGGAATATGAAGGTGCCATCCTTGGTGGAGTAAGGTTTAAATATCAGCCAGTTTTATCAAATAATACAGAATATGAAGATTTACAAATTGCCAAAGAACGCTGTGATGCAATTTGTGTTACTGGTGACGCTACTGGCAAGGAAACGCCTATTCAAAAAGTTAAGCGTTTTCGAGAAGGGATTGGCGATTTTCCATTAATTGTGGGCGCAGGGATGACACCTCAAAATATGAGTGATCAATTTAGATACGCTGATGGAGCCATTATTGGTAGTTACTTTAAACAAGACCATAAAGCGGAAAACGAAGTTTCTATGGATAACGTTCGAGAGGTGTTGAAACAAGTGTATAAAATTAGAGAGGAGTATCAGCATGATTAAATTAGTGAGAGTAGATCATCGATTGTTGCATGGTCAAGTAGCTTTTGCATGGATAAAGTATTTGAAAGTGGACTGCGTTTTAATCGCTAATGATGAGGTTGCTAACGATAGCTTACGGACGGCTGCTTTACGAATGGCTCGCCCTGATAATGTAAAACTGGTAATAAAAGGTTCAGATGAATCAATTGAAGCTCTCAACAGCGGAATAACGGACAAATATAATTTACTGATTCTGTTAGAAAATGTGAAAGATGCGTGTGAACTAGCAGAAAAGGTGACAGCTATAAAAGTAGTTAATTTGGGTGGAGCAAAGGATGGTGAAGGGAAGCGACAAGTCGCTAAGGCGTTTTTCGTTAATAATCAAGAAATTAATATTATGAAACGAGCTGCAGAAAAAGTCGGCACTAGATTTGAAGTACAGATGGTTCCCAACGATAAGGTCCAGGATGTTTTTAAACTGATAGGAGAGTAAGAATGTTAGTACAAGCGATGTTAATTTTTGTAGTTGCTTTTTTAGGCTATTTAAATAGTTTTTTTGCCAGCATAATGATCTCACGTCCAATCATCATGGGTCCACTAGTAGGACTAGTTTTAGGTGATCTAACTACTGGAATTAAAGTGGGAGCAGCTCTTGAATTAGTTTGGTTAGGAGCAATGGCAATTGGCGCTAGTAACCCACCAGATATGGTTTCCGGTTCGGTTATCGGTACTTCGTATGTGATTGTCACTCATTCAAGTGTGGCTACGGCAGTTGCGCTAGCAGTACCTATTTCCATGTTAATGCAAATGGTTTGGAATTTATTAATGATGCTATTAATTCCTTTATTAGCTGAAAAAGCGGATAAATATGCTACTGATGAAAATTATTATGGAGTTGGTTTAATGCATTATATTGCTGTTTTTAGCCAGGCAGGAATTTTAGCATTTCTAACTGGTCTAGGTTTTTATTTAGGTTCAGCCGTAATTAAAACATTTGTGAATGGAATACCTGCTTTTGTAAATAATGGATTTAATTATGCAATGGGGATTATTCCAGCAATTGGGTTCGCATTATTAGTAAGAATGATAATGACAAAAAAGACCGCGGTATTTCTGCTGTTTGGCTTTTTATTAGCTGCATACCTAAAAATTAGCATTTTAGGGGTTACGGCTTTTGGGTGTGTGGTTGCCATAATTTTACTAGTTAACACTAATAGTAACGGAAGTCATGAAGTAGAAAGTGAGGAAGATGCTAATGAGTTCTGAGCATAAATTAACTAACAAGGAACTACGTAAAATCTTTTGGCGTTCTTGTCAATTAGATGCTTCATGGAATTATGAACGACAACAGAATTTAGGCTATTCGTACGCAATGCTTCCAGCAGTAAAAAAGATATATTCTGGCGATTCTAAAAAAGCTAAAAGTGCTTTAAAACGTGGCTTGGATTTTATGGCAATTACTCCGCAAATCTCTACTCTCCTTATGGGAATTAATGCCGCAATGGACGAAAGAAATGCGGAAAGTGATGAGTTTGATGAGTCTTCTATAGCTGCAGTAAAAACTTCCTTGATGGGACCCTTAGCTGGGATTGGTGATTCCTTAATTGCGGGAACTTTGCGGATTATCGCCACCGGTATTGCAATTGGTTTTGCACAACAGGGTAATCTTTTAGGTCCATTACTATTTTTATTAATTTATAACGTACCTGGATTTATAATTCGATATTACGGGCTGAAGTACGGCTACCGCTATGGTGCTTATTTCATTACTAATGCTGAAAAAACTGGGCTAATGGATAAAATTACTTATGCGGCAAGCATCGTGGGATTAACCGCGATAGGTGGTATGATTTCCCAGTACATAGTATTTGATGTATCTAAAATAAAGATTGGGGCGGGAAAATTTGCGCAGCCTTTAAACACTTATTTAGATATGATCATGCCCAAGTTAATTCCATTATTAATTTTTCTTTTGATATATTGGATTGTTGGTAAAAAGGTGAAGACGTCGGCATTACTAATTTGGACGGTAGTGGTCTGTATTGGAGGAGCTTTCATAATTTCACTTATTTAAGGGAGGTCTTATTTAGGAGGTGATGCCCAATTTATTATTCTCAATTGTATGCGATTACATAAAGCGTGAAACTTTTAATGGGGGTAACATATGATTAATGCTAGACTCGTAAAAAAATGCCTTTTAGGCGTAGTGTGTGGATTAAGTGTCGGAATTTTACTAAGCGAAAACAGATATTCGGTTAAAGCTGACACGGTAGAAGATTACAAAAATGTCTTAGATATAAGCGGCAATCCGACTGCAAATTTCTATTCAAAGAATAAAAAAGTATCTACCAATAAGTATTCATCTTTTTCAGATCAAGGTGCTTGGCATGCTTATTATTTGCCAAAAGAAGGGGTAACCTCGACATACGGTGGTTTCCCGGGACCCATGATCATTGCTGAAGAATATCCGGTCAATTTATCGCACCAAATTTCTAAGTTACATATTATCAACGCAAAAACGAATAAAGAATTTAACTTCGCGAACGCTAAGAGAAGTTTTAACTATTATCCAGGTCGTTTGAACCAGGTTTATAAGTTTAAAAATTTGACGGTCACTTTGGATCTAATCTTTACTGATAGCCGCACGGCAATGGTTAGAACAAACATTCAAAATACTGGCAAGACTAATCTAAGTTTAAAAGCGTACTGGACGGGAGACATTATCAATAAGTTAAAGACCCGGGAAAAGAAAGCGGTTAATTTTAAACAGCAGTTAGCGAAAGGAACTAACGGGGTAAAGGTCAAATTTTCGAAGGTTAGAAACGATAACTATTATATGACCACCGCTGGTAATCAGTTTAACGTGGTTTACAGCGCGCCAGTTAAAACTAGTATCAAGGGTGACAAATACAAGAGTAGTTTAAATAAAACTCTTACCGTTAAACCAGGCGAAAGTCAAACCTTAGAATCTACCCAATCTTATACCTTTACAAAAAAAGAGGCGGATGCTGAAGTAGCAAAGGCTAATGATGATTTTGCAAATGTAGATACTCTCTTCCAACAAAATGAAAATCGTTGGAATAACTATATCACTAGGACAACGGAGAATGATAAAAGTAAGAAGGCAGTTGCCAACAAAGCCAAGTATGATCGGGCGGCAGTTAAAGGAATGGAAACTTTAGTAACCAATTGGATAAGTCCAGCTGGGGCACTAAAGCATGATGGAATCGTTCCTTCGATGTCTGACCAGTGGTTCGAAGGCTTATGGGCATGGGATTCCTGGAAACATGCTGCTGCCGTGGCAGAATTTGACCCAGAGTTAGCGGAAAGTTCAATTAAGGCGTTATTTGATTACCAAATTACTAAAAAAGATAAGGTGCGTCCGCAAGATGCCGGGATGATTCCCGATGCCATCTTCTACAACAAGAATAAGGAACGCGGTGGGGATGGAATCAACTGGAATGAACGTAATTCTAAGCCACCATTAGCTTCATGGGCAGTTTGGCAGGTTTATAAATCAAATCAGGATAAAGCTTTTTTGAAGGAAATGTATCCTAAGTTGGTTGCCTACCATGATTGGTGGTACTCCAATAGGGATTATAATAAGGACGGTTTAGCTGAATATGGCGCAACGGTCGATCCATTGCATTACAAGAAGAACAAACACAATCAGAAAGTTGTTAATAAAGAAGAAGTAATTCTTGCTTCCGCTTGGGAATCTGGAATGGACAATGCGGTAAGGTTTGATGCTACTGGAGTGGGCAAGGCTGATAAAGGTGTTAAAGTTTATCCAGATAAGGACAGCAAGGGTAAGGTTGTTGGATATTCAGTTAACCAAGAGTCCGTTGACTTGAATTCTTACTTGTACGCTGATAAGGGATTTTTAGCGGCAATTGCCAACGAACTAGGATATACCGCCGATGCTGAAAAATATACCGCTGAAGCCTCACAATTACAAAATAAGATTCAATCTAAAATGTTTGATAAGAAAACCGGGTTCTTTTACGACTTACAAAGTAACAAGGATGGATCTACTCTGTTGCTTTCAAATCGAGGGAAGGGTCCGGAAGGGTTGATTCCACTTTGGGCAAGGGTTGCAACGAGTGCTCAGGCTGATCAAGTAAAACAAGTTCTAATGAACAAAAAGATGTTTAACACGTACATGCCTTTCCCAACTACTTCGCGGGATAACAAAAAATTCACGGCAACCCAGTATTGGAGAGGACCAGTTTGGCTGGATCAAGCGATGTTTGGTATCGAAGGATTACAGAATTATAACTACAATACTGAGGCACTTAAACAAACCGAAAAGCTATTCGATCACGCCGAAGGATTAACGGGAAGCGGACCAATTCGTGAAAACTATAATCCATTAAATGGAGACGGTTTGAACTCGTCAAACTTCTCCTGGTCTTCGGGGGTATTTTACATGTTGCACCACAATGTTTTAGGTGATGACCAAACGTCGTCGCAGCAGTATTTTAAGTAGGACAGGTTAAAGAATAAGTAGACAAACAAAAATCCAGATGACTTAGGATGGCGAAGCCTGAGAATCTGGATTTTTTGTTTTCATAAAAATAGATTTTAGGTTTTCCCCCCACAGTATGGGTACGATTAAGGCCCCTTTTTATTTAAAATTTGGTTTTGAAAAATTTGATAGAGAGGTGCGTGAACATTTGGCAATTTTTTAAAAAGAAAATCCCATGATTTAAACGGACATAAAACTTCCCCTCATGGTGAAAAAGCTTAATTTAAACAATAATGAAAGGGCTTTATTCTAAAAGTGTAAAAAGAAATCATTCATGGAGGTATTTATTATGAGTTTAAACGTCTTATTAGTTTGTGGATCGGGAGCTTCATCAGGCTTTATGGCGGCAAATATGCGGAAAGCTGCCAAAAAAGCAGGATTAGATTATAAAATTCAAGCCCGTAGCGAAGCAGAACTTAATGACTACGCCAATGATATTGATGTTTTAATGGTGGGGCCGCATTTGAAATCAGAATTCGAAGCACTTCAAAAAAGTGTACCTGACAAGGTCGTTACGATTTTGATGAAGCCAGATTACTATTCGATTTTAGATGGGGCAGCGGCCGTTGAGCATATCAAATCAGAAGTTTAATTAAATGGAGAGGAGACATTCCAATGAATAAGTTCATGGATGCTTTAAATAAAGGTTTTGCTCCACGAGCACAGAAAATTGCAAATAATCAATGGATATTGACTATCAAGAATTCTATTCTACAGGTTTTACCATTTATTTTTGTTGGATCACTAATTACATTACTTGATATTCCTGCTAATTTTTTTAAGTGGTGGCCAGATTTGTCGCCGATTAGTAACTTTACTTTTGGACTTACATCAATTTTTGTTGCTTTTCTTTTCCCGTTTAACGTGATGGAGCAAAAGAAATTAAATAAACAAAAAATCATTGCTGGGTTATCATCAGTTGCGCTATTTCTGATGTTTGCTAATCCAACTTGGGATAAAACAGGTTCAATTATTTCATATCAATTCTCTGAACTAGGAGCTGGGGGAATGTTTGTAGCTCTGGTTGTGGGCGGCTTTGTTGCAATTATTATGGGGTTCTTTGGTAAATTTAGCTTTTTTAATGAAGATACTGCATTGCCAGATTTTGTGATTGCTTGGTTTGATTCCATGTTACCTATCATCCTGGTAGTTGGAACTGGATGGATTTTAACTTATTTAGTTCACTTTGATCTTTACCAGCTGGTAGTAGCAGTATTTTCACCGTTAGCTAATTCATTAGATACCTGGTGGGGATTCACTTTATTCCTATTTTTTGACTGTTTTATTTATTCAATGGGGATTTCTGGTTGGGTTTTAGCAGCGATTGATCAACCAATCATGTTTGCTGGTATTGCTAATAACGCACAACAATTTGCACACGGACAAGCGATTACGCACATTTTTACTAGTGAGCTGATTTATAGTTTCCCTTGGATTGGTGGAGTAGGTTGCACCATGCCGTTAGTGCTAATGATGCTCTTCTGGAGTAAATCTAAGAGATTAAAGGCTTTAGGGAAAGCATGTGTTGTTCCTTCAATATTTAATATTAATGAGCCACTAGTTTTTGGGACAATTGTTTGGAATCCATATTTGATGCTGCCGTTATGGATTAACGGGATTGTATTGCCATTAATTACTGTATTTTGGTTTAAATTTGGTTTATCACCGATACCGCATTCATTGATGCAAATGTGGTATATCCCGTTCCCATTTGTTACATGGATAGTAAGTCCAGCGGTTAGTGCTTTAATTCTTCTTGCAATTCTATTCTGTGTAGGAGGGTTGATTTATTATCCATTCTTTAAAATTTACGACAGTAATCTTATTAAAGAGGAAAACTAAAAATTAATAATTTGAGAAAGGTTAATTGATTAATATGGCTGATAAAGAAAGTTCAAATGAATCTGTAAAAGAAACGATGGAAATTATTATTAATGCGGGAGACGCGCGGGATTTTATTTCAAAAGCGCTTGATAAAGTAGCAGAGAATGATTATAGCGCTGCTAAAGAACTTATGGAAGAAGCCAATCAAAAATTGGTAGCTGCTCACCGTATTCAAACTAAGAAACTACAAAAAGAAGCGGAAGGCGATGCCGTAGAGTATTCAGTGCTGTTTACCCATGCTCAAGACACGGTAATGACCATTATGAGTGAATACAATCTATCTAAGAAGTTAATTGACATATTTGAACGCAAAGAAGGAAAAAGATAAGAAAGGAATTTTATTATGAAAAATCAGTATTCGTATTTTCCAAAGAATTTTTTGTGGGGAGGAGCTCAAGCGGCTAGCCAAGCAGATGGTGCTTATCGTGATGATGGTAAAGGACTAAACTCCTCAGATGTCCAACCCTTTTTAAAGGGACTTTCTAATGAAGAAATCCAAAAAATAGAAGTACAAGGAATGACTTTAGCACAAGCCAAAGCAGGAGTGACCGACCAGGAACACTATTATCCTAAGCGCTACGGTATCGATTTTTACCATACGTACGAGAGTGATATTGATTTACTGAGTGAAATGGGTTTTAAAACCTTTCGAACTTCCCTAGATTGGTCACGAATTTTTCCTAACGGGGATGACGAAGAACCCAACGTTGCGGCATTAGAGCATTATTCAAAGATGATTGATTATCTTTTAAGTAAAAATATTGAGCCAATCATCACGATGAACCATTACGAAACTCCGCTTAACATTACTTTTAAATATGGCGGTTGGCCAAATAAAGATGTGATTCCGATGTTTGAGAAATTCGGAAAGACTTTACTAGATTGGTTTGGCGACCGGGTTAAGTACTGGATTGTAGTTAACCAAATTAATATGGTACAAACCGAACCATGGTTATCCGTGGGGGTGGCAGCGGACCAGTATGATAATTTGGCAGAAGCGTTATACCAGTCAACCCATAACCAGATGGTGGCGGCGGCTTGGATTAAGAACTATGCCAAAACTCTTAATCATCCTAATTTAAATATTGGAACCATGGTTGCTGACGGTACCGTCTTTCCTGCGACGGCGAAACCGGATGACGTTGTATTAGCATTACAGCATAATCGAATGCAATACATGTTTACCGATGTGCAGTTTAGGGGAGCTTACCCTAAATTTGCCCAAAATTATTTTGCGGATCACGACATCAAGTTGGCGATTACTGATGCAGAAATGAAGTTGATCAAAGAGAATCCAATGGATTTCTTAGGGATTTCATACTATTACTCTCAAATGGTTGATTCCACTAAGAACAAGTATGAAGTTAACGATACTACACCTAATCCATATTTGAAGGCTTCCCCATGGGGTTGGGCAATTGATCCTCAAGGATTTTACAACACGCTTTCGCAGTATGCGGATCGGTACGGTAAGCCAATTATCATTGCGGAAAATGGAATTGGAATGTATGACGAGTTAACTGAAGACAAAAAAGTACATGATGATTACCGGGTGGATTATTTAAGACAACATATTGAACAAGTTGGTCGTGCAATTCATGACGGAGCTAACGTAATTGCGTATTGTGCATGGGGACCTATTGACATCGTTTCTTGTTCTTCTCAACAAATGTCTAAGCGTTATGGCTTCATTTACGTAGACTTAGATGATGAAGGGAACGGAACTGGCGCACGGTACAAAAAAGATAGTTTTACTTGGTACAAGAAAGTTATCGCTACGAATGGCGAAGAACTTTAGTTAAAAATTATAATTTCGCGATTAGGCTATTTTAAACGCTTTTCGCGAAATTTTGCGTAGAAAGCCACGTTTGATTGGCAGACTTTCAAATTAAACATAGTTAATGCTCATGATTAGGGGATATAATGATGTCCACAAAAAGAGAAGAGGAAATGCTCCGGTACCTCATGACCAAACCGGGGTGGCATAGTGTTCAAGAACTATCGATTTTTTTGGATGTGTCGGGTAGAAGCGTTAAAAAGTACTATAAAAATTTATCGGCAGATCACCCAGTGGTTTCTTCAAAGTTGGGCTATAAATATGAGGGCACTAGAGAAATTAAAGAAAAACAACCGGAATTAAAAGGGTCCAAAATCCCAACTACTAAGCGGGAACGGATTTTTTACGTACTCAATAGATTGTTAAGCAACGATGCGCCGGTAAATGTGTACGATCTAGCTGAAGAAATTTTTGTTAGTGAATCTAATTTAAAACTTGATTTTAAAGCGGCCGTAAAATACGCGAAAAATTTTGACTTAACTTTGAAACAGCGAGGGGATTATTTCTCTATCTCTGGTAGCGAAGAAGATAAGCGACACATGCTTTCAGACATGCTATATAAAGAAAGCGACGGAAATTTTATTAGTAAATCAATTATTCGAAGCAACTTCCCTACAATTGATTTAGATGGACTGTACACGATTACGCAAGCATGCGCAAAGGATCATCATATTTATTTGAATACTTTTGATTTGAATAACATTGTTTTACACGTGGTAATTGCCATCCAACGGATTAGAGATGGATATCAAACGCAACCATATTTAGATGATTTTTACTGGAAAAGTAGTCGCTTTGCCAAAGATTTACTAAAGGAAGTTGAAAACAGTCAGACAAACGTTCGTTTTTCTAAAGATGACTTAGAAAGTCTGGGGCTGGTCATTGATGGTTCGGTTTCCCGATGGACGATTGATATGAAAGACAGTATTTCAGAAAGTTCTTTACGCTTAATTCGCGTCATTCTTGCTTACGTGAAGAGCATTTATAAAATTGATTTGACGGGACCTGATTTTATAAATCAATTTGCGATTCACGTTAGCCGGTTAATTCAACGGTTGCGAGACGGGAAAAGCATTCAAAATCCGATGGCTAATCAAATGAAGGCTCAAAGCCCTACTGTCTACGAATGTGCGGTGCTAATATCTCATAAGATTGCAAACTATGTAGGAGTGCCGGTTCCTGACAACGAGATTGCCTACATTGCTATGCATATTGGAAATGCCATTGCAAAACAGATTGAAGATAAAGAACGGCTAAGGACAGCGATTTTAATTCCAGATTATCAGGGAAAATTTTTATCAATTGTTGATCAAATTGAAAAGAATTTTGGTAGTGAACTAGTAATTACAAAGGTTGTCACCACAGATTCTGCAGTAGAAAAAGATCTTGATTTATTAATTGCCTTTACAGATAGAATCTCGACTAGAGTACCTAGTGTACGAATCTCGCCATTCTTTACGAAAAATGATAATCGCATGTTGAAAAATAAGATTGATGAAATTGGTAATGAAAAGCGGCGGAAGGCATTTGATAGCCAAATTGGAACATTTTTCGACCAACGTTTCTTCACGATTAGTCGACAATTAAAAACGAAGGAAGCCGTTATTGAGCATATTGCCAATGCCTTTTACCAAGCTAAGGTAACCGACCAAGATTACCAAAAAGATTTGTTGGATAGGGAACAAATGTCGTCCACGGCGTTTGGTAAAATAGCAATTCCCCATTCGTTAACCATGAAAGCGCATAGTACCAAGGGGTTCATTTATATCAATCCTAACGGGCTAACTTGGGGAACAAGTCGCGTTTATCTAGTATTCGCTTTAGCTGTGCGAAAAGAAGATTCTAAGTTGTTTAGAAACATTTTTGACAGGTTATCGGACGTGATGACGGAAGAAAAGAATATTGCTGAATTGGTTGGAAGCACGAGTTACGAGGACTTTTTGGGGAGGATTAAGGGGATGTTATAAACAAAATGTAGTGAAATTATCATGTGTAGTATTTTTATGGGACATACTATCATTTACTTTTGGTTATGTTTTGGAAGGCATGATTGAAACTTTAAGAATTGATAGTATGTTTTTTTGTGTAAAAAAGTGTGGATAGACAGTTAAAGCTGTTTATCCACACTTTTATAATAAAATGTTGAATTAAAATTATTTTTTATAATTAATATTTTATTTCCACCAGCAGAATTGAGCCGCTGCTGGTCACCAGGGTTGGAAGATTATTTACCAAATTCTACATAATCTTTGCTTACCTTAATTTGGTTAACTTCTGCATCTGTATCAAAACTAAGCTTTACTTTATCACCGTTTTCCCAATTTTCTGTATTTACATATTGGGTATCTGCGGTAGTGTCATCCTTATCAATAATTTTTACAATTAACCCTAAATTTTTAATTGTCTTTCCAGTTGTATTTTTTACAACTGCCTTATAGGTAGTAAAGGTATCTTCTGGGTATTCTTTTGGTTGTGCTTCGAAGTTTATACTTTTAATCAAGTTACTTAATTCTTTATTCTGGTTATTTTTTTCTACCTGGGCTTTTCCAGAGCCTTTTAATTCTTCAAGGTAATCCTTGTATTTAGCGGATACTTTTACTTTTTGAATTTTATTAATGGCAAGTAATTCAGCGTTTCGGTTGCTGGTAGCCTTATTCCACTTATCATAAAAAGAATCGGAGCCATAATATTTTAGCGTAGCTTTCTGCTTTTTTAATGCGTTAATGTAAGCAATAGCGTGTTCGTGTAGTTTATCATTTTTAAATTTTTTATTACTGTAACTAGAAATAGAATCTAGTTCTTTTTTGTCTAGTTGTTTATAGAAATCCTTGCTTTCATTATCCGGATCAGAATCAGATAATGACCATCTAGCTTCAAGCCCCTTTGATAGGTCGTTCATAAAAGCTTGGTCAGCGTATTTATCCTGTTTGTTTCCACAGGCAATTAGTAGTAACGAAACCGTTAATACAGCTGTTAATAAAGTAAGTATTTTTTTCATAAAAATTCCTCCATGAATGCGCTATTCTTTAAGTGTTTATACATATGGTTATTGAAGATGTAACTTCTCTTATTTCTCCACCGAACTAGTCCCGTCCGCGTAATTCAACTTCACGCCATCTTGGACGTTGAAGATGAAGACGTTGAAATGGATGTCGTTGTCACCGATGGACTGGGCTTCCATTTGGACGCCGCGGGCTAACAGGTCGTTGCCGTTGAAAATGGGGGTGACACGGTAACGAACGTAGTGTTTAGGGTCCTGTTTTAAGTAGTAGGCGATGTCCATTTCATGGGCGAGCATTTCTGGCGAATTCAATGAACGGGTTCCGGTCATTAGGTTTTTTAAGTTATTGTTTTGGCCGGTTAATTGGTAGCCAATCAAGTGACTGCGGTTATATAACCATCCCGAAGCAATCCGCTTATTGTGCCAACCGGTGGGGTTTACGGTTAGCGGTTCGCGTTTGGCGGTCGGCATCAAGGATTGGTTTAGCATGGCGTTGGCAGCCGTCGCTCGGTTGAGGTGATCAAGGTTGCCGTAACGTTGCCAAGCCCCTTTGTCGATAGATAGATCAGCCTTGGAAAACTTCGGCTGATTGTGGTTAACGACGACTTCCTGTTGCCCAGCATAATTTAGCTTGGCTAGGTTAGCGGTATCGGTTTGTTTGGTAGCCGCCGATTGATGAAGTTGTTTCTTCTTGTGGTTTAGTTGTTTGGTGAGCCGGTCATTTTTAGCCTGTGCTTTTGCAATCTTTTGCTTCAGCTCCCGGTTTTCCTTCTGAAGTTTACGGGTGGCTTTGCAGTGCGGATGAGTGTACTTCACCACGGTCTTTGCTTGAACCATTGGAGTAGGGTGGTAAACCACGCTACCCATCAAAAATGGCACGACTACTAATAGTGATTTTGCTTTTAATTTCATTATCTCAACGCCTTTCGATAACCTGCAGCTTGGGCTTCCGCTTCGGAATGGAAGTGAACCGCGTTAGCTGAATTCATGTGGTAACCGGCTTGTCCAGGGACGTGATAAATATGGGAATTAACGTTACCAATAATGTCCTGAGCGGTCCCGGTGTATGTATCGCCTTCGTCATCATTTGCTTGTGCTGCGGATTGTTGCCGGGCCTGGCGACTTTGTTGGGCAGCGGCCCGACTTTGCGCTGCGGCCGCTTTTTGTTGTGCTTGGGCCGCCTTTTTAGATGAAGCCGCGAATGCCTTACTTTCGCTTTCGGCGCGGGAGGCAGCTGCTTCACTTGCCGCGGCCGAGCGTGAGGAAGCTTCTTCGCGCTTGGCTTTGGAAGTAGCGATGGCGGTGGTGGCCTCCGCTTTCTCGCTAGCTAAGGTCGCGTTCTCGTGCTTAATCTTTTTTAGTTGGGCAACGAGTGCGGCGTGCTTTGCCTTAGCAGCTTGGTAATCTTTTTGGTCACTGCGCGCCACCTTGTGGACCACGTGGGTGCTTTCTACTTGAGCAGCGGATGAACTAGACTCCGTGTCCGGGGTAAACTGCACTGCCCCCACAAATAAGATGGCACTCAAAATTACGGGAACAATTGCGGGCCGGGCTGATTTCTTATGAAATAAATCAATAATTAAGGCAATTACAAACGAAATCAAACCAGCAAATCCTAGTAATGATACGGCATTGGCAAAGGATGTACTTTGGGCGATCACTAAAAGCATCAGCCAAATTGCCCAGACGGTTAGTCCCGAAAAGACTCGTGGATAATTACTTTTTGCCCAAAGGTGGTCTTTACTCCACCGGTAGGCATAATAACTCAATGAAATTGGAAAAAAGAGGATGATTAATCCCCATTTTAGGTACTTTGGCATAAAAGCTCCTCCAGTTGTTAAATTTTCCCCTTTAATAGAATACTATAGCGGGTCATGAGAAGAAAGGAGCTTTTACGTTGACAAATGTAAACCTGCCTTTTATACTAATCATGAAGGTTACAAATGTAAACGTAAAAGGGAGGAATGCCACGATGGAAAATACCGCAACGGAACTTAGCGGCGCCGAATGGGAAATTATGCGGATTGTTTGGACGCTCGGTGAGGCAAAAAGCACGGAAATTGTCCACTTGATGCAGCAATCAAAAAAGTGGACGGCTTCCACCATCAAAACGCTATTACGCCGGTTAGTGGCCAAGGGCGCGTTGCGTACCGAACGGCTGGGTCGGAAGTTTATTTACCATCCCACCATTGCCGAAAAACAGGCGATGGAGGCGACGACTACCGAGCTCTTTGCTCACATGTGCAACATGAAGAAGGGGCAGGTAATCACCAATTTAGTTGCCCAGACTACCTTAAGTAAGCAGGATATTAGCAATTTACAGGAGTTATTGCAACAAAAAGCCTCCACCGCGCCAGCAAAGGTGGAATGCAATTGCCTTCCGGAAACGGATTGTGACGAAACTTGCACCATGAAAGAGGGGGATTAATGATGACGAGATTGATTGTTTTAATAGTAGGATTAACGCTAATTGGTTTTATCGTTTGGTGGTTCTTCGGTAAACACGAAGCCCAGTCGGAAGTGGCGGAAGTTACTGGCGATACCCAGACGGTCGACGTGGAGGTTAACGGAGGCTACTCTCCCGAAAAGATTGTCTTGAAAAAGGGCGTTCCGGCAGTTTTAAACTTTACCCGGAAGGATCCGTCAAGCTGTTTGGACCGGGTGGTTTTCGCGGACTTTGGGATTAACCAAGCCTTACCACAAAACCAAACCGTGCCAATCAAAATCGATACCAGCAAGGCTGGCGAATATCAGTGGGCATGCGGAATGGATATGTTCCATGGCAAAGTCGAAGTTAAATAGCTAAGGGAGGTCATTTAAATGAAAGAGCAAACGCAAGTCGTTAACGTTACGGTCGCCGGTGGTTATCAACCGGCCGAAGTGCATTTTCAAAAGGGGATTCCCGCACAAATTAACTTTCGGCGGACCAGCCCCCAAGGCTGTTTGGACGTGGTGCATTCTTCGCAACTAAGATTTGAAGAACAGTTACCGCTTGACGAAACCAAGTCGGTCACTATCAATACGGACCACGCGGGAGAATTCCCGTTTAGCTGTGGCATGGACATGTTTAGCGGAAAAGTGGTGATTGAGTAATGAAAATTACAACTCGTTTTTGGATTTCGTTAATTTTTTCGTTACCAATGTTGGTCGAAATGATCTTGAAACCGTGGGGGTTCATGCTTCCCGGCGGCCACTGGACAATGTTAGCCTTAACTACTGTGGTAATGGCGTTGTCCGCGCGCCCATTTGCGCAAAGTGCGTGGGCGTCGTTTAAAAAACATCATTCCAACATGGATACGCTGGTGGCAATTGGGACCGCGACGGCGTACTTCTACAGTATTTACGCGATGATTACCGGCCAAGCGGTCTTCTTTGAAAGTGCGGCATTCGTCACCACCTTCGTCTTATTGGGCCAGGTTTTTGAAGAAAAAATGCGGAACAATGCTTCGGAAGCGGTCGAAAAGCTGGTTAATTTGCAAGCTAAGGAAGCCGAAGTACTCCGTGACGGAAAGTACGTCAAGGTGCCGCTCAGCGAAGTGGCCGTGGGCGACCAGATTCGGGTACGGCCGGGCGAAAAGATTGCCGTTGACGGAGTGATCGAATCGGGTTCCTCGACGATTGACGAATCAATGGTGACGGGGGAAAGCATGCCGGTAACTAAAAAGGTTGGTGACCACGTGATTGGTTCGACAATTAATAACACCGGGACCTTCGTCTTTAAAGCTAGCAAAGTTGGCAATGACACCATGTTGGCGCAAATTGTTGAATTGGTGAAGAAGGCCCAAAACAGCCATGCTCCAATCCAGAATTTGACCGACCGGGTTTCCGATATTTTCGTGCCGGTGGTCTTGATCTTAGCAATCGCGACTTTCTTAGTATGGTACGTCTTCCTCGGGGCTACGCTAGCACACGCGTTGATCTTCGCGGTTTCGGTCGTGGTGATTGCGTGTCCATGTGCCCTTGGTTTGGCAACTCCCACGGCGTTAATGGTCGGTACTGGCCGGGGGGCTAAGATGGGAATTTTAATCAAAAACGGTGAAGTTCTGGAAAAGGTGAACGAAGTTAAAACCATTATCTTTGATAAGACCGGCACGGTTACTAACGGAACTCCAGAAGTAACCGACGTGGTTGGCGACCGTGACCAGGTTTTACGGGTGGCAGCTAGTCTCGAACAATCTTCCGAACATCCCTTAGCAACCGCAATCACTAAGGCTGCGCAAAAAGCGGACATCGCTCCAGCGACGGTTACTAACTTTACGGCCGTGGAAGGTAAAGGGGTAAAAGCGCAGTTAAACGGCAAAACTGCCCTAGTAGGGAACGAAAAGTTATTGGACGACCTTGCCATCGATGAGCAGTGGCAAGATGCGATGATGGATTTACAAAAAGCGGCGAAAACGGTGGTCGTGGTGGCGCTAGATAACCGGGTAATCGGCTTAATTGCCATTCAAGACGCACCCAAGCCCACCTCTAAGGCAGCCATTGCCGAATTAAAGACCCAAGGGCTACAACCGGTCATGCTAACCGGGGATAACCACGTGGTCGCCAAGGCGATTGCGCGACAGGTCGGAATTGATACGGTAATTGCCGAAGTCCTTCCGCGGGATAAGGCGGAACGGGTAAAGAATTTCCAAAAGGCCGGTAAGGTTGCCTTTGTTGGGGATGGTATCAATGACGCTCCCGCATTGAGCACCGCAGACGTAGGAATCGCAATGGGTTCTGGAACCGACATTGCGATCGAATCCGGTGGCATTGTGCTAGTGAAAAACGATTTGCGCGACGTTGCAAAAGCATTGGAATTGAGCCGCAAGACCTTTAACCGAATTAAGTTAAACCTCTTTTGGGCGTTCATTTACAACGTTCTGGGCATTCCGGTGGCGGCCGGTGTTTTCTACCTCGCCGGAATTATTCTCAGTCCTGAATTAGCAGGATTAGCAATGGCGTTTAGTTCACTATCCGTAGTCACGAGTTCGGTACTCTTGAACCGGGCGAAGATTGCGCCGAAGTCGGCGACGGCATAATAAAAGAAGCTGAGAAAAAACTAAATATTATTTTGGCGTTTTGACTTTAATAAAGTCGAAACGTGCGCCAAAAGTCATTTTATTTCGCTTAATCAAAAAACGAGCGTTATGCCAAATTTAGGCATAACGCTCGTTTTTTTAATTCTTGCAAACTACCAACCTTTTGTTCCACGCTCTTTTTGGTATCGAGCAATTAAGCAAAGCTAGTATTCTTCAACCACGGACGAACCAAGCAGTAAAAGGCAAGGTAGCCGATTACCACTCCGGCCGCGTTAGTGAGAACGTCGGTAATGTCCACGGTCCGTTGGATGTTAATGATTATGTCCAAAATTAGTTGGTTGCCTTCGTTGAAAATTCCGACTAGGCCTGCGCAAAGAATGACAGTCAGCCAGTTTAGATGCCGGTGGAATAAAATTCCGAGATAAACGCCGGCTGGAATCGTCATTACGATGTTCATGTACGAACCCATCGAGCGCAATGCCGAAGGGTAGTAGATTATTTTAGCGTGGTGCCAATAGAAGTAGCGGGCGTAATAAGCGTACGGGTCAAAGAAGTATTGTCCCGGGGTAAATAAGAGCCACGCTACGCAAACTAGGTACACGGCTAAACTACCGAAAACTACGGCCCGGTCTAACGAAGGGCGCCGCTCGTAAGCAATCAAACAGCCGATCAAAATGATTAACGCGAGGCCAAGAAAGGGGATGTACTTAATAATAAACATTAGTTAGCCTCCTAATTTAGTTATGCATTTATCTTAACGATTAGCACGATTGGTCGCAAGAAATACGGGGATTCCTAACAAAGTTATAATAATTCCGGTAATTGCTAGAACCGGTTGGTTGATGATGGTCATGACCAATACGAAAGTCCCGCCGAGGATCGCCACAATTGGCAATAACGGATAAAGCGGCACCCGGTATGGCCTTTCTAATTCAGGTTGGGTGCGGCGCAATTTAATCACCGCGTAAAAGATTAAAACGTTAAAAATCCACATTACGAAAATTAACATGTCGGTTAATAAGTCAAAGGAACCGACGCTAATCATCAAAAGGGCGATTACTAATTGTAGTAATCCGGCTACGTACGGCACGCTGGTGCGGGAAAGCCGTTTTAAAGCCCGACTGAATGGCAACGAATTTTCTAAAGCCATTGCGTAAGGCACCCGAATTCCAGTCATTGTGTATCCATTTAGTGCGCCGTATACGGAAATCAAAATTCCAATGGTAACTAGTTTACCGCCCAAGTTACCTAGCAGGTGGGTGGCTGCCACGGAGGCGGCGTTAAGGTTGCCAGCAAGTTCGTGGATTGGCAGGGTCCGCAAGAAGATGAAATTAATCACTAAGTAGACCACCATAATTCCGGTGAGCCCTAAGCCAATTGCTAAAGGTAAGTCACGTTTGGGATTTTTCATTTCGCCGGCAATTGCGCCGATTCCTAACCAGCCATCGTAAGCAAATAGGGTAGCTAGCAAGCCGCCGCTAAATCCGGTTAAGGTTTGGGAAAAGTGACTGTTTGCTGGTAGCAGGCTGAGGTGTACCGGACTACTGGAACCCAGTCCCCAAATTACGATCACGATCAGCGGGATTAACTTAGCAATGAGGGCGACCGATTGTAACCGCGCCCCGTACTTAGCGCCCAGCAGGTTGACTCCGGTGACCGACGCGCCACAAAGCATGGCGATGGGCACCAAAAGCCCATTGGATAAGTGCAGCAAATTGATTAATTGGGTACTAAAGATGATTGAAAGGGCGGCGATGTTAGCCGGAAAATAAATCAAGGTTTGTGCCCAGCCCATTAAAAAGCCGGTCAGTTTGCCGTAACTGGCTTCAAGATACTTAATCGCGCCTCCGGTCACCGGGATGGCTGCGGCAAGTTCGGCACTGGTTAACCCGCCACAAATGGTCAAGATTCCTCCCGCAAGCCAAGCTAGTAAACTCAGCCCCGCGGATTGGGTACTGGCGGTGACGCTGGCTACTTTAAAGAAGACGCCCGCGCCGATTACCGTGCCCATTACGGTTGAAAAAGCTGCAAATAAACCGATGTTTTTTTGCAGCTGCTTTGGTTTTGAATTATTCATAAAAACCCCCTGAACGAACGTTGCCAGAAACGTTCGTGTTTTCTGAAAATATTTTTAATGATAATTCGAATATTATAGGGGATAAGTGTACAATATTCAACAATGAGGAGGCGGCACGATGAAACAAAATCTGCGCGCGGCTCAGCGTCCCCGGTTTGCTAAGGCAGCCATCAAACGTCAACGCCGATTGATTCTTTCCATCGTAATCGCGTTGGCGTTACTAATTGCGGGAGGCTGGGGAATCTTTTGGCACGTCCAACAGCAAGAACAGCAGACCCTTTCACCATATTCAATCCGCGGATGCGTGATTGATCAAGCAGATGGGATCGTCAATTTTCAAGATTTGGCTAAGCAAAAAGTAAAGTTTGTCTATTTAAATGCGACGACGGGCGCCACGTACTTTGATGATTCGTTTAACACGAACTACGACCGGTTACGTGCAACTAACCTTAAGGTCGGGGTGGTGCACAACTTTAGTTTTGAAAGAAGTGCGGTAAAGCAGCTTCAATATATTAGTCGCAAAGTGAAAAGTAATACCGGGCAGCTCCCGGTGGTAATCCGGGTGAGCTACTACGGGGAAGATACGGCGGAGAAGGTGGATTGGAAGAAGCAGGGCCCCATCTTAGCCGAGTTGGTCCGGCGGTTAGCTAATTATTATGGACAACCGGTCGTAATTAAGACTACTCCGGAAATTCGGCAACGACTGTATCCAAAATACGTTAAACAAAGCCAGTTTTGGTTGGAAGCCGAGAAAGTTCAAAAGGCCGACCGGCATGTAGAATTTGTGGAATACGATAATCAGCGGACGCTGAAGACCGACCGCCGGGAAATTGAATTGCCAGTTTCATATTTTAACGGCGGACGTCAGGAATGGCAGAAGTACTAGATGATGGGCAACTTTCAGTAAATGAAAAAGAGCCTGAAAATCAATCCTCTTTTTCGGGACGATTTTCAGGCTCTTTTTCTGCATCAACGATTGCGTAAGTTTCGTTGTTAGCTTCATCGTAAACGCTGATTGGGCGGTATTCGTTAGCCTTAACCACGAGGTGGTAGCCAAAACGGTCAATGAAGGTGATTCGGTAACTATCCAAATCTTCGACCACCGTTTTCAATAATTTTCCGTCCAGGTAAACGTCGTAGTTAGGTAAAATTTTTAATTCGTGTTCTCGATTAGTATTGGGCTCGTGATATAACCAGGTCCCGGCAAAGAAAAACGGACTGACGGTTTCTTCAGTTTTATCGGTTTTTTTAGAATCGAAACGAATTAATGAAAAAAGGTCACCAAGTGCTGTTTTTTGCCAGTTCATACGCCCATACTCCTTCTCTTTATTGTCCACTTAAATATAACATTATTTGGGTAGGCGAAGTAGTAAAACGGCTTAGTTTTTAGCACTTGTTAAAAAATTGAAGTAATCGAAATCGTTTTGTAATATTGCACCCCGCAACGATTAATGAAAGCGCTTATCAAGGGTGGTGATTTTTCCGTGGTTAAATATCTGCGGCAACCAAAAATTCTTTGCGAATTTACCAGTCGAGAAAACATTTTTGCAATTCTACGCTGAATAACTTACCTTAATTAAGGTAGAATAGAGTTAGAAATTTAAAGGAGGAAAACAGCATGATTAAATTTGGAATTATTGGAACTAATTGGATTACCCAGCAGTATGTGGATGCTGCCCATGCTAGCAAAGAATGGAAATTGACAGCGGTTTATTCGCGGACTCTCGAAAAGGCACACGAGTTTGGGGATAAGAACGGGGCAACTAAGTTCTACGACCAAATTGCCGATATGGTTAACGATGACGAAATTGATGCTGTTTACATTGCCTCACCTAACAGCTTGCACTTCGCTCAAGCTAAACAAGTTTTGGAAGCCGATAAGGTAGCGGTAGTGGAAAAGCCCATCGTTGCCAATCCTACCGAATGGATGGCATTAGACAAAATTTTAAAGGCGCACCCGCAAGCTAAACTATTCGAAGCAGCTCGGCATATTCACGAACCTAATTTCAAAGCAATCACCCAAAAGATTGCCGAAATGGACGAAATCCAGGGCGCAACGCTAACTTACGCGAAGTATTCTAGTCGGTTTGATAGTTATCTATCCGGCAACGAACCAAACATCTTTTCGTTGAAATTTGCCGGAGGCGCGCTGCAAGACCTCGGAGTTTACCTTGCATACGACGCGATGGTTTGGTTTGGAATGCCAGACGAAGTGGCTTACTTCAATCAAAAATTGCGCACTGGTGCCGATGGTAAGGGCGTCGCAATTTTACGTTACCCAGAATATGACGTGGTTCTAAACATTGGAAAGAACGTCAATTCAGAAATTGGTTCAGAAATTTATGGTTTGAAAGATACCATTATTATGGACAACGCGGCTGAATTAAACCGGGTTGAATATTTGAATGCGTCCGGAGACAAGGAATTGATTAGCACCGCTCCAGACGAAAACCCAATGATTGCCGAAGCAACTGACTTTGCGCGGGTAATTAACGATCCGGATGATCCGCAGAATCAAAGGGATTACCAAGAATGGCTAACTTTGAGTCGAAACGTCAATAAATTGCTCTATAACCTCCGGCAAAATGGTAAGATATACTTTACCAATGAAAAAGAAGAGGATTAAACTTTCATGAACGATTTATTTCAACAACATTTTCAAGAAAAGGGCTTTAAGCAACCAACCTTAATTCAAGAACGGGTTGCCGAACCGCTCCGGGCGGGAGAAACTGTCTTAGGACTTTCCCCAACTGGTTCCGGAAAAACCTTAGCATTTGCTTTGCCATTACTGGAAAAAGTGATTCCAGGCAACGGTCCGCAATTGCTAGTATTGGCGCCTTCCCAAGAGTTGGCGATCCAAACCACGGACGTTTTTCGCGAATGGGCAAGTTTAATTAACTTGAAGACTACCTCAATCACCGGCGGAGCGAACGTGCAACGTCAGATTGAACGGTTAAAAAAGAAGAAGCCCGAGATTATCGTAGGAACCCCTGGGCGAGTACTTACCTTAATTAATGAGCGACGCCTCAAGGTGAAGGAAATTCAGAGTTTAGTAATTGACGAAGCTGACGAAATTTTGACGGGGGAAGCCCTCGAAGACGTGCGTCAGATTGAAGACCAATTACCGAGTGACGTCCAATTGAGCTTCTTTTCAGCCACTAACGACCTTGCAATAGATGATTTGCAAACCTGGTTTGGCGTAACGCCGCAAGTAATTGACGTCCGGGCTGAAGACCAGACCCGGGGGGCGGTGCAACACGGTTGGCTAACTGCTTCACCGAAGAACAAACCACAAATTTTACGCCAATTAAGTCGGGTAAAGAAGTTCCAAGGGTTGGTATTCTTTAACCACGTAGCGACGATGGAAAAAATTACCGCCCTTTTGAAGCACGAAGGCGTTAAGGTCGGCAAAATTGCGGGACACCAGGTACAAATTGACCGGGCTGCAGCAATGCGCCGGTTTAAGAAGAAGGAACTTTCCTTATTAATGGTTACCGACGTTGCGGCTCGGGGATTGGACATTGAAAACCTCCCGGCCGTAATTAACTACGACATTCCGCGGGACGCCACTACCTACACTCATCGGGTTGGACGGACCGGACGCATGGGCCAGGCGGGCTTTGTGATTAGCCTGGGAGATGACCACGACATCCGAAACCTAAAGAAGATCTTGCGGGAGCTGGACCAACCGGCAGAAAAATTGGCAATTGCTAACCGCCAGATAATGACCGCTACTAAAGCTCGGCAAGTTGCCGAACAAGTGGCGGACGAAAAACAAACGTCTGCGCCAGTTGCCGAAGAAGCGCCACAAAAAGCTCCTTTACGGGATGTTAAAACTCGTAAAGCAGCAACGAAGGTGAGCCCCGTTGCTTCCTCAAAGCCTAAGAAAAAAGGGAAGAAGAAGCATTTGAAACGGAAGGGGAAGCCCCGCGCAAAGAAATCAAATTAAATATTATTTAGTTTTGCTTAATTATTAATTTTTTAGTTAAAAAGGGCCTGAAATAGTGTAATATAGTCACTGTTGAAAGGTGGGTATAATTTTATGCGTAGAGAACGTAGAAGAGCGTCGCACACGGTGCGCAATACTATTTTAATTGTTATAGCAGTTATTTTGCTTGGTGGAATATTCTATGGGGTGCGCAAGTACCAGAATGTCAAAAATGCGGTTGATAGTACCTACAGTAGTGCAGGTATTAAAAAACAACGGAATACCGCCGATTTAGTTGCTAATAAAAAGCCAATTTCGATCCTATTAATGGGAACGGATACCGGAGCACTCGGTCGTTCGTATAAGGGACGGACCGATAGTATGATGGTGGTTACGATTAATCCAAAGACAAATAAAACGACGATTACTAGCATCCCGCGGGATTTAGGGGTTACCATTCCAGGGTACGAAGAAAAGTCGCCGTCTAAAATTAACGCTGCTTACGCATTTGGTAAGGCAGGAACTGCGATTCGCGCGGTACAATCGGTTTTCAACATTCCGATTGATTACTACGTCTTAGTTAACATGGGTGGCATGCAAAAGGTCGTTGACGAAGTAGGTGGAGTTGATATTACTCCAACGCTCAGCTTTACGTATGATGGTTATACCTTTAAAAAGGGTGTTAAGACTCACATGGACGGGAAGAAGGCGCTGGCCTACTCCCGGATGCGTTATGACGATCCGCAAAACGATTACGGGCGTCAGACTAGACAAAGGGCAGTGTTAACTGCTATCCTTGGCAAGAGCAGTTCGGTTTCAGCATTGCTTAATAAAGACTTTATCGATTCAATTGCTAACGAAACCCAAACCGACTTTACGTTTGGTAACCTCGTGGACTTGGCAAAGAATTACCGGGCCGCATCGAAGAACATTGAAGAAACCCATGCTCAAGGCAGTGGTCAAATGGTCAATGGACAATCGATGGAAATTGTTTCCCACACCGAGCTACAACGGGTGACTGATTTCATAAGAAAAGGCCTCGGCTTGAAGCACGCCGAAACCGGGACTGCGGCGTTATCAGCTAATGGAGCTGCTAACGTAAGTAATAGTCAGGTAGAGAGTGAAAACATTAATGCAGGGAATTAAAGGAGATAACAATGGCGGATAAGGAAAAAGTTGACGAAAAGAAACCATTTGATGTAGGCGACGAAGTTACGGTGAAGAAAACTGATCTTCTACCAACTGGTTTTGCAGGAACCGTTGGAAAAGTCTATGAAAACTCAATTTTAATCGAAATTGACCCAGCCAGCGTTGCTAATTCACGTTCAGAGGAATTGCACGATTTACATGGTCGGGTTGTAGTACGGATGAGTGAAGCAACTAAAAAAGCTTAAGCCTTCTCTAGGAACTCCAAATCGGGTAAGAAGAGCCGGTTTGGGGTTTTTTATTACATTTATTGTTCTTGATCTTTTTCTTTGTGGTAAAATACAGTATGCCCGTTTTTGTTTATTATCTTGTGATACATAGGGGGGAGTAGCTAGTATTTTAAGAAAGATTAAGTTTGAGCCTATTACAAGCCATATAACAGTTTTTTTGCTAATATAAGGATAAATAGATTTACCCTTTAGATAACAAGACACGCTGAGAGTTTGAATGTAGAGAAAAGAGGAATAAGTATGTCGAAAAATTTAAAAATTGACCTTAACACAGATGAATTAATCGGAAGTCGTGAAGCAAGCCTAATGTGGGGCAAGCAAAAGGATTACGTGCGAACAATCTATAACAAGTATCCAGAACGCTTCCCAACAGGCACAATCCGAAAATTTGGTAAACAATTAATCGTTACCCGTGAAGGCATGGAAAGTGTAACGGGGATTAAGTACGAAGACTTGGATAAGAAAAACATTGAAAAGGCAAAGCTTCCTAGATAATTTTTTGAAATACTAGGTTACACCGGCTTGAAAAATTTTCAAATTCGAGCATTATTCTGAACAAGGTTTCAGAAATTATGAACCGTCCATATTTGTTAGACAAAATCTAATAATTACTGGGACGGTTTTTTTAGTTGTTTAGGGGTGGAATGAAGAGATGCCTTTTAGGAGAGGTGCTACTAATCTGGCAGGACAACTTTACAGAATTTAAAATTCATGTAATACTAAATTATTAGGTCTCCGTGGCTCAACTGGATAGAGCAATCGCCTCCTAAGCGATAGGTTGCGAGTTCGATTCTCGCCGGGGACATTGTTATATGGCTTGAAGCGTTGCGGACAAAGGGATTTCGAAAGAAAGTGCCAACCAAATGCCTTTCAAGAAGCATCCAACGATTTAAAAGTTGGGTGCTTTTTTTGTTTGCGGATCAATTGTACTAGAATCGCGGGAGAAATGGTGAATAATTCGCATAATGACATTATCATTAGATGATAAGAAATATATTAACGATTTATTAGGTGAGAAAGCGAACTTTTTTAACTTGTTTTGTTGATAAAGTTAGTGTATATTATTGCTTGGTGGCGATTGGCCATTAATTTAATCAATTCGAGGGGACCAGAATGAAAGTATTTGATTATGAAGACATTCAACTAATTCCAGCTAAGTGTGTTGTTCGCAGCCGTAGTGAATGTGATCCAACAGTTGAATTGGGAAAACATACGTTTAAGCTACCGGTAGTGCCGGCTAATATGCAGACCATTATCAACGAAGAAATTGCGGAAAAGTTAGCGGCAGATGGCTATTTTTACATCATGCACCGTTTTGAACCAGAAACTCGGTTAGCTTTTGTCAAAAAAATGAAGGCTAAAGGATTGATTTCTTCTATTAGTGTGGGTGTTAAAGACGGCGAATACGACTTTATTGACGAATTAGCTGCTAAGAATTTAGTCCCTGACTACATTACGATTGACGTGGCCCATGGGCATGCGCAAACCGTAATTGACATGATTCATTACATTAAAGAAAAATTACCAGAAAGTTTTGTAATTGCTGGAAACGTCGGGACTCCTGAAGGGGTTCGTGAACTAGAAAGTGCCGGCGCGGACGCAACTAAAATTGGAATTGGACCAGGAAAGGTCTGCATTACTAAGTTGAAGACTGGTTTTGGAACCGGCGGCTGGCAACTATCAGCTTTACGTTGGTGTGCAAAAGTTGCTCGTAAGCCACTGATTGCCGATGGCGGAATCCGGAACCACGGGGACATTGCAAAATCAATTCGCTTCGGGGCAACCATGGTGATGATTGGTTCGTTATTTGCAGGACATATCGAATCACCAGGGGAAACCAAGGTGGAAGACGGTGTCACCTATAAGGAATACTTCGGTAGTGCTTCTCAATACCAAAAGGGAGAGGCGAAAAACGTCGAAGGGAAGAAGATTTGGATTCATCAACGCGGACATTTAGCGGATACGTTGAAGGCAATGCAAGAAGATTTGCAGTCGGCGGTTTCATATGCGGGAGGACGCGATTTGGAATCGATTAGAAAGGTCGACTACGTAATTGTGAAGAATTCGATTTTTAATGGGGATATATTATAAGAGTGCTCTGAAACCTGGGCAGCTTTTGAGGATTAACGAAGTTAAGGCGTTGATTGCGGTTTAAGCAATCGGCGCCTTAATTTGGTTAACCGGAAAAAGCTAGGTTTCAGAGCACGTTTCGGCTATGCAGCGACTCAAAAGCCCACCAAACAGAACAAAAAAAGGGGCCAGAATTTCAGCAATGAAATCCTGGTCCCATTTTTAAAAGAAACTAATCAGAAATTATTTTTTGTCGTCAGGGGCAACTTCAATCTTGTCGTCCTTGATGCGAGCAATTAATTGTTTTTCACTTGGGTGATCGAGGTAGAAGTCCGCGATCCGATCTTCAATTTGCTCTTGGATGACCCGCCGCAATGGCCGAGCCCCCATCTTAGGATCGTATCCAAGTTCGACAAGGCGTTCTTCCACTGGTTTGGTAACGTTCACGTGCAAGCCTTGGGTTGCTAGCATCTTGTTAACGTCGGCAATCATCAAGTCCACGATTTGCATTAGGTTATCCTTAGTCAACGCGTGGAATTCAACGATGTCGTCAAACCGGTTAAGGAATTCAGGCTTGAAGTAGTTGCCAAGTTTGTCGAGTACGGAATGGGTCTTACCTTGCATTGCCGCACCGAAACCAACGTCGGCTTCAACGTCGCCTGATCCAGCATTAGAAGTCATGATGATGATCGTATCCTTGAAGCTGACCGTCCGACCTTGTGAATCAGTCAAACGACCGTCGTCAAGAATTTGTAAGAACATGTGCATCACGTCTGGATGAGCTTTTTCTACTTCATCAAGCAAAATCAAGCTGTAAGGATGCCGCCGAACTTGTTCGGTTAATTGGCCAGCTTCTTCGTAGCCCACGTACCCTGGAGGCGAACCGATCAATTTAGATATTGAATGTGGCTCCATATATTCACTCATGTCAAAACGAATCATGGCATCTTTGGAACCAAAGAGTTGATCAGCTAATTGTTTAGCCAATTCAGTCTTACCAACTCCGGTAGGGCCAACGAAGAGGAACGAACCAATTGGCCGTCCAGTTCCGTTAAGTCCGATCCGGTTCCGCCGGATTGCCCGGGAAATCTTATCAACCGCTTCGTCTTGACCAATAACGTGCGCTTTTAAGTTGCTAGCAAGGTTTTGCAACTGTTCTTGCTCTTGTTTTTGCAAGTCGCCGACCGGAATGTCCGTCTTTGATTCGATGATCTTTTCCATATCCTCTGCGGTAATGGTTGGTTCATCTTCCTTATTAGTTGCGCCATCCTTGTTCTTTTCTAACTTAGAAACTTGGTCACGGTAGTAGGCTGCTTTTTCGTAGTCTTCCGATTCCAGAGCCTTCTTCTTTTCAGCTTCGGCTTCGTCAATCTTCTTTTGAATGGTTTCCGGATCCGCTACGTTGATGGTTAAGTTCTTCTTTGAACCGGCTTCATCAAGAAGGTCGATTGCCTTATCTGGCAAGTACCGGTCTTGAATATACCGCTTGGACAACTTAACCGCCGCCACGATCGCGTCGTCAGTGTAGTGAACGTGGTGGTAATCTTCGTACTTCTTTTGGATACCTTTCAAAATCTTGATTGCTTCTTCTTCACTAGGTTCGTCGACTTGAACGGGTTGCAACCGGCGAGCAAGCGCCGCATCCTTTTCAATGTCCCGGAACTCTTTCAAAGTGGTGGCCCCGACTAGTTGGAAGTCACCCCGTGCAAGGGCAGGCTTTAAAACGTTTCCGGCGTCCATGCCGCCTTCCGCATTTCCGGCACCCACAATTTCGTGAATTTCGTCAATGAAGACGATTAAGTCCGGATTATTTTGAACTTCCTTCATTAATTCCTGCATCCGTTGTTCGAATTGACCACGAATTCCGGTACCTTGAACTAATGAAACGACGTCCAAACGAATAATTTGTTTATTCAATAATTTTTGTGGTACTGAGCCTTCCACAATCCGTTGTGCCAGACCTTCAACTACCGCAGTTTTACCAACTCCAGCTTCACCGATTAAAACCGGGTTGTTCTTGGTCCGTCGATTCAAAATTTCAATAACGCGTTCAATTTCTTTATCACGACCGATCACGGGGTCGATCTTTCCTTGTTTTGCTAAATCTGTTAAGTTTAAACCGTATTGGCCTAGAAGAGGGCTTCCGTTACCGCCGTTGGGGTTATTTCCACCGCCGCGGCCTACTTGAGTAGGGGGAACTTGTTGTCCGTACATATCTTCCGGACGACTTACGTTGCCACCTTGCATTGCACGGAAAATGTCGTCTAAGTTACCAAATCCAAATGGATCTTGTGCCATACGCGCACCTCCATTTCCATTATTGTTATTAAGTTGTTGGTTCTTCAAAAGTTGATAGCAATTTTGACAAAGGTTAACCTCTGTCCTTCGACCATTCACGTTAGTATATAAATGAATGGTTGCTTCGTTCTTATGACAATTTTGACAAAGCATGTGCTGTCTCCCTTCTATAATGAAGTTATGAAAGAAACTAATCAGCCATTACGTCAAAAAATGTTTGACCAATATTGACCATAACTAAATTATACACGCTCTTTTAAATTGTGCAAGGAGTTTGATTCAAAATTGGAAAAAGGTATTGTGGAGGCGCCAGTATTGTAAAAATTAGTATAAAGGTATAGAATAAATAAGCTAAATGAGGTGTTAAAATGCGTGATTATTTGAAGCTTTTAAATGATTTAAAAGATGGGGTACTCGATGAGCTAACGATCACAGCCGAAGAGTTCCAAGAATTCCAACCGGTTTTTATGGATTTTCCGGAACGCAAGCAGTTAATCGGTGAAGCCCAACGTGGCGGAACAATTACTTACCGTTACGAGAATAACAAAAAACAATAAGGCAGTTGATTTTTGTTTTATGTAAGGGCTTGCTTTAAGGCTCGTAAATTGATATTATCTTGTCAAAGGCTTGTAAATGGATGACGCGACAAGCAACTTCATTTATAGCAAAATTTAGTGTTACTAAGGAGAGAAATATATTATGGAAAAACGCGACTTTCATGTAATTGCAGAAACAGGTATTCATGCTCGTCCAGCAACATTGTTGGTACAAGCAGCAAGCAAGTTCAACTCAGACATTCAATTAACATACAAGGACAAGTCTGTTAACTTGAAGTCAATCATGGGTGTAATGTCACTTGGTGTTGGCCAAGGCGCAGACGTTACAATCTCTGCTGACGGTGACGACGAAGCTGACGCAATCGCTGCACTTGAAGACACAATGAAGAAAGAAGGACTTTCCGAATAATGACTGGGACATTAAAGGGTATAGCAGCTAGTGATGGAATTGCCATCGCTAAAGCTTACTTAATGGTGGATCCCGATCTTTCTTTCGAAAAGAAGACTATTACGGATGTCGATGCTGAAATTAATCGTCTCCATGATGCTTTAGAACAGTCTAAAAAGGAACTAACCCTTATTAAAGCTAAAGCTGCTGAAAATCTTGGAGCTGAAGAAGCAGAAGTTTTTGAAGCTCATCTAACGATTCTTTCAGATCCAGAGTTGATTGGTAACATTGAAGATAAGATCAAAAATGATACCATCAACGCTGAAGAAGCTACAAAAGAAGTGACTGACAACTTCATCGCGATGTTTGAAGCAATGACCGACAATGCTTACATGCAAGAACGGGCTGCAGATATTCGTGACGTTACTAAACGGTTGATGAGTCACTTACTTGGTGTTGAATTGCCAAATCCAGCTTTGATCGACTCCGAAGTCATCATTGTTGCTCATGATTTAACACCTAGTGACACGGCCCAATTGGATCGTCGTTACGTTAAAGGTTTTATCACTGATATTGGTGGACGGACTTCACATTCAGCCATTATGTCGCGGACCTTGGAAATTCCTGCGGTAGTGGGTTCTGAAAAGGCTACTACTAGCGTTAAGCAAGGCGATATGATGATTGTCGATGGTTTAACTGGGGATGCGCTAATCAATCCTTCTGATGATGAAATCAAAGAATATGAACAAAAGAGTGCAGATTTCAAAGCTCAAAAAGCTGAATGGGAAAAGTTAAAGAATGAACGGACCGTTTCTAAAGACGGTGTACACTTTGACTTAGCTGCTAACATTGGTACTCCAGATGACTTACAAGGTGTTCTGGATAACGGCGGTGAAGCAGTTGGTTTATTCCGTTCTGAATTCTTGTACATGAATGCTTCTGAATTACCTTCTGAAGATCAACAATTTGAAGCTTACAAAAAAGTTGTTGAAGGAATGAACGGTAAGCAAGTTGTAGTTCGGACTATGGATATTGGTGGAGATAAGGACCTTCCTTACTTACCATTACCTGAAGAAATGAATCCGTTCTTAGGCTACCGGGCAATCCGGATTAGTTTAGACCGCACGGATTTGTTCCGGACCCAATTACGGGCGCTTCTTCGTGCTTCAGCATACGGTAAGCTAGCAATTATGTTCCCAATGATTGCTACGGTAGCTGAATTCAAGAAGGCTCGGGCAATTTACGACGACGAGCGTCAAAAGATGATCGATGCAGGTACTAAGGTTGGTGAAATCCAAGTCGGGATGATGATGGAAATCCCAGCAGCTGCAATGATCGCTGATAAGCTCGCTAAGTATGTTGATTTCTTCAGTATCGGTACAAATGATTTGATTCAATACTCATTTGCTGCAGACCGTGGTAACGAAAAGGTTTCATATCTTTATCAACCATACAACCCATCACTGCTTCGTTTGATTAAGCAAACGATCGATGCTTCCCATGCGGAAGGCAAGTGGACCGGGATGTGTGGTGAAATGGCTGGCGATCAAATCGCTGTACCAATTCTAATGGGTCTTGGTTTGGATGAATTCTCAATGAGTGCTACTTCAATTTTGAAGACTCGCTCATTGATGAAGAAGCTAAGCACGGACGATATGAAGAAGTTAGCTGAAAAGGCTATCACAGAAGCGGAAACTAACAAAGATGTAATTAAGTTAGTTGAAGAAACTGTTAATAACAAGTAAGCTGAATAAGTTAACTGGGAACCGTTGACCATTGGGTCGCGGTTCCTTTTTGTTTTATATAAGGAGCGACGTATGGAATTTATACTAAAAACTGGAGAAACCATCTATTACGAAGACCAGGGAGAAGGGATCCCCATCCTGTTTTTAACGGGTTTTGGCGGAAATACGGAAATTTGGTCAGGCCAAGTTAACTTCTTCTTACAACATGGTTACCGGGTGATCCGGTTGGACTACCTTAACCATGGTCGTTCGGACCGGGTTGACTATGATTTGAAGATTGGCGATTTGGCTGACGAAGTACTTCAATTAGTGGATGCGTTAGAGATTAAAGAACCGATTGGAATTGGCAATTCAATGGGGGCCGCTGTTTTATGGAATATTTTATCGATTCGGGGCTGGGATTTTGTTAGCAAGGCTATTTTCGTTGATCAATCGCCTAGAATGATGAACGATGATCAATGGCATTACGGCTTTAAAAATTTAAACGAAGCTAACTTTGAACAACTGATGAGCGAGCCTATTTTACGGCCAGCTTACCGTCGAATTGAGGGGTACGTTTACAAGAATTCTAAGGCCATTGATTCTAAATATCCTTTTTCACAGCCTAAAAACCGTTCTTTAGTGAAGGGACACGCGAGAAAGGATTGGCGTCCGGTTTTGCGAGCAGCCACAAAACCAGTATTGTTTATCTTAGGGGAAAAGAGTCCGTTTTTTAATCCCCAGATGGGGGATGCACTTAAACAGCTCAATTCCCGTATTCAAGTGGAGGTAATGTCAAACGTTGGCCACATTCCGATGGCAGAAGAGCCTGCCCAATTCAACCAACTAGTTTTACGTTTTTTATAAGGTAGAGGCAGCTGTTTGCATATCGCATTTTAAACCAATATAATTAGAGAAAGTAGTTTAATTAGGACAAAGAGGGAGATTCGCTGTGAATATTGGACTGTTTACTGACACCTATTTTCCACAAGTTAGTGGGGTAGCAACGTCAATTAAAACGCTGCGTGATCAGTTAGAAAAACAGGGGCATCAAGTTTATATTTTCACGACGACGGATCCGAAAGTTGATACAAACGTCTATGAACGGAACGTATTTCGTTTTACTAGCATTCCGTTTGTATCATTTACCGACCGTCGAATTGCAATCAGTGGGTTTATTCGTGCTACTCAGATTGCTAAGGAACTTAACCTTGATATTGTCCACACCCAGACGGAGTTTTCCTTAGGTTGGATGGGAAAGTTTGTTGCTAAAGCTTTAAAAATTCCGGTAATCCATACGTACCACACGATGTATGAGGATTATTTACACTATGTAGCCAACGGGAAATTACTCAAGCCGTACCACGTTAAGCAGATGACGCGGGCGTTTTGTTATCACATTGACGGGATTGTTGCTCCAAGTGAACGGGTGCAGCGAACAATTCAACGTTACGGGATTCAAGTTCCCACGCGCATCATTCCAACGGGGGTTAACTTGGAACAGTACCAAAAAGATAGCAATCCCCAACAATGCCGTGAAGCATTAGGATATGATGCAAAGACACCAGTTTTGCTATCCTTAAGTCGCTTGGCGTACGAAAAGAATATCCAAGAAGTGATTGATTGCTTCCCCGCAATCTTAAAAGAGGTTCCGGATGCCCAGTTGTTGATAGTGGGGGATGGTCCTGCGCGGACTAGCCTGGAAAACCAGGTTCATGATTTAGGTTTGGAAAAGCACGTTAAATTTACAGGCGAAATTAATAATGATCAAGTTTACCGTTATTATCAAGCGGCCGACCTATTTGTTTCGGCTTCTGATTCGGAATCGCAGGGGTTAACGTATATTGAAGCGATGGCTTCGCATTTAAAAGTGGTGGCCAAATCAGGGCCGTATACGGACGAGTTGCTAGATGATCCTTCGTTAGGGAAGGTTTTTGATACCGAAGGGCAGCTCGTGCAAGCAATTAAGCGGTATATTGAACATCCGGATGAATTTAATGATCCACGTCCTCGGGAAAAGAAGCTCTATGAAATTTCCGCGGATTATTTTGGAAAGCGGATTGTAGATTACTATAATAGTGCAATCAGCGCTCATGCCGATTTGGAACATGGCTCAAAGAAAGAGTCTGAACTGGAATAATTTTGTTTAACGTTAGGGGTTAGTTAGGTTATGCCAATTAAGGTGAACATGTTTTCGTCCGCCAGTAAGGTTAAGGGACAAGGAGTTGGTAGTGCGTATGAAGAATTGATTCGTTTGCTGAAGACGCATTTTCCTAAAGAAATTGATTTATCAATTAATCGTTATACGCAAGCGGATATCAGTCATTATCATACAATTGATCCCCAATTTTTTGTGTCCACTTTTACTAAAAAGCGGGGCGTAAAGGTGGGGTACGTTCATTTTCTCCCAGAAACTATCGAGGGGAGTCTTAAGATTCCACAACCCTTTCGTTGGTTATTCTATAAGTACATTATCGCGTTCTATAAACGAATGGATCAGATTGTAGTAGTGAACCCAACTTTTATTGATCAATTAGTTAAGTACGGAATTAAACGGGAAATTATTACTTACATACCTAATTTTGTTCGGAAGGACGAGTTTTACCAGTACGATGCCGAACAACGCCGCCAAGTTAGGGAACAACTGGGTGTGCAAGACCGGTTTACCATTTTAGGAATTGGTCAGGTGCAAGAACGAAAAGGCGTAAAGGATTTTATCAAGCTTGCTCAACAACACCCAGAGATGTATTTTATCTGGGCAGGCGGATTTTCGTTTGGTAGGTTAACGGATGGGTATGCTGATTTAAAAAAGGTGGTTGATAATCCTCCAGCAAACTTAAAATTTACTGGAATTGTGGACCGGAATAAGTTAGTGGAATACTATAATGCCGCGGACTTATTTTTATTGCCTTCTTATAATGAACTGTTTCCGATGTCGGTTCTCGAGGCCTTCAGTTGCGGAACCCCGGTGATGTTACGTGATTTAGACTTGTATCATTCAATTATTAAGGGCTATTACATTGCGGCGGACAATTACGCTGAAATGGATCAAAAATTGAGTGCGTTAGTCAAAAATCCGGCACAACTGAGGGATTATCAGCAGCGTGCAGACCAAGCTTCGGCAGAATATTCAGAAGATCATTTAGCAGAGATTTGGCTAAATTATTATTCATCTTTGCTTAAATAGGGGGGAATCATTATTACAAGGAAAAACAAGATTGTCCTTGTCGTGATGATTTTGGCCGGATTGGTAATTTTTGGCTATTCGTTGCGTGGGGTTAATTTGCACCAAGTCTCGCATGATATTTTGAATCTAAACGTGGGCTGGCTTTTAGTGGCCCTATTATGTATTATCTTGTATCTAGGCTTCGAAGCCGTTGCAACTAAAGTATTGGTGGAAAGTAACGGCGATCGACTGTCTTGGAAAGATGCAATTCGAATTCCATTGATTGAGCAGCTCTTTAATGGACTGACTCCTTTTTCTTCCGGGGGACAGCCAGCTCAGTTAGTGGCTTTAATGCAGAGTGGTATTGAAGGCGGCCGAGCTAGTTCAGTACTATTAATGAAGTTCGTGGTTTTTCAGTCAATGGTTGTATTGAACTTTATTTTTAGTCTGTTGATTGGCTTCCAGTATTTGGAAGATAAGATTAAATTTCTTTCTTGGTTTGTGCTATTTGGTTTTTTGATTCACTTAGCAGTAATTATCGGGTTATTGATGATTATGTACTGGCATAACTTTACCAAGAAAATGTTTGACCTTATCTTTATTCCGATTAAACGATTCACTAAACCGGAGCGTTATTTAAGGTGGAAGACGTCGATTGATGCAAAGGTGGACACTTTCTACTTAGAAAGCGTACGGATGAAGTCGCAATGGCGGTTATTAGCCAAGGTAGCGTTATTAACCTTTTTGCAACTACTGTTTTATTATCTAATTCCATATTTCATCCTATTAGCATTAGGAAAGACTCACGTGCATCTAATTATGGTGACGTGCTTGCATGTACTGATCTTCATGGTGATTTCGCTATTCCCCATTCCTGGAGGCGCAGGAGGGGCGGAGTATGGCTTTAGTGTTATCTTTGCCCAGTTCGTAGGTAATAGTAGCAAGCTGGTTTTAGCCATGATAATTTGGCGTTTGCTCACTTACTATTTTGGAATGTTTGCGGGAATGTTTGCAACGGTAATAAAACCAAACCGGATTAATCGGATAGTACCTAAAAAAACGAGCGAATAAGCTCGTTTTTTATTTTTTTTAAAAAAAGCCTTGACCTGATTTAGTAATCTTGATACTATATTTAAGTGCTCTTCGATAAGGGTGCATCAAGGCGTTGAGCGATTTAAAAAAATCTCAACTCAAAAAAAGTTGTTGACAGATTTTGATGCTTAATGTTAAGATGTATGAGCTGGTGTTTTTCGCCAGTTAGTGAGATTTCAAATAAAACAATTTAAAAAAAGTTGTTGACAATTGATTCTCATGATGATATATTTAAATAGTTGTCAAAAACGTTATAAACGTTGATACGACAACGC
>NZ_GL397067.1:1429627-1556799 GCF_000146325.1 Pediococcus acidilactici DSM 20284 | reverse complement strand
ACAAAAAGTTGGATAAAGCTGCACCAACCCCCGAATATGCTTCCTTAACCGTTGATAATCCACCTTTACAGTCCGTCATTCGTGTTGTACTTTAGAACTGTTATAAACAAAAACAAAGGAAGCGACTTATTTTATGACTCCATTATCTAAAAAAGCTTACCGTTGGTTCGTCGCCACGCTACTGCTTGGGACGTTTACCATGTCGATAAGTCAATCATCCCTGTCAACCGCTTATCCCACCTTCATGCATTACTTTAACTTACCAGCTAGCACGGTCGCCTGGCTCACTACCGGCTTTATGTTAATCATGTCGGTAGTGATGCCTCTTTCACCGTGGATGCTAAATAACCTTAATTTCAAACGGATGTACATTAGCTTATTGCTAATTTTCATTATCGGAACCTTCATCATTATTTTTGCGCCAAATTTCGCAATGATGATGGTCGGTCGGTTAATGGAAGGTTTCTCCGTTGGGGTACTATTTCCCACATACCAGTCGGTAATTTTGCAGATCACTCCCGAAGGGCAACGGGGAGCCACCATGGGAACCGTTGGCCTAGTTATGGGTTCGGCCCTTGCAGTGGGACCGATTCTTTCCGGAGTAATTCTACAAATCTTTAATTGGCAGTCAATCTTCATCTTCTTTAACTGTCTATTAATCCTAGTCACCCTGCTAGCGTTCAAAACCATCGTTAGTCCCGTACAGCAAAGCCATTCCGAGTTAGATTTTGTTTCGGTGCTGCTTTCTTTAGGAATTATCGGCTTGCTATATTTTATCAATGAGATTAACCAACAGGGTTGGAACCTTTCACTCGCCATCATTTTAGCAATCTCGTTAGGAATGTTAGCCTGGTTCGTTATTCGTCAGTTCCACTTAACTAACCCGCTGCTTCACCTAGAAATTATGCGCATTAAAAATTTTGACCTTGGGGTTTTACTAACGGCGTTTGCGTACATGTCGTTGATTACCGTCACCATCGTCATGCCACTTTATTTCCAACAAGTTTTACACCTTTCGCCGTTTTGGTCGGGACTCGCACTAGTTCCCGCCGCGGCCCTTTTATCCTGGCTCAACCGGCAAAGTGGTAAATTAGCTGACCGGATCGGTTTTAAACCCGTTATGATCATCGGAATCGCCATCTTCATCGCGGGCTGGTCGTTAATGATCCTCAACGTCTTTTTAGAAAGTCTGGTAATTGCTATTTTGGCTACGATGGTGGTGGAGGCCGGAAACGCCTTTGTAATGATGCCTGCCACCACGCTCGGCGCCAATTCGTTGCCTGACCATTTAATTCCGCACGGTTCGTCCATCATTGCCACCGTTCGCCAGGTCCTGGGTTCAACGGCCGTGGTAATTGCCACCGTCATTTTAGGTACCGACAATTTCTTGGGCGTTTTTAGTTGTTTTCTACTATTAGAAATCTGCGCCCTCTTCTTAGCCTTTAAAATCAAAGACGTTCACAAGTAATGTCATACTTAACAAAAAAAGGTTCGCAACAACCTAACTTGGTTTGTTGCGAACCCTTTTTATCGTTAATTATTTTACCCGTGCTAAGAAATACTTCTTCTTACCGCGCCGAACGATCACGAATTTGCCATCAAAATGACTAGTTGGATCAATTTCAGCGTCCACATCCGTAATCTTTTCTCCATTAATTCGGATGGCACCGTTCTTAATGTCTTCCCGGGCTTGACGCCGAGATGGTTCAATTTTCGTGGTGTCGACCAACCACAAAACAATGTTTTCCTTCTTGTTTTCGACTTCCACACTTGGCATGTTCTTGAAACCTTGTTCGATTTCGCTTGCGGTGAGGTCCTTCACATCCCCAGAGAAAAGGGCTGCTGAAATATGTTGTGCTTCCTCTACCGCAGCCTTGCCGTGGACGAATTCCGTAACTTCTTCTGCCAAACGCCGTTGTGCTTCGCGTTTTTCAGGAGCTGTTTTAACCGTTTCTGCTAACCGTTCAATTTCTTCGTGGCTAAGGAAAGTAAAGTACTTCAAGAACTTCACCACGTCACGGTCGTCTTGGTTTAACCAGAATTGGTAGAATTCGTAAGGGGTCGTCTTTTCAGGATCAAGCCAAACGTTGCCGCCTTCTGATTTACCAAATTTCGTTCCATCCGCCTTTAGCAATAGCGGAATTGTCAAACCATAAACCTTGGCGTCCTGGCCTTCCATCCGGTGGATTAAATCAGTACCAGCTGTGATATTTCCCCATTGGTCACCACCACCAATTTGCAATTGCACGTCTTCGTGTTTGTATAAATGCAAGAAATCGACCGATTGCAAAATTTGGTACGTGAATTCGGTAAAGGAAATTCCGACTTCTAGGCGACTAGCTACGATATCCTTAGCTAACATTGTATTAACGTTGAATAATTTTCCGTAGTCGCGCAAGAAATCCAGCAAGGACATTTTTGAAAGCCAGTCGTAATTGTTCACAATTCGGAAATTATCTGTCCCAAAGAATTTAACCAATTGTTTCTTCAAGGCTTCTTCATTGTGGTGAACTTGTTCCATGGATTGGAGAACCCGTTCGGATTTCTTACCTGACGGATCCCCAATTGAACCCGTTCCGCCACCGATTAAGATTACCGGTTTGTGTCCGGCTTGTTGGAATCGTTTCAAAACCATGAACGGGATCAAGTGCCCAATGTGCATACTGTCCCCAGTTGGGTCAATTCCCGCATATAAACCAATTGATTTTTCTTCGGTTAATTTCTTAAGACCTTCTTCGTCGGTTTGCTGGTTGATTGCGCCCCGCCAATCTAATTCGTCAATAATGTTCATCAGTTAGTACCCTCCATTCTGTTATTAATCATCAATGGAATAAAAAACGCCCCCAATCAACTGATCAGGGACGAAAAATTCCGCGTTACCACCTTGAATTGAGTTATTACACTCCGCTCAACATCGATAACGAGATGATCCGTTCTTTTAAGCAGAAAGCTCCATAGTGTAATTCACCGAATGGGTCAGTCTGGTTTGCAGCTCCCACCAGATTTCTAATTGCTGAACCCATCCCGCTACTAGGCTACTTCATTGCTTCAATATCGCTGTTAATTTTACGGATAATTCAAACTAGTGTCAACCTTATTTAGCTAATTCATAAATTGCGTGAGCGTAGATTGCAGCTGCGTTGACAATGTCTTCAATTGCCATGTATTCGTTAGCTTGGTGCATAACGTTTTCCCGGCCAGGGAACTGCGCTCCAAAGGCAACTCCGCGTTCTAAAATCCGGCCATAGGTTCCCCCGCCGATTACCATTTCTTGTCCTGCTTCTCCGGTGTGTTCCGTGTAAATTTGAAGCAAAGTCTTTACCAACGGATCGTCAGCAGGAACGTAATGTGGTTCTTGTGCGTGACCATGTAAAGCAACTTTAGCCTCGAAATCAGCCAACGCTGCCGTCGCATTCTTAATGATTTCATCCGTAGAGATGGATTGTGGGTAACGAATATTGATAATTACCGTACCAGCTTGTCCTGCTTGGTAGTCAAACAAGTCTGGTGAAACCGTCAAATCGCCCATTTGAGGGTCCACGGTATTAATCTTCAATTGGTGTCCCCGTGAATCTAGGTGCATTTTTTCTGCAATTAATTTAAGGTAATCGTTAGCCACTTTACGGTTCAAGAAGTCGGCTAAGAAAGTGGCCGCGTTCAAGCCTGCCTTGGGTTCCAAGGCGTGTGCGGACTTACCTACTAAGTCAAAGGTGATTTGTTGTCCGGCAACGTTCATTGCCCCGGTAAGGCCGTTTTCACTTAGGTATTCTTGGTATTCAGCTTGCCAAGCAGCTTCGTCCACGTCTGCTTTTGCTAAGACAACCGCCTTAGCTTCGCGAGGAATCATGTTGTCCTTGATTCCGCCCTTGAAAGATTGTAATTCAAAATCCCCAGTTGCTGATTGTGCGGGCACTTCAACTTCGAAAGAAGCAATCCCCTTTTCCCCGTTAATAATTGGGAATTCAGCATCTGGCGAAAAACCGAAGTCGGGTGTTTGCTCAGTTGCCAAATAACGGTCCATTCCGTACCAGTCGGACTCTTCGTCAGTTCCTAAAATCAAACGCACCTTCTTAGAAACTGGCAACTTAAGGTCCTTAATGATTTGTAACCCTAGGTAAGCAGCCAAAACGGGACCTTTATCATCGCTAACTCCCCGAGCATAAATTCGGCCATCTTTGACCACTGGCGCAAATGGGTCGGTATCCCAACCTTCACCAGCGGGAACTTCGTCAAGGTGTCCTAAAATACCTAAAATTTCTTTGCCATCGCCATATTCGACGTGACCTGCCACATTTTCAACGTTTTTGGTTGTAAATCCGTCTGCTTCGGCGAATTCTAACATCTTCAAAAGGGCTGCCTTAGGTCCCGGACCAAGCGGGGCATCCTTTTCGGCATGTTCTACATCGCGGGAACTGTCAATTTTCAACAATTCCATTAGACGTTCTAACATTTGATCTTTACGTTGCTCAACTTCTGCTTTCCAATCAATATTCATGGGCTAATACCACCTTTATTTTTTTCATTAAAACTTGTCGTAACTATAGTATGAATTATACAGAATAACGTTCATCCGAGGCAAGAATTCCGCGAAACTTACCAACTAACCAAATCCAGCTGGCCATCTAAGGAGGCCGTTTGGATAGCCTTTAATTAATAAAATCAGCTCCTTGGAAAAATTGTTGAACAACGTTTAGGGAGGTTGGCCTTTGTTTAAGAATCCCAATAGCTACTCGCTGCTTAACCAAAAATCGGCAACTATGCCAATTGAGGCATAATTGCCGATTTTCATTAACATTCACCAACTATCCGCCCCTTATTCTCCTCGCTTCATTTCAAGTACTTCAGGTCGGTCAAGTTAACAAACTTAAGTTACTAATACCAGCTTGGTTTGTCACCATCGGTATTAGGTTTATTGACCCCGATGGAATGCTTAATTTCCGTATTGTTTTGAATTAAATCAACTACTACGTGTGCGATACTCTTTCGTGAAACTTCCGTTCCCTTGAAGTCTTCGCCCTTTTGAGTAAATTCGTATTCAATTTCATCGTGGTTAGTTAACCATGCTGGCCGAACCACCGTATAATCTAGGTCACTAGCTTCGATAACGTCCGCTGCTGACCGATACCGCGTGAGGTAGCTACCTAGCGTAGAATTATTCCATTCGCCAAATTTGCCCGGTACTTCGTCATAAATTCCTAACGTAGAAATCCAAACGAGGCGCTTAACGCCGGTTGCGTCCATCGCTTCAACGACCGCTTTTGCTTGATCGGCGATGTTATTACCTGCAAGGTTAGCGTAAACCGCATCAACTCCTTGCATAGCATCTTTCAATTGGTCAACGTTAGCCGCATCCCCGTCAATTACCGTTTCCCGGTCAGGATTAGATGGAGTGAGTCGCTTAGCATTCCGTAAGAAAAGCTTCAGCTCATCGTCGGTTTCTTCCATAAATTCCTTTTCTGCTAATTGAGCAATTTGCCCGTGTGCTCCTAAAACTAATACTTTTTTTGTCATTTTTATCAACCTCCACTATCGATTTTAACCGCTTACAAAAAATCAGCAAGTATTAGCGCCTTTCGGTATAGGGTGAAAACCTTCAGCGTTATATACATTTTATAGTGTTCTAGTGAAAGGCCACAAAGACTTGCCAAATGGAGATGACGGTACAAATCAGTATTACCAACAGGTCCCCGATGATGGTTTCCATTTCCATCAATGCAAACCGGTTTACGTCTCCATCTACGTGATCAGCACGTCGCCGGGATTTAATCGCAATCCAGCAACCGTATGCGCCCAGTAGGCAAGCAAACGGCACCAAAAATAACGCATTTTTATTAATCATCCCACCAGTGGCCTTCAACGTAGCTGGCACCTCGTTTTGTAACATCGGTGCCGTGAGGAGCACAATCATTAGCGGAACAAAGGGCAACCAGCGCAACCAGTTGAACCGGTTTAACGCCGCATTTTGCATCCATCCGGGCAAGTCTTTAATCATTAGCCGGGGCTTACGCGCGTTGGCAATCACTTTCTGAGCATTTTGGGCGCGTTGCGTTCGTTGCTCAGAAGTCAATTTTTGCTTATGTTTACTCATTAAAATCAATCTCCCATCCCTAAATGAGGCGCTTTATCGCCTTCTTCACCATCATAAACCATTACATAATTTCATGCAGGCGGTTTCTAATTTGCGCACTAACCAGCACTCTCATTACATTAGTTAGTTGGTTTGGTTATTCGTAATAACGTTGTTTAACCAACCTTTGACAATTGCCGTTTTTTATCAAAAAAATGCGACTAAACTTTACTCGTTTAGCCACATTTTTATTTTCTAAGCGTTCATTTCTGCGCGTTTTGCTTCTTCTTGTTGAAGAGCTTGACGGTCAGCAATCTTGAAGAATGGGTAGTAAACTAGTCCACCAATTGCTAGGTTAACTAATTGAATTACCGCACCCGAAATCTTACCAGTTGCCAAGTAACCAGAAATCAGTGGCGGAGTGGTCCATGGAACCGCAATTCCAAGTGGCTTAGCAACCAAACCGAACTTCATTGCGTAGTAAGTGGTTACTACCGAAATTAATGGAACAATAACGAACGGAATTGCCATTACCGGATTCAATACCATTGGAACCCCGAAGATGATCGGTTCATTAATGTTAAATAAACCAGGAATCGCAGTTAATTTACCAATGGCCCGGAAGTTTTCTGACTTCGCCAAGAACATTAGCATAAACGCCAATGCCAAGGTTTCACCAGCACCACCAAAGTGAATGAAGTTATCCACGAATTGTTGGGTAACGATGTTTGGTAACGCTTTGTGTGCCTTCGCAGCGTCAGCGTTTTCCGCCATCTTACCTAACCAAACCGGCGCCATGATCCCCCCAACTACGTTAGAACCATGAATACCGAATAGCCATAGGAAGACAACGAAGAATTCAGCAACTAACATTCCGAAGATTGATCCGCCAACCGCGTTCAATGGTTGCGAAACGATTACCGTGATTACGTTTGGAATCGTCTTAAAGTCGGTAAAGCTAACCAAAAGCCGTAATAGCCACATTCCTAAAATAATTACAAATCCAGGAATCAATGATGAAAAGGCGTGACCGACGGCAGGTGGAACCGTGTCTGGCATCTTAAATTGCCAATCCTTATGAATCATCCAAACGAAGGCGTCGGTTACGAATAGACCAATCAGCAAAGCTTCAAACAAGCCCATTGAACCTAATTGAGTTAACGGAACCCAAACCGCTCCCGCTTTATCGACATTTAATGGAATCGTTAACATAAATGCCGCTAAGGAAACCATACTTGCCGAAATGGCGTCGATTCCATCGTAAGACTTCGCTAATTCAAACGAAATCCCGATTACCGCTACCATCCCGATAATACTAAACGTTGCGTTGGTAGCCCAGCCGACCGTATCTTGCCAACCGGCACCAAACAAACTCGTCATCATGTTTAAATAAGCTGGAATTGGAAATTGACTAATAATCATAAACACTGAACCAATAATGATCAGTGGCATAACTAAGGCAAATCCATCCCGCAATGCTACCAAGTGACGAGAAGATGCTACTTTACTTGCCAAAGGCATTAGCTTTTCAGCAAATCCATTGGTTTTATTGTTGTCACCCATTACAACAACCTCCTTATAAATAAATTTGCCGGCATCCCAATAATCAAACGTGCAAAATAAGTGATATACCCTTGTAATACCGGCCAAAGCGTTGAAATCGCTTTCACAAGTTCATATTAACATTTGTACCTACAAATTAAAACCAATACGCACAAATATGTAATTTGTTTTTTTAGTAACCCTTTTGAGTCAAATAATTTGTCAAAATTAGTTAACTACGGTAGGAAACCCACTTTTTTGCTTGAATGACCATTTTAGAAGTAGTACAGGGCATTAACTTAGCTTCTCGTGCCGGATTAAAAAGTATGGTCGCGCTTCTCTGCTACTCAGTCGAAACGGGCTCTTAGCCCCAGTTGCTTCCGGTTAGCTAAATTAAGGCATCAATCACACAACCTGCGATTAATGCCTGTGCGTTCTTCTGCTACCTAGTCAAAACGGGCTCTGGAACCCAACTCTCTCCGGTTAACCAAAAATAGGCCTAGTCGCTTAAATCGCGACTAGGCCTATTTTTCGTTAATCCTCAAGAGCTGCCCGGGTTCCAGAGCCCTCTACCATCCTAAAATCACTCCACGGCTGCAATGTTTCCAACAGCATCATATCAGTTGGTGCCACGTGGCCCACCACGTTCACTCGGCCGTTGTTTTCTAAATCTTGCAACGCAATTTGGGTTTCCGCCTTATATTGTGCGTATTCGTTATTCATTACTAACACGTCGCCCTTATGAATTGGGACCGTATGGCGCGCCGGAACATCTTCATCCTTATACCAAACCCGTGTCATGGTACTCCGTAGTACGTAATCGGAGTGATCACCCCGGTACGTGTGTTGGCTATCGAAAATAATTTTCCGTTCAGTATCGGTCAAGCCGGCATCCGCAATCACCCGCACGATTGGTTGCGAAGCGTTGAAGGCCGCTGCCGCTTCTTTAAGATCCGCCTCACTCACTCCAGCATTTGAAATTAGAATATCGTCAATTAAGCCCAACATTTTCAAATGCATGATTTGAGTAAACAATGATTGGCCGCGATGCATTTCTAACGAGACCATTCCCTCTTGTAACGGCCAAGGTCCCACTGAACCAGACGGCGCGTTCACAAAGGCCGCCGTATTAATATTATGCCGCCGGTATTGTTGGGAAGTTTGCTTAAAGTAGTCCAAACCTAATCCGGTGTAGCGTTGCGGATAAAAGTTATGCGACCCGATTAGATTTTGCCGGTCGGGAGCATAATCCATAATTTGGTCAATATAATGGGTACCGCGACTCATGTTGACCTCGACCTTCAATCCGTATGGATTATGCGTCATCCGCGCTTCTTCCATTCCCGTGAAACCTTCGTCTAACCGTACTGCCCACGCACCAATGTCGTGGAAAAATTTAAGGTTATCATATGACACGCCCAATTGTTTAAACAACTTCGGGTTCATGTCCACCATGGTGTCCATTCCTAACGACTTGCCGTATTCAATTAAGTCTTTGAAACGGGCCACCACCTGATCTTGATCCCCCTTAATTTGCAAGAACGACGTGAAGATCCGTTGAAAACCATATTTACTTGCCAATTTAATATATTCTTTGGTTTCCTCAATCCCCATTCGGTCGGGATAAATCGAAATACCTAGTCTACCCATTATTTTTCCTCCTTATTCACACTGGTCTAAACCAATATTGTATTCGCTTTCAGTATATCATAGATAGTTAATTGACGTGAAAGCATCGTTTGACTGAAAAACTAGTCGCGTGCTACCCTTTTTCATATAGATAAAGAGATCGGGGCAAATTTAAATGACTAAATTAACCAATTTTCTAAGCGAGTACCAGCGACCAATCCACGATCCGCTAGAACTAGACCTAGCCTTATTTAGCCGGTTGGTTGAATTGCCATTAACTATGGCCACTAGTGAATTAGCGTTGCCGGCGTTACTGCCGGATTTTTGTGCTACGCTTCTCGCCCAGATCCAGGCCAAGGATTATTTAACCCTTCCGGCCGATCGGCAACTATTAGAACAGATTGCCCACAGCAATCGTTACCAGAAGGTTACTTTAGAAAAACTCAGTCCGGATAACGAGCATTTTTTAGCAATCACTTTAGGAATAACCAAAACACTAAAAGTGATCGCCTTTCGGGGCCCTAACGGAACGCTGCTTAGTTGGCGAAAGGACCTGCACTTTGCGCTAACGGACCCCGAGGCTTTGCAAAGCGCTGCCCAAGCATATTTGCAACGCAGTTTACAAGCTGACGATCGCCAAATCATTTGCGTGGGCTTCTCTCGTGGCGCTGCAATTGCCGCCCTAGCTTGTGATCATCTGACAACCCCGACAGCTCAACGCATTCAACAGGTTTTACTGTTTGAAAGTCCGGGCTTACCCGTAGGAAAATACCATTTTGACGTACCTGTCTTAGAATTAATGGCGCCGCTTTCGGTATTTTCCTTAGTGGGGATGCATCCCTTTCCCAAGCGAACTGTTAATAGTTTAAACGCGGGGATTTGGCAGCATGACCTTACTTCATGGACCACGGACCGGACGGGGAGTTTTGCAAGTGCCGTGGGAATCGCGGCCCCAGCAGGTTTTGATCAATCCCCCTTCTTCAAACAGCTGTCTCCTAGCATTACCGAAGAAGACGCTAATCGAATCGTTGACGTTTTATTCGCGGTATTTCGAGAAGCTAACTACCCGTCGATTCCAGAATTAATTAAGCATTGGAACCAATTTACCGGTCTAATCCACCAACAAGTTCGCAATGAAAACTCGGTAGTTCAACTTTCAGTTAATCGGATTCAGCAAATTATTTTCCAAAATGCCGCCACTAATTTACAAGCGGCGCTTCGTCGATAACTTTTTTAATTTTTTTGGGGGAGGTTTTCCCGCTCAACACTAGGCTGAGGGGAAACTCCCTTTTTCTTTTCCCAACTTGCTGATCTACCAATTTTTAAATATGTTATCCTTAAACCAATAAAGAATAAGGAGTGAGTTTAATGTCAAATGAATTTCCACAAGCTTTAACAATCGCCGGTTCTGATTCCGATGGTAGCGCAGGAATGGAGGCTGATTTAAACACCTTCCAACGTCGCGATGTCCACGGAATGTGCGTGATGACCGCTTGCGTTGCCGGAAACTCTTACGGTATTCAAGCTAGTCACCCGCTTCCTACTGATTTCGTTGACCAGGAATTTCAATCCCTAGCCGACGATTTCAAAATCCGGGCTAGCAAAACCGGAATGTTAGCTGATGCACCAATGATTGAAACCGTTGTCAAAAATTATCAAAAATTCGACTTTGGTCCTTTAGTTTTGGATCCGGTCATCATTACCAAACACGGTGCCTTACTATTGGAGGAAGACGCGTTTGAAACTTTGAAGGCGAAGTTGATTCCGTTAGCTACCGTGATTACCCCTAATTTTTATGAGGCAATCAAGTTAACCGGCATTGACATTCAAAATGACGATGACATGGAACGCGCTGCAAAGATGTTGCAGGAAATGGGCGCTAAAAATGTGGTCCTTAAGGGTTCGCATAAACCAGGTGCTCAAAGCGAAGTACGCGATTTCGTTCTTCTAGAAAATGGTGAAAGCTTCTGGATGAGCGCCCCATACGTCGAAACGGACCGGGTTAACGGTACAGGTGACGTACTTTCAGCTTGCATCACTGCTGAAATTGCTAAGGGAACTGACATTGCCACTGCTATTCGAATCGGCAAACGCTTCGTTACCGCCGCAATTAGCAACTCCATTGCTGTAGGCCACAAATATGGTCCGGTAAATCACTTAGCACCGTTTGAGGACTAAGTTAAGCCGGTAAATGTAGAAAATAAAAATAATATTGATGAAATTAAAAAAGTTGAGGTAAGAATTTTAATTCTAACCCCAACTTTTTTATTTTAATCCGCACTTTCCGTTGCTTCTTCCGTAGTTGCTTCAACTTTATCAGTAACGGCGTTATTTACCGTGGCATCCGTGTCCGATTCGTCAGCTTGATCGCTTACCGTATCGTTAGAACTTGGCGCTGAACTAGCACTCCCGCCGCTGGTACTTGAATGATAATGGTTGCCTCCGCCTTGGTAGATTGGATAGCTGTAACTTGGCGCACTATAGCTTGGAGCCACGTAACCACCGCCCGCGGTTCCCGTAGTGTTCGTTCCAGTATTCGAATTGCTGGAACTAGCCGCACTGGATACATCATCGCCAGCCGTAATATCTACTTCTGCACTGCTGTCATCTGCAGACGAAGATTGTTCGTCCACCGATGAAGATTCTTCAGCAGAAGAAGAGGATTCCGCCGCGCTGCTTTGATTTTGTTCCCACTCGTGGTAAGCAGCCGAATCGTTATATACTTTAAACTTTTGCGTTCCACTAGCTTGATGATGTTTAGCCGTAGCGGTAATCATAAATTCGGCTTCCTTGGTGTGTTCGCCTAAATGCGCGTTAAAGATTAACTTTCCATCCGCATCCGCCGTTAAATTTGCTACCTTCTTAGTTTTAGTGTTGGTTATCTTAACTTTAGCTTTTGAGTTAGTCTTGATCGTGATCAAAACGTTTCCCAAATTATTAGTCTTCTTTTTCTTAGTAACCACTTGCAGCTTGGTTGGCGACTGGGTCGTTTTTTCTGAGGAAACCGTCCCGCTCGACGCCGCTTTCTTACCGCAAGCTCCCAAGGTGACTGCCATCGTTAAAGCTGCCATCACCGTGATAATTTTCTTCATCTTCCATCCTCCGCCACATCGTTTATTAACCATATTATTACAATTGATTGGCAATCGGTCAATTTATTTTCTAAAAAACTTGCAATCCCCTCAACTTTTTTATATACTAAAGCTACTTACTAAAAGTAAGCCAGACAATTATAGTTACAGAAGGGATGTTCAATATGTCAAATTCATTTTTAGAAAACTTAAAAAAACGTCGGTCAATCTACGCACTAGGTAAAAACGTAAAGCTTAGCGAAGACGAAATTACCGAAATCATCGAAGAAGCAATTCGCCAATCACCAAGCGCATTTAATAGCCAATCAATCCGCGCGGTTATCCTTTACGGTAAGGCTCACGATGAACTTTGGGATGGAATTTTAGATATTTTACACGGCGAAGTTCCTAACGAAGAAGCCTTTAAAGCTACCAAGGCAAAGGTCGAAGGCGCATTTAAGGCCGGACTCGGTACCGTCCTCTTCTACACCGATGAAGACGTCATCGCTGACTTGAAGAAGAATTTCCCACTATACAAAGATGCATTTGACATGTTTGGTGAACACGGAATGGGAATTGCTAACGTGGACGTTTGGACTGCATTAGCTAACGAAGGCATTGGCGCTTCTCTTCAACACTACAACCCAATTGCTGACAAATTCATCGCAGAAAAATTCGATATTCCAGCTAACTGGACTTTGAAGGCACAAATGCCATTCGGTTCAATTGAACAACCAGCTGGCGATAAGGAATTTATGCCAGATGACGAACGCTTCCGCGTTATTAAATAATTTTTTCATTTAAAACAAATAGCAGCTGAGTAAAACTAAAAATTTTTGGTGCGTTGCCTTCAACAGCGTCAAAAGTCAGTTTATTCCGCTTAATCCCAAAATGACCATTACGCCAAATTCAGGCATAATGGTCATTTTTAGTTAATGTTCATCAATTATTCAATTGCTGTCCCGCGCTGTTTTTATTTACTCATCCTAGAATATTTTTCCACTGTTGATAAACCGTTCTTGCTTGATAAGCCTGGGCCGTTTGTTGAGCTCCCCGGCTTAATTTTTGCCACAAATCTGGGTCCTGTAGAATTTGTTTTACTCGTCGGGCCATCTGCGCCTGATCACCATTTGTGACGACAAACCCGTTGACATTATTTTCCACTAAATTTTCAATGCCGTAGTCGGTATAGTAAGCAACCACCGGAACCCCATGCGCCATGGCTTCAATGACGCTAATCCCGCCAGCTTCGTCGTAAGCCGTATTAATGAGTACCTGTGCCTGATTATAGAAATTGTCCATTGCTGCATCCGGCAAGTAATCACCAAAAATAACGTGCTCGGCAATTCCCATGTGTTGGGCCATCTGTTTCAAACGACCTAATAGTTGGTGATCATTTGTGTAGCCCCGGTATTCCAACGTCGCGTCGGGAAGCTGATCAAACAACCGCAAAAAAGCTGCCAACGCTTCGTCGGGGCGCCGATCACTTTCTAAACGTCCACTGAAAATAGCGTGGTCGGGAGTACGCTTCTTTTTAGAAACGGTATTAGCCAAAATCTTAGCATCAACTACCGTATCAGCCGCCACGTAAACTGGTGTCTCGGGAAATTGCCCTTGAATAGCCGTCTGCTGTTGGACAGTAGGCACGATGATTCCATCAATTTCTCCCGGTTCTGCTTGAAATGCGGGTGTATAGGCTGCATAAACATTGCCGTGATGGTCCGCGTGCGCTCCATGAAAGGCTAACCACCGGGATTGGGCCTTTTCAACTTGCATAACCATCAAATCCACGTCGCGGTGGTCGGCAACCATGACCGCTTTGTCGTCTTGTTCCGCAATTTCGTTTAAGAAGAATAAAAACAAGTCCTCTTGCGAGTCAAACCGGTAATCCTGCCCGTGATAACCAATCAGTTTCCACATGGTGGGCTGTAATTGATCCGCAACGTTCATATAAACATTTTCTAAAACTACTTCTCCTGCTAAATTTAAAAAGCGGCGCACTCCTAAGCTGCCATCGGGGTGGAAGTAATCAATTGACGATTTGAAACCGCGCCAATCGTAATTATCCCGGGAAACTAGGTTATCAAAGCGGTCGTAATATTCCACGTCCCCTACCAAGCCGACCGTCCCTGGTAAAATATTGATCCGTGCAAGCTGTCGGCCCGCGTGATCGACCGTATAATAATCGGGGCCATGATCAACCAGTTGGTATTCATCAAACGGCAACTGCTTAAATTCCCGTACCGGTACCGCCACGGTTGGCGTTTGCGTAGTTCCTTGAAAATAATCGTACATGTTTAATACTTGATCGCCGGCCAATCCAACGCGCTGGGCATCCCGCAACCAAAAGCGGTTATAATCCATCGTTACGTACCGTGCGGGATCATTTTGTTGGTTAAAAAGACGGGTCCGTTGGGCTTGAGCATGCTCAGTTCCCGAATTAAAGGTGTAAATTCCTCGGCTAACAAAATACTTCATTATTCAACATCCTCCCGAAATTCTGGCATTGCCTGAAGCTTTGCTGGCCAGCTTGCTTGTGCGTCATCTAGTAGCGCCTGCCAAGCTTGCCAAACTTGTTTTTCCGAATAACGCTCGGCCGAAGTGTACGCTCCGGTGGAATAACGCTGCGCTAATTGCTGATCTTGTAAAACCTTGATGATTGCTTGCGCCAACGCTTCGTAATCACCGTAAGGTACCACATTACCATTCACGTCATTTTCTACAATCTCATTGGGCCCGTAATTAACGTCGTAAGTAAAGGAAATTAATCCGTGGGCAATCCCTTCCATTACGGCTAAGTTGAAGCCTTCCATTCGCGAAGTCAACCCAAACATCATCGCCTGATTTTCCACTTCATCTATCGCAGTGGTATATCCCTTAAAACTAACCACCTTTTCTAAATGGTTTTCCTGGATAACCTCTTCCACTTTCCGTTTAGCTTCGTAGTTATTCGCAGGGTCCGCATAACCATAAAGATCGAGCGTCACTTCTGGAATCGTCTGGTGGACGATGGCAATCGCCCGCACTAGGTCGTCAAGGTGCTTCTCCCACGCAATCCGAGCAAAAGCCACCATTTTTCCAAACTTCCGCTTAGCAACTGGAACTTGGGGGGCTTGTCGTAACTGCTCGGGCACAATGCCTACCGGGATGGTAAATAACCGGGTATGGGGGTGAAAACGCTCTTGAACGTCTGCAGTTTGCTTTTGGGTTGCACTGATAAAAGCGTCGTAGCGATCCATCGACCGCAACGCAAATTCATAATGCTGGTTCAACGTAGAATCCATGGGCGCTTGTGCATCACTAGCGTGTGAGTTGTGCAAATGAATCACTCGATAAGCTGGTTTTTCCATGTTTAAAAAGGCCCAGTCAGCTAAATGATTACGATCCAACACAAAAATATTAGGTTGCTTGGTCGACCAAAAATCGTCATTCAGCTCGTCTAGAAAATGCTTCGTAAAGGTTTCAATCGTGTCAAATTGATAAACTTTTCCGTGACGGTCCGTTAATTTCCATCCTGATGGTTTAAGTTCACCAGCCCGGTTCTGCTTGGTAAAAGCTTCGATAACTGTTTTACCTTCCGGAGTTTTCCATTCTTCATTTTCAATCTGATTATCGGGAGTGTACCATTGTGAAAGGGAGACAAAGCCTCGGTAATCGTAGTTGTCAACTCGATAAAGATTTCCAAAGCCGTCAAAAAGTTCGGTAGAGACCACCCGCTCCTCGTCACCCGCGACATTAATCCGAGCGACCAGTTCCTGAGCAGGCGTTACCACTAAATACTGCTGATTTTCCGGTTCATATTTGAGTTCAACGTCCGCGACTCCAAAATCTAAATCATCGGGGTGAACTATGTGACGTTGTACTTGTAAAGCTTGCTGGTAGTAGTCAAACATGTTGATCAATTGCTGGTCGTCAATCCCAGCGGCCTGCGTGAGGCGGTGGGTGTCCGCGCTCCAATCCCGCAAAATCAGCCGACAATCTACCTTCATCTTGTTAAAAAGCTCCAGTCGTTTTAACTCCGCATGTTCAATCCCTGATTTCTGCTCCGGCATTTGTGCATTAATAAAAAAGATCATTGATATTACGCTTTTCCTTCCTTTAATCGCGATTACTTATTTATGTATTATAGTACATACGCTAAATTAAAGTGTGAACGACCTATAAAGTTTCTTATAAATTCGTTAACGGGTTTGGCAAACCATGCTTTACCTCCCCAGCCCTTCCGGCTAACTAAATTACGGGACCAATTGCAAAAACCGCGATCAGCCCCGTAATTCTGTTAGTCCTCACGTCACCTTAGCTACTGAGTCAAAATAAGCTCCAGCCACCAATTTTCTCCGGTTAACCTGATTTCGAAATCAGTCGTTAAACCGCGATTAATTTCGAAACCTTGTTAATCTCTGCCTACTCTGCAACTGTGTCGAAACGTGCTTTGTCACCCAAACCCTTCCGGCTAACTAAATTACGGGGCCAATCGCAAAAAACACGATTAGCCCCGTAATTCTGTTAGTCCTCACGGTTTACCCGGGTGCCAAAGCACTCTTATTTATTTGCTCATCCTCATCGCAATCTTTTCGCCTACTAGCGTAACTACTGATCCAATCAGGATAATTATAATTCCCACAATGGTATTCAAGTGAATCGGATCCCCTAAAATCAACAGCGACAAAATTGGTGCTAGCGCCGGTTTAATAAAGAAAATCAACGAAGCAATCGGTACTCCAGCTTCACCCATTACTACGAAGTACAAACCAAAACCGACCCCCGTAACCAAGAAACTTATGTATGCTAATAACAGAATATTTGAAAGGGTAATCCCTTGGAAGAACGGAATATCGCTAAATCCTTCTAGCCCACTAAAAGCCCTGCTGACTACCGGAATATGAGTAATTGCCATAAAAATCGCTAACTCGATTGCTCCAGCAATAAACGAAAAACACGTCATGGTCATTCCGCCAAATCCCAGCTTATTCGAGCTAAGTCGGGTTAAAATCCCATAAATTGCAAAAGTGATGGAACTTAGCAAACCTAACGTAATTCCTAAAGGATTGGTCAAGTTAAACGGATTAATAATTACCAACAATCCCGCTAGCGTTAAAATTACGGCCAGGGTATTGGTTCGCGACATCTTTTCCTTCAGTAAAACTAGGCCAATCAACATCCCAAATGCAGGGTTAGCACTTAGCAAAATCGCAATTGTGGCGGGCAGTGATAACTGAATAGCTAGTTGATACAACGTCATGCTGACTAACACGCACGAAAATCCAGTCATTGAAAATGCCGCAATGTCCCGTCCTTTCAATCGGCGTCCTTGTTTTTTCAACGTTTTCATTGTGAAGGGTAATAATAGCAATCCCCCGAATAAGAAGCGGATAAAATTCAACTGAATCGGGTTAAACGTCCCTCCAGCAACCTTCAGCGCAATCTCCATTGAACTAAACAAAAAAGTAGAAATGACGACATAAAGCAAGGTCCTTAACTTCACTAAAAAAACTTCTTTCTCTAATATAATTATGTACATATACCATCTTACCACTTTATTTTCAGGGGATTTTCAAATAAAAAGTCGTACTTCTTTGTAAATTTAATGCTCAGTCTTCTACTATTTATTTTTCTAAAAAATGGTACAAAAAAAGCGCAGACCTAATTGTCTTCGCTAATTTATGGAACTTTTCAGCTCTCATCCCTACCAAGAAGCCTTTTTAACTCCTGGAATTTGACCTTCGTGCGCCAATTTTCTAAAATTCAACCGAGACAGCTGAAATTTGCGCATGTAAGCATGCGGTCGACCATCTAACGCGTCGCGTCGGTGAATTCTAGTTGGTGAAGCATTCCGCGGCAACTTACTAAGCTCTTGGTAATCCTTTTGTGCCTTCAACTTTTCGCGCAATGCGGCATAGCGCATTACCGTTTCTTCTATTTTCTTTTCCTTTGCAATTTTAGACTTTTTTGCCAAATGAGCACTCCCTTACTAAAAATAATTGTGCAAACAGTATACTGCCTCACTTACTAAAAGTAAACCATTTTGCTTTCCGCTTTACCGGAATCGCTTACATTTTATCCTTAACTAAGCCAGCCTGTTTTTCAACAATTTCCAGCTTGGATTGTGTCATTTTCAAAAATTATTTTTCAGCGCGGGCCATGTTCATCAATCGAATTATATTACGAGTGACAATCTTAATATTTACGATAGCGTACCGCGTTTCCATCGAACGTCTTAACGAGCTTGGCCTTCTTTGAATAGAGAAAACCGCTACCTTTTCGTTCGGATAATGGCGCATTGAATTGTCTACTTGTCCACAGATGGCTACGGCTGGCACAGACATCTTCGTCGCTAAATCTAGTACTTGATTAATTACGTGCGGAGTTTGCGGATGGTGGGAAATTTTCCCGGTCCCGGTAATAAACAAGTCCGCATCTTCTAACTTTTGTGGTAAACCGACTAAGTTAGCCATTATGTCACCGGTTGGAACGATTTGTCCGCCTAGAACTGCCAACGCTCCCCCGATTCCACCATCTACACCTAAACCAGCAACGTCTCGCAAGTCCAAGTTTAGTTCCTTAATAACCGTCATGAAAAAGCCGTCCATCCGCTTATCAAAAACTTCGATTTGCTTTTTGGTACCGCCCTTATCCATTCCCCAGGTCCGCTGTGCGCCGCGATAGCCTGCATAAGGCCGGTCAGTATTAGTGGCAATCATAATTTCAACGTGATTAAATTGTTGAACTACGCTTTCTAAATTGCGTACTTCTTTAAAATTGGTTGCTAATAAGTTTTTGTCGCGCCCAATTAAATGTCCCTCTTCATCATAAAAGTTAACGCCCAAAGCTTGAAGTAAACCTAATCCTCCATCACTAACTCCCGTTTCTCCGGTAAGAATGAGGATTCGTTTTGCACCGCGTCCTAACGCATCCCGGATTTGAGTTCCTAACCCGAAACTGGTTGCTCGGATGAATGATCCTGGTGATGGCAAAATCCGGTGTTTTCCAGCCGTGCTAGCGGTTGCAATAATGGCTAACGGAGCTTTTTTATAGTTAGTAGTTAAATACGGTGCGTCTACTGGTCGACCCATTAAATCGGTAGTTTTAAAAGGGATTTCCTCGATTTCTCGTCCCCACCGTTTTAAAACATCTAAACCGTCTAATGCACCATCGGAAATTCCAGCAGTTACTACTTCAACTTCTGGATCGATTTTAAAGATACTTTCACGAACTGCTTCGTTAACTTCATCGCTACTTAAGCAATCTTTGAAAGCATCCGCTGCAATTACAACTTTCATTTTTTCACCTCTCGAATCAAATGCCCAGTATGTACAATTTATAACATTCATAATCTTATCATCTTATTATCTGAAAAACAGCTACTTTATATTACTTTTAAAAGGAAATGTGGGGTGCTGTTTCATCCACTAACTAATGACGCTTTAAACCATATTTTGGAACCTATTTAAAATGAAATCAAACCACATTAGTTTTCTTAAACTATTCATTAAAAACCAATCACACCAGAAAATGATTATAATCTCATCTATTCAGTATTGAAACGGCTTTCTACTGGTCATTCTAACATGTACTTTACCATCTGCGTATCAATTAACTATAAAATGTGAAAAAATTTGGAATTTATTCACATTATGCCCTTTTATTAAAAAACATCTCCTAAAGATGGCGATCACGTAATTTTGAGTTAATTCGATCCCCCTTTCTGAAAACGATACCAATTTATCAAACCCGGCTGGTAGCTTTTTTTAACATCGTAGCTTAAAATGACAGTGGAGGTGGTAGCAGTGACAAGAAAAATTGGAATTATCGGAATGGGGCACGTTGGCCAAGCCGTTGCCCAGCAAATAATTACTAACGGTTATACAGACGATTTAGTATTGATTGACCAAAATGAAGCCAAAGTTGGTGCAGACGCTTTAGATTTTGAAGATGCCATGGCTAACCTGACTTACCATACCAATATTGTTGTTAACGATTACGCCGCTCTTAAAGATGCGGATATTATCATTTCAGCACTCGGAAAAATTTCACTCAGTGACAATCCTAACGTTGATCGTTTTGCGGAATTACCACATAATCGCAAACAAGTACGGGAAGTTGCTGAAAAAATTAAGGAAAGCGGTTTTGACGGGATTATTATTGCCATTACTAATCCGGTAGACGTAATCACTTCGCTCTATCAAGAAGTTACCGGACTGCCAAAGGAACACGTGATTGGCACCGGTACTCTATTAGATTCGGCTCGGATGCAACGCGCGGTTGCTAAGGGACTCAACATCGACCCCCGCTCCGTATCCGGATATAACCTTGGTGAACACGGCAACTCTCAATTCACCGCATGGTCAACGGTTCGCGTTCTCGATCGGCCCATCAAAGAGATTGCTAATGATCGGGGCTTAGACTTACACGAAATCAATGAAGAAGCTCGGATTGGCGCCGGTGACGTAATGAAGGGTAAACACTACACCAACTATGGCGTGGCTGCCGCGGCCGTTCGCTTAGCTAACGTAGTGCTAAACGACGCGCGAGAAGTTTTACCAGTTTCTAACTTCCGGGAAGAATACGGTACCTACTTATCTTACCCAGCCGTAATTGGTCGTGACGGGATTGTTGAACAGCTTCAGTTGCAATTAACTGACGAAGAGCTTTATAAGTTACGCAAATCAGCACATTTCATTATGCAAAAAATCGCCGAAGCAGATTAAATTTTAACTTAAAAACACAAAAATTTGAGACCAAGCCCATAAGCGGCTGGTCTCATTTTTTATTCGTTTTATCGTAACGAATAAATATTCATTATTGAAAAGGCTGGAAATGTTTTCAGGCTTTTTATTTTTAATGAAACGATTAGTTTAACGTTATACACTTTTTAAAGATTTTCTATTAATAATTAACACGTTTAAACGTAACTGCGAGACATGTTTTGCAGTAGCGCGAAAATATCTGTAATTTTAATCGTTTCGTCACACCGTACTTCAACTTGGTTTCCTAGATCGCGGATTTCAAACTTAATCCATTGGTCGCCAATGTTAGCTTTACCATTTTGCGCCTTTAATACGGAAATGATCAGATCATCCCCGCCATCTAAGAAGCCAAGCACGGCGTTTTCTCCCCGTAACACGTTGGTGACCTTCAATGTCAAACCGGGAGTTTCCACTTCACTGTTTCCCAACCTAATTCTTTCAATCGGCACTATTACACTCATTTGCGTGACCTCCTATCATTCAAACAACTAACAATCTCGTTACTTGCCCTGAATTATACATACGGGAAATTACGTTTGCAAATATTTTGATTTCCTTATCAAAACTATTGCATATTACTTTACTTAATTTCGAATAAATTTATATAATGGGCACACAAATCAAAAAAGGGGTGGATGAATTTGAAAAAAATTAATATCTTATTGGCAGCGGATCGCAATTACGCTGACCAGCTATGCATTACCATTAAAACTGCTTTAGAAACTTTAAATTCAGCAACCCGGGCCCATTTCATCGTTTTAACCAACAACCTTGGTGACCAAACCCGGGCACTGCTAGACAAATTGATGCATAACTTTCATACGATTGAGTATTTAAATCTCGATGACGAACGTTTCGATTTTTGTCCAACAAACCAACACATCAATAAAACTGCATATTTTCGAATCATCGCCCCTAAGCTATTAGCTTCGCGGCAGATTGACAGACTAATTTACTTAGACGTCGACGTTTTAATTCGAAAAGACCTAACTGAACTTGCCGAAAGCAATTTAAACCAAAACACAGTAGGTGCGGTAATTGATACAGGACAAGCATTCGCGTTGCATCGTTTAGGCGTCGATCCCGTAGTTGCCGCAAGTAACCTCTACTTTAATTCTGGCATTATGGTAATTGACGTAGCCCAGTGGAACGCTCATCGAATTACGGAAAAAACCTTGGCATTCATCAGAAACCATGCCGACCGAATTATTTTCCACGACCAGGATGCGCTTAACGCCGTGTTAGCTGGTGAAGTACAATTCCTTCATCCAAAATGGAATTTACAAAACTCGATTATTTTCAGAAAACACCGGCCAATTAACCAGGGGTATGCTGAACTAATCGACGAAGCCATTAAGGAACCTAGCATTGTCCACTTCACTACTCACGAGAAGCCTTGGAAGGACCTCACCGTTCATCCATATTTAGACGAATATCATGAAGAACTTGGCGAGTTAGAAATGCACCGCGGAGTGATTAACGTTATCTCGGCAGCCAACTCGGCCTTTACTCAAGCGCTCGCCACTTCTTACGTTTCAATTTTGGAAAATGATCCGGATCACCAATACAATTTCTTCTTGTTACCTGATCATCTCACGGATCGCGATATGATGTTATTAGGCAGCATCATTGCCCGCTATGACAACGCCACGATTAAAATTGTGGAAGTTAACGAAGAATTGTTAGCTAACGCAGTAGAAAGTGACCGGATTGTTAAAACGGCTTACTACCGCATCTTAGCTCCGGCACTGTTGCCATCCATCAACCGGGCAATTTATCTGGACTGCGATATCATCGCTAACACAAGCTTGCATGAATTATGGCAAACTAACCTTGAAGGCAACGTAATTGCTGCCGTAGAGGATGCTGGATTCCACGACCGGTTAGAAAAGATGGGAATCACTAAAGAAAACGAAAAGTACTTTAACTCGGGAATGATGTTAATTGACCTTGTGCGTTGGCGGGCGCGGTCGACAACCCAAAAAGTTTTGGATTACATTAACCAAAATCCGGAAAAGTTGCGTTTCCACGACCAAGACGCTTTAAATGCCAACCTTTATGATGACTGGCTCCACTTGCATCCGCAATGGAATGCCCAATCTAACATCATAATGGAAACCATTTTCCCACCGCGGACCGAGCTGCTGGAGCCCTACGCGGAAACTCGTGAGGATCCTAAGCTAATTCACTTCTGCGGTCACGTAAAACCATGGCACGAAGGTTGCGAGCATCCGTATGCCGATGTGTACCTGAAGTACCACGAAATGGCTAGCAACCAAGGTGTTAGAGTTAGCGGTTAGCTCTAAATCAACCACTAAACTAATCGAAGAATCCCCTCATTTTTCAAAAATTAGTTAGTTGCTAATCCGCTAAACTCGCTTAGAAAAATGAAGCTGGAAAAAACTAGAAAAATACTTTTCAAGGATGAAAAGGTCCTCAAAAAGTTGTTTTGGTGTTTTGACTTCAATAGAGCCAAAACGTGTGCCAAAAGCCAGTTTGTTCCGCTCAACCAAAAATAGGGACTAGAGAAAAATTTCTCCGGTCCCTATTTGGTGCGTTAATCGCGCTACCGATTGCTCATACATACCTATAGTAATATTAATTCCACTTCTTTTACGTTAACGATGATCCCGTTTCTTTTGTTCTTCCATTATTTTTTGGTTCTGTCGTTCACCGTCTTTAATTTTTTGCTGGTATTTACGCCTACCCCAATACGCTTTAATAATAAAGGGAATTTGAATAATCCCGTAGATTATCAAAGCGATAATTATAATTCTTATCATCAAATTCACTCCCTGCTTTGCCACGTATTTTATTTACTTTGATTATCCACCATCTTACTATTTTTCCTTAAGAAAGTCGTCTTTTAAAAACTTCCGTTAAAAATCACTTACCTTCCCCAAAACTCGTTTGCCAGTGACCCATTAAAAGCGCTAAAATAGCGTCTGTAGATTCTACAGGAAGAAGGGATTCCATTGGAAAAAGCAGCTTTAATTTTAGAAGGCGGCGCACTGCGGTCATTTTTCACCAGTGCGGTATTAGATTATTTCATTGATCAAGAGATGGAATTCGAGTATATTCACGGCGTTTCAGCCGGCACGATGTGTGCAATGAATTATATTTCCAAACAAAAGGGACGCTCTAAAGATGTTAATTTACATTTCTTACATGACAAACGTTACATTGGTTTCAATAATTTAGTCCGTAATGGTGGTATTTTCAACCTGGACTTCCTATTTTCTCCAGAATGTTATGCTTACAGTCCGTTTGATTACATGGCTTACAAAGATAGCCAGCAAATTTTTGAAATTACCGCAACTAACCTATTGACTGGGAAGGCTGACGTTTTCCGAAAAACCGATACTGAAGGCCAGGAAGAAGCCATCAAAGCTTCCGCTAGCATGCCGCTGCTATCCAGCATCCGGGTTGTTAATCACCAACCATACCTAGATGGCGGAATTGCGGATTCAATTCCTTTCAAACGTGCTCAAGAACTGGGCTACGAAAAACTAGTCATCGTTTTAACGCGCGACATCACCTATCGAAAAGCCGAGAATAGCCGAGCAATGAACCGGCTAGTACGGATGAAGTATCGGGACTTTCCTCAATTTGTTTCTGCTTTTGAAAGCCGTCCGCGGCGTTACAACGAAAGCCTTGAGGAGATTGAACGCTTAGAACGGGAAGGAAAAGCCTTTGTAATTCGGCCCCAACAACCGGTCACCGTTTCCCGCGTAGAACGGGACAATAATAAGCTCATGGATCTATACCATCAAGGAACGGCAGTAATCGAAAGTCAAATGGCTGATCTACGCGCATTCTTGAAAAATTAAACCACTTAAATTAAAAAAGATCGCTAACCCCGAGGGCTGGCGGTCTTTTTAGCTATAAAAAGCGGATAACTCGATATTTTGGTCGTAATTACCAAAGCCTTCCCCAAAAATAGTACAGCCTCCTGACTTCTTGGCATCGGGCTTAATTTCAAAACGAATCGTCCAAACGTCTTTATTAACGGGCAAATCCGCTAAGCAGACTTCCGTGAACGGTTGCCCATCTAGATAAGTGCCGTGGTCAGTAATTCGCAACGTCTTTAGAATTCCATATTGGTTAACGTTATCCGGGACCCAATCCGGAGTGTACTTCCCACGAACATCAGAAAAGTCGCCTGGTGAACGCCAAGTTCCAATTTCCTTGCCATTAATAGAAAAGGTGATATCTGATGGCCAAGTATTGTTGGAAAACGGAAATTCCGATCCCAGTTCCATAGATAAATCAAGCATTTCCAAGTGTTCATCAATATTGATAAAGTTGGGAGTCTGATATTCCACGTAACCGTCGTTAAACCAAATCATCCCGGCATTCATCCGCTCGGGCAGCATAAAGTACTTAGGGTTATCGACGTTGCCGATGTACCCGTCTGGCCCCGCCAACCCGCAGGATGGTTTTACACTAAATTCAGTGTAGTGCCCAATCGGAATTCCAGTTTTGTGGACGCTAAACGTTGGATAAATTTGCCGCGGAAACTTAATATCAATTGTATCCACTCGTAAGGAAGAAACCTTTTGGTGCCCCTGCCGTTTACTATGAATAATTTCTGCTTCCGCCAGTTTATTCAAGTGCTTAGTGACGATTGGGCTACTCAAATTTAACGCTTCGGCTAATTCTTGAACACTCATCGGTTGATCCGACAGCAAACGAATAATTTGAAGTCGTACCGAACTTGCCAGCGCTTCATAAACTTTTAACGATGCATCCGAGATATCTAATTGCATATGCCCCTCCATTATCAAACCGTTTACATTTCCTTTTCAATTAATTATATGCCAATAAAAAACCGGTTACAAGCGCTTAATTTAATAATAAAGTTAACGCAAAGAGATTTTTTTGCAGATTCCTTCCAAAGATTAACAAAAAGGGTTGACAACGCTTTCAAGCGGTCATATATTGCTCGTGTAATAAATGCTTCACGAACCTTTCGAAAGTTTCCACACCATTTTTTACAATTCATTTTCATAAAAGGAGTATCTCACTATGATATCCGCAACTGATTACGTTAATCCACTCATTGTACAACGGGCGGATCCTTATATTTATAAGCACACCGACGGTTATTACTACTTTACCGCTTCGGTTCCAGCCTATAATCTGATTGAAATTCGGCGCGCAAAAACCTTGAATGGACTAGCCCATGCGGCTCCCCGTACGATTTGGCGTAAACATCCCGATGGTAGCGGTCCAATGAGCCAGCTCATATGGGCTCCCGAATTACATTACATCGATGGAAAATGGTTCATTTACTTTGCCGCTGCCCACACTAAAGAATTCGACCACAACGGCATGTTTCAACACCGGATGTATTGCTTAGAATGCGATAATCCTAACCCCATGCGCGACGAAAGTGATTGGGTTGAACGCGGTCAGGTAAAAACGCCGCTAGATACCTTCGCCCTCGACGCCACCGTTTTTAAGGCGCACGGCCGTCTTTACTACGTTTGGGCGCAAAAGGATCCGGCCATCAAAGGAAATTCCAACATTTACATCGCTGAAATGGAAAATCCGTGGACCCTCAAGAGCAAACCAGTGATGTTAACCAAGCCTGAATACGATTGGGAAACTAAAATTTTCTGGGTTAACGAAGGCCCCGCAATCTTGCACCGTAACGGTAAGTACTTCTTAACCTACTCGGCAAGTGCTACTGACGAAAATTATGCCATGGGAATGCTAACTATCGACGAAGACGCCGATTTATTAGACGCCCGTAATTGGGCTAAGTCGCCTACTCCAGTTTTCCAGAGCAATTTGGCCATTCAACAATACGGTCCGGGACACAATTCCTTCACCGTGGCCGAAGACGGTAAAACTGATTTATTAGTTTATCATTGCCGTAACTATACCGACATCAAGGGCGATCCGCTTTATGATCCCAACCGTCACACCATGGTTCAACCATTTAGCTGGACGGCGGACGGTCGCCCTGAGTTTGGCAAACCCGTACCTTATAACTATGAATAGGGGTGTACAACATGAACAATACTAAACCACAATCTAAACATTTCTGGGGATTTCCCCTCACGCATTTTAGTTACTTCTTCATCTGGGCAATCATTAACGGATATCTCACCCTCTGGATGGAACAAGTCGCTCATTTAAACGGTACCGAATCAGGAGCCGTTTTTTCCATGATGGCTGGAATTTCGTTAATTTTCCAACCGATTTTCGGGGTAGTTTCGGATAAGCTATTATTTAAAAAGACCTTAATTTTAACCATCTCGATCGTCGCGATTTTTATTGGCCCTTATTTCCAGTGGGTTTTTATGCCGATTTTACACATTAACGCCTTCCTCGTGGCCTTTGTAACCGGGACTTTTCTCAGCTTTGTACTTAACGGCGGAGTTTCCGTAATCGAACAATACGTTCAACGGGCAAGTTTAGCAAACGGCTTTGAATACGCCCACTCCCGCGTTGGAGGCTCCGTTGCGGGAGTTGCTGCTTCACTAATTGCCGGTCCCATCTTTCTCTGGTCCCCCAACTCCATCTTTTGGGCTTGTACGGTAGCCGCAATTATTCTAACCGGATTGCTACTCTTCAGTGATAAAATCGATCTCGAAAATGCCCAAGCTGCCGGCGACACATCCAACTCATTGAATTTAAAAACCGTTATGTCGGTCTTTAAATTGAAAAACTTATGGATCCTCGCGATTTTTTACATGGGTGCTTCAGCACTATATGACGTTTTTGATCAACAATTCATCATTTTCTTCAAAATGTTCTTCCATACTGCTGCTCAAGGAACTTTAGTTTATAGCTATATGACCTCAGCTCAAATTGCGATTAAATTTTGCCTGATGTTCCCGATGCCTTGGATCATTAATAAAATTGGCTCTCGGAACGGCTTAATTATTTACGGGTTTATTACCGCCCTTCGTATTTTAGGTTCTGCACTTGCGCCAAACTGGATTTGGCTGGTTGGATTCCGCCTATTAGCCGGTTTGGAAATGCCATTGTTACTAACTTCAATCATGAAGTACATCGCCGGAGCGTTTGACATTCGCCTTTATGCAACCGTTTACGCGCTTGCTTCTAATTTTGCCAAGCAAGTTTCCGTCTTCATTTTCTCTTCGGTTGCGGGAAAAATGTACGACGTGATTGGCTACCAACACACTTACCTAATCATGGGATTATTCGTTTTTGCCATCACCCTGTTTGCTACCTTCACCCTTAAAAAGGAAGACCCGGTTCAAGCTGGTGAAGTAGACGCTAAGAATCCCGATTAACCCGCATATAAAATTTAATTAAAAAAACCGTAATTAACCTGCTTTTCAAGCTAGTTAATTACGGTTTTATGCGTAAAAAGGGGCTGAAAAAAATACTTTTCCAGGATGAAAAGGTCCTTAAAAAGTTGTTTTGGTGTTTTGACTTCAATAGCGCCAAAGTCAGCTCGTTCCGCGTAACCTAAAATTGACCATCATGCCCAATTCAGGCATAATGGTCAATTTTCAGTTAATGCTCGCAAACTACCCTACTTTTGTTCCATCCTCTTTTTGTTAGCTATTTGTTATTAAATAAATTCAAACACAACTACTTAATAATTTTATGCACTAATTGAATCGGTTGAGCATCCGTGCCGATTTCAATGTTGTTATATAGTAGTTCCTTAATGTTGGCTACGTCCGCCGTATTGCTATGAATGGTCAACAAACTTTCACCTTCCGCAACGGCGTCGCCAACTTTTTTGTGTAATTCAATTCCCACCGCGTAATCAATCACGTCAGTTTTGGCCTGACGACCACCACCAAGTAACATGGCCGCAATCCCAATTTCGTCAGCCGTCATTTTCGTTACGTAACCTGCTTGGGGTGCGGGAAGTTCAAAATGGTATTTTGCCTGGGGCATTAACGTCGGATCTTCGATAACCCGCGGATCGCCTCCTTGGGCAACGATCATCTGCCGGAATACTTCTAAAGCGCTTCCGTTTGCAACAACTTCTTCAAGCTTAGCCCGGGCTTCTGCCAACGTGGCCGCCTTTTTGGCAAGTACCACCATTTGACTACCTAACGTCATTACTAATTCCGTGATGTCTTCGGGACCTTCACCTTTAAGGATTGCAATCGACTCTTGAATTTCTAGGGCATTTCCCACCATGTTACCAAGGGGTTGATTCATATCTGAAATTAGCGCCATGCAGTTCATGCCAACACTCTTACCAATTTTCACTAAGGCATTCGCTAGTTTGACGGCGTCCGCCTCTTCCTTCATGAAGGCGCCAGTCCCGGTTTTTACGTCTAAAACTAAGGCATCCGTCCCTGAAGCGATCTTCTTACTCATAATCGAGCCGGCAATTAGCGGGATTGAATCAACCGTGTCGGTAACGTCGCGCAATGCATAAATTTTTTTATCTGCTGGAGCAACGTTGCCGGTCGCCCCAACGATGGCGACTTTAATGTCACGAACCTGTTTTTTAAACTCTGCTTCCGAGCGTTCCACCTCAAAACCTGGAATCGCTTCCAATTTATCTAAAGTTCCACCAGTATGGCCAAGTCCGCGACCTGAAATCATCGGTACCGGAATTCCTAACGCGGCAACCATCGGAGCTAACGGGATGCTAGTTTTATCTCCCACGCCACCGGTGGAATGCTTATCCACCTTAATTCCCGGAATGTCGGAGAGGTCCAACCGATCACCCGAATTCAACATTTGCATGGTTAAATTAGCCTGTTCTTCGTCAGTCATTCCGTTAAAGTAAATGGCCATCAATAGTGCACTTGCTTGGTAGTCTGGAATTTCTCCATTTGTATAACCTTCTACGAAAGCACTGATTTCCGCTTTAGTTAAAGCGCTTCCATTTCGCTTGTGGTCGATCACGTCAACCATTCTCATCACAAGCCCTCCTTCAAATTAATTATTCGTCAACCAATCGTTGGGCGGTTGCTACGTCGGTAATTAAACAGTTTGCGTATTGGCCAGCTAACGCGCCCTTGATTGCTTCATACTTCCATTTTCCGCCGGCTACTAGCACCGCACGTTCTTTGTTACGCAATTCGGCTAGGTCAATTCCAACGGTGCGATTATTCACTTCGGGAACCGCGATTTGGCCGTCCTGGTCATAAAACCGGGAACAGATGTCACCTACCGCCGTTTTTTGGATACGCGCGATGTCACCTTGGTCAAAATAGCCCGTTTGAAATAGCAACGCATCGTCCCGGATGGTCCCAGCGGTAAAAATTGCAATATTTGCCTTTTTGCCTAAATCAATTAATCGCTTGATGTAGCGGTCCTGCATCACCACGTCATGGGTGGTTTGATTTTCAAAAACGACTGGTAAAGGAAATTCGTGTGGGGTGGTGTGAAAGGCATTGCCAAATTTCATCAAGACTTCCTCGTCAAAAACTGGCGTAGGTGAATAGGTAACGCTACCCTTCAGCTCCACCACTTGAACGTCTTCGACGGGCTGAGGCGTCAACGCCTTCGCCACTTCATTTAAAGTCTTTCCCCAACTAACCCCGATTAAGTCGCCATCCTTAACCACTTTGGCTAAGTACTTAGCCGTATACATTCCGAGCTGTTGGGTCACGTTTTGATAATTTTCATATTCAGCGTATACCACGTGAGCCTCGTTTAGCTGATACTTTTCGCACAACATTTTTTCTAACTCTTGGGTACTGGAAAAGGGATCGACAATTTTAATCTGCACAATGCCGTTGTCTTGAGCAAACTGAAGCAGTCGGGATACTGTCGGCCGAGAAAGTCCCAGCTGTTTGGCAATTTCTACTTGGCCCATCCCGGCTTCGTAATGCATCCGGGCAACTTCCAAGCTTTTTTTAATTTTTGTTTTATCAGTCATCCTGCTCATGGCTACCTTCTCCTAAACCAAAATTGAGTTAAACCCTAGTTGGGCTAAGAATAACAATCCCAACACGTACATAATTGGGTGAACTTCACTCTGCTTGCCCATCGCTAATTTCAAAATTGGGTAGGCCACAAATCCGAACGCTAACCCTGTCGAAATTGAGCCAGTCAAGGGGATCAGCACGATAATCAAAAACGCCGGGAACCAGTCGGTAAAGTCCGCAAAGTTAATGGTGGCCAACTGTTCCATCATTACCGCTCCCGTAATGATGATTACTGGCGCGATTGCCGCTTGGGGCACGTAGCTTAACAACGGAATGAAAAACAACGAAAGCAAGAATAGAATCCCCGAAACAAGGGATACAATTCCAGTCCGTCCGCCACTTTCAATTCCCGAAGCACTTTCAGCCGCCGCAACCGTTGGACTCGTACCCAAGAAACCTGAAATAAAGGTCGTCACCGAGCTCGCTTGAAATGCCTTCCGAAATTGCGATGGGTCCTGTAAAATTCCTTCCAGAATCCCCATCGATTCAAAGACTAAGATCATCGTCATCGAAAATACGGCCAATAAAAATTTGATGGAAAACATTTGGCTGAAATCGCCCTTAAAAAGAATTTCTGAATATTTCGGCAGTTGACTTAAACTAATGGAAGTTGCCTGCGTACCACCGATGTGGAAAAGAACGCCCACTAGACTAGTTACGATAATCCCAATTACAAAGCCACCGGGAACCCGGCGCAAAAAGAGGATTAGGGAGAGTAAGAGACCGAACAGCGCTAATAACGTCGCCGGATTGCTTAAAGAACCGGCTGCCAATAGTGCTCGTTTTCCGCCAGATTGGATCAATTCCGCCTTTTCCAACCCTAAGGTCACCAAAAACAACCCAATTCCTACCGTAATCCCTTTTTTCAGCACGGCGGGAATCGCGTTAGCCAGGAACTCACTCGCCCTGGTAAACGCAATTACCATGTAAATCAAACTACTAAAAATCGAAATGGCGACGGCTTGTTGCCAGGATAGATGCATTCCAACTACCACCGTGTAGGTGAAAAATGCATTTACTCCCATGCCCGGAGTAAGAATTACCGGTGCTTTCGCCCATAACGCCATAATTAAACAGCCAATTGCCGAAGAAAAAACGGTGGCAAATACACTAAGTCCTGCTGGAATTCCCGCATCGCTTAAAATCATTGGATTAACAATGATGATGTAGGAGATTGCAAAAAAACTAGTAATTCCTGCTAAAATTTCGGTTTTTAATCTTGTTTTACTTATTCCCATCAAAATTTGATTTTCCTTTACCAACAATATTTTTTTACCAGACAAAGAGTCCGACCGTTGCTGCCGAAACTAAGGATACCAAAATTCCCGATAGGAGCAGGTAACCCACGTTTTTAGCAACCACGTCGTTTTTCTGCCGGTTAACTAAGCCTTTGAAACATCCGATAATCATCCCCACGGTTGAAAAATTAGCAAACGAGGTCAAAAATACCGTTAACACTGCTTTATAATGGGGCGCAAATTGATTAATCGTGCCCGTCACCTTGCCCATTACGACAAACTCGTTGGTAACTAACTTAGTTCCCATGTATTGCGCAAATTCGAAGGCATCGTGGACGTTTAGCCCGGTTAACCACGCAAACGGGAACATCACGATTCCCAAAATGTGCTCTAGGGTAAGCCAAGGATTAATGATTCCTAGTAGTTTATCCACTAACGCTGCTAAGGCAACGAACGCGATTACGTTGGCGGTAATGATTAACACCAGTTTGCCCGCGTTCAAGATTGAATCACCCAGAAACGAGAAAAATGGTTCCCGCGTTGGCACTTCGTCTTCAGCTATCGTCGCTTCGGCCAGCGTTTCCGAGCCCGAACCCACGTCTTGTGCGCTTGCTGAACTTCCGGAACCCGTCATTGTGGCAATCGTATCCTCTTCAGGCGTTACCGTGACCGGATTCAACATGTTCGTGATGATAATTGCGTTAATCACGTTAATCGGAATCGCCGTGAGGATGAACTGTCCAGGCATTAAACTCGTATAGGCACCGATAATCGAAGCCGTTACGCAACTCATTGACATCATTGCCAAGGTTAGGTTGCGTTCCGCCTTCATTTGTTGGAGTTGCAGGGAGGAAACCGCGAGTGCCTCCGTATTTCCCAGAAACATCATCTCCACCGCAAAGAACGACTCGAATTTCGGCTGTCCGGTTAATTTAGACAGTCCGCGGCCTATCCACTTGATGATCCACGGTAAAATTCCCACGTACGTTAAAATATCGAACAGCGGGATGATCATCAAAATTGGTAATAACGAACTGGTCACGAAGTTCATTGACTTCACGTCCACCCAATCGGCAAGCGCAAAGGCGATCCCTTGATAAGCAACTTGGACTAATTGGTTAAATCCTGCCGAAGCTCCCGCAACAATGCTGCGGCCAATCGGGAAACTGGTTAAAAACCACGCTAAAACGAGGTTAAATACCACCATGATACCGACCGATTTCCACTTGATTTGCTGCCGGTTTTTGGAAAAAAGTACTCCTAAACTCAGGAAAACCACTAATCCAATAATGTTAACGATTAAATACATTAAATTCCGCTCCTTAGCTAATTGCCGTTTCTAACGCAACTTTGATCATGTCATCAAACGATTTTTCCCGTTCTTCCGCGGTAGTTTCTTCGCCAGTGATGATATGGTTACTGATGGTCAATACTGCAAGCGCACGTACGCCATACTTCGCTGCTAGTAAGTACAACGCGGCTGCTTCCATTTCTGCACCCTTGACGCCGTATTGAACCAGTTTTTGACGGTCAATTTCGTCGTTGTAAAAACGGTCTTCAGACAAAACGTTGCCTACTTGCACTGGAATTTGGTTAGCTTGCGCAACTTGGTGCGCCTTTTCAACCATTGCAAAGTCTGCTAACGGAGCGTAATAAATATCCCGACCAAACGTATTTCTAATAATGGAAGAATCCGTACTTGCTCCTTGGGCAATGAGGACGTCCCGGACGTGAATATCGGGACTCATTCCACCACAGGTTCCCACACGAATCAAGGTTTTAACCCCGTATTCGTTAATTAATTCATTTGTATAAATGGAAATTGATGGAATGCCCATGCCAGTTGCTTGAACGGATACCCGTTTGCCTTTATACGTACCGGTATATCCAAAAGCGTTTCGAATGGTATTATAACATTCCGCATTCTCTAAGAAAGTTTCGGCAATGTATTTTGCCCGAAGTGGGTCCCCTGGTAGTAAAACGGTGTCCGCAATTTCGCCTTTTTGTGCCGCAATGTGTGTACTCATGGTATTTCCTCCTTATTGCAATTCGTTTAAGAAACTAGTTCCAACTCCGTTACCGGCAACGTTAAAGTTGTCCAAAATGGTTGCCCCTAAATCAGCGTAAGTATCCCGCACGCCCAGTGATTTACCTTCAGCAACCCTAGGAGTATAAGCCAACAACGGGACGTATTCCCGGGTGTGATCCGTTCCCTTAAATCCAGGATCATTTCCGTGATCCGCTGTAATAACCAACAGGTCGTCATCCTTTAGGAGTGGCAATAGTTCACCCAGTTGTTGATCAAATTCCATCAAGGCCTTTCCGTAGCCTTCAGGATTCCGCCGATGACCATACATGGCATCAAAATCAACTAGGTTAGTAAAACTAAATCCGGTAAAGTCCTTTTGCGCGTTTTCAATCGTCCGTACCATTCCGTCGTGGTTACTTTCCGTGTGAACCCCATCCGTAATCCCTTGGCCTGAAAAAATGTCGTTAATTTTACCAACCGCTAAAACGGAGAACCCGGCCGCTTTGAGTCGATCCATGTCCGTTTCACTAGTTGGCGCTAAAGTATAATCGTGGCGATCCGAAGTTCGTTTGAAATTGTCCTTATTCGTTCCAACGTACGGGCGGGCAATGATGCGGCCAATCCGGTAAGGTTTATCAATGGTAATCGAGCGTGCGTATTCACAAATTTTGTACAACTCTTCTAGCGGAATTACCGCAGTATTAGCCGCAATTTGCAAAACTGAATCACCAGAGGTATAGACGATTAGCGCTCCCGTCTTCAGCTGTTCTTCTCCGTAATCATGAATAACTTCGGTTCCCGAGTACGGTTTGTTTACAATCACCGAGCGACCGCTAAACTTAGCGATTTTATCAATTAATTCCTGCGGAAAGCCGTTAGGGAAAAAGCCTAGGGGTTCTTTAACCGGCACCCCCATCATTTCCCAATGACCGTCCATACTATCTTTTCCAACGGAGACCTCGTGCATTTTACCGAAGAACCCTTGCGGATGGTCCGCCACCGGAACTCCTTTAATTGGGTGATCAGGCCGAATATTGCTTAGACCTAATTTTTGTAAATTAGGAACCTGGAAGTTGCCCTTCCAAAACTCACCGATGTGTCCTAAAGTATCTGCGCCAACATCGTCAAAATCAGCGGCATCACTAGCTTCACCGATGCCGACCGAATCCGTGACAATTGTAAAAACTCGTTTGAACTTCATTTAAACCCCTCCTAAAACTAAACTGCCTCACTTTATTTTTAGCTATTCATAATCTTGACGCCGGAACTTGCTCCTAAACGAGTTGCTCCCGCTTCGATCATGGCTTCGGCTTCTGACTTAGTGTGAATTCCACCGGATGCCTTAACGCCTAACCGGTCACCAACCGTTTGCTTCATTAGTTTCACGTCCGCTACCTTCGCACCAGCCGTTGAAAAACCTGTCGAAGTTTTTACGAAATCGGCCCCCGCTTTTTCGGAAAGTTCACAAGCCCGAACCTTTTCTTCGTCAGTCAATAAAGCGGTTTCAATAATGACCTTAACGTGCCGGTTTTCAGCATGCCCAGCTTCGACTACGGCTTTAATATCATTGAGAACCGCATCGTCATGGCCAGCTTTAAGTTCACCGATATTAATTACCATGTCTAATTCCGTAGCGCCATTTTGCAACGCATCCTTTGCTTCAAACACCTTGGTGGCCGTGGTATTTGCTCCAAGAGGAAAACCAATTACGGTAACCGTGTTGACGTCGGTACCCTTCAACTTATCTGCCACGTACGAAACCCAGTATGGATTAACTACTACGGAAGCAAAATCGTATTTCTTAGCTTCCTTAATGATTTGATCTACCTGTGATTGGGTGGCTTCTGGTGCCAAAATTGTGTGATCAATGTATTTTGCTAAATTCATAATAAAATCTCCTTATTATTTGCTTTTGTTAACGCTTACATAATAGCGCCATTTTTATCATTTGTAAACTTAATTATTGAAAATATGTTAAGTTAAAACGTTTTACCTTAGTGAAAACGGGGCATTTTGCTTTATAGATTAAGGTTTATCCCACAAAATTTTTTATACGACTCTTATTTAAATACGCCAACCAAAAAAAAATTCGTCATCAATAATCGGGTTGCGATTATTAACAACGAATTTTTACTTAGATACCAATTGGGGATTTATCGGAAAGTTTGGATTTCCTATGTTCCCGAATTCCACTTGGTTACAGAAACCGGATGCCTTATCAGCTAAACTTCCACTCCAATTGCGAAAGCCAGGTTCAACTTTCCATTTTCGTTAAATCCTTAAAACTGTTCAAAAAATTATTTGAGCGCTTATTCTTCCACCAATACTTTTTCCATCACGACATCTTCTGTAGGACGGTCTTCGTAATTACGATCCACTTTACTAATTGCTTCGGCCACGTCCATTCCTTCAATCACCTGACCAAATACCGTATGATGGCCATCCAACCATGGTGTACCGCCCTTTCGGTAAGCTTCTACAATTTCCTCTGGAAACTCAGCCGCCTTTAGTTGCCGGATCATTTTCTTAGGCACGTTGGTATTAGTAACGATGAAAAATTGGCTACCGTTCGTGTTAGGACCCGCGTTAGCCATCGATAGCGCGCCATTTAAATTGTAAAGCTGGTTGGAAAACTCATCTTCAAAGGTTTTACCATAAATGCTTTCGCCACCCATTCCAGTACCAGTCGGGTCGCCACCTTGAATCATGAAATCTGGAATCACGCGGTGAAAAATCACCCCGTCATAGTAACCTTGCTTAGCCAATTCAACGAAGTTTTTGACCGTCTTGGGTACCAACTCGTCAAAAAGCTGCACCTTAATGTCACCATGGTTAGTCTGAATCGTTATCTTAGTTCCTTTTACGTTTGCTAAATCTAATTGTGGGTATGTCATCATTTTCTCCTACTTCTCTTTTGATTGCTTGGACCGTTCTATTATACTGGAAAAATGGAGAAGTAAAATCAAATTTTAATTTATTGAAGACTTTTTTATCCAACTATCAACGCCAATTTTATTTTTCAATAATACTCCCAAAATCTTCTAAAACCACGTCAGCCAAATTTTGATCTACTGGCGCTGGGACCGCCCACACTTCCAATCCTGCTCGCTTAGCTGCTAAAATTCCTGTAGGACTATCTTCTACCACCACACAATCATCTTTAGAAACATGCAAAGCTTTGATTGTTTCTAGATAGACGTCTGGTGCTGGTTTATTTTTCTTTACCTTTTCACCACTAATCACTACGTTAAAACATTGTGCCAAATCACATTCACGTAGCATCCGATTTATTTCCTTTTCTTCTCCAGCTGATGCTAATGCCAGCATTTTTCCTTGTTTTTGCAACGTTGCAAGAACTTTGGGGACTTGTTTGTCCAAGTATTCTTGATAATTAATTTTATTCTTTTCCAAAAAGGGCTGATACTTTGTTCTAATTTGCTCGCGCTCACTTGGTTCTGGTACTAAATTTTCCCAGACCTTTTCATTTGACACTCCAATATAATCATCTATATCTGAAGAACCAGGGGTCAAATTATTTTCTTTAAAGAAACGCATCCGCCTTTCAAAATAAAATTCTTCAGACCTAATTAAAACGCCATCCATATCAAAAATAAAAGCTTTTTTCACGTAATCACCTCTTTAAAAAATGGGACCGCCAACAAACGCAGTCCCACTTTTAAAATTTTTAGTAGTTTTCTAATTTCCACATGTAGCGCCGTTTAGTTAGCGGATGTTGCCGTGCAGCCGCAAGTTTTTCTGCGTAAACCCGCATAACTCCTGTAAGTAACATTGGATTAAAGTAATCAATTACATTCTTAGAAGCAATTGATGCTAGTCCATGGTCTTTAGCGTCAATAATTGTTAATTTAGTGTCAAAGCGTTGTAGGAATGCCATTGCCCGTGCGTCTAGGTGGCGCGTCTTACCGTCATTCATAAATAGTAAGTATGGTGTGTCTTTCAAAGCCATTTCAAATGGGCCATGGAAAAGTTCGCCTGAATGAATGGTTGGAGCACTAATCCATTGCATTTCCATAAATAAGAATGAAGCAGTAGAGTAGGCTACATCCGAACTTGCACCACTACCAATCACGTAGATATTCTTCTCATCTTTATAGCGTGCAGCAAATTCTTCTGCAGCAGGATCGACCATCGCAGCTTCTTGGTTAATTAAATCGAATAATCCATCAAATGCTTTTTGTGCGTCTTCATAAAATTCATAACCTTCAAACTGATTTACAATTTCTATTGCTAACTTAAGTGCTAGGGTCATTTTTTCTGTCTTATGTGCGTAGTCTTCTTCAAAACCATGTACTAAACCATATTCAGCTGCATTAATGATTGGTGAATTTGGCATGTGCGATAGTGTAATAACGTGAGCACCTAATTCACGGGCATGTTTGGTAGCTTCAATCGATTCTGGAGTAGTTCCTCCAAGTGAGGCTGTAATGACAATTGTGTTTTCACCAACATCCTGTGGAGTGTCATAATTGAATTCATTTGCTTGCATAAAAGCCGATAAGAAGCGCTTACTTTCGTGCGAAATAAAGTAGTATCCTGGATATAGGTCCGCCATCGACGCCCCACAGCCGGTAAAGATCACTCGGTTAATTTTGCTATTTTTCTTCTTGATATCCGCAATAATTGATTTAGGTGACATGTTCATAATAAAAATTCCTCCTAATATAATTAAAATATTTTATTAACTGATTACTATGTTTAAGCTAAAATCCCTAAAACGCTGAATAATAAACCACTTAAAATACAAATTGTAAGGATCCATCCCGTTTTAACTTTTTTATGCAACAACCAATACATAAAGAAAGTAACCAATAACGGAATCATCTGAGGGAAGATGGTGTCCAATGTCTTTTGGAGATTAAACGTCTTACCCATGTGAATTGGCGTGGTAATTCCAATCATACTTGCAATCATTGATCCGATTACCATTAGTCCAACGATTGTTACCAAATACATTGCTCGGTCCATAATTCCTTGACTAGTAAGTTTCTTCAAAAAGCTATTTCCAGCTGTGTAGCCTAACTTTCCACCGTAGTATGTAACTAACGCTGCCGGAACAAATGAAATTAAGATTGCTAAAATTGGTCCCAAAATACTGCCTTGTCTAGCAAAGTTAACTCCTAAACCAAACGCTAAAACTTTAATAGTTCCTTGGAAAAATGAATCACCAACTCCAGATAGTGGTCCCATCAACGATGCTTTAACCGCGTTAATCGAATCCGGGTTGAACGAAGTGGGTTCACGAGCATACTCTTCTTCCATCGAAGAAGCCAACCCTAGAACAAATGCGCTCGTTTGAGGGGTGCAATTGTAAAAAGCTAAGTGCCGCTTGTAAGCCGCTTTCTTACGTTGCAAATCTTCTTCATTTTTAGAGCTATATAAACTATCAATAGTTGGTGCGATTCCGTACAGAAAGCCTAAATTCATTTGTCCTTCATAGTTCCAAGAGGCCTGGATTGCATAAGAACGCCAGAAGAAGGACCAATACTTTTTTCTTAACTTTTTTGAATCTATTTGTGTATTTTCAGCCATCATCTCACCTCCTAAAGTTCCTCTAAATCATCGTCTTCATCACTAGTTAACCCCTGATCAACGCTATTTTTAGGCAATATTTCGTTTAAAATAATTACAAGTAATGCCGCAAAGATTGCTACACCGGTAACTGACAAACCTGCGTAAGCGGTGATAAAAAATCCTAATAACAAGTATGCAACCGTCTTTTTCGACAGCATCGTTTGCATTAGTAGTGCAAACCCATACGCGGGCAAGATTTTACTTGCTAAATTCAATCCATTAGTAAGCCAAGCAGGAATCGATTGAACAATTTCTTTAACTACATCAGCTCCAAAATAAATGGCAACAAATACGGGTACGAAATACATCAATGAATATAAAATGGGACCCCATAGAATGTGAAACCTTCTAGCTTTGGCAAACTCGCCTTTTTCTATGTCGCTTTCCGCTTTGTGAACAAAAGTAGACATAAACATCCGTAAAAGAATTCCCACCATTTGTCCTAGGATTGCAACCGGAAGGGCGATAGTTAAAGCAGTTTGAGCATTTGTATCCGATAAGATTGCAAAAGCAGTTGCCATCACCGAGCCCAAAACTAGATCCGGCGGAGCTGCTGCCCCAATATTTACTATCCCCATGAATATTAATTCTAGAGATGCCCCAACAATTAACCCCTTTGTTAAATCGCCCAAAGCAACACCTACTAGGGCCGCCATTACTAGTGGTTGCTCAAAGTTAGTCCGCCCCAGCATTCTGGAATCCATCGTCCCAAATACGGCAATGATTCCAAGTAAAATGGCATTTAAAAGCATATATCTAACCTCCTAAATTAGTTCATTTAAACTTTCTCTCTTAGAGGTTGGTACCTGTTGCATATACAAATCAAAACCTAGATTCTTTAATTCCTGACTACACTTAACTTCTTCTTCCGTTAGAAAAACTGCATTACTGAATCGCTTCGTGTCTGGCCGATTTTTAACACCTCCATAGTTAATTTCTTTAACTCCTTCCAAAAGTGGGACAATCTGTCCAGCTTGTAAAACATCTCCAAAAATAATCATGGTATTACTCTTCAAATTATTTATTTTGGCGATTCGTTCCTTAGCTTGATCAACACTAAACACACTCAATTTAATGTCTGCTGGCTTGGATAATTTCAATGACATTTTCTTGAAATCATCACCAGCCGCAACGTTATCAATTACCACAATTCGTTCAATTCCCTGCGACTTAGTCCAAGCAAAAATCACCTGTCCATGTAATAAACGATGATCAATTCTGATTACTTTAATCATTTTTATTCCTCCTTTGCAGATTCAACCATTTTATTTACGTTAATCAATCCTCGCTTTCCTTCTTGAACTAGTTCATCAAGTGCCTTTAAATCTAAGTCTCCTGAATAAGTTGCTAATGATAGTACTAGAGGCAAATTCATCCCAGTTATCAAAAAAACATTTTTATAACGTAGCACTAATTCAGTCATTGCATTATTAACCGAACCGCCCATCACATCAGTCACGATAATGAATTGCTCATTTACTTCTCGCGTGATCTGTTGGCTAATATCCGAAGCAAAATCGACATTTTCCTCATCATAAGCAGAATATGCCTGAATACTTACCTGATTTCCCACAATCATATCTAACGTATCTTTCATCCCTTTTGCGAGGGCGCCATGACTTGCTAATATAATTTTCAAACCTTATCACCTACCATTTCCTTACACCCTTATAAAAGCAAAAGGCGTGCCAACTTCTGGCACGCCCTTCCTTTATTCAATCAAATCGCTGATTTTTAGGCATCTGCTTGGATAATGTCGAAAATATAGCCGTACTCGGAGGCTGGGATTTCGACACTATAAATTTTTTCAATCACACTAAAAGACTCTTTTATCCATTTAAAAAGTCGTTGGTCTTCAGTGTCGGAAAGTTGTTCTAAATCATAGCTGGTAATCGGTTCGTTTCGGATTAATCGCTCAATTAGGCAGCTCACATGCACGTATAACGACATTTTTGTGATGTTGCCTAACTGGTGCCCGCTTAACTGGTTAAATTTATTAATGGCGCGGTCAATATTATCCATCACCAAATGCGCATCCAGAATGGTAATAGAATTAATTACCCGCTCTAATGAAAAACTGTGAATCAGTTGTTCTTTAAACTGTTGGAGCTGCTCCGTAGTCATGCATACTTGCAAAGCCTTATCCAACTTCTCCATCTCGCTTCCGGAAATAATGCTTTCCAAGGAAATGTATGGGGCGTCGGGAAGCCCGGGGTCAATCGTCCCCACTACCGCCACCACGTTGTACAACTTATTGAAAATGGCAATTTGTTCTTCAGCCTTTAACCGGTCAACCTCGTAGGCCTGAATTTGACAGTCCACTTCTACCGGCATACTATCCAGCAGCAATTTTTTGACACTATTAGCCGTGCCAATTCCGGTAAAGCAGCAGGTTACGATTAGATTGCGCTTAATTTCTTTTGGATAGATAATTTGTGTTTTAGGCACCATCGCCTGCCGAACGTTTCGCATGATTTGCTCAATATCTTTATGATGCCGAATATCATCAGCCACTAGCAACGCCGACTGAGTTGAGACGTTGTTAACAATGGCAATCGGAAAATCAATTTCACTACTAATAAATTTTTGAATGCCCTCCAAGGATCCCATATCAACCATTAAAATTAGTCCCCGGTTAATTTGGCGATTTTTCACGTAACTGCTGACCTTTTCACCAATTTCCGCCACATCAATATCCAACGGCATGTCGATCGCGTCCATTACGTGTTCGTTAAATAAATTATTGATCACGCTAGCGATGCTGCTGGCGGTCGAATAGCCGTGGGAGAGGATAATGCAACGAATGTTTTGGCTATCGGTTTCCTTCTTCACACTCCGTAGGTACAGATGAATAAATAGTTCATCCACGTCATCAAGGTGCAAATTCATGGTCTTTGCGGTGATTAAACGTAGGTCCCCAACAATTTGGTCGACCTCAACATCCTCACCATGAAAAGTGGCGTTAATTTGCTGAATGCACTGTTCGTCGCGTTGTACCAAATGCCAGTTAGCACGGTTACGGTTGTAAAAGTAATATGCTAAAACTAGCGCGACGTTGCCCATAAACTGGGTATCACTATTGTTTTCGACGTTAGCAATTCGATCGGCAAACATCTTTTTCAAAAACCCCACCGACATGTCGCTTTTTTCCGTATCCTTCTTAAAAATTAAGTAGTCACACAGTTGGTTAATTTCGTCGATGGCATTATCAATGAAGGTGTCCCGTTTGGCTGTTTGCTGAAATTGTTGAATAATTTTTAACATGACCCGTTTAATTTCATCGGTATACGCCTGGGATTCGGAGATTAAATCATCAATTTTCATGGTTGGCAACACGCTGATGAACTGGTCGCTAAACGATAGTAAACTTGCGTCTTGAATATTATGGTCAATTACCGTTTTGGGCACGTCTGCTAATAAGATTTCAATATTCGAGCTTTGCGCTGCCCGCTGTAAACTATTGGCCACCGAGATTAAAATGGTATTCTTTAACTGACCCACGTTACCAAGATAACTGCTGGAACTTAAAATATTCAGCACCGAGGTGTTCACTAACACTTTGCGTTGAATTTTCTGGGATTGGCGGAGGTAAAATAACTTAACCAAGTTTTCACGTTCCTGACGTGGGCGGTCGTTTAGTTCCGGGATTTCAATTTGAATGGGAATCCGGCGAATAAAAGTGTCTAAGAAATGACTTTGAATATCCTCGGTAGTTGCAAAAACTAGCCGAACTTGTACATGATGCCCCTCTTTAGTTGCTCCCAACGGCGTGATCATCCCGTTGTCCAAATAATTAAACAGTTTTTCCTGTCCCTTAGCATCAAGCCGGTGAATTTCATCAAGAAACAGCATTCCGCCATCTGCTTCATCAAATAGTCCCGTACTATCTTGATTCGCGCCCGTAAAGGCTCCCTTTTTATAACCAAATAAATTACTTGCTAAAAGTTCCGGATTGTCAGCATACTCCGCGCAGTTTAGGTGCACAAAGCGGGATTCTGGTGCTAAATACCCCTTATCCACGCAATATTGGTAATAAACTTGCGCTAAATAAGTTTTCCCCGCTCCCGTAGGCCCGGTAATTAAAACGGGTAACCCGGTTCCTGGGTAGCCAGCGGCCGCTTTCAACCTTTCAATAGGGGTGTATAGCGAACCGTGTCCGCCAATTACTTCGTCAAAGGCCGTCCGTTTAGGCTGAGATACAATGTTTTCCAACGCCGCTTGACTTTCAAACTCTGTATTTTCTAAAACAATGTCGTATCGCTGTTCTAAAGTTGCCCTATCCCAAAATTTAACTGGACGTGAATTAAGTTTAATTGCAACCTTCTCTTTACAAAGATCATTTAAGTACGCACTAATTGTATTCCGCCGCACTCCTAATCGTTGACTAAAGTCCTCCGCGGTGGCGCCGTGTTCTTGCCAATCTTCTCTTTCAGTTACCGATTGCAGCATTGCTGCTACTTGATCCTTCACCATAAAAACCTCTCCTAACCACTATGAAAACGTTATCAATTTACGGATAGTGTATCCCAGGGGAGAAAAGTGCGCAAGGTGGGGCGGAAAACCCTAGTTTTTTATATCTAGCAAAAAATATAGAGAGTGTGACAAAAGTCGGTTAGTTTGCGAGCATTAACTGAAAATTGATCATGATGCCTGAATTTGGCATGATGGTCAATTTTTGGTTAAGCGGAACAAACTGACTTTTGGCACACATTTTGGCTCTATTGAAGTCAAAACATCAAAAAACGATTCATGAGGAATTTCCTCTCATGAACCGTTTTTGGTTTAGAGACTTTTGTCACAGTCCCCATATTTTTTAATGGCTTGGACTTGTGCCCCTCTGCTGCCTCGTCGAAACGTGCTCCGAAACCCAGCTCCTTCCGGCTAACTAAATTATGGGAGTAATCGCTAAAACCGCGATTACTCCCATAATTCTGTTAGTCCTCATAAGCTACCCGGGTTTCTCCGCACTCTTTTTAATACATCCGTCCATATTCATACGTCAATTCTGGTTCGCGGCCCGTTCTTGCGAACTTATTTAGCTTGTCGACTTGCTTCATTTCTTCATCAGACAGTTCAAAATCATAGATGTCGGCATTTTGGGCAATTCGTTCTTCATGCACCGACTTCGGAATGAACGCCACCCCGTTTTGCAAGTGCCACCGCAAAACTACTTGGGCAGGCGATTTTTGGTACTTATCCGCAATCTCCTTAAGCACTTCTTGGTCAAGCACCGTTCCGCGTCCTAATGGGCTCCACGCTTGGGTAACGATGTTGTGTTGTTTATTAAATTCGATCACTGGTTTAAGGGTTAAGAAGGGATGCATTTCCACCTGATCAACCACCGGCATTTCGTTCGCCTTAGTCGCCAAATATTCCAAATGAATAGTTTGGTAGTTGCTGACCCCGATTGACTTGGTCAAGCCCGCCTTCTTCAGATCCTCAAATGCGCGCCACGTTTCAAAAAAGTGTTGACGAACCGGCCAATGGATCAGTAACAAATCGACGTAGTCCATTTGCAACTTCTGCAGGGATTCTTTTACCGAGGCAATCGCTTCGTCATAACCTTGCCGCGCCTCCGTCACTTTGGTAGTCACAAAAATATTTTCCCGGGGAATCGCAAACTTTTTAAACGCATTTCCCACTTCTTGTTCATTTTCGTAGAGTTGTGCCGTATCAAACAACCGGTAGCCGTTTTCGTAGGCTGCTTTCACCGCCGTGTCAACCGCTGCTTGTCCACGAACTTTATATAATCCAAAGCCTTCTTGTGGCATCTGATTGCCATCTGCCAACGTAATCAAATTATTTTGAATATCCATTTGAATGAGCTCCTTTCAATGAACCTTCTTGTTACGTTAAGCATAGCACTTGCTGGATGAATTGCGAGTAATTACGGTCATTCTTTTTCAGATTCAAAGCAATGCTGTTGGGTGTCATAAATAACTTCATCTACATTCTTTCGCAATACATTGCCGCTATCTAGGTCAATATAACGCGTAGGGTATGGTGCGTGACTCCTAATTACAATCTTCAAACCTTCTTTGGCAATAATTTGTCCATTAATGACTTCCATCTCACCATTTTTATTTTGAAATACGTAGGTTTCTTGTCCTAAGCCGTTTAAATATGCTACAAGTTCTTCGCCCATATCCCAATCGTCTTCGCCAGTATAGCCATTAGGGAACAACTTAGAAAAAATACCACCATTTGTATAAAACACTGATTGGCCGAACCGATCTCGTGATAAATCAGGTCGGTTAAGATTTGGTCCAGCGATACTATACGTAGACGCTGCTTCACCAGTTTTGAGTTTTCTTTTAGTAGTTGTCGCATTGGCATCATACATATAGAGCACTGCTGCCGTTGCCCGATTTCCAGCTTTAATCAATGCCGGATCATTAAGCTCTCTACCAGTAATTACTGCTGAGGCAGCTGTCACGCCACCCCACAAAGAGTGGATCATATATGATAAAGCTTCCCACCACCGATCCGGGCTTTGAGCACGAAAATCATTGCTATATCCAATATTAGCTTTCAATAGTTCACCATAAATTCGCGAAGCGTGTGAATAACCAGCCAATGCCAAGGCACCAGCAGCTGGACCAAAGCCCGCATTATCATAAAAGTGTTCGGTTACTGCCGCAGACAATTGATTGCTAGTTTTTGCAATTCTTTCCGTTGTATTTTGCCAAGCCGTTTCTATTTCACGTTCTTCTTTATCCAGCCCCTTCGCTTTTAGAGCTTCAAGTAAGTCCTCCACGTATAAGAAATACTGCCCTAACATTTGTGCTTCCGCCTTACCACGTGGATCCTCATGAAGGTTGGGATTAACTCGCACGTTTAAGACTTCCGCTGCCCATTTCAAATAGTCCTTAGCCGTGTGGAGTCGTAAGACCTGATCATCACATTGAGATAGTAAGAAGTACAAGTGTGCAATGTATTCTAAATCCATTACTCGATAAAAATCGCCATATAATTTCCGAGGTCTTCTAAAGTCTCCATTTTCAAACCATTTTTCACGCACATACTTAACTGCACTTTCTTCAACTAACCGTATTTTCTGGGCACGATTTTTAACCGTTGGATCCAGCAAACACTCTTGAATTACGAAATTCATTTTACCTATAGATTCACCTTGATTAGAAATTGGTGCAAAACCATATGCTGGCGTACCTTCAGGACCTAAATAAGCGTGTTCAATAATATAGTCAGCTCGTTGTCGCAGTAACTGCTTGATAGAATTCATTTTATTAAAAACGATCATGTCAGTTTTTCCGTTATCAAATTCAATTATTATTTGGTGCTCGCCCCCTCCACTGACCGCATATTCTAAATATCTTCCTTCTAATTTTGCGGTTAAATCTTGGTACTCTAAGTTCTTTTTAGTTTGATAACAATCCGTGATTTTACTAATGTGTTGAGTCGAATCTTCATCAAGAACCAATTTCTGCGTTGTGTTGGTTACAAGCGGCGCAAATTGGATATATGGATGTTCGTATCGTTGAGCCACCTCATAAAAATTATCCTGGTTAGTAAAGGAAGCTAACCTAAACTCCCAATTTTTTTCTTGACGTCCGCTTAAATTCAATGTCTTTCGGGAGTAAATCCAATCATCAGTAGGTGCTTGTTTCGCATTAGGATAACCTCCAGCCAGCACTAGTTGATGGAATAGCATTCCATCTAGTGAAGGTGATACATTCTCGAAAAAGCGGTTACAGTATTCGTTATAAGTTCCGACAGATTGCATACTTCTCGCCGTCTGGTAAAGTCCTAAATTAGGAAATGTATTGTCTCGGCGAACAACGGCTAATTTAGTATAATTTGGTGAAATTGAAGGAAAAACTGCTGCCGATTGATTTGCGTTTCGTTGGACCTTTAAATCACGAAACATTATGTATGCAAAACTTGCCCATACGCCAAAATTTTCAATTTTAATTGGTCGATTAGTCATGTTTTCTAAAGCTATGTTCCATTGCAAATCACGAGCATGTAACTTATAAGTATTGCTAACTCGTACATCACCAATTTTAAAAGTCACCTGACAAGCATCCGCTCCTTGTTTAATTTCTGGAAGATAATCGATACTGTTATAATTCTTCTCATTAAATCTTAGAGTGAATTCCCCAAACAATTTATCTTCATCGTGATAACCCGTCTCAGCCAAGTATGCAGGATCAATAACCCAGTTCATAGCAGAAGAGTCACTTTTTAATTGTAATTTAGTTACTGCTCCACGATGACTTTGTTGCACCAAGAATTCTTTATTATCCATTTTGTTACCTTCTTACCGGCTAAATGCCTTATATTATCTTAATTATCATGATAACCGCTTTCATTTTAGGATAAATGCAATTTTGTAACTTATTTTTATAAAAACTAACCTTTTCAAACCTGTTTTTCGCTCCGATATTTTTGCGGTGCCATTCCGGTATACTTTTTAAATGACGTGGAGAAGTAATAAACATTTTGAAAACCCAAACTTTCAGCAATTTCAGAAATAGTCATTTCTGTATTTAATAACCGTTTTTCAGCTTCTTCCATCCGATACTGCACTAAAAATTCTGCCGGCGTCAGTCCAACAGTCTGTTTCAAAGCTCGCGAAATATAGTTAGGATGGAAATGAAATTGTGCGCTTAAACTCTCATTAGTAATTTTTTGCGCATAATTATCCCGTAAGTACCGTTGAACCTGATCTGCAAGTTCGTTAAGCTTGCTTTCTTCTTTGGAGTGTACTTGAATAAATTGTAAAACGTCAATAAAAAGCTGTTGAGCTCGCCAAAAACCAAAACTTTGTGATTTGGTACTCTCATCAAACAATTTTTTTACCGTGTCTAAAACTTTATCAAACTCAGGAATCCGGGTATGTTTAACCAGATGAAGCGTTAATATTGGCGTATTATAATGCAGAGTTGGTACCTCAATTGTTGGCCTCATAGACGTAGGTGAATTAGCTTGCGTCCAGTGCCCCGAAACATAAAAATGTACCCAATAATAATGGGTTTCCTCGTCAATTGCTTTCCACGAGTAATGATGATGTTTAGGTAGAAGAATCATCATTTCTCCAGCCGAGACTGTGTAATCTTTTCCATTTTCAGCAATATATAAAGCCCCCTTGGTCATAAATATCAAAACAAAGTATTGTAAGTCAGTTCGGTTGGGGTGTCGATCACCAGGATAAAAAGTTGCTTCGTTACCCTCAATAAAAGTTGGCAACGGTAAACAAGAAATTGAAATGTATTGCTTCATTGGCGCACCTCCTTTATTTTCTACCGCCATCTTCAGGATAACTTATTCACCAAGTTTAGATATTATGAAGTGTGATATTTTATAAATTTTCTGTCATCTATTAGATTTTCAAATTGGAATAATTGAACTAAATTTGGTTTTGAAAGCGCATTACTAAACTAATCCTAATTAAGAATCCTAAATCGTAATTTCGCCCCTAAATGAAATCGCTTTCGACTATTGAAATGGAGGTTCTATCGTGACTAATAAAGTTGCTGAAGCTATGAAAAACAATGCCAAGGTTCCTTTCCATCGGATGCTTGCCTATGCCAGTACCGATGCAGCAGGTAACCTACTATATACAACGGTTACTACATTTATCCTGTATTATTATACTGACATCTTTGGTCTATCAGTAGCCGCTGCAGGTACCATTTTACTTGCTGCGCGGATTCTTGACGCTTTTGACGCTCCCGTTTGGGGATTTATCATTGATCACACTCATACTAAATGGGGCAAAAGTCGACCCTACTTTTTGTGGATGGCCTTTCCCTTTGCCATCCTGTTCGTTCTAATGTTTTGGTCACCGCAATTAACTACAAACGCTAAATTCTGGTGGGCAATGATTACATACCTATTGTTTGGAATCTCATATACAGGGATGTCCACTCCGATCACATCGATTTTACCTAATCTCTCTAATGATTCTGACGAACGAATTAAATTAAACAGTACTCGGATGATTGGCGGAAACATCGGTTACTTTATTACCGCAACTTTCACTCTAGGAATCGCCGCATTTTTAGGTAAAGGTAACGACCTACTAGGTTGGCGATACACAGCCATTGTTTTTGGAATTTTAGGATTTATCTTACTGTTATTTGCGTTCTTTGACACCCGAGAAATCAATCAATCGACGCAAAAATCACTCCCTATTTTACAATCAATTAAGGCCGCTAAGAATAACTGGCCATGGGTGATTTTAGTCGTTGTATTTATCTTTTACTGGTTAGGTAATGCCTCAAGAACTTCCGTTGTGGTTTACTACACACAATACAATCTTGGTATAAAAGGATTTGCCTCTATTCTCAACGGGTTGGTAATGTTCCAGATGGTCGGAATGCTATTGATCCCACTATTGGTTAAAAAATTTAAAAAATCACACGTTTTAATTTTAGGCATGTTAATTGCTGCAATAGGACAGCTTTTAATCCCTCTTGCAGGGCATTCTTTAATTTTGTTATCAGTAGTATGGAGTATTGCTTCAATCGGTACCGGGATTTCCGTTTCTATGCCATTTGCTATGCTTTCAGACACGGTTGACTACGGCGAGTGGAAAAACGGTATTCGTGCAAGCGGATTTTTAACTGCTATTGGCAGCTCATTCGCGATTAAAATTGGCTCAGGTCTTGGGGGATGGGCACCTTCAATGATTCTGAATCATGTTGGATATCACGCTGGAAGTGCTCAAAGCAGCGCAACTTTATCAGCAATCAGATTCTGTATTAGTTATTTACCTGCCATTTTCTTTATTATCGGTGCATTAATCATGGTACTTTACATTCGCTACGAAGCTAAAGAAACTCGTATTAAAGCTGAATTACAAGAACGCCGTGCGACCATTCTAAATAACAATTAGCCCCAAAAGTTGTTTTGGCTTCAATAGAGCCAAAACGTGGGACAAAAGTCAGTTTGTTCCGCTTAACCAAAAATTGACCATGATGCCAAACTCAGGCATAATGGTCAATTTTCAGTTAATGCTCGCAAACTACCCCACTTTTGTCCCACTCTCTTTATTTTTTCATAAAGTTAAAATCTTGACCGCCATAATCTTCAATATATTGGTACAAAATCAGTTCCATCAACGCAATTGTAGAAACCCGTGAACTGATTTCAACGTCGTTAACTTCGATTACGTCAGCAAAGATATATAAATTAATATCACTCAAATTCTGGATCGTATTGTTATCCGGCTCAGTGATTGAAATTAAAAAAGGTGTTTTCGCCGCTCCTTTTAATTGTTTAATCATTTCTAAAAACTCGCGGTTGCGGCCGTTATACGTAAGCATGAAAACTAAATCATCCGACTTAACTTGTTTAATGGCCATTCGCCGAAAATCACGATCCCGGGGGTATTTCACCGTAAATCCCGCCATCGTATAAACGTAATATACATAATCTGCCGCATACTTACTAATTCCTTTAGCAAACAGGTAAATGGTGGGATGGTTAGCCAGTTGTTTAGTAATCTCGTGTAATTTCTTAGATGGGATCACCCGGACCGATTCAGTAATATTTTTTAGATATTCTTCTCGATAATCAACCTGGCTAACTTCAAACGGCATCTCTTTTTCTTGCTCGTTTTTTTCGTTAAGGACGGTATATTTAATTACCGTGGTGAATTCGCTAAACCCCACAAACCCAATTTTCTTAACGAAGCGTAGGAACGTTGCCGTTGATACGTAAGTTTCACTAGCAACTTCGCGAATACTTTGGTTTTTAATTTTATCCATGTTGGAGACTACGTAGTCAAATAGTGCTTGTTCATTTTTGGTTAACGTACTGAGATGTGACTCTACAATGTCAAAAAAATTCATAAGCCACCCTCCATTAATGTCCCGGCATGTTAAGCACGACTGTATGTAATCCGCCCCCACCCGTTAATATTTCGGTAGCGGGAAAACCAATTATTTCCCGGTCGGGATAATAATTAGCCAACTCTTGGCGGGCTTTTTGATCGTTAAGATCGTTAAATTCCGGAAAAATAATCGCCTGATCAAGCGTAATATAATTAACATAAGTAGCGGTTAACCGTTGCCCTTCCGTGCGAGGTAACATTCCGTTAATTGGATCAACCCCTTCTGCTTCCAGTGCCGTCAATTTTACCGGACGCTGCGGCAAATCCATTTTATGAATTATTAAATTTCGTCCACGAGCATCTGTTATCTGACTTAAAATGTCGTAAGCACGCTGACTAATCCGGTGTTGCGGATCGCTTGGATTATCGGTCCACGATAACATAACTTCACCTGGTCGAATAAAATTAACCATGTTATCCACGTCACCCCCAGCTTCATCTAAGAAAAATCCTTCCGGAAGCCAAATTACCTTTTGGGCACCCAAATAATTTTGGAAAACCGCTTCGGCTTGAGCCTTAGTAATTCCCTTGTTGCGCCCTTCCGAAAGTACCACTTCTTCAGTAGTAATCAAGGTCCCTTCCCCGTCGGTCACTACCGAACAGCCTTCTAAAATAAAGTCCGACTGGTAACGGTCCCAGCCAAATAAGTCAGCTAACTTTCCGGTTACCTCCTGGTCCTTATCCCAAGGAAAATAAAGACCATCGAGCAATCCGCCCCAGGCATTAAACCCAAAGTCCATACAACGCACGACTCCATCAGCATTAACCAATTCAATCGGTCCCGTATCTTTAATAAAAACGTCATTATTACTCATTTCTAAAACCCGAATCTGGGTTGGTAACATCGCTCGCGCATTTTTATATTGATTTTCGTTTACAAACACCGTTACTGGCTGATAATTTGCTATTAATGTTGCTAACTGTACAAAAGATTTTTGCGCTGGTTTACCACCGTTACGCCAATTATCGGGGCGCTGCGGCCACATCATTAAACTTTGCCCCTTGGATTCGAATTCGGCTGGCATCCAAAAACCATCCTGTTGGGGAAATGTTGTTAACTTCATTGCCAATTAATCCCTTCTGACTTTTTTTCGTAATTTTCTTCCTTTGTCCGAGAAATCGCTGAATTACGAATAATTAATTTTACTCTCAAAAATTGGAACACACGCTAATTTCATTCAATTAGTTCTCCATATTTTGAAAATAAAAATTGAGGTAGGATTATGCTTTTCTTCCCACCTCAATTATTTTCCTCATCTTAACGTTGAGGAACCTGCTGAGTAATACAGTGAATATTTCCTCCACCAAGTAAAATTTCGCGTGCGGGAACTCCTACCACTTTGCGATCTGGATATAATTCGCTCAACACTTTTTGAGCTTCCTTATCCATAGGGTCGTTAAATAGTGGGAAAATAATCCCGCCATTTGCAGTGTAGTAGTTAATATAACTAGCTGCTAGACGCTCGCCTTCCGTCCTTGGTAGCGTGCCATCAACCGCGTCCACCCCTTCACTTTCTGCTTTAGTGATCAGTACTGGTTTAGGAACTCTTAACTTAACCACCTTAAGCTTGCGACCTTGGGCATCCGTTGCATTTTCCAAAATCGCCAAGTTTTCTTTAGAAATTTCGTATTGGGGATCATTTTGATCATCCGTCCAAGCAAGAGCGACTACCCCAGGTTTAACAAAATTAGCAATATTATCCACGTGCCCGTTTGTTTCGTCTTGGTAGATTCCCTTCTTCAGCCAGATGATTTTTTCCAAGTTAAGGTGTTCTTTAAGCACTTCTTCGATTTGAGCCTTAGAAAGTTGTGGGTTACGGCCTTCCGATAATAGGCACTCTTCCGTAGTAATTAAGGTACCTTGTCCATCCACGTGGATTGATCCACCTTCTAACACAAAATCATCCAGCCGGTACCGATCTGTTTGTTCCAATTCTGCCATTTTTTGAGCAACACGATCGTCCTTATCCCATGGGAAATAAAGTCCGTCTACCAAACCTCCCCAAGCATTAAACGTCCAATCTACAGCACGCAATTCTCCGTGATCATTTTTCACGAAGGTCGCGCCACAGTCTCGAATCCAGGAATCGTTATTGGAAATTTCGATTACTTTCACCTGGTCAGGTAACATATTCCGGGCGTTTTCGTATTGATCGTCATTCACGCCCACCGTTACTGGTTCAAATTCGGCGATTGCCTCGGCTACCTGCGCAAAAGTTTTCTGGGCGGGCTTACCGCCGTTTCGCCAATTATCGGGGCGTTGGGGCCATAACATGTAGGCACCCGCATGCTCTTCAAATTCTCCTGGCATTCTAAATCCATCTTTTTTAGGGGTACTATCTAAGGTCTTCATTTTTGTGTCTCCTTTATTTTTAAACGTTGGTTAACTTCTCGACGTTCAGCAATTCTAACAACTAATTCACCAACTACTAGGGTAACAATAACCCCAATTAAAATTGGCACCTTGGCAGATAATTCTGCAGCAGTAGTATTCAGGGGTACCGCAGTAAAGATTACCGTCAATAAAAGTAAAAACTCGGGAATCCAAGTCATGCACCACAGTAATCCCTTCCCACCGGGAACCTTAAACGGGCGGTCTCGTTGGGGATCAATTTTACGAAGCTTTAAAAAGGCTGGAAACATCATCGTATACGAAAGCAGAAGGGCAATTACGTTTAAAGAGAAAAATGCCCAAAAAATGTCTTGATTAGGAATCAGGGGAGCAACCACGATTAAGATGGTAGCTACCACCCCGTTTAAATACCCTGTTCCAACCGGCATGTGCTGCTTATTTTCAATTCCAAATACATTTGGTAAAACGTGATCTTTCGCTGCGTAATCCGCTACGTAATTAACTCCTAGTGCCCAAGATACCATTTCAGAAACTAAAATGTACAAGAATAAAACTCCGATAACGACGACAAACCAGTTCATTTTACCAATTAAGAGGATAAAACTGTCTAGTAGCCCGCTCGATGCTGACAACTCGTTGGTAGGAATTGCTGCGCTCATCCCAAAGGCCGACATCAAGTAGAAAACTGCAATTAAAACTCCCCCATAAATAATTGCTTGTGGGATTTGCTTGCGCGGATTGTCCATATCATCCGCCATGGTAGCAACCACTTCAAAACCTAGGAAATTAAAAATAATAATCGACAAATTACTTAAACTATTGATGTTCATTTGGGGTAAAAATTCCCGCGGCGCAAAACTATTTGCCACTCCCCTAGTTACCGCTACGTAAATTCCTAATCCCGTTAACGAACAGATGGTAAAAATTTTCGCGAACGCAGCTAAATTCATAATCCATTTACTTTCGGAGGCCGGTTGGTTACCAACGATTACCACGAACCACACGAAAATTAATTGAATACCAACCGCAAGCCACGTTCCTAATTTTAGGTTAAAAATGGTTTCCGCCACCTGGGTGAAAAGCACTGCCAAACTTGCCATCCAAATCGGATAGTTAATCCAATATAGCCACGCTAGCCGGCCGCCCCATCGAGAACCAAAGGCTTGTTTCACCCAGTCGTATAAGCCGCCGTCTCCCGTATAAGTTGTTCCTAATTCGGAGGAAATTAAACCGTAAGGCAAGAAAAATAACCCTAAGAGAAAAATCCACCAAAAGAATTGCGAAGTGCCAATTGCAGCAGCCGGAGCGGCTGATTCAACTACCAAAATTACCACTACCGACATCAATACTGCATCAAATAGTTTGAATTTCTTTTTTCCCGTTTCCATAATATAATCTCCAATCTATCACGCACCATGCGCTTAAAACGGGGTTAGCCTTGCCGTCTTTCAGGAGCATTTCGTAACATTAATTCTAATTCAGCATCATAATGCGCTGCTACTGCCGGTGAAGCATATTCTAAAGTGGGATTCAGTAAATAAACAAAAATCGCTCGCATCGCCGTTTTCCGATTTTCCGCTTCATCCCAAACAATCGAATAATCGGAATCCAAAACTTCATCAGTAACTTCTTCTCCTCGAGTAGCTGGTAGACAGTGCATAAATTTAACGTGACTGCTTGCCTTTGCCATCAATTCGGCGTTCACTTGGTACTTAGGGTAGAAAATTTTCATTCGTTCTTCTTTTGGCATTTCATCATCATACAAACCGTACCAAACGTCTGTGTAAACAAAATCTGCATCTTGTAAAGCTTCATCAGCATTTTCAGTAATGGTGACACTCCCGCCGTATTTTTTAGCGTTTTGTTTGCCTACTTTAACCACGTCATCTTTCATTTGGAACCCCTTTGGTCCGTATTGTACAAAGTCCATTCCCATCTTAGTTGCCATAAACATTGTGGACACGCAGACTTGTGTGGCATCTCCCACAAACACAATCTTGCAATCACTCAATTGTTTGCCTTCCGGAAGGTGTTCTTGCATGGTAATAATGTCTCCCAATTCTTGGGTGGGATGGTTATAATCACTCATAAAATTAACCACTGGAACTTTGGCGTATTTACCAACTTCCGCAACCGTCTTGTGCCGATCAACTCGGGCGCCAATAATATCCAAAATTCGTCCAAGCACTTGAGAAGTATCTTCAATGGTTTCATGTCCACCAAGTTGAATCTGCCCAGGTGCTAAATATTGTGCATGCCCGCCCAATTCCGTCATTGCGGCTTCCGCAGAGGTCCTGGTTCTAGTAGAACTTTGCTCAAAAATCATTCCTAACGTCTTGTTTTTCAATAATGGGGGATAATATCCGTTTTTGATGGCTTCCTTTAATTTCAGCCCCAGGTGAATCATGAACTTAATTTCTCTCTGGGTGTAAGTATTTGTATCAATATAGTCGCGTTTTGCCATTTTCAAAACTTCCTTTCATGTAACTTAGCTTGTCTACATTTACATCATAGTGGGCAGCTTTTATTTATTAAAGCGTTTTCAACAGTCTTGCAACTCGCATTCACGACTTGTAACGCGTGTCATTTTATGAAACATGTCCCACTTTTCAAAAATCTCTTTCCAATTGCTTTTCCCCCTACAACCAGCTAGGATAAAGTTAATAGCTAAGCCAAAGGACGGGATGATCATGGATAACGCAACTTTAAAATATGTTTTAGATCAGTTATACAAGGAATATTTAATTCCTTTATTCCTCGTTAATGATCAATATGAAATCGTGATTCCCAAAACTAACTGGAGTTCGCGGAGCTTTAAAGAACAAGTCCTAGAAGAAACCCATCCTAATGAGATCCGTTATTTTAAGAAGGGCGCTTTCTTTTATAGTAACTTTGCTTTTGAACTTCCCGAATACGGAACTGGAACCGTAATGATTGGGCCGTGTGGCGCTTTAGAAGCTGGATCAGATTCAATTCATTTTCAGGGACACACTTATTTTGCTGGAATCCATTACAGTAAATCTTCTCGGGAAGGATTTGAACAATTTACTAACTTAATTTTTGCAATCATCCGTGGAACTTTGGGGCAAAACCAAAAGCAGCACTGGTATTATGATCGAGTCTATAAATCCACCAATTATCACTTAGCCCAAAATCTTTCGAGTCGCCGCGACCAAAAAAACACCCTTGACTCCTACGAATTTGAACGGCGTTACATTGAAGCAATTCGGCGAAACGAACCGGATAAAATAAAGTGGTTGTTCAAAAAGATGGCGGATACCTACAAAGTCAAATTATCGGACAGTGACTTGGAGGGTTTGAAATATAAATATGCGGGATTAATCACAATTTTAACCCGGGTCAGCATTGAAGACGGCGTCCCAGCCGAGCAAGCGTTCAGCCTTTCTGACGCCCTATTGCAACGTTTGCAAAGCATTTATACTTACGCGGAATGTTTGGTTTCCGTCCAGGAAGCCTCCTACAAATTTATGGACCTGATTCATTCCTACCAATACGCAACCAAAAACCAATTGGTGCAAAAAATACTAAATTATATCGATGAGCATATTTACGATCGGATTACCCTCGCTGATTTGGCTGATTTCACTAACCGGCATAAAACTTCAATCTCTACCCAGTTTAAAAAAGAAGTTGGCCAGCCGATTCACGTGTACATTAACCACAAGAAAATTCAGGAATCCAAGCATTTATTGCTATTTACCGAACTTTCGTTAAAAGAAATCAGCGGCCTATTGCATTATTCTAGTCAAAGTCACTTTGTGCACACGTTTAAGCAATTTATGGGAATCACCCCTGGCGAATTTCGCAATGAAAATTTAACTTATCATTTTGAATAATAAAAAGACCCAGAAAATTTCTGAGTCTTTGTCAATAGTAACCTAATTATCAAGTTTTAATAAATCACCGGTCATCGGTCGGGTTGCTGAGTATGCTTGTTGGTAAATTCGGTAGATTCGGTCGTATTTCGCAACGTTATTAGCTTTGGGGCGGTAAACTTTTCCATACTTCACAAACGTCTCCGAGCATTCTGCCAAATCTTTAAACCAACCAACTCCAACAGCCGCAAGCATTGCTGCACCTAGCCCAGGACCCTGTTCGTTTTCAAGACTAACTACGTTCATATTAAAAACGTCCGCCTGAATTTGCATCCATAGCGCACTCTTGGCGCCACCACCCGTAGCTACCGCGGTTACAAAATGCTTGCCTTCGGACCGGTAAATCGACAATAAGTCACGAAAAGAGAAGGTAATTCCTTCAATTACCGCTCGGGTAAAATCGTGAAGTTGTTGGCGACTATCCATGCCAATAAAACTTCCCCGAATCTGAGCGTCTGCATACGGTGTCCGCTCTCCCACAATGTAGGGGGTAAATAGCAGCCCCTTAGCACCAATCGGCGATTTTTTAGCATCTTCCACTAGGTCGGTAAACTTTTGTTGACCTGCAAAAGTTTGCTTAAACCAACTTAAGCTGTAACCTGCCGCTAACGTCACCCCCATGGAATAGTAACTATCCGGGATTGCATGATTAAAGAAATGCAACCGTCCGGCGTAATCCGTTTTACGATCTTTTTCGTAAGCCAAAACTACGCCTGAGGTACCAATACTGGATAAAATTTTATCCTCACTGATAATCCCCGCACCAATTGCACCAGCCGCATTGTCCGCTGCGCCAGCAATCACCTTAGTTTCAGCAGGCAAACCGGAAATTGCACTGTAAGCTACGGTTATATTTCCCACGACGGCAGTGGATTCTAACAATGGTGGACAGATTTCCAACGGCAACGCCAATTTATCCGCAATTTCCTTGCTCCAAGTTTTATGAATTTCGTCTAGCCACACCGTCCCGGCAGCATCGGAATATTCCATCCCAATTTTGCCAGTCATGCGGAACCGTACGTAATCTTTGGGCAGTAAGAAGACTTCAGTTTGCGCAAAAATTTCTGGTTCATTTTCCTTTACCCATAAAATTTTAGGCAAGGTAAAGCCTTCTAACGGACGATTGCGGGTGATTTTTAAAAAATCTCCCCTTAATTTACCCGTAATCTCTTCGCATTGGGCAGTGGTGCGGGTGTCGTTCCATAAAATTGCTGGCCGTAACACCCGGTAGTTTTTGTCCATCAATACCAAACCGTGCATTTGCCCCGAATAGCTAATTCCTTCAACTTTAGACAAATCTAAATGTTCCACCGCCGCCAAGTTTTGAATCGCTAGCGTAGTTTTTTGCACCCAATCTTCGGGGTTTTGTTCACTATATCCTGCTTGCGGATTGCTAATTGCGTATTCTTGACTACTTTGTGCCACAATCTGTCCAGCACGGTTTACGGCCGTTACCTTTACCGCGCTGGTTCCTAAATCAATTCCTAATACATATGCCATTTCCTTCACCCACCTATTATATTAAAAGAGGACCAAGAAAAAGCTTTTTTCTTAGTCCCCCCAACATTCAATGCTTTCGATACACGCGCATTTCGTATTCACAATGTACCCTGGCTGCATAACTGAAATGTGTTCCGAATCCCCCAGCTTCTGTGGTTAACCAAATTACATAACCAATCGCATAAACCACGATTAATTTCGTGAACCAGTTAATCCTCGCTTTTTATCCGGGTTTCTCCGTACCTTATTTACTTCGCCAGTACTTCAATCATATAGTGATTGATCGTATCCTTAATTTGTTCTAAGTGACCTGAATGCGTCGCGGCCAATAAATCCTTTTGGGGTTTATCAATGACGTAATCTTCCATTTCTTCGATGGTCGCCTTACCGTCGTCGATCTGCTTGCCGATGCCGCTATTAAACGAACCATAGCGCTCATTCAAAATGTTTTCGATTACGCCATCTTCCTTCATCTTAGCCGCTACTCGTAAACCAGCCGCAAAGCTATCCATCCCGACCATGTGGCCCGTTAATAAGTCTTTAGCAGCAAATGACTGCCGTCGTGGTTTGGCATCAAAGTTCAAACCACCCTTTGGTCCAATGGAACCATTTTCAACAACTTCAAACATCGCCGCAATAGTTTCTGATAATGCGGATGGATATTCATCAATATCCCAGCCAATCAACTTGTCCCCTTGGTTAGCATCAAGCGAACCCAGCATTCCAGCTTCCCGGGCAACCCGAATTTCGTGCTGGTAAGTATGTCCGGCCAGGTTAGCGTGATTACCTTCCAAATTCAATTTGAAATCTTTGTCTAAACCATAAGTCTTCATGAACGCAATTGTAGTTGCTGCATCAAAATCATATTGGTGGGTTGATGGTTCCTTTGGCTTAGGTTCAAGCAAGAATTGGGCATCAAAACCAATCTTATTAGCGTAATCCTTTGCCATGTGGAAGAATTGCGCTGCGTGTTCTTGTTCCTTCAACATGTTAGTATTCCAAAGTGATTCGTATCCTTCACGACCACCCCAGAAAACATAATTTTCTGCACCAACCCGTTTGCCGATTTCTAAACTATGCTTAATTTGAGCTACACAGTAAGCGTAAATATCAGCGAACGGCGTTGTAGCTGCTCCGGCAACGAAACGGGGATTGGTGAACATGTTTGCCGTGTTCCAAAGCACTTTCTTACCAGTTGTTTTTTGGTATTCCACGATTTTGTCAACGATCTTGTCTAGGTTCCGGTTAGTTTCCCGTAATGTATCACCTTCTGGGGCGAGGTCCCGATCGTGGAAACAGAAGTAGTCCACGCCTAATTTATCGTAAAATTCAAACGATGCTTCCACCTTAGCCATCGCGTTATCCATTGGATCAGTGTACTTATCGTACGGACGAATTGCGGTCCCGTCCCCAAACGGATCCACTAGTCGTTGATCAAAAGTGTGCCAGTAGGCAACGGAAAAGCGGAGCCAGTCCTTCATTTTTTTGCCTAAAATCACTTCTTCTGGGTTATAAAAATGAAATCCATCACCCGACGTTAAAGTTTTGTTACCGACGTAACCAACTTTTTTAAAATCCCAATATTCACTCATTATTGTTACTCCTTTGATTTAAAATCTAATTTCAACTTCGAAAATCCTAAAATTTCTTGAATCATTTGTGCACAACCTCCGTAAAGGCTGGCAGTTTCCACATTTCTGCTCAATACAATCGGGGTGTCCCGAACGGAAATTTTGGCAAACTTTGTTCGAATCCGTTCTAATAGTTCGGGAAATTCTTTAAAAATATACGCATTAATAAACAATACGTCTGGATCAAAAGACACAATCACGTTGTTAATTAACTTGATAATGTTATTTTCGAACCTTTGTAAAATTTCTAAAGTCACCGGATCGTGGTCATCATACATTTGGCGAATCAACAGCAAGTTGATGTAGTCTAAATTTTTAGCCTGTTTGATTTGGTCTAAAACGGCTTCTTGAGAGGCAACGTCTTCAATTTTTTGGCTTTCCGCTAACGATTTATCTTTGGTTTCAAACGCGATGGTTTGTCCAATTTCGCCCGCTTCACCTTTACGTCCGCGATATAATTCACCATCCATGATGATTCCAGCACCAATTCCCTTATGCATACTGATGCTTACCGCATTCCGAATCCCTTCTGAACTAAAATCTCTTTCAAAAATTGCCGTGAGGTTAGCTTCATTTTCCAACAAAACCGTAATTCCTAGCGATTTGGTTAATACAGCGGCAATATCGACATCATGCATGTTCCAAAATGGCGAGTAAATCACTTGATTTTGATAAACAATTCCATGTACTGAAATTAATATTCCTAAATTCTTTTCTCCGTATTCGGTCTTTAATTCCGCAATCAGTCCTTTAATTTTGCTGATTGCACTGGAAATATCGTTATCAGTAAAGTTTATGCGCCGAATTTCTAACTTTTGGCCACTAATGGTCATTGCCAGCGCTGATAATTCATGATATCCGAGGTCAATGCAAACCACATAGCCGTATCGGGCGTTGATTTGCAGTAAGTTAGGCTTCCGCCCGCCTTGTTGCGTACTATCTCCTGCGCCTGCTTCCACTACCAATCCGCTCTCAATGAAGCGGTTAACAATTTGGGAAACGGTCACCTTATTTAACTTCACGTCTCGTGCGATTTGACTTTTCGAAATCGGACTTTCCGTAAAAATTCGTTGTAGTACTGAACGCTCGTTAGCGGTTCGCATCGTCTCTTTATGAATTACCATTCTTTCTTGCTCCCTTAAACTACGCTGAATTAACCTACTTAATCAGCGTTTTTATTTTCTTCTGCGTGTTTTGCCGATAAGTCCGCTTGCATCTTATCTTCAACACCGTCTACTTTATAGAATAATAAAGCAATTGCGGATAAACCAAAACCAATAATTGGTACCCAAATGTAATTTTGTTCAATCGCGCGAAGAGCCGTTGCGGTTTGAGCTGTGTTAGCAACGTAGCCGCCTGCACTTAAAATCAGACCGGTTACGGCACCACCAATACCCATTCCTAACTTAGCTGAAAAACTAGAAAACGAGGTAACGATTCCTTCAGCCCGCACGCCGTTTTTCCATTCGCCGTAGTCAACAGAATCCGCCAACATTACCGCAATTAAGCCAGAAACAAACCCAGTTCCTAAGTAGCCAATCACCGTTGCAATAATGATAATCGAAACACTTAGTTGACTAGCACCGATACTCAAAACTAATTGACCCACAATTGCCAAAAGCATTCCTAACAACATCGTGTTACGCTTACCAATTTTTCTAGCGCAAGCAGGTGTGAGGATTACAGCCACTAACGCAACTACTTGAATTCCTAATACTAGGGAGGCTAATCCCGCGTTATGCATGTTGTATTTGAAGAAGTACACGGTTACCTGACTCTTGGTTTGCATACCCAACCAGTAAACAAAGTTAATGAAAATTACGATTGCCCACGGCCAATTATTTTTAAGCGCTTTCAAAGATTGCTTAATTGGAATTGCCTTTCTTGAATTCTTCGTCTGAATGCGTTCCCGCGTGTTCGCAAAAGTTACCAACAGTAGCACTGCCGAAATAATAGCTAAAATCAAAACACTAATAAAGAATCCCTTTTGTTGGTTGCCTCCGCCAAAGAAGTTAACCATTGGCAACGCAGCTACCGTAACGATGGTTGCGCCGGCAGTCCCGAAGAATTGGCGAATCGTACTTAGGGTAACCCGCTCGTCCGTATCATCCGTGAGGTTAGGTAAAATTGAGGTGATTGGGATGTTAACTGCCGAATATAAAATATCAACCCCAATATAAGTGATGTAAGCCCATACAATTTTACCACCCATACTTAGATTTGGGGTGGTAAAACAAAGTACACAGAAAATTGCAAATGGGATTGAGAACCATAAGAAGAACGGTCGACTCTTGCCCCACCGTGTGTGAGTATGGTCAATCAATAATCCCCAAATTGGTCCGTCAATCGCATCAACGATCCGCGCAACTAAGAATAAAGTTCCGACAGCCGCTGCGGTGATGCCGAAAACGTCCGTATAGAAAAACATTAAGTAGGTTCCAATCATCTGAAAGGATAAATTACACGCAAAATCACTTACTGCGTAGCTAATCCGTTCCTTCCAAGATACTAAGCTATGTGTATGTCGATGTGGTACTTCCATAAATTAGACACCCTTTTCTTTTAAAATTTTGGTTCGCGAAAAAAGTTAGTTAGTTTTGTTTACGAACCCCATTATACATGCCGGATATTTTTTGTAAAGCGTTTTCAATAAACATTTTTACTCCTTGACACTCCATTTGTATTCGCTTACAATTCAATTCGAAAAGAGTTTGTTAGTTTTATTTATTTACTCCAGTCACTGTTATGCTTTTAATTAGAAAGGAAGTTAATCCAACTCATGAAATTTACAAACGGTTATTGGTTAACTAAGGAAGGTTTCGCGGTTAACAACCCCAAACAAGTTTACGATTATAAAATCAATGATGATAACGTCCAAATTTACGCCCCGTACAAAAAAATTAACGAACGCGGGGACACACTTAATATTGGAATGACCACCGTTTCGGTCACTTCCCCTCTAAAGAACGTAATTGGCATCAAGTTGACCCATTTTGACCAATTACCTAAGGATCCAAGCTTTGATTTAAACGACCAGCACGTAAAGCTAGCAACCTCCACTGATGACAATACTTTGCGCATCCAATCTGGAGATTTATCAGCAAACTTCCCCATTGATGGCAGCGATTTTGAAATCAATTTTGAAGCAAATGGCCAAGTAATCACTAAATCGGAACCGAACGCAGAAGGTGAAATTACTAAAACTGACGATCAAACTCACTATATGCGCGAACAACTTTCTATCGGAATTGACGAATTAGTCTACGGACTTGGTGAACGATTTACTTCCTTCGTTAAAAACGGCCAAGTCGTCGATATTGTCCAAAAAGATGGCGGTACTGGAAGTGAACAAGCTTATAAAAACATCCCCTTCTATATCACTAATAAAGGCTATGGTGTTTTCGTTAACCAGCCCGAAACGGTTTCGTTTGAAGTGGCTTCTGAAAATACATCGCGCGTTCAATTTAGTATTGAAGGCGAATCACTTGAGTACTACGTGATTTACGGTCCGACACCAAAAGAAATTTTATCTAACTACACTTCGTTAACCGGAAAGCCGGCTTTGCCACCGGCATGGTCGTTTGGACTTTGGCTATCAACCTCCTTTACCACCGATTACAGCGAAAAAACCGTTATGAAATTTATCGACGGAATGAAGGAACGTAACATTCCATTAGACGTTTTTCATTTTGACTGTTTCTGGATGAAGGGCTTTGAATGGACCAGTTTCGAATGGGATAAAGACGCTTTTCCAGACCCTGAAGGCTTAATTTCACGGATTCATGATAAAGGTCTAAAGGTCTGCGTTTGGTTAAACCCGTATATCAGTCAAAAGTCTCGGCTCTTTAAGGTTGGTAAAGAAAAGGGCTACTTCATTAAACATAGCGATGGCAACGTTTGGCAATGGGACCTCTGGCAAGCTGGCCAAGGAGTCGTAGACTTTACTAATCCTGAAGCTACCAAATGGTATAAAAATTACCTACGTGAATTAATGGATATGGGCGTGGACGCCTTTAAGACCGACTTCGGTGAACGAATCCCAGTCGAAGACGCCGTTTACTACGATGGTTCAGATCCTAAACGGATGCATAATTACTATACTTACCTTTACAACAAGGCCGTGTTTGACGTCTTGTTAGAAAAGAAGGGCGAGGGTCAAGCTGCTGTATTTGCTCGCTCAGCTACCGTAGGATCCCAGAAGTTCCCTGTTCACTGGGGTGGGGACAACTTATCCCGCTACGTTTCAATGGCCGATTCACTACGCGGCGGGCTCTCCTTCCTTCTTTCTGGCTTTGGTTTCTGGAGTCATGACATCGGTGGGTTTGAAGACAACGCCTCTGCTGATATCTACAAACGTTGGACCCAATTTGGCTTACTATCTTCGCATAGTCGTTACCATGGCAACATTGAATATCGAGTACCATGGAACTACGATGAAGAAGCCGTTGACGTCACCCGTAAATTCGTAAAGAACAAACTCGCCTTGATGCCGTACCTCTACGACGAAGCCGTTCGTACTCACGAAACTGGGGTTCCGTTAATGCGGCCAATGTTCCTAGAATTTGGTGAAGATCAAAACACCTATCATCTAGACACACAGTATATGCTGGGCGCCGACCTCTTAGTTGCCCCTATCTTTAACGATCAGGGAACCGTTAAGTACTACATTCCCGGTGGCAAGTGGACAAACATCCTAACTAACCAGGTTTACGACGTTGCAAAGAACGGTGAATGGATTACTGAAAAGTATGACTATCTTAATTTACCGCTGTTGGCTCGGCAAAATAGTATTTTGCTAATGAACCCCGACGCTGAACATGCGGACTACGATTACGCAAAAGCTCCTGAATTGCATCTCTATCAAATGACTGAAGGAACCCATACGCAACGCGTGGTGGATCATCTCGGTAAGGTTTTAGGTGACATTAAAGTAACCGTGGCAGACGGTAAAATCACCCTCGACGTATCAGCTTTAGCTGCTTTGCCAAAGGTTTACGTTCACCAAGATGACCGAGTTAAGGAATTTACACTTGAGAACGCTAAAAGCACCCTTAACTAAAATTCTTTAGACATTGCTTATTAAAAAAACTAGGAAAAACGAAATATCGTTTTTCCTAGTTTTTTTAGCTAATCTTACATCCAAGCCGGACGATCACCCGCTGTATCAGGTTTATTTATTCCAATACTTTCATGCGCATAGAGTGTGGGGACCTTAATAATTTTGACCACCACGTCAGCCACGCTTTTACGTGAAACTTCCGTCCCCTTAAAGTTTTCATCTTTTTTAGTAATTTCATAGTCTACTTCGTCTTGATCAGTTAGCCAAGCGGGACGAAGTTCGGTAGTATCAATATCTTGATGTTTGTCAATTAACGTTGCTGATTTACGGAAGCCAGGCAAGTAACTGGAAATTGCGTTTTCGTTCCATTCTCCAAATTTCCCCTTAACCTCATGACGGGCGCCTAATGCACTATAGAAAATTAGTCGTTTAACCCCCGTCGCTTCCATCGCAGTAAAAATTGCTTGGGTTGTTTGCGCTAAGTCAACTCCACCAACGTTAGAATATACGATTTCAACATCTTGCATCGCTGCTTCAAGTTGAAGAGCATCTGTAGTATCCCCTTCGATTAATTCAATTCGTGGATTATCCTTCAAGTCAGCAAGTCGGTTAGCATTTCTTAAAAAGAGTTTCAGTTTTAAATTGGTTTCTGCCAAAAGACGTTCAGTTACAATTTGAGCAGTTTTGCCGTATGCACCTAAAATCAAAATTTTTCCCATTAAAGATCCCTTCTTTTCATTTGATGACCTTATAATATTCCCGCCCTTTAGTGATGTCTAATGCTTATATTTAATAATAATCAATAACTTTTATGCATAAAAATACCGTCTGGTCAAAATGGCCAAACGGTTTTTTTACTGCAATTATTCCCCAAGTTCATTTAAAATTTCACTGAGTGCTGGTTGACCATCCGTCAATTCGTATTGTTCCCGGAAAGCTTTGATGGTTGCTTCATCAAAAATTTGGGGATCCAACGGCATGAACGAGGTGTCCACGGGGTCGTTATTTACAATTTTGGCATCTAGAACAATCGGCTTCGTATTTCCTGCCTTTTGAAGTTCGTCAATTTTATCAAAGGCTTGCGCTAACGAAGGCAAATCCGTAGCCGTCAAACCAATTGCGCCCATATTTTCGGCTACCCCAGCCCAGTTTGCGCCTTGCAAATCAATCCCGTACGGTGCTTGGTTTGCAACTAACTTTTCGTGTTGAATAAAACCAAAGGACTTGTTTTCCAAAACTACGTTAACAATTGGCATTTCGTATTTAACTTCCGTAAGCAGGTCTTGCATTACCATTGCAAAGCCACCGTCACCAGAAATGGTAACGACCGGACGATCAGGGTAACTTAATTTAGCAGCCATTCCAGCTGGCAAACCGTAACCCATTGTGGCAAACCAACCGGACAACGTAAATTTCTGGTCATGGTTCAACGGAATTTGGCGAATTGCCCATTCCGTATTATTACCAACGTCGAGCCCGAAGATTGTGTTATCTGCAGCGTGGTCCTTAATCGCTGCCATTACGCTTTCAGCACGCAATCCTTGGTGGTCATCCTTGGATAACTTTTCAAGCCATGCATCCCAGTTTGCCTTATCCTTTTGTGCGGCTTGGAGCCATTTACTTGCCGGAAGCTTGACGTTTTGCGCCAATATCGCATCCAAAAATTCCTTAGCGTCAGCCAAAATCGCCATGTCCGCATCACGTTGCTTACCCAAATCTTCCGGATTGTTGTTAACCTGGATAACCTTAACGTTGTCCGGCCAGAAGCGAGCAAACGGGAAGTTGGTTCCCACAAACAAGATTAAATCTGCTTTTTGAGCAACCTCAAAGGCTGGCTTAGTTCCCAAGCGACCCATGGAGCCCATAAAACTAGGATGGTCTGACGGCATAATTCCCGTTCCCGGAACAGCTGTAACCACCGGTGTTTGAAAGTCTTCAGAGAATTGAATAACTTGTTGGCGTGCTCCAGCAACACCACGTCCAATCCAAAGCACCGGATGCTTAGCCGCCTTCAACGCCGCAATGGTGTCATTAATCGCTGAATCATCAATTGCCGAATGAACCGGTTGTTGGTAAATCTTCGGTGTCTTAATTGGCGTGTAGTCGATTTCTTGTCCTGATAAATTATCCGGAATAATTACTACAGCCGGTCCCTTTTGTGCGTAGGCCGCCCGAATCGCTTCGTCGACCACGTATGGGATTTGCGCGGCGCTAACCACTTGCTTATGGAAAACCGCCACGTCCACAAACATTGGATCTTGGTTCATTTCTTGGAAGAAGTTAGTGTTCATCACTTCCGTACTAGATTGCCCGATTAGTGCCAACACCGGAGCGTGATCCATCTTTGCATCATACAGCCCATTAAACATGTGCGTAGCACCCGGACCAGCCGACCCAAAACTAACCCCTATTTTACCAGTTAATTTTGCATCCGCCGTTGCTGCTAAAGATCCGACCTCTTCGTGACGAACTTGAATGTACTTCAAGCCATCCCGTTCCTGGTAAAGTCCGTCCACCGTATTATTAATGGAATCGGCCGTAATCCCGTAAATGTGATCAACGTCCCAACTTTTTAATACTTGAGCCAATGCTTGGCCCGCCTTCATTTTTGCCATGTTGAATCCCCCCGTTCAGTAAGCTTCAATTTCGCTTACTTTTTGTAAGTATGTGATTAGGATATATCGAATAAAGCAGGTTGTCAAGAAATAGTTATATTTTATTTTTCAATTGGTCGTGGTTTTCTGGCAACCCCAATAACGGACACTTTTTTAAAAAGAGTCGTTTTTCAGGCAACAAAAAAACAGATTGTCACTTTTTAAATAACAACCTGTTTACCATAATTAACTAATCCATGATGTTTAAAATGCATTGCCGAACTTCGACAAAGGCGGGCGTCGGAAGCAAATCAAGCTTACGTGCATGCCGTTTTCTAAAATCGTACGTAAAAAATTATAACGGATTCACGTACCCGCTAACTTTCGCACTCACCACTGGTACGAAAAAGTCTTTTAGCTGATGATTATTAGCGTGAGTAATGGGGGCAATTATCACTAAGCCCGTAACTTGACTATATCCCCAATTACTAATTACTAGCGCTGGACGACGTTTCTTAATTTCCTTTCCCACTGCCGGACCAAAATCAATTTCAATTAAATCCTGCTTATCAGGAATGTACTCATCGTTCTGCGAGTTCATTGCTAAAAAGCTGCCCCTCACCCGCTTCTTTTTGAATGCTATTTTCATGCTCAGCAATAAAATCTGCATTTTTAAATGGGTTATCTTTTTCAGGAGCGTACACAATCATTCCGTCTCGTCCTTGATAAACTCGATATGACGTTGCCATTGGGGTAATTGATTTTGGAACGGTTAAAATACTGGAATTGCCAGATTTTATAATTTTTACGCTATCATTTGCCAATGTATTCAGCCCTTCGTCTTGTATATCTTCAGTATATACGTGCCGCCTTAAACAATTACTTTATCGCCTATTTTTATATACGTAAACCAGCAGCTTTTCCTGTATTCTACTTAAAAGGTGAGCCTATCAAAGCCATTAACAAACAGCGTTATATTGAACACTTTTATCCGGCTTTTAATAGTCTCACCTAGGGAAACTGCTTTTTCTATACCACAGCAAGCGGTTATTCTTCAAAGGCCGAATTTCAAAAAATTCTTACCAACATCAGGCAAATGCTAATAAGAATTTTTAACTTTTTTATTTAAGCGTCAAATCTGCAACCAACGGAACGTGATCTGACGCTGTCGATTTAATAGTATGGATATTAGAAATACTGATATTTTTACTTGTGATGATATTATCAATCGAATTAACATTCATGGTTGGATCTTCTCCAATAAAGGTATCCCGCCAGATTCCATCTTTACCGTTGGTAATGTTGAAATTCTTCTTGAAAGTTTTCCACTCTGTAGTATTTTGATCAGCATTAAAATCTCCCACCAAAACCTTATAAGGAGTGTTATCCTTCCTCATCGCCTTTGCCAACGCTTTAAACTGCTTTTGCCGAATCTTCGTCGACTCGTAGCTTAAGTGAGTGTTATAAAACGCAATTTTTTTGCCGTCTTTTTCAATAACCGAACGCTGATAGACCCGGGGCTCAACTAATTTTTTACCATACTTGGCAGTTAACTTATCCAAATTTTTCACCGTTGATTTTTTATCTGGATTATATTCACGATAGGCCTTTTTTAGTTTTTGGAGATGTTTCCCAGCCTCACTACTGTATAGCTTTACAGTTTTAGAATCTTTCAGTGGCAAAGCGGATACCGTTGCAATTCCATACCCACCTCCCGCGAAATCAATTGCGTTGCTGTAAAAAATGTTCTTAAAGTAATCATCCTTGAAGTTAGTTAACGTATTATATTTACTTTTACCTGAAAAACGGTGATTTTTATAATTAATCTCTTGAGTTCCAGCGATTTCTACTTGATCATTTTCCAACAGGTCTTTTTGTTTATTAGTGTCGTTTTTCTTAGGCGCCCTTAAATTATACGTTCCCACCCGGATGGTGGTGTTAGCTGAAATAATATTTTGATCTAAACTAATTCCACCTAATAATGCTAGTCCCGCGAGTAACAACTTCCACCGTGCTTTTTTCATTGTGATTCTCCTTTTTAGAAAGCGTTTTCTTTAATCTAAAAGGAATATACCAAGATTGTTAAGGAGAGTCAATTAGCGATTAAGGTATGACCAGAGCTTTTATTTGGCTATTTATTGCAAAATTATCTCCCTAAACTTTCCAGAAGTAAGTTTCTCGCGTGATTTAAAAGTACTAAAGCCACACAAAAAATCATTGCCTAATCATTAAAATTAAGCAACGATTTTGTGTTAATAGCTACTCTTTAATATTTTGTATCATTCCCTTACAACAACTGTCCCCTCCAAGGATCCATCCCTTGGTAAAGATCAGCTTTATCAAGCGAGTCAAAGAGTTCATTTTTGTGATGTACTACTTCTTTAGCTGCTTCAATTGCCTTAGGGAACAAATTATTTGGATCCCAGCCATCATCTTCTTTGAGAATTTTACGCGCTTCTTTAAAGAATGCATATTTGTAATCCGATGAAATGTTAACTTTTGAAATACCATTGTGTACGGCATCAGCAATTTGACTATCTGGGTTTGAAGATCCTCCATGCAAAACTAAAGGTATATCAACAACATCCGTAATTTGCTTTAGAATATCAATTCTGATTTTAGGCTCAACATCAGTAGGATAAATTCCATGTGCCGTTCCGATTCCCACCGCGAGGGTATCTACTCCTGTTTCATCTACGAAGCGTTCTGCATCTTCTGGCTTAGTATAGATTCCATTTTGCAAATGTTCTTTAATATGATTTCCAGTTTGTCCGATTGTACCCAATTCTGCTTCTACTGATACTCCAACTAAATGACACATATCAACTGTTTTTCTTGTAATGTCAACGTTATTTTGCCATTCTTCTAATGAAGCATCAATCATTACTGAACTAAAACCATTGTGAATCGCTCTTGCTACATTTTCTAAAGTATCACCATGATCCAAATGTAATACAAATGGTATTTTACTATTTCTAATTCGTTGTAATACGTATGCAAAGAAGTCATCTTTTGCATAGGCCATTTCTGTTGGATGTACGGCTATAATTGCTGGAGCATTGTCTTCTTCACACTGCTCAACAGCAGATTTTAATAATTCCGCATTAGATACATTGTAAGCTCCTACAGCAAAATTGTTTTTCTTAGCCACTGATAACAATTGATTCATATTAATTAACATAAAATTTTTCCTCCAATTTTTATTACAAACTTTAAATTTATAAAGTTACTGATGTCTTATTAGTTGAGCCAACAACATTGATATATTCATCAACAGCCTTTTCAGCTTCGGTCATCGTTATCTGCAGTAAATCTACATAATCCATATATCTATCCTCTTGTTGTTGTACATAGACAGCTTCCGATTGTGCTTTTAAAATATCTGACCCTACGTTAACTTTATTTATTCCCACTGTAACGGCTTTTGCAATATTGTCTTTTCCGCATCCTGATCCACCATGCATAACGAGCGGAATTCCCGTTGCCTTCTTAATTTCTTTGACGATATCAAAGTTAAACTTTGGAATAAAATCCTTAGGCATCACACCATGGGATGAGCCAAACGATATCGCTAAAGCGGTTACATTTGTTCGCCTAATAAATTTGATTGCTTCCTTTGGATCGGTATACATCTCCTGCTTTGTAAATTGGTTATTCTTCACGGCTCCCATATTACCGACTTCAGCTTCCACACCAATATTTTTAGGTAGGGCACAGTCCATAATCTCTTTTGTAATTCGAACATTATCTTTAAAATTTCCTTCTGACTGGTCAATCATAACGCCTGTAAATCCATCTACTATGCACTCTTTTACGTAATCTACCGATTTACCATGGTCAAGATTAATCGCTACGTCTACAGTAGCCAGTTTTGCCATCTTCACCACTGAAGGTAATAATATTTCTTTCGCAATATGCTTTTCCATATGTTCTTGCAGTAAATCAATAATGATGGGCGATCGTCTTTTTTCAGCTGCTTTGACCGTTGCACAAGCGCTTTCCAAATTAAAGCAGTTTATAGCTAGTACCGCATATTTTCCTCGATTAGCAGCACTTAGTATATCTTTCATCGAAACGAGCATCGCTTTCCTCCATTCAATTAATTTTAATATCGTCTAAGTCAATATTTTCTTCTTCCTCTACAACAGTTGTCTCAGATTTCTGGGTTTTTATATTCTTCTTGAGAAGAATTAGCAAGCTAGCAGTAACTACTGAACCGATTAACAATGCCAGTATAAATAGCAAAGGTTTATTCATTGCCGGCACAATGAACATCCCACCGGATGGAACAGGACTTTTAATACCCCATGACATTGATAAACCTCCACCAACTGCAGCACCAAAGCTACAACTTAGTATCATTCGAAAAAGATCTACTGCTGCAATGGGGATTACTCCTTCTGTAATCATGACAATTCCCATTGGAAAAGCGATTTTGATATTGTCAATTTCTTGGGTTGTATAAATATTTTTGTGAATAAGCTTAGATAGTACCCATGATAGCGTCACTCCAAAAGGAGGAATCATTGACGCCATTACCTTTACTGCTTCTGGTTGTTGAACGCCTTGTAACAGCATCCCATCTGCAAATAGCGATGCAACTTTATTAACCGGCCCTCCAAAATCAAAGGCCGCCATTCCACCTAAGATAAATCCAAAAATGAAGCGTGCTGAACCTTCCATACTATTAAGGAACTCCGTTAAAGCATTCGTTGCTAGTACAATGGGCTGTCCTACTATATAAAACATTAGGATTGCCATAATTACTGATGAAATTAGTGGTATCACCATCATCGGTTTTAAACCTTCTGCCCATTTCGGTACTTTTATATATTTCACCAGAAGCAACACAATCCATCCGGTAATAAATCCACCCAACATTCCGCCTAAGAATCCTGCACCGATTTTATAAGCAATCATTCCACTTAATAAACCTGGAGCAATCCCCGGACGATCAGCAATTGAATAGGCAATTGCTGCCGAAATCACTGGTGCAAGCAATCCCATCCCCCAAACGCCTAACGTTGTTAAAGCAGATGGAATACCATAACTACCATTAAAATTAGTTAATTCATGTCCTCCAGTTAAATTTCCAATAGCGATTAATAAACCCGAAGCCACCACAAGAGGAAGCATATATGAAATCGCAGTCATTGCATGCTTTTTAAGTTGCAACTTTTTCATAGCTTTATCCTCCGTTAAGGCCTAACTTCTCAACAATTGTTTTCAATAATTTGGTAGGTGCTTTTATTGCTGTATTTGTAGGTACTTCAACAACTTTTTTACCAGTAAACCGTTCTTTTCCGTTAACCTTAATATCCACGGCTAGTAAAACAAAGTCTGCTTCCTTAATATCTGTAGCTGTTAGCTCATCTTCCGTACCGATTGTTCCTTGAGTTTCCATGTGAATCTCATATCCTAATTTTTGAGCTGCCTTTACTATTTTTTCTCTAGCAATGTAAGTGTGGGCAATTCCCGACGTACATGCTGCTACACCAACAATTTTCATCAACTATCCATCTCCTTCCTTTGAATTTTTTAGTAATTTCAAAAGATCGTCTTTAGTTTTTGCATTGTGTAAATCATTAATAAAATTATCGTCTGATAAGAATCTGGCGACATTTTGGAGCAATTTAATATGAACAGTGCTTGCATCAGTATCCCGAACTGCAAACAGGATTACCACTCGGATAGGCGTTTCATCTAACGTTTCCCATGGGATATCATGTTCACTTTTACCAATCGCAATCGTAGTATTAATAACTGACTTCGACTTACCATGGGGAATAGCTACTCCTTGTCCAAGTCCAGTAATTCCTTCCTTTTCACGTAATAAGACGTCTTCCACAAATGCTTCTAAATCATTTATATTTCCCTGTTCATATAATCTTTTCGATAATTCTCTTATTACCCCCTCTTTCGTATTTGATTTCAAATTCATTTCAATTAATTTTTCATCAATCACTTGGTTTAAAATTGTCTTTTCCATTTTTCTGGCTTAACCTTTCAATCAACTTTTCAACTCTTATTTTGTCTATTTTCGTAAACATCGCATTCACTAATACGATTGGTTTATCAACAACCTTTTCGTTGGTTGCAATTGTAGTTAAAATCAAATCCACTTTACGATTCCACTTTTCTTTATTTTTCTCGTACATTCTAAAAGAAATCACATCTTCAATAACCAAATTAGGAAGCTCTTTTTCTATTTTTACTTTCAACAGCTCAGAAGTGCCTATACCGCTGGAACACATTATTAGTGCCTTCATATTATGTCCGTGTTGCTCAATAAATTTTGCAATGTATATAGCAACAAAACCAATTTCATCATCAGAAACGTTGCTACTATAGTATTCTCGGAATATTTTTTTCATTGCTATTTCGGTAGATTGAAAAATATTTGGATATTCCAATTTAATATCTTCTAAGATAGGATTTTTAATTTCTATACCATTTATAATTCGCTTAAACATTGGCTCCACATGAAGCAATAAATCTTCCTCAATGCCATCTCCTTGAATGGTTATCTTTAAAATTTCAGAAATGTTTTTAAGAAGTAGCCTAGTTAAATTAATGAACTTTAATTCTTTATCTTTAGATTCAGAGATTAACCTTGCAGAATTCAAATATTGAAAAATGTAATATTTTTCAATCAGAGGCATTTTTAAACTAATATAATCTCCCAAAGTATCAACAATGTGCCCAGCTACTGCCGATAACTTTTGGTTGTTTTCTAGCATTTCTTTTTCTACGGTGCTAATTGGTTCTCCAAATTCAAACTTTATATTTTTACTTTTATATCGTTTAATTAAAATACATAAATGATAAAAAAGGTTCACGTTATACGGGAAAGAGATCGGAGACCGCAGTTTATGTTCGATATAATCCATTTGTCCAACAACGAAATCCCGATCTCGTTTAGCTAAATTTGGTATTTCTGTCCCAATTGAACTATAATCATCCACCTCCCATTTATTAACTAGTCGAATTATTAATTTTCGGATTGTCGATTCGTTTCCCTGTACCCTTAGCGTTCGGTCTCTGTTAATCAACAGCACTCCTTTTTTATTTAGCTGTTGCTTTAATATCGCTATATCAGTACTAACAACAGATTCACTAATATAAAAGTTTTCAAATAATGTGTTAATTCCAATTTTTTCCGGCGATTTAAACAGCAGTTTTAATAAAACTTCTTTTCTTCGTTCTATAGGAGAATACGCTTTAAAATTTTTCAATATATGCGCATTTCTTAAAAATGCTTCGTAATTAAGTTTGTATCCGCGTCCCTTCTTAGAACGTACTAATTCTCCTCCCGTATTTGAATTTATTCTTTTAATCATTCTAATTATCGATCGATTTGATACATGAAGTAACGAAGCAAGTTGGTTTGATGTCACATATGCGTCACTTTTAGCTAGCGAATAAATTATTTGTGTTTCTTTTTTATCCACCCGTTTCACCTTCTTCTTCATGGCCACAACCATATTATTTCATTTGGAACATGTCCGTGCTTATTACTAACTGTCACCTGTAGATGACAATTTATGATATATAAAAAGACTTCAAAGCGTCACCGCCTTGAAGTCTCTGAATCTAAGGGTTCATCACTATTATTTGTTTAGAATATCTTTTAGGTTCACTTTTTCATTTTGTGGCATAATTTGGATAAATGCGTCCACGCCTTTTTCAATTAAACGCTTAAAGGATTCATTTTCTTCTGCATTAGTTGAAATAGTATGATAAAGCCGCTCGCGCCCCTCCTTGGCTCCCATACCACCTAAATCAATTTCATCAATGTTAATGCCGTTATCAACCATATATTCTAGCGTTTGGGGGGTTTTAGCCAAAATAATGGTGGGTGCTTCTAATGGTTCTGAGAAAAAAGTTACCGCGTCTTCTTTAGAAAAGATTCCAATTGCAATATTATCAGGTACCGCGTTTTCTAAAACATTAATCATAAAGTCATCCTTGGCTACTCCATCATCAACAATTACTACTTGATCCGCACCTTTGTTCTTAATCCATGCAGTCATTACTTGCCCATGAATTAACCGATCATCAATTCTTGTTAAGACTAAGTTTTCCATGTTTTCTTCCTCCTTGTTTAAAATTCAAATTTACATTTTCAATATTTGTCGACTCTGAACTTGTAGCTAACGTTGCTAACTCATCCAATGATGTTTCGGCAGTTCTCGTCGTGACTAAGGTAATCACCATTGGTACGTTCATTCCGGTAATCAACTTCATTTTAAATTTTTGACTTAAATATGCTGCTGAATTGTATGGCGTTCCACCCTTTAAATCGCAGAGCACTAAAACTCCATTAGTTGCATCGTAATTTTCAGATAAGCTTTCTTGTAACCGATTCCGAAACTCCTCAGGATTCTCTCCACGCTCTAAAGATAGAGAGGTAATGCCTTCTTGAGGTCCAGCAATCATTTCAATGCTTTCTAAAAGTCCTTTACTAAATGGTCCATGACTAATTAAAAATATTTTTACCATAATTTCCTCACTTAACTACTCCTAAAAGATTTAGGTATGAAAGAGCAATACCAATTATAAAAATTCCAAGAATTATCCACGTTGGGTTAACCTTTTTGGCAACCAAACGCCAAACGATTAAAGTAATTGCTAACGGTATTAATCCCGGAGCCAGCGTATTCAAAATCTCTTGTAACTTCATCGTGCTTTTTCCGATTGACCAAACTAACGGCGTATCCACCGTTATCCGGGTTGCTGCCATAGTCCCCACTACCATTAAACCTACAATACTGAAAGCATTTGTAACTTTATCGATGATTCCATTCTTCAAAATGGTAATTACAGAGCTCTTCCCTTTCTTATAGCCAAACATAAACATCAGGTAACCAATCGTGTAAATAATTGCTTCAAAAACTACCGTAAAGAAGACCGGGCCAATAAAGTTATGATCCAAAGCCATTGTTGCACCAATACTAGCTAAAATCGGAAAAATAATTCCTTGTTGGACTGTATCACCAATCCCTGCTGCTGGTCCCATTAGTCCAGTTCTAACACCGTTGATATCCTCTGCGCTAACGTTTTGTCCATTTGCTCGAGCTTCTTCCATTGATAAAGCCACTCCGTGAATAATTGGGCCAACCATGTGTGGTTCTGTATTAAAAAACACTATGTACTTTTTCAATTCTTCGGCTTGCTTTTGAGGATCACTATAAAGTTTCCGAATCGGATACAACATCATGTTAGTAAGTCCTAAAGCTTGCAAACGTTCATAATTATAAGCAGCTTCATCTGATTGTTGCCATAACCACGTCTTGATCAAATCCCGTTTATTCAATTGAACTTTGTAATCGTCAGTAGTAATCACACTTGCGCTATCCGTGGAGTTAGCAGCTGGTTGAACTGCTTCAGTAGCTCCTTTTCGATTATTCAACGTCAAGCGTTTTACCTTCTTTTCTTTAGGGCTATCTTCTTTCTTTTTCGCTGTTTGACTAACAAAAATCAAAAAGGCAATTGCTGCTGAAAAGATTGCTACTGCCGTTGTATCAAGTTTTAGATAAACTGCTAGGAAAAATCCAATGAAGAAATATGCGTTTAAACTCTTCTTTCCTAAATAGCTTAATAGCATTGCGATTCCAAGTGCCGGCATTAGACCACCAACAACTTCTAAAGCTGTGGTTAAGCTTTCAGGAATCGCATTGATTAGTGCTGTCGCCCAGCCTTTACCAAACAATACCAAGCAAAATGCTGGCAATCCATATACCAATAAAGACACAATAAATGATGGAACAAAATTTAAAAATCGAATTTGATTTACGTTACCTTCGGCCAGTGCTTTATCTGCTCTATGTACCCAAAATGAGTTTAGCGTTTGATAAATTTGGACCATTAGTAACCCTAGTAAACTAAACGGAATCGCAAATGTAACTGCCAACTTTGGGCTAGCACTAGATAAAATTGTTAGCGCCGTCCCATATATACCAGCTACCATAGTGTTACTAGGCATCACACCCCCGGCGTTAATCCATCCTAGATATACTAATTGAATATTTGCTCCTGCTAGCATCCCTAACATAGGGTGGCCCATAAATATTCCAACTAAAATACCAGTAGTTAGCGGATACGTCATGCATCGCGTAATGGGTGCAAAAAACCACCATTGCGAAATTGTCGCAAGAATTGCAACTAAAATAGCGGACAAGATCATATTTGTTTTCCTCCTTTAGTCCAGCTTAAATAATTGAAAATCCCAAATCTTTTACATCGTTATTAAAACCTTGAACAGTTTCTAAGGATAATTTCTTTAAGTCTTTTCCTACCATGCCTAATTTTTTTAATACAGGAGTTGTCACCGTAATGATATCTACTCCTAAATCAGCTGCTTGTTTAATGTTTAGTACTTCTCGACAACTAGCCCACAATAGCTTAGTGTTTCCTTTGCTTTCTTTAACCACTTGTACAGACTCTTTCATTAAATTTGTTGGATCAACGCCTGTATCAGCGACTCTCCCAGCGAAGACTGAAACAATGTTTGTAGTATTTTCACTAAATGCGGGAACTACTTCTTTAACTTGATCTATTGTTAAGATAGCGGTAACGTTGATTGAAACACCCTGCTCTGACAGCTCTTTAATTAGAGGAACTGATGATTCACCCTTGGTATTGGTAATCGGAATTTTCACAAAAACATTTTTTCCTAATTCTGCCAATTTAAGCGCTTCCATTTTCATGGTTTTAAAATCATCAGAAAATACTTCAAATGATATTGGAAGATCACCAACTGTACTCATAACTTTTCTGGCAAACTTCATGTAATCAGTTATTCCAGCTTTTTTCATCAAACTAGGATTAGTGGTAAATCCCTTAACGTTTAATTGTTCTTTAGCTTCTACCATATCGTCTACAACTGCACCATCTGCGTAAATATCAATATCAAATAAGTCCATAATTTTACTCCTCAACTTGGGGATACCGTTCCCCCTAAAAAGATTTTTAAATAAGTGATATTATTATACGTATAATATTGTTTAATTAAGGTTACCGGTAACCTTAATTTCAGGATAAGTGTAACAGCCATCTATAATGTTTGTCAATATTTTTTTGGAGGTATTTTATAACCATGAAAAATAAAGTGTCCATTCAAGACATTGCTAACCGAGCCGGGGTTTCTAAAACTACCGTTTCCAAGGTCATTAATAATACTGGTAATATTAGCATTGCTACCAGAAATAAAATTCATGCCATAATGGATGAGCTAGATTATCAGCCCAATCGGCTTGCTTCCACGTTAAAAACCGGACACACAAAATTAATCGGAATTTTAGTACCTGATATAAGAAATGAATTCTATTCAAAAATAGTTAAAAAATGTGAAGGACTTTTATTTAAAGCAGGATACACAACCATTATTTGTAATACCGAGCGGGATTATTTTCAGGAAGAAAATTATCTAAAAGTTCTAAAAGAATTGATGGTAGAGGGAATAATTATCATTTCAGCTACTGACAGCATTAACGCTGATTTAGCCAGCCAAAATAAAAACATTGTCTACATCGATCGAGCTCCTCAATCTGATAACGAAAACATCATTAAATCTGATCACTATGCGGGAGCACAAAAAGCCACCAATGAAATCATCACAGATGGCCGAGATCCCTATTTGATTTTGTCAAAAACAAATTACTCACCAACTAGAGAGCGGACTCACGGTTTTATCGACACCCTTAAAAAGAAAACTAATATTAAAAATCCCGAAAAGCATGTTTTTAGGTTGAATGTGTCTTCAAATCAATATTTAGAAGAAAATACATTGTTGGAAGAATTCTTAATCGAACATTCTTCTGACCCACAACCCTTAGGAATCTTCGCAATTAATGATTACATTGCTTTTATGGTTGTTAAAGCAGCTGCTAAATTACACATTGCAGTCCCCCAAAAACTTAGCGTAATTGGTTTCGATGACGCTTCAATCGCCAATATTGCAACGCCAACCATAACAACTATCCACCAAAACACAACATTACTAGCTGAACAAGCTGTTGACATTCTATTACAAAACATAGGACAAAGTACTCCCACAGAGCCGCAAAAAATCATTGCCCCGATTGCGATGGTTTATCGTGAATCTTTTTTAAAAAATTAAAATCCAACAAAATAAGAGGTTGAAATTCAAATTAGAATTCAACCTCTTATTAATTAGTAATTTATCAACCTATAAATTTGTAATGTTTTACATTAATTTTGTATTTCCTGATTTTGAGCTGCTAGCAATACTTTTCTTAATTCATCATCAACGGCATAAATATAAAGCCCGTTAACTCCCCTAGTTAACAACACATTTAGCTCGTTGGGTAATAGCTGATTATATACCTTCACTTTGCTTCCATCACTTAACGTGCGATTTGATACCGCATTTTTATTCGCACTAGCATTAGGATCGTAAACGATTTTACCATCACGATATTTGACTGACGGACCAATAATTACACCACTGTAATTCAAGTCGAACCCTTGGATTGTGTAGGTAGACCCTACTTCATTAATTGTTTCTGGTCGTTCAGCCCAGGATAAATTCTTATCATTGCTTTTGGTTTGTAGATTCCACGGCAAGCTAAAATCTTCTACCGTTACTTGATATAAATCGTGATTTTTGTCCCGTTTTTCTTTAAACTCCCAGTCAAACGTAGCCAACATTCGGGAAAGCCCCTTACTTTGGTCTCGATTTTTTTCTTTGATTGCCTTATACATTTCACCTGGGCTCTTAAAGATTTTCAGTTCGTAATCTTTATCATCCCTTGGTAAATTAGTTATTCTATTTCCATAAACTAGCATTTTAATCCATTTTACAGTATCTTTTGCTGCGTTCATTCTCAATTGATTTCTTAATTTAATTAAATGGCCATTCTTCTTAGCCCGGTTCTCTAATTTTTTTAACGTTTGCCCTTCAATATATTGTTGAGTTCTAAGCATTTGATGTGGATCTAAAACTGCTATAGTAATTTTAGCACGATCCATAATATCGTTAAGCTGGTTTTTCCCTTGATAAGACTGCTTTCCTTGCGTCCACAAAAGATGAGCTTCGTCAATTAAAGCAATATCCGCCTTGTCTGTAAAATTATTGATAAACTTTGTAGGCTTCATTACTTTTTCATCAAACTTCTTTTGGATACCTAGTTTTTTAGCGATATTGTTATAGACCTTCACTTGCTGATCATGATTCACTAACATGTAGGAACTTTTCCCTTTAAATTCTTCATCTTGCCCACTAAGCAAATAAAATAATGAACTTAGTAACACTGTTTTCCCTGAACCTGCTGACCCTTCCACTAGAATTAATTGATTCTCTTTTTCTTCGTTAAGCGCTTGCTTTATATGATCCAGAATAGTGATTTCAGCATTCATTTGCTCTTCTGTCAACTTGTGAAAAGGGGAAGCTTTAAATAGCGCATTTTCTTCAATTACCTCCTCAACCGGAAATAATTGATTGTTTTCTCTATGTAACTGACGCCATATTTTTGAAAAAATAGCGTTCATCTCTTCTACAGGAAAATATTTATACTGCGGGTTAGCCCGCTTGTTGGATAAATTTTTAACGGCTTTACTACCAGTCATGTAGAGCATTAACTTGTTTTCTATATCCAGTGTTAATGATTTATTGAAATGTTCATGTCCAACCACAAACATTTTGGATCTTTTAGCATAGCGCATCTCTTGAAAATGTTCTCTTGTTCGCTGCTTAATATTATTCGTCTCTCCAACATAAACGCTATAACTATCTTTGTTTTCTGCATAAATAATGTAAACAGTTGGGTAGTCTAATAAAAGCTGTTCATTTCTTTCATCTAACAATCGTAACCCGTTTTTATTAAATGAAATTTTTTCTACAACTGGATCATTTACGTTAGCCATTTTTACACCTGCAATTAATTTTTACTAATTGTATTATACATTTTCTTTTAAAAAGGTGGGCTTAACATCTAAAATTTGCAAATTCTCCCCACAAAAAAACGCCCACCCCAAGGCAGACGCTAAACTAAAGCCCAATTCTTCCTAACCAATATAATAAAACTCACAGAATCCGCGAAGATTCCCAGAAATATTCCGACGTGGCTGCTAACCGACCTACGCCTGCCCCAGCATTTTTCGTACTGAAACCACGCTTTTAGCGCGGTGGTCGCCCAGTCTTTTTAACGGTTGTTGGGCAACAATTAATCGATGGTTTTTCATTTCAATGGTTTTTAAATCTGACACCGCTGGACTCTGTCGTCGCACGTGCGGATTCTTGTTCATCACTAGGTTACGCACATTGTCATAAGTGATCACTAGCCCGTCATGACTTTGCAAAAGCAGTTGGTCGGCAGTGACCGTGAAAGTTCCTTCATCAATAATAAATTTAGCTGGTTGTTGGTTAGCCTCGCTAACCTTAGTCCGGTTTAAAATATATCGCCCGCTTTTCCCTAAAAACAATACGTTGCTGCTTTGTGGTTCTTTATAAAAAAAGGTGCTTAGGTAAAAGTATCGTCGCTCTTGATAGATTTTAATTGCCATACCTCCAGCGATCATCGCGATTACGATCACCGCTATTCCAATGGTATCCATATTTAACAACCTCTCCAATTTAATACTTTTTCAATCATCACGGTCTCGTTTTTAAACGTTGGTGCACAGAGCAATTTAAACCAACCCATTTCGAAAATGCCGCTCCGTCGATCTGCCGAGTTCCCCCTGCTAAATCCCATCATCCAGGTCCGCATTTCGGCTAATCGGAGCGTTTGGGTCAAACCTTTTAATGCTTGCGTGACTGGTGCTAATTAAGGCGTTGGCCAACTGGTGCGCGTTCCCAAACGTTTGGAACATGGTTTCCATCAACGAAGCCAAATTACATCCCGCGACCACTTGCAATTGCGTCGCGTCTGCTGCCAAAGTAGCCGCCACGTTGTACGGCGTTCCACCAGCTAAATCAGTAAAGAACACGGTTTCCTCAAAAGGTGCAGCACCTAAGGCTTGGATGAATTCTTGATGTAAATCTTGGTCGCTCATCCCGGTCGTAAAATCAATAAATCGCCAATTTTCCGGCACCTTAATCAGTAAACTTAGGGCCGCTTGAATTCCAGACGCAAATTTGCCGTGGCCACTAACAATTACTTTAATCTCGTTCATCAATTATCTCCGTTTTATTCGCTAATCACATCCAACCAATTGCCGCCATAACAATTGACAAGGCAAAGGTCACCACGATCAACCAAATCGGGCTAATGTTCTTTCGCAGCAACCAAAACAGTAAGAATACAAAGGCAAATGGCAAAATGTTGGGAAAAATCTTGTCTAGAAGTTGCTTTTGCAGGTCAATAACGGTGTTCCCGGCCCCAATTTTAATAGTCAATTGCATCTTTACGTACGACGCAATTAGGGAACCAATTACGGTCAATCCCAGAATAGAAGCAACGTGCGAAATGACCGTCGAATTTTCTTGGATTACGTCAATGGCTTTGGTTCCTAGGTTGTACCCAAGATGAGCCAGGGGCGCCCGGGACCAGAAGAGGAAGAGGTAAACCACGAAGAAGAGGATGGGACCAAAGACGTTTCCGTTTTTAGCAATTGAAGCGCTAATCCCGCCCACAATCGGCATAATGGTGAACCAAAAAATTGCATCCCCGATTCCAGCCATCGGCCCGAACAACGCGTTCTTCAACCCCTTAATAGTGGTAGAATCAACGTGCTCTTCTTCCATGGTTAACAGCAGCCCCATGAGAATGGGGTATAACGGTGGCGAGCTGTTAATAAATTCCATGTTGTCGGTCATTACCCGCTTTAACCCCTCGGGATCGTCACGATAAATTTTCTCCCAATAGGGCAGCTGTGCCCACGTCCATCCTGGCGAATGCATCCGTTCGTAAGAAAACGAAGCCTGTACTAGGTTAGAACGAATACCGAGCATTGAAATTTCATGATTGCTGAAAATGGATTTTTTATTCTTAGATACCATCGTCCATGCCACCTCCTTGCGAACGGGCAGAAAGGTCCTTGATTTGGGCCTTTAAAGCCATGTTTTCCCGGGTCCGGAAGTATTCAATCGCGGCAAAAACGCCCCCGATCAACGCTACCGGTAACACGTTTGAAAATGGAATCATGCTGGCGATTACAAATCCCAAGACTAAGTACGGCATATATTTAGGTTTCAGCATTACCTTAAGCAGCATTGCAAAACCAACCGCAGGTAAGATCCCACCAGCCAATTCAAAGCCGTGAGTCAACCAATGCGGCATCGAATTTACTAAAGCGTGCATTGGAGTTTGCGCAGCGTAGGCACTGAGGAAAGCTACCACGCCAAACGAAACGATGACAATCGTTAGCGGAATAAAATTAAGCCGTTTGAAATCACGGGCATTGCCTTCCGCTGCGTATTGGTCAAATTTAGACATGAATAGGGAAAATGATGAATAGAAGAATAGCAAAATATACTGCATGAGCATCGCAAATGGCAACGATAAGCCAATCGCGGTGGTGGGGTTAGTATTATTCGTGGCCGCAATTACTACGGTCATGATCCCGCATAAAACTGTGTTAGGCGGTTGAGTTCCTCCCGCCGGAGTTAGTCCAGCAAAGGCTAATTCAGTCAGCCCGCCGGCAATAACCCCCAATTGTAAATCTCCTAAAATCAAACCAGTAATCGTACAGACAATGATGGGCCGGAAAATGAATAAGGCTTGCAGCCAAGCATCAAGGCCGGAAATCATTGCCCAAATCGCAATTAAAATACCTTGTGTGAGAGTAACCGACATTTATTTTCACCTCTCTTGATAAGCAGCGCGCAGTAGCTGAATCGTCAGGTATGTTTAAAACTAATTGGCTAAGCCCGAATACTCAAGTTACTGAGCACGTTTAGCGATATTGTCATAAAATTGGGGGGCTAAAATCACTTCCTTTACACTAACTAGCTGTTATTTCAATAACTGTTCGGTAATCGGATATTGTTTTTCCCCCGGGTAATCTTGAATAAAAATTTCAATTCCTTGGTGGGCTACTGCGAGGAGGTCGTGAACGTCTTGATCGTCAACGTAAACTTTTTTGGTGATTTCTCGTTTACCTTGCGCGAAATGCATATTGCCCACGTTAACTTTATTAACGGGCACGCCGCCCTCCACTAACTTAAGCAAGTCACCAGGCGTTTTTACCACCAAAAAAATGTGTTGCCGATCCGCAGCCTTGTTGATCACGTTAATCGTCTTTTCAATCGTAAAAAATCGAATGTCCGCCCCGGAAGAATCCGCGGTGGTGGCCATCAACTTTTGTTGCAGTTCGTCATTGGCCGCGTCGTCATTAGCCACCACGATTAAGTTGGCCTTTACCGCCCTGGTCCAGGTCACCCCGACTTGTCCATGTACCAAACGATTATCAATTCGCGTCATTAAAATATTCGCTGCCATTACATCCATCTCCTCATCAGATAAATCCCATCTAACTTCAACAAGTGTAAACGTTTACAAATAAAGTATAACCTTTATCTAACCAAAGACAATCGTTAAATTGCCATTTTTTAATTAAAAATGGTTTGCATTAGTAACCCTATCTCCACACAATCTTTATCACCTTTAAGATGTATATACCGATTCTTAAACTTGAAAGTTTTACCAACTAAAAAAGTGCTTCTTCAGAACTTAAAAATCCTCAAGAAGCACTTTTGATGCTAATAAAGTCAGCACACCCAAATGATTTTATATTTTTTCCATCCTTCGGGTAGTGCTTAAACTACTAATCTTTACGGCCTTGACCAGCCAGCAAACTCATACAAATCCTGCGCCTAATCTTCCCGCTGAACTTCCACGACCGCCGGATTCTTCGCAATTTTCATTAAAACTGCGTCAATATCTTGCTTGTCAGTTAAAACCCCTTCCAATTCCACCGTAATCCGCTCGGTGGTTACGTTGCTGATGGAAAATGTGTTCCGGGTAAACCCCACGTCATGAAAAATCGCGTGAATCGTTGATAAAGTCGTAGCGTCATTTTTTAATAAAATCTGGCAGTGAAAATGTTTGTGTCGTAATAAATACTTTAAAACTAAATTGTCCCGGAACAAGGACTGCGAGGCCACAATTAGGAGGGCGGCCGCGATTCCGATGAAGTACAATCCCGAGCCAATTGCCATCCCGACCGCGGCAGTGGCCCACACCCCGGCGGCGGTAGTTAGGCCGTTAACACCGGCGCCCCGCACTAGGATGGTTCCGGCACCGATAAAACTAATCCCACTAATGATTTGCGCCGCAATCCGGGAAGGGTCTAACCCAATTCCAGGATGTTGTAACAAATCGTAGAAACCATATTTAGAGATTAACATAGCTAAGGCAGCTCCTAAAGCTACGATAATGTGCGTCCGAATTCCAGCATTTTTCAGCCGGGCCGAGCGCTCGTAGCCAATAAAACCACCACAAATTGCCGCCACCACGAGCCGAAAACACCAGTCTAAATCCATGGCTTGCATTTCTTAACCCCCTTATAGCAATTAAGATCGTCCAGATTCTTCGCTTCAATTTTACCACTCTAAATAAAAACACGGTTCCCAGTAGCCTTTCGCCACCAAGAATCGTGTTTGGTTCGTTTAGAAATTACTTTTAATAATCTTGCGAGACTTCGTCAATTGATCTACGTTATCTTCAAAATGTAATTTTAAAAAGGAGTAGTAGAGTAGATCAACCACGTACAGTTGGGCCATCAGCGAGGTCGTCGCTGCGCTTCGCAATTGGTTACCTTCCCCGCTATCACTATGGGCAAGAACCACCGTGCTTTGTCGGGCCAGGGGGCTACTCAATACCCGGGTAATCGCCACTACCGGCAAATCTAACGCCCGGGCGGCACCTAGTAATTGTAACGTTTCCTTAGTTTCTCCCGAGTTAGAGATCAGCACGACCACGCCACGGCCTTTGGACATTTCCGCCGCCAGCAGGTGAACATCTTGCGTTTGAGCAACCGGCTTACCAAGCCGACCAAACTTTTGTTGCAAATCATCTGCCACTAAATGAGAAGCTCCTATTCCATAAGTGTAAACCACGTCGGCTTGATCCACCAGTTTGGCTGCATTACGGACTGCGCCGCCCTTAACCGTTCGATTGGTTTGCTCGATGGTGTGGTTAATCCGGTATTCCATCTTTTGTTTCATCACTTCAAGCGTATCTGCCGGATCGATTTCTTCAAAGAACTTGTCGTTAACCATCGTTTCGTTTTTCAGACGTTCTTTCAGCTCGGGTAACCCGTTTTTACAAACCCGTTTGGCTAAGCGAATTACCGTTGCAGCGCTCGTTCCCACTTGATCAGCAACCTGTTTGGCATTGGAATCAATTACCGCTTGCGGATACTTAATGATAAAGCGGGCAACCTGCTTTTCCTTTTTGGTAAAATCACCCAACTGATTTTTCAAAGTAAATACAACACTTTTCATCGACACCCCTCCTCACGCTGGCGTAATGAATAAGTGGCTAGCGTTGATTCTCCATTAAAATTGACGTAGCTTGGACATCGGTTTGTCCAATTTTTTTATCAACTTGATAATCACCCGAATTGGTGATGATTGTCAAGGTCACTGGTGCAAGTTGTGCTTCCCGGATTACGGACCAATCGACCTTACCAATTACGTCACCTTGGTGCACTTGGTCACCAGCTTGAACGTTAATTTCAAAGCCCTTGCCATTTAACTTCACGGTATCCACCCCGATGTGGACGAGGACTTCTTCACCAATCTCATCTTGGAACCCAACCGCGTGCTTAGTGTCAGCGACCATAGTAACTTTTCCATCTACCGGAGCGTAAATTTGGGAATCAGTTTCGTCAGGCATTACCGCTACCGATTTTCCCATCACTTCTTGGGCCATCATTGGATCAGGAACTTGATCAAGTCCGACTATTTTACCGCTAACGGGAGTTGTCACGGTCACCGAACCGCTGCGCACAGCTGTCGAGCTGTTTGGCACGTCGTCTTGAACTTCATTTTGAACTTCAGCGTTAACTTCAGCATCGCCAACGAGGGCGTCTTTAGGAATTCCAAAGAAGTAGGTGGCCACGAATCCGCCGACATATCCAGCTAAGAGTCCGAGGACGTAGGCATAAATGTGGCCGTTAGTGATTAACGGAATTAAAGCCACTCCGGAAGGACCAATTGCAATCGCGCCCACGTGACCAAGTCCGCCAACTACGGCACCACCGATCCCACCACCGATACATGCAGTGATGAACGGCCGTCCTAGTGGTAACGTTACCCCGTAAATTAAGGGTTCGCCAATTCCCAGAATTCCAACTGGCAAGGCGCCTTTAATTAAGTTAGTCAACTGGCGGTTCCGCCGACATTTAATCCAGAGAGCAAAGGCCGCACCGACTTGTCCAGCACCCGCCATGGCAAGGATTGGCAGTAACGGAGTCGCGCCAGTTTTGTTAATCATTTCAATATGGATTGGGGTTAAAATTTGGTGCAAACCAAACATTACCATTGGGAGGAATAAGGCTCCCAATGCAAATCCAGAAAACGCGCCGCCAATGTTTAGAATCCAGTTAATTGCACCAACTAGGGAACTTGAAATTACGCCGGCAACTGGCATCACTAGGAAAATGGTAAATATTCCAATAACTAATAACGTAATCGTTGGGGTCACAATAATATCAATTGAATCTGGTACCCAGCGATGAAGTTGCTTTTCAACTAAAGATAGTACCCAAACGGCAAAAATCACCCCAATGATTCCACCTTGGCCGGCACTCATGGGTTGCCCGTTAAAAATATTGTGTAACGGAGCTTCGGGAGTCATCCCGTTTAACAAGGTTACCGCCCCGATCACACCCCCTAAACCAGGGGTCGCGCCAAATTCGGTTGCACTATTAATACCAACGTAAACGGAAAGGTAGGCAAACACCCCGTTTTTAATGATGTTCAGTACTAAAATTAAATCCGTCCAGCTCTTGCTGATATCACCAGCCACGAGCAAGTTGGAGAGCACCGCGGCAATTCCCCCAATCAAACCAGCTCCGACAAAGGCCGGAATCAACGGAATGAAAATATTTGAAATCGATTTCAAAATTCGCTTTACGGGGGTTTGTTTTTGCTTAGCCTTTTGGGCCGCCTTTACTTGAGCTGCCTTAGCTTCCACAATCTCCTTGTCGGTCATCTTACTTGTGTCCATCACCGTTTCAGGGAAAGGATCGCCTAGTTTCACTCCAACTTCGCGGACCATTTCTTCGGCAACTTTGTTAACCGTACCGGGACCCACGATTACTTGTAAAGTATCGTCGTCCACGACTCCCATCACACCGTCAATTTGTTTTAACCCGGCCATGTTAACCAAGCTAGGATCCTTAATGGTCATGCGCACCCGCGTCATACAATGGATCAGTTTGGCTACGTTGCCGGGACCGCCCACGTTAGCGTAAATTGCCTGCGCGATTTGCTTTACTTTTGCATCCGTCATTACTTTTCCCTCCTAATCAATCGTCTTTCTAACAAAACCATGGGCTTCTTGAAGCCGCTTTTGAGCTTCCGTTTCGTCAACCCCCGTCAAAATCATCACGATGGCAACCTTAACGTTTTGGTGGGCCTTTTCAAATACTGTGGCTGCGGTCTCGTAATCTGCGTCAGTGGCTTGCATAATAATACGTTTAGAACGTTCCACTAATTTAGCGTTGGTTGGTTTAACGTCGACCATCAAGTTCTTATAAACTTTTCCAATTCCGATCATCGAAACCGTTGAAAGCATGTTTAACACTAATTTTTGTGCGGTCCCCGATTTTAACCGGGTGGACCCGGTCAAGACTTCGGGACCCACCGGCACTTCAATCGCAATTTCGGCATGTTGACTAATTTCTGCATCCGCGTTGCAAGCCAAACTAATCGTGGCAGCGTGCATTGCTCGCGCGTAGTCTAATCCGCCAATTACGTACGGTGTCCGACCGCTAGCGGCGATGCCCACTACCGTGTCTTTATCCGTTAAGTGTCGTTTCTTTAAATCTGCCGGTCCTAAAGTCAAGGAATCTTCCGCACCTTCTACCGCCACGGTCATCGCCTTTTCGTCTCCAGCAATTAGTCCCTGGACCATTTCCGGATCAGTCCCAAACGTGGGCACGCATTCAGCAGCATCCAACACGCCTAACCGGCCGCTGGTTCCCGCGCCCATATAAAAGAGCCGTCCGCCTTGCTTAAAGTTTTTGACGATTTGGTCCACCGCTTGAGTAATCTGCGGGAGCGCTTTTTGTACGCTTTGCGCCACGGTTTGGTCCTCGTGGTTCATAATTTCGAGGACTTCTGCCGTTGATAATTCATCCAACCGCATCGTCTGCGGATTACGGGTTTCCGTCGTTAACCGACTTAAATCTAACATTATTCTGCACCTCCATGTATTCGCTTTCATTCGAGTTGCTTAATTGTACCGCTTTTGAAATACCATTTCAATAAAATTTGCAAATTTATTCAAAAATGTGAAACCACATTTCATTTAAAAACAAATGTGTCTGCTAAGTTACCGGTTAATGGGCAAAATGGGCTTATTTCGCCTTAAATACTTGTTAGCGTGATAGCGCTTTGATAATATTCAAATGCAAAAAAATATTGATTAGTAATCATTTCGGAGGAGATTATTTTAATATGGAAGTCAAACTGAACTACTATGATGAATTTCAGCAGCTCAGCTCAAGTCAAATTTTTTCGGATCAGAATCGGGATATTAACTTACCATTCATCAAAGATGCACGAATTTTTAGCGATACTACCCTTTATTTGCAAGATATTAGCCATTGGCGCTGCCCCGGTTCTACCTTGATTATTGACACCGAACGACCTCCCCATATTACTAATCAATCAACTCGAAAACTTATCCGTAACTTTTTACGTAACCAACCGTGTTGCGACATCTTTTTGCGCGTGGTAACCGATTATTTAGGCATTAAACAAGCTCGCCCGGTGGTTTTAGGTACCCAACGGGTAGTGCCGCTAAACGGAACTACCCGGCGGCCCGCGAACTGGATTTTTGCCCACCACCTCAGTGATTTTTACACGGATCAACATCACCCGAACTCTTCGTTCTTGAATTTTGATTGCCATGACAAGTGTCTCCAGCTCCAAGTACCGCTTAAAGAAGCATTCATTCGTAATAAATTACTGATGGCCCAACAGATGGCCGAATTAACTTACTTAATAATGAAAGGCCTTTCAGAAACATTCGGGATGGCCGTTATCAAACCGCGAAAAGAAGTTTTTGCGCGCACGGATCATTGCCTTCCGAAGCAAGTTTTACCAGCTAAACCCCTAGACGAAACCTTTATCGGATTGTCCGCGCGTTTATTTGTTACGCTTAGTGAGTCATTTTTCGACGAATCGCTCATGTCTATGGAAGAAGCCACACATAAACTCAAAAAAATGAGTAATAATTTAGAGTTAATGTAATGTTTTTTTGCCCTAATTTCTTAAAACAAAGTATAATAAAATTAGTTATAATTCGTACTTTAATTTAACTAAATTTAAACGTGTTGGCTGACACCTTGGGGGATTAGTTTTTATGAACGAAACACTAAATAGATGGATAAAGAAATTTAAGCACTGGATCAATCCGCGCGATCCGTACCAAAACGAATTTGTCGAAGACGATCTGTACCGGGGGCGGCGGTCCGCTAAACGACGGCATCGGCGCTTAGTGATGCGTCGTTGGTCAATTTTAATTGGTAGCATTATTTTAGTGTGTGCCGTGCTTTTTGGTGGCGGATGGGGAATCAGTAAAACGCTCTACGCTAGCAAAGTTGACCGGCTGCAGACCCGGATCGACCGGTTGTACGTTGATTCCCAACATTCGGATCTAAAAAAGAACGTCACCAAGCAACAAATTGCCACGCTTAAGCATGATGTCGCTCAGTTAAAGGACCGGCCGAAGAAACCAGCGTTGCAAAAGGCACAAAACCAAGCTGCCAACGCTTACCAAGTTCGACAGGATTACCAACATTTGTTTAACCGACAAAACCGGGTGGACTTGAAGGTAACTACTAAAAAAGTCAATCACCAAATGAAGGCTTTGTCGGCAAACAGCGTTCCGCAAGCTTTCGATAAAAAGTATCGAGAGCATCTACAAAAAGTACGTCAAATTGTTCAAACGGCGGATAAACTTAGTCGCCGCTACAACACCATTATTAAAGCTCACCAACAAAACCAAAAAATTAGCGTTTCCACTATTGATGGGTTAATTAAGGACATGCGCAAGAATCAGCAGTCTCAACGGACCGTCGACGAACAAACTAAGTTAATTAGTCTGCGTTCAATCGTTAATAAGGAAAATAAGGCGGCCGAAAAAGCGGCACGAGAAGCCGCCATTGCAGCCCAAAAAGAAGCTGAAGAAGAAGCCGCACGCAAAGCAGCCGAAGAGTCTGCCTCTAAAGAAGCTTCTAAATCAGCTTCCAAGGCGGCGGAAGCTAGTTCTAAGGCCGCGGCGGAATCCAGCTCCAAGGCAGCCGAAGAAAGCGCAGCTGCCGCATCTTCAGCGGAAGAAGAAAGTTCTAGCTATGATAGTAGTTATACTGATGGGACTTACACTCCTGCATACGATGGTAATTATTCATCAAATAGTTATACCAACCCTGCTTATTACAATTATACGGGCAGCGGATCTAACAGTAGTTCCACCCAAAGTTAATATCAAAAACACGTAGTGGAAACAAAACTGGCTGGTTTTTGCAAATTAAAAGCAGCTGAAAAAATTAGTTTATTCCGCTTAATCAAAAATGAGAGTGACAAAAATCGGGTAGTTTGCGAGCATTAACTGAAAATTGACCATGATGCCTGAATTGGGCATGATGGTCAATTTTTGGTTATGCAGAACAAACTAACTTTTGGCACACGTTTTGGCTCTATGGAAGTCAAAAAAACAAAATAAAAACGGTTCATGAGGAAGCTTTCACCCCATGAACCGTTTTTTGTTTAGTGCACTCGTTTTTTACAATTTTTAGTGCTCACCTAATCTTCAGGGTGGTCCTAATCCCATTTTTCTGCTTGGCTGATGGCAATCGGGATCGCTCGGTCTTCATCATAACCTTCTTGTAACAAAGCATTTGCAATTTCAATTGCTTTGTTACGCACCCGTTCCTTGAGATTTTTCATGGAGCTGGGATAATCTTTTTTTGTCCAAGGCATCGCCATTCCTCCTTAAAGGTTGATTGGTTCGCCACCAGTTACGCCGTAAATTTGGGAAGTTACGTAACTAGCTAAGTTGGACGCTAGGAAAACGTATGCTGGGGCTAATTCAGCTGGTTGTCCAGCCCGGCCCATCGGTGAATCTTGCCCAAATTCAGGGATCGAGGATTCTGGTTGACCATGATCCAATTGGATTGGAGTCCAAATTGGTCCTGGAGCCACGCCGTTAACCCGCACCCCTTGTTCAATCAGTTGTTGCCCCAAGTTAATCGTCATGTTCGCGATTGCTGCTTTAGTTGCGGCGTAATCTAACAATTGGGTGCTTGGGTTAAACGCTTGAATCGAGGTAGTGGTAACGATCGCGCCACCAGCTGGAAGGTGCGGTTTGGCTGCCTTCACCATGGCTAACATGGCAACCACGTTCACGTCAAAACTATCCTTAATTTGTTGGATCGGCAAGTCGTCGATTTTTTCGTGCGCAATTTGTTGGGACGCGTTTAAAATTAACGTGTCGAGTGCACCAAATTCATCGACCACCCGTTGGATAATTTCTTCGGGAGCATTTGAATCGCGTAAATCAGCCGGGAGTAAGAGCGCTTGACGCCCTGCGGAAGTGATGTAGTGTTCCACTTCTTTTGCATCGGCTTCTTCACCTGGTAAAAATTGGATGGCTACGTCGGCGCCTTCCCGGGCAAATGCGATGGCCACCGCGCGACCAATTCCGGAATCACCGCCGGTTACAAGCACCTTTCGGTTTAACAGCAGGTCGTGACCTACGTAACTAGTTTCACCACAGTCGGGTACGGGAGTCATCTTCCCTTGGATCGCTGGGGTGTCCTGTTGTTGCGCCGGAAATTTATCCGTGTGGTACAGCGTACGGGGATCCTTTAAATCTGGTTGATTCATGTGCATACAACTCCTTTCTTTTGTAATTAGCATTTTAATATAATAGAATGTTTTTAAAAAGAAAAAGGCTCACGTTATGTAAACGTTTAGCGAGAAAGGAGTTCCGGCATGCCTAATCACCACGTCCATCTCAAAATTGAAACTTTCACTAGTGTTGATTCTCTCAACAATTTAATCCAAAAACATCAGTGGCCATCAACCATTACGGCTGGCCTGCAAACTCCCGAGGTCTTTCCCCGAACCATGCGTTTCAAGCATGGCGAAGATGAAATTGCCTATTTGATTGCAGTCTGTAACCTCGCGCCTACCGATAACATTCTTGACTCTCAGGTATTGTTAGACCCTTTAATCATCGTTTCAGAGCCGGAGCAACTAACCTTTTTGGTCCATGAAGAATCGGCAAGCGCCACTGAAATTCAACAGCTTTACGAAACCACCCTGTTTAATTCCAACGAAGGTCTGATTGCCTGCTTCCTCTTAAAAATTTACTCCAACTACCGCGTAAAACTCGCGCACATTAAAGAGCAGCTCGAAGAAATTGAAGCACAGTCTACGGAAACTACCAAAAATGAATATCTCATCGAAATCAAAAATATCAAAAAGGAGGCCGTCATCTTAGAACACACCCTTGATACCCAACACCAGGCGTTAGAACGGCTTTTTAAGTTAGCGGAATTTACCGATAATTTGGCAGACGAAGCGATGATTTACAACATTAAAACCGCTGAACGCCAAATCACGAAGTTAATTGCCATTTATCGTGACTTAATTGAAGCGATCAGCGGTTTATTTACCGACATTATGAGTAACCATTTGAACCACTTGATGAAATACCTAGATTCCGCCGCCTTGGTCATTTCGGTCCCCTCGTTAATTGCCGGGCTATGGGGAATGAACACCGGCGGGCTGCCTGGTGAACACACTAAATTCGGCTTTTTAATGATGATTATTGTCAGTTTGGTGCTCGCCTTGGTTACTTGGCGAATTTTGCGTTCCAAAAAGTATAACGACTAGTTGTCGTCGTTTTGCAGCAGAAATTTCAAGTCGTCAATTTGACGTTTAAGCTCCATTCCGATAGTCGTGTCGGCAATGTTGCGCCGGGGAAGATCTCGATCGATCACCCGTTTCAAGGTTGCTGAGCCAGTCGTCGAATTATACAACTCAGCCACTCCCAAAAACGGCGTATGGGTAACGATTTGAAACCCGTATGAATTGTTGATCAGCGTATAACCGGCAATTCCAGTCGCCTTCTGATAGGCCTTTGATAAACCGCCGTCAATTACTAAAATTTGACCACCGCCCTTGATTGGCGACTCTCCGTTGCCCACCTTTACCGGCGTGTGCCCGTTAATAATGTAGCTGGAGCGCTCGTCCAACCCGAATTTATCTAGAATATAGTGCGCCGTAGAAAGCCGGTCGCGAAGCATGAAGTACGGGTTATCGCCTTCGCGGTGGGTCTTTTTGTCGTCAATAAAGTAGCGTTCAAACGTGGTCATGGCCGTCCGCCCAAAAAGCGGTGATTTTTTACCGATCCAGCAGTACCACATTAAGTCAGTATCATCGGTTTCGGTAAAATCATTTTTGCTGGTGGCGGCCCGGATGTGTTCTTCAAAGAAATCAAGTAATTTTCGACCGGCATAACGGTGACCACGGTATTCAAACTCGTCAAAGTCGCCGTCCTCGGTTAACGGAATGCAACCGTGATACAACAAGTTATTATTGTAAATTAGGTACATACTCCCCTTTCGCAAAATAAAGTCCATGTGGGCCTTAATTTGCGGGGCATGTCGGAACGAATACCCTAAACTTTGGATAACTTCTTGCTCTTCCGCGGTCAGCTTGTAGGGGTGTTGCGGATCCACCGTTTGAAAACACTCGTGGCTTAAAGGATAGGTCCGACCGTCAATTTCAACTGCTCCGGTGACCGCTTGTTGCAAAAACAGGCGGTTTTCCATTTCAAAGTCGGGTTGTCGGGCAATAATCTGGCCCTCTAATTTAAATTGGATAATGGTCAGGGCCTGGTGAACTTTAGACAACAGATCTGCGTTTGGTTGGTTAAATTCCCCAGTTTTCGGATAGAAAAACGGGTCGGCTTCATAATGTTGGTCGGCAAAGGTAAACAAGGCCCGTAAGTTAATTCCGTATTCCCGCTCCAAATCAAAAATATAGCCGTACCGAGTCGCAATCCGGAAAAGGGTTGCGATGCAGGCCTGTGAACCGGCGTAACCGCCTAACCAGAGGACGTCGTGATTCCCCCACTGAAAATCCAGGGAGTGGGCGTTTTCCAACAGTTCCAAAACCTGGTTAGACTTTTGGCCTCGGTCAAAAACGTCGCCCACAATGTGAATGTGATCGATCACCAGCTTTTGAATCGTCGCAGCCAAACTTTGAACAAAATCTTGCGCCCGATTCAATTCAATGACCTTATTAATAATCTGTGCGTAGTACTTTTGCTTGTTTTTCGGGCTACCTTCTACGTACAATAGCTCTTCGATAATGTAGGCGTACTTCTTAGGCAACGTCTTCCGGACCTTTGAACGCGAGTATTTGCTTGCACAATATTGGGTAACCTCAATCATCCGCGGAATGATGGTGGTATACCACTGAATCAACTCGTCGGCACTTTTACCCTGCTGCACTTTTTCAATCATGAATTTAGGATAGGCCACCACGAAATTTAATTCCTTTTTCTCAGCCGCCGCCATTTCAGGGAAACGGAGGTTGATTTTTTCGCTAATGATCCCCGCCCCGGTCTTTAAAATATGGTTGAGCCCATCATACTCGCCGTGAATATCACTGATAAAATACTCGGTCCCCTTCGGCAAATTTAAAATAGCCTCCAGGTTGACGATCTCGGTTACAATCTCATCTTCGTTATTAAATTCTTTTTTCAGCTCTTCAAAGTATTTTTCTTTATACATTGGTATATACCCTTTTACGTTTAATTATTTATTTGATACTTTGATGATAACACAAAAATAAGCGCTTACAAGTTCAATTTATTAAACACCCTCCCCGTTATGGCAAAATTGGTAAACAGCAGTTAGGGGCTTAGGTTTCTTCTCAAAAATAAAAAGCCGGCGACCCCTACTAACCATAGCAGAATTTAATCTCCATTCCGTTAGTGAAGGTCTTCCAGCCTTTTTTAAAGAAGCTCATTATTGGTTGAATAACTGATAAATTGCCGTAGGTTCGTTAGTTTGCTTTAACTGCGTAACAAACTGCTCGTGCATCAATAATTTAGAAGTTGCTGAGAGATATTTTAAATGGTTGCCTTGATCCTGCTCCGGAATTAAAAACGAAATTATCGTATCTACGGGCTGTTGATCAAAGGTTTGCCAAGTAATCGGTTTTTGTAGCTTAACGACTAGCATTGCCGAATTTTTGATGCTGGCATCTTGTGCATGGGGGATCGCAATGCCACGTTCCATACCAGTAGAACCGGCTTTTTCGCGTGCTAAATACTTCTGGTAAACCGCCTTGGCATCCGTACTATACCCATTTTTTACGGCTAAATTCGCTAAATATTTTAACAATTCGTCACGTGAGCTAACTTCAACGGCCGTTTTAACATTCTTAACGGTTAAAATTTGCGCTAGCTCTTGATTGTCCGTGGTTGCCTCTGCGGTTGTTGGATTCGTTACATCACGTTCCGTAGCCTTAGTTCGGCCCGCAACTAACGAAAGTAGAAAGCCTGAAATTAGCGCTCCAATAACAATGAAGGCCACCCAAAGAAATGGTTTATTAACTAACGGCAGCACGATAAACCCACCGTGGGGAGCCGGAACACTAATTCTTGTCATATACGTTAAAATTGCGGCAACTGCCGATCCCACCATAAAAATTGGAATGTTAACCAACGGATTTCGCGCCGCAAATGGAATCGCCCCTTCCGTAATGTGCGTGGAACCTAGTAGAAAGTTTACATATCCTGCACTCCGTTCATTGTCGGAGTAGGCATTGCGGTTGAATAATACGGCAAAACCGGTTGCCAGCGGTGGTGCAATGCAGGCTGCGGATACTCCCGCCATGAAGAAGTAGTTTCCTTGGGCAAGTAGGGCCGTTCCCGTCAAATAGGCTGCTTTATTAATTGGGCCGCCCATGTCAAACGCACACATCATCCCGATAATTAATCCCAAAATTAACGGGTTTGAATTTTCCATCCCTTTCAAGAAGCTCATCATCCCGGTATTTATGTCTTTCATCGGAATTGACATATACCACATAATTGCGCCGGAAATAAAAACCCCAATAACTGGAAAAAGGAAAATTTGTTTCAAACCGTCCAATGATTTAGGTAATGCCTTAAATAAGCGTTGTAGTAAGACTACCGTGTAACCTGCTAAAAAACCGCCGACGATTCCGCCAAGAAATCCAGTTCCGTTAGTATAGGCAATCATCCCCGTAGCAAAACCAACTACCAATCCGGAGCGTTTCCCAATTGCCTCTGCAATGTAAGCACACAGTACGGGGACCATCAGATTCATTGCAAAACCACCGATGGTATTCAGTAACTGCGCAAAACTATTAAAGTCCGCACTCTTAGGGTCGGCCGAGTTAATTCCCCAGAAAAAGGAAATTGCAGTCAATACCCCGCCGGCTACCACAAGCGGCAACATGTGAGAAACTCCGTTCATCAAATCAACGTAAATATTGTGCCAGAAGGTCCCGTTAGCCTCACTACCCTGGGACTTAACACTAGCTGGGTTACTGGCGTGGTAAACGGGGACGTCATCATTTAAAATACTGTCGATTAATTGGTCAGGTTCCTTCATTCCCTTGGTGACGGACACGTTGATCAACCGCTTGCCGTCAAATCGTTCAATTTGAACGTCTTTATCTGCTGCAACAATCACGCCATCAGCGCCTTGAATTTCTTCATCAGTAAATGGGTTATCAGTGCCGCTTTGGCCGTGAGTTTCAACCTTAATGGAAACGCCCCGCTTTTTGGCAGCTTGCTCCAGAGCTTCCTGGGCCATGTAGGTATGGGCAATTCCCGTTGGGCAACCAGTTGCCGCAATAATTTGGTATTTAGCCATTCTCGATTCCTCCCTTAATCACTTTAATCGTAATCTGTTTACTTAATTCGTCAACGTCCGTAAAATCAGTTAATCCTGGCCGAAAAGCCGTTGAGCTTCCTGCCGCGATGCTATATTTCAAATTTTCATCTAATGGTTTTTGTTGTTCCATTCCGGCTAAAAAAGTGCCTAACATGGTGTCCCCTGAACAGGCCGTATTGACTACCGTTCCTTTAGGAGCATTTCCAAGCAGGACGGTGGTTGCGTTAACTAAGAGCGCGCCTTGACTACCTAACGACAGCAATACGTTTTGGGCTCCCCGTGCCACTAATTGTTGGCCACATTCAATTAAATCTGTTAAGGTTGGCCGTTTAGTTAACCCAAACCACTTACTTAGTTCTTCATCATTTGGCTTTAGCAATTCCGGTTGGTATGGTAGCGTTTCCAAAACTGCCGAATAATTAGTATCGATTACCAATTTAAAACCTTGCTTTTGGGACCTTTGCGCGATTTTTACTAAAATTTGTGGTTCCACTCCGCGGGAAAAGCTTCCTGAAATGACCAAAGTGTCTGTTGCAGTCAGCTTTCCAATCAATCCTAAGAATTCCGTCACCTGCGTTGGTGTAACTTGGGGTCCCGCATTAACTTCTTTGTACTCGGTTCCTTCTGCTAACACCCGGGTGAAGACGTTAATCCGCGTTGGTTGATCCGTATGCACAAAATGATTTTCAATACCCCGCTCACGCAACGTTTCTTCGATAAATGCGTTGGTAAAACCTCCTCCAATGCCTAGCGCCTGATTTTCAATGCCCAACATCTTTAAAATGAAAGAAACGTTTACGCCCTTTCCGTTGGCTAGAATATCATAGCTGTTCGTTCGATTAACCTTGCTCGGTTTTAATTCATCAGTTTCAATAAATAAGTCAATTGCTGGATTTAAAGTACATGTGTAAATCATTTTAGGCACCTCTTCTTTCTGCTACCTCAATTGTAGGCGCCATCGCGTTGTAAATGTTTTCAAAAAAATCTTTTTCTGTGGTATTCTTGAAAAAGAATTTACATTTAGGGGCGGCTAATTTGAAACAGCAAAAATTAAGTAATTCGGAAAAATACGCGTGGCAATTTATCCAAGATCACCTAGAAAGTATCCCGGCACTTTCCATCGTTGCGCTCGGTCAGCAGGCAAACGTCTCTACAGCAACTATCATTCGGACCCTTCGCAAACGTGGCTTCAAGGGTTACAGTGATTTTAAACACCATCTAGTTGAAGAGAACCAAGGTTCCTACACCAACCTTGCTCGCGCTGATTCTGATATTCGCAGCGCCATCATGAAAAATGAACACGAAGTCACCAATACCATTAAAATGATCAAGATTGCTGACGTTGAAAAAGCGGTGCAGCAAATTCGACGTGCCCAAATCATTTACATTTTTGCCCGGGGCTTTTCTGAACTAATCGCTGAAGAACTTTTAGTAAAACTTCAGTTATTAAAGAAAAACTGTCAGCTTAGCGACGATCCCAACATTATTCAAACCCTAGCAACCGATATTCGTCCTGGCAATTTAGTAATTATTATTTCACTTAATGGAGAAACTCCCGAATTAGTAGAGGCTGCCCGCCGTATATCACAAAACCGCGCCCCCATTCTTTTGATCACCACCAACGGTACTAGTAGCATTGGAAAATACGCCTCTTTAATTTTATGTGGTTTTAAGTCCGAAACTACTTACTTTCCGGCGTATGAAGTGCACTCCCGCTTGCCTTTACAAGTAATTACCCGGGTTCTGCTAGATTCATACGTAATTCGCACTAAAAAATAACCCCTCCCATCCGCAACTTCATTGTTTGCGGACGGCAAGGGGTTATATTATTTTTACGTAACTTTACTAAATCTGATCCATTTTTACTACTGCTAGGCCAGCTACCGTGGCAACTAAAACGATGGCGAGGTAAACCACGTTTTGTGCACTACCGACCGGGTTAGCAGAAAAGGCCATCCCGTAAAGTACGGGGCCCAAAGCTGCGATGAGATAACCACCGGCTTGAGACATGCCGGATAGTTGTGCTGTTTGGTATGGCGAAGCCGTCTTCATGGCAAACATGGTCATCACGAAAACAAAGAAGAGGTTTACCGAATAACCAATTAACAAGGCTTCAATTAACCAAAACCAAGTAGCGGCGGTATTTTGCACGAAGAGCATTCCGGCTGCCCCGAGGCCCACGATCCCTGCGGATAGAATCAACCCAACCTGAGTTTGCCGACTCACCCGGGTCAAGGTTTGGGGTAAAAATACCGAGACTGGTAAGCCGATCAACGAAAAGCACGCCATAATTGCTCCAATGACGCCCGAGCCAACGTGATGGTAGGCCATTAACGACGGCATCCACGCCGTGAAAGTGTACATCATTACCGATTGACAGCCGAACACCAATAGAAAGTACCACGCCCGCTTATTTTGCCAAATCACCGTTTTAGTTGGAGCTTTATTGTCCGTCGGCGTTGGCACCCGTCCGTCCATCTCCTCTGGTAAATGGGGCACAATCAATCCCCACGTTAGCAAGGCCAGTAACGGCACCACCGTTAGAATCAATAACATCGTCCACCATCCGGTCAATTTAACGATTGGCGCGGTAATCAAGTTAAAAACTGCACTACCCATCATCATTGAAAAAGTGTAGAGCGTGGTGTATAACCCAATCCGTTGCGGAAAATAGGCCGCCACAAACGACGGCATAAAAACGTTTAGGTAGGCAATTGCCACCCCGATTAAAATCGTTCCGCCAATCATCGTGGGCATCGTTACAACCATTCGTAGTGCTGATCCAAGCACTAAAATGGCTAACGCCAGCAATAGTGACCGTTTAAAGCCCATCCGTTTTAAAATTTGTGAAGCAAAATTTGAAAACACCATGAACATCACCAATGGCAAAGTGGTTAAAATCCCTAGGCTTCCCTGGGCCACCCGCAAACTTTGCGCTAAATTGCCCAAAATCAAGGGAATCGTAGTAATTGGGGTGCGCATCATCGATCCCACCAAAATCACCACTAAAACCATGGCAAAAATGCCTATTTTACTTTTTCTCCAGTTCATGCGTATCCTTCCTCACCTTAAATAATCATAGTTTTATTGTACCAGAGTATTTTGGGATTCTTCGGAAGTCCTTTAGTTTTATCTAATCAGCTCCGAGGAAGCGCTCACAAAAAAACGAGACCGGAATTTCCGAATCTCGTTTTTGGCTTTAACTAACGCTGATTTTAGAAGGGGTCCTTAACCGGAAATTCTTCTAACTGACGTTTAATCATTGCCCGATGCAATTCTTCTTGCCGTTCAATTTCCGCCTTTTGTTCGGCAGTTAATTTTTCTTCATCGACATTGCAATCCATTTTAATGGCCTCCTCTAATCTTGAATCGGACGAACCTGAACCAATGGCCCCTTAACCCCCGGCAAGATTCCGGCTTTGACCTTATCAGTCCGCGTCGCGTGCGCCAACTGGAATTTATTTTTCTTCACTAGCATGGGGTTATGGGTTTTAAATGAACTTGGGAGAGATTCATTCGTACCATTCAATACAACCACCACCGCTTTAAATCCCGCTAACGTAACCTCAATGGGGCTATAATGCAATGTGTCACTAAACATTTCAAAGACGGTCCCTTGCGGAATGTAGAAAATTTGCGCGTCGTCAACGGCGTGGAATTCGTAATTTCGTAAATCACGTCGCTTCCCTAACACCATAATCACGTCGCTAAAGGTGATATTCACTTCGCTACCTTGGTGAAATTCAATGGCTGAAAAGGCATCACAGTGGCCCACACACTGGCCTGCTGAAAGCGCCATTCCGCCAAATACATCCCTGCTGATTTCATGGATCACGCTCATTTGTTCAATTGCAGGATTTTTCGGTACGTACTGGTTTGCAGCGGTGACCGCCATTCTAGCCATGTAATCGTTAATTTCCGTTAAATCAAATTGTTTATATACGACACCGTAATCCCGAAATTGTTCGTCACCCACCTGATATATCGTTAACTGAGGGTTCGCCTTTTGGATTTTTTCATAGTTCGTCATCTTCTGGGCCCTTACAAATTATTTTTGTACCTTTTCAAACCAAGGGGTCGCACTCTTTGCCAAAACCTTGTTCAAGTCTTCAATGTTCTTCTTACCTTGGGTTTGAAGCCACTTGCGACCAACTTCTTCGCTTTCACCAGCAAATGGTTCAATTGCACCGCGCCAAGTTGCCCGGCCACAAAGTACTCCATTGAATTTTGAACCTGCTTCGTGCGCAAATTGGAGTTCTTCTTGGAACAATTCTGCAGAAACCCCAGCACTCAAGAAGATGAATGGTAAGTCGGTAGCGTCGCTTTGATCCTTGTAGTACTTCGCAGCTTCTTCCTTGCTGTAAATTACGTCTGCGTCGTTTTCCGCAAAACCTTCTACGTAAGCTTGGTTAACTGGTACTTCCAGTTTCAAAACGTCGACGCCGTATTCGGGTTTAGAAAATTCCTTAGTCATTTCGATAACCTTGTGCGGTTTAATCTTAGCGTATTCCTTACCTTTTACGTCATCATTGTTAGCATCGTACGAAACTAGTTCCAAGAAGAACGGAATGTCTTCAGCCTTACATTCGTCGCCGAGCCGTTGAATGAAGGCGTGCTTGCGTTCATTGATTTCTTCACCTTCGTCAACATCGTAATACAACAAGAATTTGATAGCGTCCGCACCTAATTCCTTAAGTTTACGTACTGACCATTGATCAAGGATGTCTGGGAAACGGCCCGGTTCAGTTGCGTCATAACCAGTTTTTTCATAAGCCGTTAATAGGCCAGCGTTTTCATCACGAACCCGTGCTGCGGGAATGCCGTATTCTGGGTCAAGCAAAATTCCGCTTGCGTATGGAGTCAATTCGGAAGAAATTGCTACCTTAAAGTCTTCAATTTCCTTTTGGCTAGCTTCGTGTCCGCTTGCCGCGCTAATCATCTTTTTCAACGAACCGCGTTGGTCGATTGCCAAAGCGCTGATTACGCCGTTTTCATCTGATAAAGCCTTCAATCCCCGTAATTTTCCTTCTGTCAATGTTTTCATAGTGTCCAACTTCCCCTTTTCGTTTAAAAAAATATTTTTGAATGCCCTTTCAGGTACCGCTTACAATTTTAACAAAAAATTGCACAAATTGATAATCGGCCTAATTAATCGTGGTAAAATCCTTCAGCCCACTTTTCGTTTTCTTCGTCGAAGAAGTGTGGATTATCCTTTTGATCTGGGTTTGGTGTAGCAATGTGATCAATCTTGTCGATCAACTTCTTATTTTCTTCGGTTTCCTTGTATTCTGAATCCAAGAACACCTTAATAATGTCTTCGCAGAGGTGTTCACCAACGGTCGCACCACCAAAACCAATTACGTTAGCGTTAAGTTCTTCCTTAGCGTAACGTGCGGCAACTAGGTTAGAAACTAGCGCAGCCCGGACGCCTTCGTTCTTATCTGCCGCGGTGCTGATCCCGATTCCGGTTCCACACAGGACCACACCAAGGTCTGCACGGCCATCCGCCACGTCTTCAGCAACCCGTTTTCCGTAAATTGGGTAGTGGGTCCGGGTGGTGTCGTAAGTTCCTTCGTCAATTACTTCGTGACCTAAGGATTTCAAGAAATTTGATAATTGAATTTTTACGTCTGTAACGATATGGTCGTTTCCAATTGAAATAATCATTCTATGCTTCCTCCCTCATTAAATCATTTTGTTAAGCATGTCTAAGCGGATTTGGTGACGACCCCCCGCATACTCAGTATCTAGGTAATATTGCACAATGTTGTAAGCCAATTTTTCACCAACGACACCGGCACCGATGGCAATGGCCTTAGCACCGTTATGCATGGCGGTCATGTGGGCGGTATTTTCTTCGACTACGTTAGCCGTGACCATACCCTTGACCTTGTTGCTTGCCATTGCTGAACCAACCCCGTATTCGTCAAACATGATAGCCTTTTCAATTTTGTCGTTCAAAACCTTATCCGTAACGGCTAAGGAAGAGTCTACGAAGTCCGCTTGGGGAGTTTCACTAACGTCCACCACCTCGTAATCATGTCCTTTAAGGTAAGTTTTTACCTTTTCCTTCAAGTCAAAACCTGCTTTATCTGCACCTACTACAACTTTCATGCTCACTGCTCCTTTTCTTATTCAATCTTTTTAGCAACGTGGACGGTGGTAATTTGCTGGTAACGTCGTAAGATTGCTGGTTTAACGCCCGCATCGGTAATCAAACCGTTAACATTACTTAAATCATAGAAATTATAGAAATCGTCGTGATCTAACTTATGGTGGTCAGCCACAATATACTTATTCTGCGATTGCTCCAAAGCAACCCGTTGCGACGCGCCTTCATCAGTATCGGCGTTCATCACGCTCGTATTAGAGATTCCGTTAACCCCCACAAATGCCTTATGCATTTTAATGTTGCGTAAAAATTCTTCCGCTAAACTTCCCACAAACGCACCGCTCCGACGTCGGTAGGTTCCGCCAACTAAGCAAAGGTCAAAGTCGTGCTCATCTGAAAAGCGTTGAAAAACTGGTAAACTGTTGGTCACGATTCGTAAATCATCGATTTCCAAATACTTAGAAACCAATTCATTCGTCGACCCCGGGCCAAGAAAAACAGTTTCGTTAGGTTTAATCATACTTGCCACTGCTTTAGCGATTTCATTTTTTTCAGCTAAATGAATTTTACGTTTTTGAATATATGAGGGTTCGGTTTGCGACACTAAGTTAACGCTTTGAGCCCCGCCAAAAACTCGCACAATTTTTTCCTGCTTCTCGAGTTCGTCAAGGTCCCGCCGAATAGTCATTGACGAAACTGACAGCTTATCGACCAAATCGTTAACCGTGATCGTTCCTTTACTATTAACTGCGTTTAAAATTTCCATCATTCGTTCATTTTTTAGCACTCGCACCCCTCCTTTTTGCTTTTTAAATGTTTGTTTTTGTTCATTTGTGTTACAAACTAAGAATAATATTTGCACTCCCGAATGTCAACGCTTTAATTAATCCAAGCCTAACCAAAAAAACTGGTTGACAATATGAAAGCGCTTAATTAGAATGAAGCTGTAATCAAAAATAAACAAAGGCAAACATAAATAAACTTTACCTTGCCAATGTTTGAAAGAGGTGATCTGTATATGAGCGAAACAGCAATCGAGTCTCTATTTGATCCAAAGATTGTCTATGTTAGTTCAGGTACAACCAGACAGGCCGTTTTCAAGGAAGTCGCCGACGACTTAGTTGCAAAGGGGTACGTTAAGGATAACTTTCTCGACAATCTGAATAGCAGAGAAGATGCTTATCCGACGGGCATGGATTTATCGGTGGTGGGATCCCAATATCCAAACGTCGCCATTCCTCATACGGAAGCCAACTTTGTTTATAAGCGCCGGATTGTTCCCGTAAAGCTCGCACATCCCGTCGAGTTTCATAACATGATCAATCCCACGCAAACCATGACCGTCCGCTTTTTATTCATGATTTTGAATAACGACCCGGAAGGTCAAGCTAACGTACTTGCTGAAATCATGGAGTTTTTGACTCACACCCCGTGGGATAGCTTGCAACACCTGTTTGCAAGTGATTCCCCGGAAGAGATCTTTGATTTCTTGTCAACTAACTTTGATGAAAAATAATTAAATTACTTATGTGGAGGTATTTATTATGATTAAAATGTTAACTGCTTGTGGTGCTGGTGTTAATTCAAGTCATCAAATTAAGGATGCGGTCGAAGAAGAAATGAAAAACCGTGGTTACGACGTTTCTGTTGACGCAGAAATGATCAAAGACGTTACTCCTGAAAAGATGGAAGGCGTTCAAATTTTCTTACCAATCAACCATCCGGACCTTGGTTTTGACATTGATATTCCTGAAATCGATGCTGGGGCAATTCTTTATCGGATGCCTGCAATGGCTAAACCTGTTTACGACCAAATCGAAGCAGAAATCAAGAAAATCCAAGGCTAATTAATTACTTAAACAAAGGGGAATCCCCAATTGGCTCGGATTCCCCTTCTTTCATGCCATCCAAGTAAGCGCCTTCATTGATTTAGATGGCGTTCCCCATGGCTGCTCATTTTAAGCGGTCATTAATCAATCTGGTTTCAATTTTACAAATCATAACTACAACTAAATAAAGGAGTGAGATTATATGAATGGAATCATTCATTTTGCCAACCTGATTTTCAAGCCAATCATTGACTTGGGGGCTGCCCCAATCATGCTGATTGTTTTAACTTTATTGGCTTGGGCATTAGGCGTTAAGTTTTCCAAAGCCTTGGAAGGCGGTATTAAGCTCGCGATTGCTTTAACCGGGATTAGTGCCATTATTAATATTTTAACCACCGCTTACCAAGCTCCTTTGGCCGCTTTTGTTAAGTCGACAGGGATTAATCTGTCGGTTACCGACGTTGGTTGGGCTCCATTGGCTACCATCACCTGGGGCTCGCCATACACCCTGTTCTTCTTGCTTTTGATGGTGATTTTGAACTTGATTATGTTAGCTTTGAAATGGACCAACACTTTGGACGTCGACGTGTTTGACATCTGGCACATTTCATTTACGGCATTGATGGCGATGTACTTTGGTGCCAATTTATTAATTGCAATTATTTTGATTTTAATTATCGGTATTCTAAAGATTATCAACTCCGACTTAATGAAGCCCACGTTTAACGATTTATTAAACGCGCCAGATGATAACCCAATGACTACTACCCATTTAAACTACATGATGAACCCGATAATCATGCTGTTCGACAAGATTTTTGACAAAATTTTCCCATGGTTAGATAAGTACGACTTTGACTCTGCTGAATTAAACAAACGGATTGGATTCTGGGGCAGCCACTTTGCCATTGGTTGCTATCTGGGGGTCTTCATCGGTTTAGTTGCTCGGCAAGATCCAAAAGAAATTTTAACTTTAGCCTTTACCGGCGGGGTCTGCTTGCAGTTATTCTCCCAAATTGGCTCTTGGTTCATCGCTGCTGTTGAACCACTCTCCCAAGGGGTTACTGACTTAGCTAACAAGCACCTTCACGGACGGAAGTTGAACATTGGTTTGGACTGGCCATTTATCGCAGGCCGTGCTGAAATTTGGGCAGCTGCTAACGTTTTAGCGCCAGTGATGTTGCTTGAAGCCTTAGTATTGCCTGGCAACCACATCCTTCCACTCGGTGGGATCATCGCAATGGGGGTTACTCCCGCACTGTTGGTGGTTACCCGCGGTAAGATTATTCGGATGATCGTCATCGGGGCCATTGAAATGCCAATCTTCCTTTGGGCAGGTACTTTAAGTGCTCCATTCATTACTAACGTTGCTAAACAAGTTGGGGCTTTCCCAGCAGGCTTGAGCGCTGGTACTAAGATTGCTGAATCAACCAAGGAAGGACCAATCGAACAATTCTTAGCTTACTTAGTTGGTAAAGCTTCGACTGGTGAAATCACCTTCATGATTTATGCGTTGTTAGCACTCGCTGCTTACGTCCTCCTCTTCTGGTGGTACGCAAAACAAATGAAGAAACGCAACGCTGCTTACGCTGCTGAAAAAGCTGCTAACGCAAAATAATTTTTAACCGAAAGGAACCTGCATTATGATAAAACCAGAGCATCAAACTAAAATGTCCAGAATCATTGCTTGGGCCATGGTAGTGGTCGCCGCATCTACGGTTCCTGCCCTCTTCGGTCGTAACGTTTGGACCTTTGGTTTTCAAGCGTTGATGTGCGTGGTCGCCTTCACCCAAATCTCAAAGAAACAGTCCGCTGTTCCTAAAAAGTAGCCGGATAGAATTCCTCCCTTTTAATTAGATTAGCAAACCCGTCAAGTTGGTAAGGCCAACCTGGCGGGTTTTTGCTAACTACTTCTATTATCGTGGACGTCGGTAGACAAACCAGCCTACGCAAGCTACCAACCCCAGCGTCACTAAACCAAACTTAATTACTAGTTGGTGATCATCCCCGGCTAAAACCGTGTCTAACCGCAGCGGAAGGGGCTGGCGGGCATCGTCATCTCGCAAGCTCACTCCACGGATTCCTCCTAGTCTGCTTCCAGTCCCCGAAGCCCGCTTTACGGGCGTCTTACCGGTATTTTTTTCGTTGAGGTTGACCCCGGTTAACTGCGCTTGGTGTTTAAAACACCGGGCCATTGAATTAGTTGCCCGCGTTTCAAAATCAATCAAGTTGGCACCATTCAAGTCGCCTAGCGCCACCGCAAACCGTAGTTGGCTATACTGAGTAATTCGTTTTGGCGATCGACTTGCCAACACCTTAAACTTGCGACCGCTCCGATCAAATTTAACCTTTTTAACCTTGATCGAATCCGAGACTAACTGCTGGTTTACCCCGATCAAGTCCGTATACGTTACTTGCCGGAGCGGTTGCTTTGCATAATTAAGGCGTACTCGCCAATGAATTAATTGGGGGTCCTTAGTATCATACCACCCCCATGAATACACCGTTTCTCGGGAATTAGGACCCCGATGCGGTAAAATTTTATATTTTTCGGTTCGTAAACGTGGCCAACTGACAGCTACGGTGGAAGCGGGTTTGACCCGGTCGTAGTCCCATAAAAGTCCTAATTTAAAGTTGCCGTAGATGCCACCGTCATGTTGCGTAACGTAGCGCGCTAGCCGCACCGTGATTTTACCGCTCCCACGTTGTGCATCTACCCGTCCAATCACTTGCCCATGCCGGTCTTTCAGATTGAATTGGGCGTTGCTAACCAGTCTTAAATTTCGGGGTACTTTAAAAGTGAGTTGGTCTTGCGCCTTGACCGGTACGTTGGCAGGAATTTTAAATTCCCATTTTCCAACCAGCTTGTCGTACAAACCAAAACTAGTACGGTCGTTGTGTTGCGCATCTCCCAAACTCACGTTAGTAATAAATTGGTCGCCCCAATCAGTGGATGAGTACGCAATGGTTTGATTGCTTTCCCAAAAATAAATAATTGCGATCACTAATCCAAGTAGCCATCTTTTCCTCACACTAATCTCCTTTTAAAACTTAACTATTCCCAAGTTGGGTCAAAATGCGTCCGGGCCCACATACTCCGCAGGATGGTTCCCACCGCTAAAATAGCAAAGAATATCGAAACGATGGCCAACCCATGATACAGGCCGTTCCAGCTAAATCCAATCCATAACATTCCGTTTTTTTGTACATTGGTATACATTTTTATGCCTCCTTTGATTGATCAGTATTTAAGTGGTTCCAAGTCCCCGTTGACCCCTGGAGCAATTGAAGCAGCGCGCCTAAGTAAGCCAGTTGTAAAAACAAGCTATACATTAGTTCCGGCAGCATCATGAGGGCAAAAAATTTGGCCTGGAAATCTTGGTCCCAAATGGTCACCACCCGCTCGGTAGCAAAAATTACGCCAATTACGAACCACAGCAAACTAAAAATCATTAAATTTTCGAGCATCAGGTACGTGGTAAACACAATCAATCCTAAAAAAGCGAACACCGAAATTAATAACATCAACTGCTGAAAAACATACGGCAACATCATTTTGTCCCAACGTCGGCGGGTCACCTGCTGAAGTGCCCCTAAATACCAGCGGCGCCGTTGTAAATATAGCAAGCGCCACGTCGGCATAATTTCAGTCGTGCAATAACACGATAATGGCGAAATCATTTTGGCCCCCGCTGCTTTTAAATCTAGCGTTAGGGCAAAATCTTCGGTAATCGAATCCTCGCGGTAAAAGGTCCCAATTTGTTGCCGAACCTTTTGCAGCGTTTCTGCTCGGATCAACGACGCGGTCCCGGTTAAGACGAAAACTTTCTTACTACGGCGAACTTGATTGGCGTAGCGATACCACTCCAACTGTTGGCAAAACTCAATCAGCTTATTGCGGTTAGCCGTTCCGTAAAAGACAGAGCCAACCGCATCATAATCTCCCTGGGCAATTACTCGCTTAGCGTGTTCAATCCAGTCTTCCGTAATCACGGTATCTGCATCACAGATAAACAAATACTGGTCCGGTTGCTGCCAATCTACGTAATTCTCTAGCGCTTGGTTCAGCGCCCCCGCCTTTCGACCTTCATTTTGCACAGTTTCAAATGCGCGGGCCCCTGCCTGTTGAGCGCGTTGGTATGTATCATCATCACAACGGTCACAAACCACAATTACTTTATCAACCTGTTTTTTTAGCGCTCGGACCGCGCGTTTAATATTTCCAGCTTCGTTGTGCGCCGGAACAATTGCCGTTACGTACATAATTTTTCATTTCTCCCCCCAAGTAAAAGTATCCGCAGCTACCTCGTTAATATGAATTTCCGCCCAAATAAGGGGTCTGGTTAATTAACAAATAAATGCTGTTTGCTAATTTCATCGTGGTTTCTCGACCACGCCGGTTACCTAATAAAACGACCGCCGTACCCGCCGAGCGATTGAAAATAATCGATGGCTCGTATCCACGTAAAATCCCATGTCCGCGGTAATATAACCGATTTTGATAAACTCCCCCAGCATAGACGCTTTGTGTAGAAGTTTTAAAAAGTTGCTTAACCACCTTAAGCGGGATGATCTGACCGTTCACCAGTGCCGCAAAATACCGGTACAGGTCGCCTGCGGTCATAAAAAAGCTTCCGGTACCAACCTCGTTACGGTAAATGTAAGCCGGGTTAGGATATGCCCGACCGTTTTTGTGGTAACTTTTTGCCACATGCGGATTTTTAAAATCGGGCATGCTCATGATTTTAATGGGCCGCCGTAATTTAATCAGCTGTTGGAAACTGTCCTGATAGTTTAGGTGAGTAAGTTGGGTAATCACACCTACCAACAAGTGAAAATTCACCGCGTCATAATCCCAGCCTTTTCGCGGATCCACCGCCAAATGGTGCACGTAATAGTTTGTAAGCTGTTTTTCGTTTAGTGCCCGTTCCGGATCACTACTTGCTTCCAATCCCGAAGTCATCGTTAACATATCGCGGATGGTAATATTTTTAGCATTAGGAATTGTCGGATAAAAACGGGCTAGCTTTGTATCAAAAGACAACTTTCCTAACTGAACCAATTTCGCCACCATGATTGAAGTCATACTCTTTTCAATCGAGGCAATGTTATATAACGTTTTTACATCGTTAGCATGGGTGGCATCTTGCTTACCGTAACCCTTATGTAACAACACTTTATGATCTTTAACGATTAAAGCCGTTCCGCTAAACCGATTTTTCGTTAAAGTATAGTCCACGTTGGTAACCACGTCGCCACGGGCTTTTACCACGTAACGAGTGGCCCAGCGATCACTGAAGTAGGTGTCATGTACCATTTTTGCTACAAACAGTACTTGTAACCCAATTATTATCCAAAACCAATATCGCTTTTTAATTGCAGCGCGACCACCTTTCTAAATTAAAATGGGCAGGGATTTAGCGAAGGCCGGCTTCGCTTTTAGTTCTTGAACTGGCCAGTGAGGGACTATCCTTTTTGACCTGAATAATTGCCATATAAACACGCAGAGGCCAGAAAAAACGATTAGTTTCTTCCAGCCTCCCGTTGTCCCCATATCCTAAGCTGCTAGGATATTCAAAATGATCCCCCCTGTACTAATTCAACGATTAGTACTTTTTCATCATATAATCCGGCCCCTTGACAGTAAAGGCTCCTGACGTTTCACATTTTGAAATTGATTTGAAAAACTTGAGAGAATCGGTCACTACCGGGTATCAACGCGGTTCCTTTTTTAGCCAAAATTAGAATAATATTTAAAGCAAAGGCCGGGTAGTTTGTGAGGCATAACTAAAAATCGATCATTATGCTCGAATCTGGCATAATGATCGATTAGGGTTAAACGAACTGACTTTTGGCATACGTTTTGGCTCTATTAAAGCCAATATCGCAAAACGATTTATTAACTCTTTCAGCCTTTTCAGTTCAAAAAGCTAATTTTTTAGCAACGTGCTCCTGGACCCAGTTCCCTCCGGTTAATAAAATCCCGCCGCCAATCGCTTAAATCGCGATTAACGGGGGGGCTTCCTACTGCAGCATAGTCGAAACGTGTTTTGGAATCCAACTCTCTCCGGTTAACAAAATTATGGCTCCAATCGCCTAAACCGCGACTGGAGCCATAATCCTGTTATCCTCGAGAGCTACCCGGATTCCAAAACACTCTGATTCTTAATCCTCACAATCATATCTCCCAACTGCTCCCAATCCGCCGCTAACGGTGGCGACTCCCATATCATTTGTTCACAATCTAGTTCCGCAAACGATTGGTCCGAGAGGAAGATATCCGTTTCTTCCGTTAGTTCCATCATAATTTCAATATTTAGCGGTGCAAACTGCTGCAACTGCGCCACGATATACTTCGTAAAGATTGGTCCATTCGAAAAATCTACCGTAATCTTAACCGTTCGGCTTAAAAATTTCACCGGTAAATGTTCCAATAGAATCAACATGTACGTGTAGTACAACTGGGTCAACACGTCCTGATCGATGTATAGTTGGCGGCGTTTAGCCACCTCGCCCAACAACTGCTTTACCACCGCGTCAATTGCGGGATAAGTTTCGTTAAAGAAAGGCATTTTTGTGGGATCGACCAACGTTTCGCTAAAGTAAAACGGCGAAAACACCTTTGCGTTCGTTTGAGTTAAGGCTCGTTTAATTCGGCCAATCGCCTTTTCCAAACTTGCGTCCGCAAAAGTGCTGTATAAAAGTTCTGTTTGACTATCCACCAAATCCTGCAAACGCTCTTGTAGCTGCGGTCCACAACATTGATCAATTGAAAAATCCAGCAGCTCGTTTACACGACAATAAATCGTTAAGTACTGTTTTTCCCGACGTAAATCCTCGTCCTCCAGCCCCCAAAACTGATTAAGGAGGCCAAAATCAGGATCTTCGTCATCAGTAGTCACCGGACTTAAATCGGCTAACTCTGCAAGTACGTGCCCTTGTCGAATTCTTTGAGCTTGTACAAAAGCAAAATTAACCAGTCGCTTCCGTTCGGTGTATTTAAGACACATCCCACAATCCGTACAAATTTGTTCCAAAACGGTTGGTATTTCCATTCGATACTCACCAGGGAGCCCGTCAATTCCGTTAAAAAAATGGTGAATCACACTAAACAATACCTGCCGCAACCTTGCTTCCGTCAACGAACGATAGTTGAAAATTTCTTCGGTGAAGAGTTGCCGGATTCCCATAATATTGCGATAATAAGTTGCTCGGCTTATCCCAAAACGTTTCGTGAATTGGGCTTGAGTCCCGTAAATTCCTAATTGGGAATTAATAAAAACATTTAGACGGATCGACCTTAGCGCCATTTCTTCCAAAAGCTGTTTAAGCAATGACGTCGTCAAGCCATACATGGCAATGATCCCCTTCCCATCGTAGGCCAAGTCGATGTTTTTCAGGTTAAGTGACGCAACGGTATCTTTCAGCAAATCAAAGGCCATCAGCACTTGGTGACGGCTAACGCCTAATTCACTTTGTAGATAGCTAATTGATAGCTTCTTTTCTGGATCGTGGATGTAAAGTTCGGCCATTTGGAGCACCAATTGTTGTTCGTCGTCCAATAAACGGTTAAACTTTTCGATCATAAATAAAAACTCCTTAAGATGATTTGTTGAAGATATTTTTAAAGATCCAACTCTAAAAATATGTCTGGAGGGTTCATCATCTTGGGAACAAATCACTACCAACGGTTCTATAATTACGGTCGTAAATGGTTCATCACTAGCTTAGTCGGTGTGACCATTGGACTAAATGTTATGTTGTCCCCCATTTCCGTAGCTGCTAGTGATCAAGTATCCAAATCAACTTATCCGGCATCATCTCCTCAAATTGCACCGCAAGAGGCCGCAAGTCGGCCGCCGAGGTTAGATTACTGGGGATCATCTGCTAGTGCGATCGCCTCATCATCAGCCGATCCGCACCATTATTTTTGGGGAAATAAGCACCATCACCATCATTGGCATCACCATTGCCATGCAACGGTTAGCGTACGGTACGTTGACCAGTCCGGGCATTTGCTAGGAACCGGGCAAGCGTACTATCCGCACGGCCCCCACGTTGGCGAGCCTTACGTTAGTCAGCCCCGGTCCATTAAAAATTACCGGCTAGTCGGTACCGCGCCTGATAGTCTTCCAACTCGGGGAAGACTTAACAAAGATGGCGACAACGGTATGGTTACTTATATTTACGCTCCAATATACCACTTCAAAGCTAAAACTATCAACGAAACTATACATTATGTCGATAAAAATGGCCAAACGGTCGCGCCAACCCACGTAGCCCAGCCCATTACCTTTGTGACCGTTGATAATTTAGCTGAACATGTGACAAAAAACTATTTTTCGAATACCTCGACTAATTTTCAAATGGATGATCAAGGCAATCCTCGGGATTCTGAAAATTGGCATAGTGGTACACAAGCTACTTTTGCCGAGGTACCCGATCCGTTGCCCCATGGTTACCAACTAACGGATCCAGCTAAGGATGTGGTACCGGCCGCGCCCGTAACTCCTTCTAGTACCGACTTAAACATCACGGTCCGTTACCAATTGAAAAAGAAAACGGCCGTAATCCGGTGGATTGACGACCGGACGGGAAAAATAGTTTCCTTCAAAACGGTCAACGTGGACGTTAAGCATCCCCAGACCAATTTAACTGAAACCTTCAATCATCAAGACTATCGCTTAGTCAGCAGTGATTTGCCGCAAGGACCGCTCACTTTTGATGAAATTAAGGAATCTGGTCACCTTTACGAAGTTCATTTACGTTCGCAAACGCCACCAGTCCTTCCTGCGGCGATTAAACCTACTCCTTCGGAAATGCCATCATCATCTCAGCCTGTAACGCCACCTGCTTTGGTGCCGGAGGAGCAACATCCTACGCTACCAGTCAGCCCCTTACGTCGGGCAACGCCAGCGATTCAACCAGCGGTCGCCGAGCGTCATCCGCAGCAACCAAGTAAGTCGCTTTCTAATAGCTCAAGTCGCCCGCGACCTGCTCAATCACAGCCACGTTATCCGGTTCATGCGGGTACGATTCCGCTGGCGGTGGCTGATCAGCAGCCCACTCCGGTGCCAGATTTACTTGCCCGTTTGGATTTAAAATGGTATTTCCCAAGGGATAACTATCCCGTACTGGCTTTCGACGATTGGAATAACCACGTCCAAAAAATAATTAAGTTAAACGGAGATACAAAAAACCACACTCAGCTGGGCCAGGTGTGGTATAAAATGTCGGGTAGGTTGGTAATGGGACAAAGAGTGTTCGGAAACCCAGGTAATTCCTGAGGACTAACAATATTACGACATTAATTGCGGTTTTAGCAATTGATGTCGTAATTTAGTTATCCGGAAGGAATTGGGTTCCCGAACACGTTTCGGCTGCATTGCAGAGCAAATCCATCGTTACCCCCGGACATATAATGCGGGTACAAGAAATAATTATCCTTCTGTAAGTTATTTCTCTAAAAATGCAAAAAAAGTTCTAAAATAAAACTGGAGTTGGACGTTAAGAATCCAACTCCAGTTTTTTAGCTATTTTTGAAACCCGCTTACGTAATTCAACCGGTTTTCTATAGCTACTCTGCAATTATCCCCCAATAAAAGCAAAGTTCTTCTGTATGCGTCTACTCCCACTAAGTGGGACAAAGGTATTTTAAAAATTATTTGTTTAAGTTTACTGCGACCCCTTGGTAAATGCATTCTCGGCCAACAATCTTTAAAACTTGATTGAGGCACTATTGCGATTCGAACTTCGGAGTCCGGTTTTCCATAAAATCAAAGATATTCACTACCGTTGCTTGCCACATCCGTTTTTTCACCGGAATTGATTGCCAAAACATTGGTTTATCGGCAAGTACTTCGTTAAAAATATCTGTCAAAGCTGCTGCCGTTTGTCGCAATTTTTGCCGACTTTTGTAAATTTCAAAATCGACAACTTTGTTATTTACTTGGCTATTTTCCCTGTGAAAAATTTGTGGTCCCATGTGAATTATCCCCCTTAAAAGCTATTACCTGTAACTAATGCTACCATCACTTTAAACTTTATTTATACCTTTGATTAGTTAAAACTTAACTTGTGTTGTTATAATATACTTTAAAATTCAAAAGTGCAAGCGTTTTATAGCTCCATTTCACAAAAAGTATCAATTTCACAAACTTTCTCGCTCAAAATATTAATTTACCGGCCTTAACCATCAAGGCACTTTAGCGATTCACAAGCAAACTTTTCTTGCGTATTTCATTTTTTTACCTTGTATAGTCATCTATTTTGAAATCTCATTTCAAAATAGATGGCAAAACAAAAAAACGTGGCCAATTTCGTAAAGAAAATGGTCACGTATTTGGGGGACGTTATGTTAGTTTATTTTTTATAAAGTTAAGTTTAAAAGTAGTCACTACGTTGCTAGCCTGACAAACACTGCATCAGTTTCTTAGCAACTAGCCACCCTTAACTTCATTACAAAAATAGTTTTGTACGTTCAGTCACTATCTCCTGACTGACTCACCAACTTATTAGTGCTGGTGCTTATACTTAGCTCTTCTTTCTCGGTTAATTTTCCTTAACTCTCGCTGTGCTTGAGCTAAAGTCATTTGGGGGCCGCAACCTAGAACTTCTTCCATTCCTTCACGGGTAACTAACCAACTATTCCCAAACTTGCGGATGGTCCCTTCAGGAAATACTTTTGTCCCGTTAATTTTTAAATGGCGAACAAAATTTTGCGACTTTCCCCACATCATTGCCGCTTCGCTGGCACTATATACCTCTAATTCGCGCAAATCGATGCCCATAAAAATAACTCCCTTAATTAAATCATTGCTACATTTGTTGTTTCCGACCATAACTCGGTCACATTTTTAAACTAGGGGTTGCAATGGATCAATTGATTACCTTAACTACGCAGTTAAACCATCATCTATTATCATGGTTTTTCGCGCCGTTTGGTAAACCCCATCTACATTAGGTAGTATATATCATCATTCAGAAGTAAATTTCTCATAATTTTTGTTTTCTGAAAAAAATGGTCACTCGGCACCATTTTCCGTCTACGCATCGGTTTACCTAGTCGAATTTAAACCTTTTAAGGATATTAACCACTTTAACTTAATTTGTACATAAAGTAATGATTATAGAACTTATTAATTCAAAACGTACTAAAATGTTTTCCGTCCTACGTAAATAATCTAACTAACCCTAATCCATCCCCTATTCTCGCCAAGCATTGTAATTTGTATCGAAGACATGTCTAATTTGTCAGACAAAATTAACACCATAAAGTTTAAAAATTGTTACCGACTGTTTTTAACGCTAATTTCAATTGTGGCAACGTTCAACAAGCGGTATTATTACTAATAGAAGAGCTCTAGGAGGTATTTATGGATCCAATATTATTAATGGATAAAAAAGACCAATTATCTTTTGAAATTTTATCCTTAATCAACCGTGCCGCGGACGCACCTGTCAACATGGATCACGTTGCGGACAAGCTAGAAGTAAGCTCGTACAAATTAAATGCTGCGTTGAGTACCATTAACACTGATTTACGTGAACTCGCTCCCCAGCAAAATATCCACATTAACGAATTACAAAAAGGGCTGTGGCAAGCACAAAACCTTTCCAGTTTAGTAATCAATAAAATTCGGTTGGTGTACGTATTACGTTCTCCCCTTTTACCTGTGTTTGAGTATTTAATGTTTTATGAAAACCTAAAGACTCCTAACCAGTATTTACAAGACACTCCAATTAGCCGATCAGTATTTTACCGACAAATTAAAATGCTGAATAAAATCATCGCTAATTATTCTAAGGACAACCCTAAAAATGGAAAAGTGGGGGAAGAATTTCATCAGCGGTTACTTTTATTTCAGTTTTATTACAGCCTTTACAACGGACTTGATTCGCCATTTCCTGAACTAAACGACCTAGTTGACCAAATCGTTCAAGCATGCCAACCTTATTTCACGCACCCCTTACGATTAAGTCAAAAATTTAAATTGTCAATCTTTTTGCGAATCTGGATTCTTCGACATCGTAATCAAAACTACAACGAAACCTTAACCGTCGATGTTGACGAAAATAACGATCAATATCAGCAGTTGTCTCAACGTTTACAACGCGTTCTCGGGCGTCATTTTAATTTAAATAGGTATGAAATGAGTTACTTCTACGGCTTTTTGCTTGCAAAAGGCTATATTTCCGACTCTAGCAACCGGGTTATATCAAATAACTTTCCTTTAGCAACCCAGTTAACTAACAGTCTTATTCAGTGGCTAAAGGACTACCCCATTACGTCAACTCTAGACGAAAACACCGAGGAGTCCCTTCGCCACGATTTAATTAACGTTAACCTTCAATTAACTTCATTTTATATTGAACCATCTACTTTCGTACGGGAAAATTCCATCAAATTTTTCGGGAAAACTTACCCATCGTTTGATATTCTAATTCACCGATTTTTACAGAGCATCCAGACTGAACACGAAATTACCCTGGACGCTCCTAAGTGGGTTAACCTTTACTATGGTTATATGTTTGCGTTAATCAATAACATCCCCGCCCGTTTGTTAAAAGAACGAGTTTACGTGGCGGTTGATTTTTCTCAAGGAGATTTATATACCGAATATGTAATCAATTCTTTAGATGCGTTTCATCATGCGAATATTATTATTGAGACAAACATTTCTAAAAATACAGACATCTTTGTATCTGATATTTATTCACAATCTGTAAAGCAACCTCAATTAACTTGGGAAGATCCTCCAACTCCAGAAGACTGGACTAATTTAGGGGATATCATTGAAAACGTTCGAGCTAAAAAAGCTTTTGCATTGTTTAACCAACCAATTTACTAATGATTAATAAGATTAAGGAGAAATCAAGGAATGTCTAATAAAAATTCAAGTAAAAAGTTTACAACTCTTTTGCGGTCGACATTTGCCTTTTCCTTAGCTACCGTGGGGATCGTTAGCGCTCCTCTACTTAAAAATACAGTTTTACACTGCCGATTACCATTGGCAGAATTAATCGCTCATGCTGATGAAACCCCTGACTTAAGTTCCATTTACTATGACGACGATACAAATATGTTCACCAGCAGAGATAAAAGTTGGTCAGTGAAAGTTAATGGTAGGATTTATTCTTTGTTAATTAATCATTTGGGAAGCTATCGCTCTGTCACTCCTGATACCGAAGGAGTAATGCTGTTTAAGCTGGACTCCCCGCCGGTCAACGCAACTTATACCTTGACCGTTGGCGACCAAGTTATCAATACGGGAGCTATCCATCCGATTAATTTAAACGGGCATACTTACTATGGAGCTACCCTTTCCAAAACGATTATTCAAAAGTTAGTCCACGAAGTAGTGCGCACGAAAACTTCCGGACGTATCAAATTTACAAACATTCCTGAAGTACTTCCTATTTCTGACTTTCCAATGGACGTAAATACGATTTTAAACGTTTCGTTACCAACGGCGGAGTACTATACTGACGAACAGAGCCTCGCTGATCATATTGCTGGATTGAAACTCAGTCTAACGGATCCTGACGGAAAAGTAGTTAACAAAGTCTCCATTGAAAAAGATTGGATTGAAACCGACAAGAATTCCAATTTACCGGGGACTTACCAATACACTTTAAGCAACCTTGGTAAACAAGCGTTACGGAAAAAGTTAGGCGATATGGGTGGAGATTACTGGGTTTACCACCAGCACTATACGTTGGGCGACGTCGGAACCGGAAAAGTTACCGTACTACCTAAAAATCCAACGGAAGTAACCGCCACGGTTAGTTACGTAGACGCAACTACTGGCAAAACGGTCGCGACCGATAAAATTAAGGGCTTGATTAACGATGTTGGAATTTATCAAGTTCACTTGCCTAAGGGATATCAATTAGCTACGGGACAGCTTCAAAAAATCAAATATAGGCTTACTATCAGCCGTTCGGCCAACCTGACCGTTAAAGTAATCCAAGCCTCGGATGATTCATCTGATTCTTCAGATTCAGGCGATAATTCATCCAGCGGCGACGACCATTCTTCGTCGGATAATGGTTCCTCTAGTGACGGCCACTCTTCATCAGATGATAGTTCCTCTAGCGACGACCACTCTTCGTCAGATAACAGCTCCTCTGGCGATGACCATTCTTCGTCAGATGATAGTTCATCTGGTGATGATCATTCTTCGCCAGATAATGGTTCCTCTAGTGACGGTCACTCTTCATCAGATGGTAGTTCATCTGGTGATGATCATTCTTCGTCGGATAACAGCTCCTCTAGCGACGACCACTCTTCGTCAGATAACGGTTCATCTGGTGACGACCATTCTTCAAAAGATAATGGTTCTAGTAAGGATAACCACCAAAGTGACCATTCTGATGAACCTGGTTCAGCTAGCTCTAGTAACGGTAAGGCTTCGTCGAACAATTCCGCAGATTCTTCGAGTTCCACGGCTAGCCATCATCATTCAAGTAACCATTCTGACCATCAAGGAAGTTCACGGAATCCTTCGCACGGAACGCCATCAAGTTCCCATAAAACGGCTTCTGCTTCTCCAAAACGAGGCACGGTAACCATTGCGTTTGTTGATGAAAATGGTCACGTGGTCGACCAACAGATTTACAGTGGTTGGCAAAATACGCGGGTTCCTTTTGAACTTTCTGACCACATCTTAGGTTTCCTGCGTCATGGCTACGATTTAGTTTCGCCAGGAACGCCACTCAGCCAACTAAAATTTGGCACCGGCAACGCTACTTATCGGATTGGATTACAAAAACGGGATACACCTATATTTACGAACGCGTTAGCCGCTAGCAAATCCGCTGATCAGTCGACCGCTAACCAGCAACCTGCTAAAAAAGCTAACCAACGTTCTCATTCTAAAAATAGCGACCACCCCGTTTTAGTAGAAGAGTTAACCCAACGGTCTCGGCTACAGGAAAATCTAGCTAAGCAGCACTTTTCCGCAAAACATAATCTGGTTGATCCACGTTTACAATCACCTTTAGCGCCGCCTGACGATGCTGCGAATAACTTCTTTAGCGGCTCCCACGGCGGTGGTGGAAACGGTGGCGAGGTTGATCCTGACCTAGGAGCCTTCTTCACTGCATTAGCTGGCAGAGTTAATTTCACACAACAAACCTAGTTACTTGCTGGACATTTTTCAGCAACCTAAAGTAAAAAATCTAAGCATTAAATTTGTAAAACATCCCCCCTATCCTTTATATTGGCATCACACCAAAGAATAGGGGGGAATTTTATGTTTCGACACCAAAAAGAATTACAATTTGAAGCTAAGCCTACTCAACCTGATCCAACGGTTGCCAAGTATTTACAAGAATTAATTGGCGGTCAGTATGGAGAAATGAGTGTGGCCATGCAGTACCTCTTCCAGGGCTGGAGTTGCCGCGGAGAAGCTAAGTATAAGGACATGATCCTCGACATTGCTACCGAAGAAATTGGACACGTAGAAATGTTAGCTACTATGGTAGCGCGTCTACTAGAAGATGCACCTGTCGAAGACCAACAGGCGGCAATGGAACAAGATCCCGTAGTTGGAGCAGTGATTGCCGGTATGAATCCACAACATGCGATTGTAGCAGGATTAGGACCGCGGCCAGCTGATAGTGTAGGGAATCCATGGAGCGGAGCTTACATCATTTCTAGTGGTAATTTACTTGCTGACTTCCGCGCCAACCTTAATGCAGAATCACAAGGCCGTTTGCAAGCGGCGCGGATTTACGAAATGGTCGACGATCCAGGGGTGAAAGATCTCTTAGCCGTACTTCTTGCCCGGGATAGCTACCACCAAAATCAATGGGCGGCAGCAATCAAAGAATTAGAGGAACAAGTTGGAACGATTCTGGTGCCAAGCGATTTCCCACGTGAAAAAGAGCGTAAGGACATTGCCTACGACTTCTACAACTTCTCTAAAGGAGATGAAAGTAGCCAAGGTGCTTGGGCACATGGTGAAGCTCTTGATGGCGAAGGCGAATACAAGTGGCAAGCAGAACCTAAAGCGGAAGGTCAAGCTCCTGACTTAAAACCTGTTAACCCTAAAATGTATGGTTCTTAAACAAAAGTAAGAAATCAACACCTTTTTTCATTTAAAAAACTCAAAAGTCCTAGTTACCCAGGTTATGTGAAACCGGATAACTAGGACTTTTATTTATCTTTGAAACTAATTATCAGCATTTTCTGCGATAATCTTTAGCGCCTTCTGTCCAACTTTTCGCCGGCGTTTGGAAATGCTCTGGGGACTCACCCCCTCTCGTTGGGCGATTTCTCGGCCCGATAATTGCTTCACGTACCGGTAGTACAAAAAACGTTTTTCCGGCGGCGTACAAATTGCGTAAACTCGCTGGAATAAGTCGTCAGCTAACACCTGTTGCTCACGAGAGGAACAGCGATATTGTCGCGGAAGGTTAGTCACGTCCGTGGATAGCTCGGCAGTTTGCCAATTTTTAACCATCGTCTGGCGTTTCAACGAATTAAGTGTCCGCCAATAGATTGCTTGGTAGGCAAACATCCGAAACTCCTTTAGGTCACTTTCGGGATTTCGGGGAAAGCGTACGTATGCACGGGCATAGGTTAGCCGCGCTTCCTGTAAAAAATCTTCAAAATCCGGTTGATACGGGCGAATGTTTAGTTTCTTTAGTGCTCCAAACACTATTTTTTGGTTTCCGTCCAAACACTATTTTTTGGTTTCCGTTAGTTAATAAGTGGTCTAATCCTGCTTTTAAAGTGCGGTTTTTTGGTGACATAGCTTGAATCTCCTAAAATAAAAGATCCAAGGGCCCTTGGTCGCTTTTTATAATACGTAACTGGCTTTGCAAATATAACGGGACGTTTCCGGCACTAAAACTGCAGTTTTCGCTCAAAAAAGTGTAGTTTGCCGTTAAAATGAGATTACCATTAAAAAATCGCAAATTAATGAGACCAAAAAACGGAAACTCGAATTTCATTTCTCGAAATCAAGTTTCCGTTTGGTATAAATTATAAAGCTTTTAAAAATTAGTCAATCTGCAGCATCTTTTTAAACCTTATGCGGACCGTCGACAATTTTGGCTTCATAAAAGTCAGCCGCATAGCCAAAACGGTCTTGGTATTTTTGCCCCACCGTTTTTACTAACTCATCGACTTGATCCTTTTCGATTAGGGCAATTGCGCACCCGCCAAAACCGCCGCCGATCATGCGAGCTCCAAGTACTCCCGGTGATTGCCAAGCTTCGTCTACAAGCATATCTAACTCCGGAGCGCTAACTTCGTAGTCGAATTGTAAAGAGACGTGTGAAGCACTCACCAACCGCCCGAAGAGCTTTAGGTCGCCTTGTTTGAGGGCTTCCCGGGCTTCAATAGTTCGCTGATTTTCAAAAACCGCGTGACGGGCCCGCTTAATCAACGTTTCGTCGTTAATTAGGTAGGCGTACTGGTCGAACGCATCCTTAGTTAATTCACCTAGTGCGTTAATGTTTAGTTTGGTTTGCAGCCGCCGCAACGCTTCTTCGCATTCCGCACGGCGAGTGTTGTACTCGGAATTAACTAATTCATGCGGTTTATTGGTATTCATGATCAAAATTACGTTATTATTCAAATCTAACGGTGCGTAGTCATATTCCATGGTGTTGGTATCCAGGAAAGTGGCTTCGTTTCGCCGTCCCATTTCAACCGCAAATTGATCCATAATCCCTGAATTAACCTTAATATAGTTATTTTCGACGCGTTGCCCAGCCTTGACGAGTTCAATCGGCGTAATCCGCAAGTTAAACTGGTCGTTTAAAATGGTGCCCATCAGCATTTCAATCGAGGCTGATGATGACAACCCCGCCCCATCCGGTAGATCACCTTCCAAATACAACTCAAAACCGTGATCATAATCGTGAGAGAGTTCGCGGATTTCTAGCATCATTCCACGTAAATAGTTGCTCCACTTATACTTCGCATCGTACTCAAGATCGTTAACGTCAAATTCGATAATGCCAGTATCCGGGAGGTTTCCTGAATACATCTTCACCTGCGTATCATCACGACCACGGTACGCGCCGTAAGTTCCCAGGCTAATCGCACAAGGAAAGACGTGACCACCGTTATAATCGGTATGCTCACCGATTAAATTAATCCGTCCTGGTGAAAAATAGACTTCTTCAGCTTCAGTTTTGAAAATTTGATGGAACTTTTCTGCAATTGCTTCTTTAAGCATAATTATCCTCCAAATTGGTTTCATTCTGTTACGGGAAACGGTTTCACGTAATATTCTACACCAATTTTTAGTAGGATTAAACGAAACGCTACCAGGCGCGGTTTAACGCGCATCCCAATCAATCGGACTTTGCGCAGCTAAAATTTGATCAATTTGCATGAGTTCGTCATCGGTAAAGTCGAGGTTTTTGAGTGCATTGACGTTGTTAATTACCTGCTGTACCCGACTTGCACCAATTAATACACTTGCTACCACTGGCTTCCGCAAGTTCCACGCCAACGCCATTTGTGCCAAACTTTGTCCCCGCTTTTTCGCAACTTCGTTTAATTTTTTGACGGTTTCAAGGGTCTCTTCCACTTGTACAGGACTCAAGAACGGAATGGTTTGCTTCTGTGCGCGTGAATTTTCGTCAATTCCTTGTAAATATTTATCCGTTAGCAATCCTTGCGACAATGAACTGTAACTGGTTGCCGCCTTCCCTTCGCGTTCCAAAACGGGGAAGAGGTCCGTTTCTACGTCCCGGTTAAACATGTTGTAACGGGGTTGGTTAATAATAAATGGAGTTCGTAACTCTTTGAAAATCTTGGTGATTGCCGCCGTTTGTTCTCCGTTATAGTTGGAAATTCCCACATAAAGAGCTTTCCCAGAACGAACCAGCTGGTCTAATGCTAACGCTGTTTCTTCAACAGGAGTCTTCGGATCCGCACGGTGGCTGTAGAATATATCAAAATAATCTAAACCAGTCCGTTTTAAGCTTTGGTCCGCACTCGCGATAATGCTCTTCCGGGATCCCCAATTTCCATAAGGTCCGGGCCACATTACAAACCCCGCCTTACTGGCAATTACCATTTCGTCGCGATAGTGGTGTAAATCACTTTTCATAATCCGTCCAAAATTTTCTTCGGCACTCCCTGGAATGGGTCCGTAATTATTAGCTAAATCAAAGTAGGTAATTCCTAGGTCAAAAGCTTTAAATAGAATTTCCTTTTGATTTTCTAACGGATCCACGCTACCAAAGTTATTCCAAAGGCCTAACCCAATCGCGGATAACTTCAATCCACTGTTACCCACCCGATTATAAATCATATTGTCATAACGCTGTTCACTAGCTTTATACATTATTACTCCTCCTTTTTGATCACTCGTCACAGCAACAATACAGCTTATAAAAATAAAATACAAGTAACCGCTTCACTTCTTATAGAAAAAGCACTTACTCTCAGCCCTGGAGTTTCCTAATTTGCTTTATT
>NZ_GL397067.1:1407368-1426224 GCF_000146325.1 Pediococcus acidilactici DSM 20284 | reverse complement strand
GCAAAAAGATTACGAAGCGGTTTCATTTTATTACCGTTGCTTTACTATCGTCGTTTCCTACGCAAACAAAAAGTGCGCCACCCCAACCTATTTGGAACAACACACTTTCCTTTATTCAAGTTTTTACAAATCTTCTGGAACATTATCAATCGGTATTACGGTCATGGCACCCTGCCGAAAGACGTTGACGTGATGAATGTCGTGAGCTTTCAACATTGCTAATGCATCTTGAAAATGGTTTTCGTAATTAGTAACGTCATGTGCGTCTGAGCCAATCGTGTAACGCTTGCCGCCGAGTTGTTTGTAAATCTCAATAGCGTAATCATACAAACCAATATTGCGATACTTATACATACTCTTGGTGTTCAACTCAAACGCCATGTTATTTTCAATTGCTACTTTAAAAATCTTCGTGAGCAGGACACCTGCCGTCGTAGCAAACTGTCCCGAAGTTAAGTTCAAGCGCCGAACTCCGTAATCAAAATGCGCCAAAACATCCGCGTCGTGATATTCGTTAATTCCTTGCCACATCATTTGGTAGTATTCCTGTGTAACCTTCAACGGATCGAGATGGGCAACCTGTTCATCTTGAAAATCCATTTCGCCATTCTGGTGGAAGCTTAACAGGCGCAAGTCGAACGCGTGATGAGCCATGTAATCCTTAATACGATCAATTTGACCGGCTGAAACGCCAATTTCAACGCCCTTATAGATTCGTTTACCAGTAGCCTTCTTCAATCGTTCAATTTCGGTAACGTATCCGGTATAGTCCGGAATACTATCCTTTTTGTCCGCGTCAGGATTATTAAATTCCAAATGTTCCGTTGAAACGAAATCATCTCCGGAAACTTTTAGGTAATTTTCCATCTTTTCGTCCGAATCAAATGAAAAATCGGTGTGTACGTGTTGGTCATAATACAACATAAATATCGCCCTCCGTTCTTGGTGCAAGCCCTTCCTAATGCTATTTTAGCACAATCAGAGAGTGACCGAACGGATTTAGCTCACAGGATTGATAATTAACCGCCTAATTAAGCCAAGTCTTCTCCATTAGATTGGATAACTTTTTGATACCACGCAAACGAATCCTTCTTAGACCGGTTTAGCGTTCCGTTTCCTTCATCGTCTTTATCAACGTATATAAATCCGTAACGCTTCGACATTTGCCCTGTGGAAGCTGAAACAAGGTCGATGAACCCCCACGGCGTATATCCCATTAAATCCACTCCGTCGAGTTCAACCGCCTTCTCCATTTCTTCAATATGTGCCCGTAAGTAAGCCACGCGGTACGGATCGTGGATCTGGCCGTCTTCCGTCACCTTGTCATAAGCACCCAACCCATTTTCTACAATGAATAGTGGTAAATGATAGCGATCAGTCAACCAGTTCAACGAATAACGCAGTCCAACCGGATCAATCGACCAACCCCAGTCACTAGTTTTAACGTGCGGATTATCCACCACGATCTTTTCCAATGGCAACTCGTCGGCATCCAAATCCATCCCTGCCGGAAGAGCAACCGTGTAAGAACTGTAGTAACTAAATCCAGCGTAATCCACAGTTCCTTCCTTTAAGAGCTGCCGATCTTCTTCGGTAATGTCTGTACGATAGCCCTTCCGCTGGAGGTACGCCTCAATATTCGCCGGATAAACGCCATTTACGTGTACGTCAGAGAACCAGTAGCGACGTTGCATTAGTCGTTCCGCAAGCATGACGTTATTTGGCGCAGAATTCAATGGGTATAGCGGCGTGAAATTGATCATGCAACCAATTTGGAAATCGGGATTGATTTCATGACCTAACTTCACAGCACGGGCGCTCGCTACTAACTCGTAGTGGGCCGCCTGATACATTGCCGCTTCCCGATTTTCCCCGGCCTTAAAAATTAGTCCCGAATTGGTTGCCATCAAAAAGTCGTTGTTGTACATTGTTTGGTTGTTAATTTCGTTAAAGGTCATCCAATACTTGACTTTGTTACGATAGCGTTTAAAACAAACTTCCGCGAACCGAACGAACAGGTCAATCACCCGGCGGTCCGCAAAACCATTGTACTTTTTCACTAAATGATACGGCATTTCAAAATGTGCCAGAGTAACCACTGGCTCAATGCCGTACTTCAAACATTCATCAAACAAGTTGTCATAAAATTGCAAACCGGCTTCGTTAGGTTCTGGATCGTCACCATTCGGGAAAATTCTCGTCCAGGCAATTGAGGTCCGAAACGCTTTGATCCCCAATTCTGCAAATAACTTCACGTCGTCTTTGTAGCGGTGGTAAAAATCAATCCCCTCATGATTGGGATAGTTCTTGCCCGGAACCACTCCGTCAGTGATTTCCCGCGGATGATCTTTAGTGCCGGCGGTCATTACGTCCGCGACGCTCACGCCTTTTCCATCCGCTTGCCAAGCTCCCTCTAGTTGATGAGCAGCTACCGCGCCACCCCACAAGAAATTTTTAGGTAATTTTGTCATGTGCTCGTCTCCCTTGTTAAATTGATGAAATCCCTTACATTTTATTTTGCACCGTCCCATTGATTTTGTACAATTTTTCGGCAAACAAAAAACATGTTTCGCGAATAAAACGCAAAACATGCCACACTTATTGTTTATTCTGTAAAGATTTGCGTTCGGGACTCACCCAGGTCCCCGAACCCAACCCAAAGATGGTTTTTAAGGCTGGGATAAACGTAGTTACCACCGTAATGGGGTTAATCATCCAAAAGAAAAGCATGTACAATGGAGCAAAGATGATGTACTTAAGCTTGGCCGCGTGATGATCGAGTAACAAGGCCGCCAATAGCTGAAAAAAGCCGGCAATGATTTCAAAGGCAATAAAGATAAAGGCCATCATAAAACCATGAAAAACGGTATCGTAATGCCCAGTTAGATACGCGCCACCCATGGTGATTGCGAAAATAATCGCCGTAATCACGAAGAAAAACGACCAGATAATCGAGAGGGTTGAATCGATAAACATCGACATTTGGTAACGGTGTTTGATCGGATGCCGGACGAACTTCTTGATGTTCGTTAACCAGACTTCAGTTCCTCCCTGCGCCCAGCGCTTACGTTGCCGATAAAGATCGCGGATCGATTCTGGCACATTCATGTGGAACACAATGTTAGGTGCAAACCGGGGCACCGCACCAATCATCTGGTGGTCCCAGGCGATGCTAATGTCCTCCGTCGCTCGATTTTGGCGAAAACCACCCACGTCAATTAAAAAGTCCTTCTTATACATGGTGTTGGCGCCACTGTAAGCGTACATCGAATCGTTAACCGCGGTTTGGCTACGCTTGATCACCCCTACAATGCTTGAAAATTCTACCGTTTGGGCTTTGCCAATGATCTTAGTTCGATTTTGGACGTCCATGTTTGCGGTTACCGCAGACGTGTTGATGTCGCGATCACTCAGAAAAAAGTTCATGTACTTCATCAGCGCGTCGGGCTCGGGAATGGTGTCGGCGTCGTTACTTAAAATGTATTCGCCCTTAGCAAAGTACATCCCGATATTGAAAGCGTGAGCCTTCCCCTTATTTTTCTTGATTTTAATGGTGCGTAGCCTTGGATAACGCTCCCGGAGCCGGGCCAAAATCGCAGCGGTCTGGTCCGTGGAACCGTCGTCCATCACTAACACTTCAAAATTATCATAGTTAATTTCTTCAAATAGGTAAGTAATCGTTTCTTCAATCATTACCTCTTCATTATGAGCGGGAATCATGATTGTTACCATCGGCTGCTCTTCTGCAGGCAAATTTCGCCAATTATCGTCACGTTTGTTAGCTTTCAAAAATCGGTAAGATAGCGAGCCGGTAAACCAAAAGAACGCTCCCACTACGGGGTACAAACATAGAATTAATAGTACAAAATTAGTCGCAGTAGCTAAAAAACTTCCTTTGAACAGATTGTTAAATACAATCGGTGCCATGTCCCTACTCCTTATTTAAATCATCCAAGTTAGCTTCCTGATATAGGCGATGAATTTCATCCGTATCCAAATTTTGCTCGGGCTCCACTTCATAGTACTTTACGTTTTCACGAAACTCTTCATCACCAAAACGGTCGGTCATGAATTTCTCTAAACGTGATTCTCGTTTACGCTGATTAATCGGGTTGAACGTCGGCCACTGTTCGGCCAAGCGTTCCCGGCGCCGGTTTTGAATGATGGTCATGCTAACCGCAAATAGGCCCGCCATCGCAAAGGAAAATAGCAAGACCGCTGCTAAGAATTTAATCTCAAAAATTCCTTCCGGATCGGTCCATAAGTGAGGCACCCGCGGATCAGATTGAGCCCATAAAGCAGTTGCTGTAATCACCACGGGAACGATCACCCCGATCCAACCCAAAATAGCGACTAAAGTTTGCCAAATCTTCAGCCACCAATGGCCTTTTTCAAAATACGGGTCGGTATATAACTGTTGCCTTTTATCTTTCATTTTTCTGCACCTCGGTGAACGTCCTCAGGCTTGCCAAAAAGGTAGCCTTGCCGGGCATCAATTTGTAATTGTTCTGCTAACGCTTGATCCGCAGCATTTTCAATCCCTACTAAAACCAATTTAATATGGTTCTTGCGTGCCAAACGATTCCAAAACTGAAGGTTTAAATCAAGCCATTCGTGCGGGTCTTCTTTACGGAAACTTCGCATCGAAGCCTTCAAAATATCAATTTCAGGTAAGAGCCATTCAATACTTTTTAAATCATTTAGTTCCGAGCCCACGTTATTAACGGCAAATTGCATCCCGTAATTTCGCCCCATTTGGATTTGTTGCCTCAATAAGCGCCGGTTCACCCGTTTTTCCATGGCTTTAATCGAAATTTCTACCGCCAAATTCATTGGTTCAATTTTTGTAATTGCCCACCGAATAAAGTATTCAAAATCCCGACTACTAATTTGTTGGTAAGTTAGTTTGATGGAAAGGGTGACCGGCTCCGTTGGCAAGGAAACGAAGGTGTCCTCTAATAAATCAATCACGCGTCGTAACGGTAACGAATTAAAGTCTTGCGGCAACGTCCATTGCCCTGCGGCGTCCTGGGTGCGCAATAAGCATTCGTAACCCGTAATTCGGCCGTGTCGGTCAACCTGCTTCTGAATAAAATAGCGTAGCGGAATGTGTGGGTCACGCAAATAATTACCGCCCCGATGCCTCGTTTTCCAAAAGTAAACTCCAATAATAACCACCGTCAAAACCGCCATTAAAATCGCTAGCCAAAACAAAAAATCTTCTAGTTGATTTAGCGTCATTGTGCTACCTCACCATATATGCTGATATTTTTAATATGTTCAGTTTTTTATACATCAGAGAAGCATTTTACCCTAAAAAGAGTTTAAAATCGAGGAAATATTTGCACAAAATAAAACGGGCCTAAAAGATTGCTCTTTTAAGCCCGCATATTCATCTTTAAAAGTACTAAGCAATGCTTTGAATGAACTCCTCAACTTCTGCTGGGGTGTGACGTTCGCCTTTTCCAAAGCGTGCCAATTCCTTGCCATCTTCTAACGCGATGAAACTAGGAATTCCCATAATGCCAAAGTGTTGAGCTACTTCCAAGTTGTCGTCACGGTCAACCGTGATCCAATCGTATTGGTCGTATTTCTTCATGATTTCAGGCATTGCTGGTTTGATGAACGCACAATCTGGGCACCATCCGGCGGTAAAGAAGAGCATCTTCTTACCAGTTTTAATTGCATCAAAAATTTCTTCGTTAGTTAAGTTTGCTTGATTACTCATTATGAACGTCTCCTTTTATAAGGTCGCTAGCTAACCGAAAGTTGAACTTACTTTTTGTAAGCTAACTTTATATTAATATTCTAACAGCTTCTTTTGACTTTGACAACTGAATCATCTCAGCTTAACCAAAACACAAAAAAACACACCCAGACCGGCTCTAGGTGTGCTAGCAAAAAAATAAAGAAAGATATCAATAATCTCAATGTGAGGCAGTTGTTTAATAGAAAATGGGGTATGAAGTTTCTAAATTTAAAATCTAGAAACTTCATTTTTTCTACCATGCCAAACGCGTAGTTCTTAACTACGATTATTATATTAATACTTTAAACCTTGTATAGTGTCTCAATTTTTTAATTAAAATGACTAAAATCAGAAATTTAAAGAAAATCTATCGGATAAAACACAAAGTCGGACCCCATTACGGCTTTAAAATCGCTAAAAACTCAAAATTTATCCATCTAAGCTTTAAGTTTAGTACTTTTCCGATTCGTTTTAGTAGGTTCAACTGTCTAAAATATCCACCTTATCCAACAGTTTTTCACGTGGAACAATTTATTTAGTTTGCAACGTGAACCAAAAGGACTGTTTGACCGTCCAAACTTTCAAATCAAAGGGTTGGTAAGGTAAATCTTCTCCATTGACTTGACCATGTTCCGGAGCAAAGGAGTGCACCAGAACTTCCCGCCCCGTCGCAAAGAACACGTCAGGCATCGCTAAATGGGAACCATCCTTCAACAGCTTGGCAAAAAGGCGAATAAAACGCAATAGCGTTAATTTCTCCGTAATCACCACGTCTAATTTGCCATCATCTAACCGAGCCTGCGGAGCAATTCCCACCCCGCCACCAAAATATTTGATGTTCGTAATCGAAACCAAAAAGGCATTTTTAAATTGTTGGGTTTTCCCGTCGATCGTTACACTCATGGGGAAACCCTTTTGTTTAACCAGCGTTTTTAACAACGCGGAAATGTACGCGGTTGATTCTAAGTGCCATTTGCTTAACTTGATTTTTTGCCCTTGGTTGGCTTGGTAAACGACACTGGCGTCAAACCCAATTCCCACGTTGTTACTAAAGTAGTGGACCACCGGCTCCTTGCGGTCTTGGTATGCTCCGACGTCTAAAATGGTCGGCTGAGTCGTTTGGATCAACTGTTGTAAAGCCAAATACGGGTCGCGGGATAAACCCACGGCCCGGGCAAAATCATTTCCTGATCCCGCCGGAATGTATCCCAACGGAATCGTTGCATCAACACGTTGGACGCCTTCAAGAACTTCCATGAGGGTGCCGTCCCCGCCAAATGCGACAATTATCCACCCCTTCCGATGACTGGTAGCAAATTGTTGTGCTAATTCAATGGCATGTCGGGGGTATTCGGTAACCACGCTGTCAAACTCAACCTGGTTTTGGACCAATAAATGGTGCATTTTTTGCCAAGTTTCGGCCGAATGGCGGGCCCCCGCCCATTTATTGATAATAAAGTAGTATTTCATCTGCTTACTCATCATTACTTCACAAACTTCTCCAAGAAGTGCGCCACCTCTTCGCGATAACGCTTTGGATCAGCCTTCAGGGCTTGCACGTGGTCCGCTTGGTTGACCAGATATACCCGACTTGGTACTTGGGCAGCCTCCACTAAGTCGTCCAACATTTCAATTGGCACAAACCGGTCCGCTTCGCCATGGATAAACATAATCGGTACCCGAACCTTTTTGATTTGGGCTTCGATGTCGGCTTCCTTAAATGAATATCCGGCCTCTTTTTCCGTTAACAGACTAGCAATTAGCGCTAGCTCTCGAGGCGGTAAGTGGTAGTAGCGCTTGAGGCGGTGCCGGAACTGTTGATCAAGCCGGTTGAAACTACTGTCCTCGATCACTGCCACCACGTTAGACGCAATGTCAGGTTCTCCAGCAGCCGCAATTACCGTGGCCGCTCCCATGCTGATTCCCATCAAGACAATCTTTTCATCGGCGTTAGTTAGCATTACCGCACGTTGCACCCAACGCACATAATCACGCCGGTCTAACCAACCAAAGCCGATTAGATTTCCTTCACTTTCACCATGACTGCGGGCGTCCGGCATCAACACGTTATAACCCAGTTCGTAAAAAATCTTCGCGTAAGGGATCATTTGCCGACGAGCGTGATGGTACCCGTGCGCCAAGATCACCGTGTGTTTGGTGGGTTGCGGTTGGCGAATGAAGGAAGCCTTTAATTGCAGTCCATCTTCGCTAAGCATTTGTATCGTTTCCGGATGTTGCTGGTTGAACCACGCCAAATTTAAGGCGTCATTATCTTCACTTTCCGAGCGTTCAATCGCCCGGTTTTTCGCTTTTTCGGTATTTTTAATGCCTACTAAGAAACTTGCGTAACCACCGATTCCCATACCAGCGGTCACGCCGACTAGTGCCGCACCGAGTCCGGCCAACACATATTTAGTGCTTCTCTTCATCTTTTGAGGCTCCTTATCTTTCCTTAAAAAATCATTCTTCTGCAATAAAAATTTACTTTCTTTCATAAATACTATATCAATTTTCCGCAGAAAAGTGCTATAGTATTTATGTAAAGGGTCCGTAGCTCAGTTGGGAGAGCATCTGCTTCGCATGCAGGGGGTCGACGGTTCAAGTCCGTTCGGATCCATTATCGGTTACATAAATTAATGATAAGTACCAAACTTTTCCGGGAGAAACGTCTCGCAGGTAAAGACTTGGTTAACGAATGGAGGGCTGAATTTTGGATTCGGCTCTTTTTTATTCAGCAATTTATTTTAGCTTTCCCACCACTTAAAAAACTCATAATTATTGAAGTGTTGTTTTCAACAATTATGAGTTTTTCACTTATTTTCGTCCGTTTCAAGTTATTTCAAGTCCTCATCAATATGGCGCTTCAATTGACTAAACCGAATCCGATTTCCGATATTCTGAATCCCGTGCAGCTTAAGGTCCTCTCGAATTCCATTATTCATTTTATCAAGGATTGCTGCTAGTTGAGCTCGTTCGTCGTCATTTAAATAATCCAAATATTCAGGAATATAAAACAAACTCTTCTTTGCTTCTTTTTTGCCTTTTTCGGTTAATTTGATGAGTTGTACACGGCCATCAGTGGGCGACTTTTGTTTGGTAACGTAGCCTTTTTTTAGTAATTTGGCAATGAATTCCGCAATTGACTGCACACTAATCCCCAAGCGCTGCGATAGTTCTTTTTGTGAGATATTATCGCCCTCGCTTAAGGCCACTAAAATTTTATTTTGTCCCTTAAACACTGGCAAATGGCGTTCTGCCTGTTCGTCAGCCATGTTTTGCAATGCTGTAAATTCAAATAATTTAGCCGCTAATTGGTGTTTTTTTACTAGTTCATCCAACATAACTCACCCGTCTCTCACTTATATGTCCCTATTATATCAAGCCGTTTGACAGATTAAAACTAAATAATCAGGTCCCTTGACTATTTAATCAGGCACCCTTATAATATTTTTCGTCAGGGCCCCTGAATATCATCAAACACTTTAAGGGAGGGTTTATCATTAACACCAAATATGCAATTGAAATTAACAATTTAAATAAAACGTACGGCAACCAGAGTGCGGTAAAACAAGTTTTCTTTAAAGTCAAACGCGGAGAAGTATTTGCCTTACTTGGTCCTAATGGAGCTGGAAAAACCACTATTCTACGGATGTTAACTACCTTATTAAAACCTACCAGCGGTTCACTCAGAATCATGGGACACGATGTTCAAGCTGAACCTCAGACCGTCCGAACCTTTTTTGGTTTGACCGGTCAATATGCTTCGATTGACGAAGATTTATCTGCTCGGGAAAATTTAACGTTCTTTGCTCGTTTGAACGGACTTTCTCGCCAGCAAGCTAAGCAGCGGACTACCGAGCTGCTTGAAGAATTTTCATTAGTAAATTCCGCGGATAAAGCAATTGCTGCCTTTTCTGGTGGCATGCGCCGGCGCTTAGATTTAGCAGTTAGTTTAATTGCCCGTCCCCAAATCATTTTCTTGGATGAACCCACCACCGGGCTGGACCCTCGCACCCGTTCACAGATGTGGGATACCATCCGCAAATTGGTTGCTTCGGGATCGACGATTGTCTTAACCACCCAATACCTTGAAGAAGCCGACGCATTAGCTGATCGCATCGCGGTAATTGACCACGGCAAACTGGTCGGGTTAGGAACTCCCGATGAATTAAAGGCCCAAGTTGGCGGGGAAAAGTTGCGTCTAGCGGTGAAAAACAAGCTTCAAGCCCAGCAAGCCTGCCAAATCCTCACTGCAATTACGCAAGAAAAGGTTTACCAAGCTGGTAATGAGATCACGGCACCGCTTCGAGACGTAAATGGATTAGCCGATATCCTTAACCAACTTCGTGCTTCTAACATCCAAATAACTACGCTCGCTGTTGAAAAACCATCGCTAGACGACGTCTTCTTTGCCATGACGGTAGGTAAAAACTAACTTATTAGGAGGATTTAGCAATGTTTAACACAACTACTCGAAAAACGAATATTATTGCAAGCACCGGTACCATGACTTATCGTAATTTATTAAAAACGCTGCACAATCCCGATGAGCTACTTGACGTGGTCGTTCAACCCGCCCTGTTTATGTTGCTTTTCGGATATCTATTTAGCGGGGCTATCTACGGTAACGTAAGTTCTTATTTAAAGATTTTAGTTCCTGGAATTCTAATGCAGTCCTTAATTTCCGCAGCTTCCGGTTCAGCCACCCAGATTAGTACTGACATCCATTCTGGCATTTACGATCGTCTTAAATCATTACCGATTCCGCAAGTTGCTCCCCTTGCCGGCCAACTCTTTGCTGACATTTTACGGTTAATCGTCGCAGCGACCGCAGCTTTATCGACCGGTTATTTGATGGGGTGGCGTCCCGAAGCTGGATTAGGATGGCTAAGCATGGTTATCTTTTTGGACATATTTTTAGGCTGGGCCTTAAGCTGGATATTCGCGCTTTATGGATTGGTTGCTAAAAGCCCTACGTTAGTTGAAAGTGTGTCCTTAATGACCATGCTAGTATTAGTATTCCTTTCAAACGCCTTTGTACCGGTTAAATCCTTGCCCCGCTTCATGCAGATTTTAGTAACGATAAACCCGGTATCTCACGTAATTAGTGCCAATCGCGCCATGTTAAATGCGGGATACTGGCCGCGGGAGGCTTGGATAGTTTTATGTGCGGGGATTGGCATTGTTGCCGTTTTTGCGCCAATTACCGTTTTGGTTTATAAGCGGAAATAATTGTTTGGAATCCTTGACCATCAAACTAGATGCATTTTTAAGTTAGTTCATTTTATTAAAAATTATTCTCACAACCTAGTTCTATACCAATTTCCCGCAAAAAAATTTATCATAACGATTACGAGTGATTTATTTCACTGCAAGCCCGTTCTCATCGGGTTCCTTTTATCGCAGAATTGGTCTAGTAAACTTTTACGGGTCTTACCTTCTGGAATTAATCCGCGTATACTATTTGGGTACTGCTTTTTTAATAAGTTTTTAAGCCTGAATCAGCTTTCTACCGGGCTAATACAAATCATAGAAAGAAGGACTTTATTTTGCAAAGTACACAAGACACAGATTTACGTTACAATCCTCAATCACCAATGCGGGTGTTTAACTTGCATTGGTATAAGGACCAGATGAGCGGGTGGATGACTTCGAGCTACATATTGTTAGCTTGCGGTACCCTTTTTCTTTTAGCAACGGGCCTATACCACAACTTTAACGCCCTCGGAATCACTTCCACCATCGCTGGAATAATTGGTTTTACGTGTACTTTGAGTATTACCAACGGCAAACCCATCAACGGGGTGTTGGGATTCGTTTCCGCCTTGATGCTGATTTATGTAGCCTCAATTACCGGCAACTACAGCGACGTGGTGATGCAAACTGCCTACATCTTCTTGTTGGATATTCCGGTTGTGCTCAATAAGAACTGGAACAGTAGCGAAGGACTCTCTCCACGTTTGCTAACCGGTAAATACATCGGGCAAACCGTAGTGACGTTCATCATTTTTTGGGTAATTACCTACGGCTTAGACACCGTAATCTTGACGAGTCCACGTCCAGTGATCGATTCGCTTAGCGCAACGATTGGCTTAACCGGGGCCGTGCTGACGGTTCGGCGCTTCCGTTCTAGCTATTACTTCTGGTTTGCACAAAGCATCATGAGTATCACCTTATGGAGCGTAACGGCAATTGCCGGACATCCCGTTTGGGTACTTTTCTTTACCTACTGCCTATACTTGCTAAACGACATTATTGCTTTGGCAAGCAGTAAATGGTTCCACGACCGCGCTTAAAATCAGTAAGCAATTGAAAAAAATGGAAATTTTCAGATTTTTGGAAATTTCCATTTTTATTTTTGGTTTAATCATTTTTTAAAAAAACATATGACACTTTTAAGCTTGGATAGAATTCCAACACATTGGTATTTCATGATAAACTTATTGCGTAGAAAAGTTGAGACGGTGGCTAAACCCTTATAGAAAGTGGGGTGATGCCTATGATTAATAAGTATTGTTCCACTAGAAAGGAATAGTATGTCAGTGTTCCAGGCACTAACATTAGCAATTAGTTTTGCTTTGTTAGTAATTGAAATATTGAAATTTAATCAAAAAAAATAACCGTCTAACAACTTTGGCAGGTTGATCGGTTATTTTTTACCATTAACAATGTCACCGTCTTAAACGGTTCTACGGGGGAAGCCATGAGTTCCAGCTCATAGCTTCCCTTTCTTTTACAAAACTATTATAACACCCTTTTAGCAGAAGTGATATTCTAAAACGATTCTCGGAAAGAGCTTGATTGCCTTAAATCATGGATTATTTCTCTTTGCATAAAGAAAAACAAGCGTGGGACGAACGACGAGTAGTTTGTGAGCATTAACTAAAAATCGACATTATGCCTGAATTTGGCAGTGTCGATTTTAGGTTAAGCAGAACAAACTAAATTTTGGCTCTATTGAAGTAAAACCACCAAAACAACTTTTTAAGAGTTTTTTCATCCTTGAAAAGCATTTCTTTAGTTTTTTCCAGCCTCTTATTTTCATTTTTTAAATTAACTTCAAATCCATTAAACTTCGTGCACGTAGTCACCACGGTCAATGGCGGTATAACTAATTTCTTGCACATCCGTGTTCAACGTTTGCTTAGTAAACGCCAAACCTAACCCGGTTTGAACGTAAACTGCCCGTTTTTGGAGGTCATATCCTGACCAGTAGCGGGTGTAGTCAGAAATTGGTGCATCAGCCGTCTTGCGTTCGATACCTTCGGGAATAATTACCGGACGGAAAGCTGCGTAAAGTTGGGCAATTCCGCGGTCAGCAGTGAAATCATCCATTGCATTCGCGATGGTAAAACTACGGACAAACCGTGCTGGTGAGGTGTATGAACCAGGAAGTCCAGCCATTCCGTAGCCGGTTCCGCCTTCAATTGGTGGTAAGGTTACGCCGTTTTTATAAGTCCGCGGATCCTTCACGTCTACGTCGGTTAATCCCAAGTAGTTGCGCAAGTTGGTAGTGTGCCAGCTGTATTCAGGGCTGTTAGTTACTACCCCAACTGAATCGTACAACTTGAAAGCTCCGTTTTCGACCGGTTCCAAAACTACTCCGTCGCCACTTTCGTCAACGAAATTGTAATGGAGCGGGAAAGTAAATCCTTGCCCATTAACTTGGGTTGCTTGATCTGCTAATCCAAATTCTTGATAATGCTCCCGGATCTCAGCCACGTTTTTGAAGTGAGTCAAAACGTATGTAACAAATTCCGTGTTCATGAGCGGCGTTAGTCCCCGTCGCTTCAAGTTTTCTAACGAGTCAGCGGTGCTTTCAAATAGAACCTGCAAGTCGCCCGCTAGGCCAGCTTCGTTAATTCCGTCAAATAAAATTGGAGTGCCCTTAACTCCGACTCCCATCGTGGTATATTTGGCCGTCCAATCAGTCAGTTGACTAGCAACTTTCGCTTCCGCTGGGATGGTGGTAATCACGCTTTCCGCACCCCCATCTTCACCGAACATCGTCATTGCTAAATCCATGGTTCGGCCCCAGAATTTGGCACCATTTTCTGCAGTAAGTTTAATACTCGTGCACATACTTTGTCCCTCTTTCTTTTCGAATACCTCTTTTATAGCACTTTTGCCTATCGGATAAAAGAATGTGAAACTTTTTAGGGACAAATATTTTTTCTTAGTTAAAGCTAGTTCCCACCTGGGTGATTGCGGGAATTAAGAGGTGTTCCACTCCTAGGTAAAGTGCGATGAATAACACTGCTTCAGCTAAGATGGCTACGTAAATACGGTCAAATTCAAACTTCAACTTTTCTTCGAAGAAGGTGGCAATGAAGCCAAGGTTTAAGCCCGCTAATGCCATTCCAAGCAACGCCCGGAACAAAATATCTGGCATGTCAGTGGTTACTTCGTCAACCAATTCGGGACCAGCTACAAAAAGCATTCCCAAAGCTAGTAATCCGAGTACCAAGACGTAGTTTACAAAGTGCGCTAACTTATTGGTGTAAGTGAACCAAGTAACCGTCTGTCCCTTTGCTCCTAAGAATTGAGTGACTAAAATCCCCACCAATACCATCAAAGCGAACAACACCGCAAAAATTGCTAAGAATTTTAGAAACACCCCGAAAGTAAAAGGATTTTCCATGATTACACTTACTTTAACTTTACTATCCAACGCGTTAAAAGTTTGGCGTCCCGAAACTATTAGTATTAGTGCGCTAACAATTGCAAAAATTACAAAAGTGGTAATCCCATATAGCGGATTGGTGGTTTCTGGGTAACTAAACGGATGTTTGACCGACGTGGTTAGCCAGTTCCAGTAGCTTTTAGCATATTCTTTGGTTTGGTCTACCGTTGCGCTAACCTTTTCTTTATCAATAGTTGCGGAAGTTGTCGTCGAGTTAGCGTCGTTGGCTGCCTCTTTAGCAGTTGTTGCTGTGGTCGTCGAGGCTTCTTGGGCCTGAGTCGCAGACGTTGGGGCCTTGGTTTCATCTACCGCATCACTTTCGGGTGCTGACGCGGTGGCCGTCGTTTTTTCAACCTTCAAATCAGTTGCGGCTGATGCAGCACTAGTTGTCGTGAACCCCGTTTCTTGGGTGGTTGCTGGCTTTTCAGTCACCTTTTCCTTTTCTGCTGCTGAATCAGTTGGCGCTTCCGAAGCCTGCATTTGGGCCACCGAGGTGCCGCAACTAGTGCAAAATTGATCTCCTGGTTCGATTGCAGTTCCACATTTAGTACAAAATTTCATTTCCTTCACTCCTACTCTAGTAATCCTTTATACATTACTGAACCAAAACTATTCATCGCGTTAATTTGCTCGTCACGTTGCCCGTCTTGAGACATTACTACGATGACAAAGGCGCCCTTTTGATTGCCAAAAATTGCAGCGTCATTTTCCACTCCGTAGTCGTCAAATTCCCCGGTTTTGTTGTAAACCGTGGCTTCAGTCGGCAAATCGTGTGGCAACTTAGTATGATTTCCGTTTTGCTTCAAAATCGTTAGCATTTCTTCGTCATACTTTCGGGAAACCATCTGATGGTTATAAATTTTCTTTAACGCGGTGCCCAAATCCTTAGCAGATGTGTAGTTGTCCTTACCGTCTTCCAAGGCATCCGTGTCCATCAACATTCGCTCTAACTTGGTGTCGGTGGCTCCCATCTTATCAATCTGGTGGTTAACAGCCGCCATACCGCCTAACTTGCGAATCATGATGTTTGCCGCAGTATTGTCGCTATCTTCCATCATGTAGCCGATCAAATCCTTAATGGAAATCTTGGTTCCGTCCGCCATTTCCCGCAGTTTACCGGTACCGTCTACCTTATCGCTATCAGTTAACGTATAGTCATCCGATAAGCTTAATTCCCCATCCTTGACTTGTTGGTAAGCCGCAATCATGACAAACAACTTGATGTCGCTTGCCGCCCGTTGCGGTTGGTCATTGAAGTCAACTTCAGTATCCGAATCAACCGGCGATACATAAACGGCGTTATCTCCCGAAATGTCACCAAACGCATCCCTAATCGTCCCTTCCACTGTGCTCTTAGGAAACGCCAAATGCTTTTTAGTTGGCGCCGACGAAGTCTTTTTCTGAGGCGCCGACGACACGGAAGACGTTGATTTTGACGAGGCAACCTTTGCCTGATCCGAATGCGTAATGCCAGATAAGATTGTGGGGTTGTTTTTGTAGATAAAAAAGCCCACAAATCCAATCGCTAAAATTATTCCTGCCGTAATCCAAAGCCAGCCCGTGTGCTTCTTACGTTTTACGGCTGCTTGATGTTCTTCCCGAGTCACGCTAGGTTCGGTCGGTGCTGATTGCTTAGGTGCTGGTTGAGGTATCGTCGATGCAGTTTGCGAGGTCACTGGAGTTGGTTGCGTCGCTGGCTGTCGTAACGCGGTTCCGCACTTTCGGCAAAACTTAGCTCCAGGTTTATTCTTTGTTCCACAATTTTGACAAAACATTGCTACCCTCCTGGTATTATTAAATACACATATTCTCAATAAATATTATCATAGTAAAGAAGTCTCCGAAAGAGTTCTCCATTTAAAATAATTTATTTTTGTTGTTTATCGACCCTAATAAAAAAGAATGGGAAGCCGTTCCAATCTCCCATCCTTTAATTTCTTGGGTATATTTATAAAAGATGTTTTTATATAGAAATATTTGCTTAGCTAATTTTTTCTCAATAGCATTCGCAAAATAAAATAAACTTTATCGAGGCGTTTTATTAGTGTTCAAATTTGTTACATGATATTATTAATCCATTCACAAGTGACAATAAATATTTACGAAGGAGGGTGTCTCCGATGGGCTCGGCATTCTGTACTGCATAAACCAACCTAGACTAAAAATTTATAACCATTTCTGCTTCGTACTTATGTATTTAATACACAAATATGGAAGCGTTACCAAAACGTTTACGACGAAAGGAAGTGTTTCAAATGCAAAAAAAGACCATGTTAACCGCACTCATCGCCTTAGGTTTCATCACTCCAATTATTTCCAATACCGGGGCTTCGGCAGCTACACTCAATCAAAGCAACCCCAATGCTTCAGCACTTATTCAAAAAAAGTTCCAAGGACAACCGGATTCACCTAAACTCTCGGAAAAGCAACTTAAGGTCCAAGATAGCGACATCGAAACTTGGATGCCTAATCCAACGGTTCGAGAATCCGTTTTAGACTTCCTTATTACACTTAATTACCTTCCAAAAGGCAGTACGGTTAATGATATTACTAAAGACTTACTGGGTTCTATTAAATCTAGAGACCGTGTTCCGATTGAGGTTAATACATTCGCGGGGGGCCAAATCACTCCTAATCTAAGCGAGGGGTTGCAATACATTAACCCCCAAACTAGGGTAACCATAGAAATTATGGATGCGGACGATTCTCAATTAATGAACTTAGATTTTGCACAATTACACCAAAACGTTGACCATTGGCTTATTTATATAGTTAACCCCGAAAAATCTGCTAATTCGAAGTTAATGCAAAAGGCAATCGATACTAACCTTCCTAATAAGGAGAACACTCAAGGCGATCCGGGAATTTATTACGTACGCGGCAACCTCATCAATAATGGAAGCAAGCTCGTTGCTGCACCATCTAAATCAATTGACATTAGTAAAACTCTTTTTCCAGATATTAGTCTAACTGATGATGATTTTTGGAAAGAAATTGATCGTTCAAAATTTCAAATTCACACTATGATTAGCACATTAATAACCAAGAATAATTTACGTGTTCTAAACCATGACAAATATTACTCTTTTAAAGAAGAACCTGAAGGTAACTATGCTGGCACTTTGGCTCAAACAACAGATTCTATTTCTGCTATGCACGACGTAGCTGATAATCCAGAAAATTATTACGCTTGGCTTGCTAACACCTTTGTATATAAGGATGGACAGCATCAACGAATGGCTGTAGGGAGTATTATTTACGCCGATTACCACAAATAAACGATTAGATTTAACATCGCATTTATAATTTCGAAAGGAAGTGTTTCCCATGCACAAAAAAACCATGTTAACCGCACTCATCGCTTTAGGATTTGTTACGCCAATCATTGTTAATAGTGAAATATCAGCAGCTGAAATCAACAAGAATACTCAGCCTGCTGCCGAACTTATCCAAAAAATGAACGACAAACAGCAGGACTTGCCGAAACTCACAGAAAAGCAACTGAAAGTACAAGATAGCGATATTGACACTTGGATGCCGAACCCAACCGTTCGCGAGCTACTATTAGGAATGCTTATTAAGGGTAACTATCTACCTGCAGGTAGTACTGTTAACGAAATCACCAAAGATTTATTAGGTTCAGTTAGAAATCAGGAGACATTTTACTTTGAAATCAATGCCTTTAAGGGAGGACAGATCACTCCTAACGTCAGTGAAGGACTTCAGTATTTTAATCCAAAAGCTAAAGTAGGTTTAGCTTTAGTAGACGCAAATGAAGCCCAAATCATGCAAGTAAATTTTGCCCAACTTCATCAAAATGTTAGCCAATGGGGAGTGTACATTATTAATCCTGAAAAAATTGCTAATCCCCAAATAGCAAGAAAGGTAATTGACGAAAAACTACCCATCAAAACCGATAATGCTCGTAACATGCCAACCATTCAATATATGCGTGCAAACTATTCTGACAGTAAAAGTTCTGTGTCACCCGTGCTAACTGAGTCGATTAACATTAGCGACACTCTTTCTCCAACTATTAATCTATCCAGTAATGATTTTTGGAAAGAAAATGATCCTTCTTTATTCACCCGGCACGCCATGGCCGGTACTTTAAGAAATAGTGATAATTTAAAACGGGTTGGCCTTTTTTTCAGTTTCAGAGAAACTTCTGAGGGTAATTTCTTAGGTTCCCTACCTGAAGAAATAGCAAATAGCAACATCATGAAAGAAGTTGCGCAAGACCCACAGGATTATTACACTGAGTTTAGATTCAATAATATTTACGACGATGGGCAACATCAAGATATTCATTTAAGTAGCGAAATTTACGCTAATTTCCATAAATAACTTATCACACCAGTAATATACCAAAAACTAGCAAGAATAGCATATTTTCATATTCTTGCTAGTTTTTTATTTTCCAA
>NZ_GL397067.1:981659-1406753 GCF_000146325.1 Pediococcus acidilactici DSM 20284 | reverse complement strand
TGGAAAATCTACTGAACATTAAAAACTTAAGCTACCAACGTAACCTGCATTCAATCTTAAAAGACCTCAATCTCGAACTTCCTCAAGGCGAAATTGTGGGATTGCTTGGCGCTAACGGGGCGGGGAAAACCACCCTGATGCGCTTAATTGCCGGTAGTTACATCCCTCGCCAAGGTTCCATCATGATTAACGGTAATGCTCAGGTAGTAATTCGTAAAAAATCTGTCAGTTTTACCGAACAGGTTAGCAGCCTTTCAAACAACCAAAGGTTATTTAAAATTGCGGAATTTTACCAACAAATCTATCCCGATTTTGATTTATCCCGTTTTAACCATTTGTTAGACACCCTCAATTTAAAACTAGACGCCCGACTTAACCAGTTATCCAAAGGGAACCAGCGTAAATTTGTAATTGCCATCACCCTCGCACGCCAAACCGACCTATATTTGCTGGACGAGCCGTTTGACGGAATTGATGGAATGAGTCGTAAAAAAATTATTAGTAGCATCATCGGCTGGAAACCAGAAAATGCCACAATAATCATTAGCGATCACCACGTTTCCGACATCGCCAACCTACTTGACGAAGTCGTCATCGTGCGAGACCAACGCGTGATTGCCCAAGAACGGGCCGATACAATTCGCGAGACGCTCGGTAAGGATATTGAGTCCTACTACGAAGATTTCTACAAGGAGGATGTCGAATATGACTAAATTTTTTGATTTATCCAAGGCACTGTTCCAAGAAAAATTCCGCCTTGCTAACCAAGTACTAGGATTCAGCGCATTAGCTGCGGTCGTCATTACGCTGTACGAAATGGTCCGCATAGCCGCAGCCCCTGGCGCACTCTTTGCTACCTTTGAATCCGTTTTGGGATTAGCTAGTATGCTTCTTTACATTTTATTAACCGTTCGTAACGAACGCGTCTACACTGCTAGTACATACCGATTAATCCCGGTTTCGAATGGAAAATTATACTGGGCAAATCTGATCACTACTTTCCTTAGTTTTGCCTACTTTGGATTATGCATTGTCATCTTTGCGTTGATTTTTCACTGGCACATGACGATTAAAGCCTTTGTAGATGGTTTTTCAGGTTCAACCTTTATGCTAACCGTTTCAATCATTCTGACCCTTATCTTCGCAGTACTAAACTTCTGGGCCCTGATTACTTTAGTTCATCTACTCACCGAGATGATTAGTAATTTCTTGCCAAGGGCTGGCCAACGGATTTCAAAAATTATCTTGGTAGTCGTCATTTTGTATATTTTTGGACGCATCGTGGAGTTAATAAGCAACGTACTTATACTGATTGCCCAACATCATACTGCTTTGCTTAACGCTAATGCCGACCTTCAATTTTACTTGAGCCCAGTCTACGTGCTAATAACTTTGCTGATTTTTTCTGCAATCAACATCTACTTGCTATCTAGTTGGGTTGAAGCTAAACCGAAGAATAACTAGTTTGGTAATTTAAATTTTCTCAATAAATAGCGGGGTTCAGAAATTCATTACGAATTTCTGAACCCCGCTGTTTTTTATCATATTATATGGTAGTTTTTAACCCTTCATCTTACCGCCAAATACTGGGAAGATGTCGGCATCTCCGTAATCCATTCCGTGCATTTGCTTTAAGGTTGCCATATCAGCGTCACTAATTTCAAAATCTAGCTCTGCGTTAGCACGCATATGGTCTGGATTAGCGGTCTTTGGTAAAACAACCAATCCTAATTGCCATGCGTAGCGAATTGATAATTGCGGTACGCTAACCTTGTACTTGTCGGCCATTTGTTTAATGGCTTCGTTATGCATTGCGGCACCATGAGCAATTGGCGAGAAGGCTTCAACCACAATGTCGTTAGCTTGTGAGTAATTAATTAATTCTTCTGGGGTCGCACCAATGTGAGTCAAAATTTGGTTAACCATTGGTTTGGTATCACTGTGCGCCATAAGGTTATCAAGATCTTCCTTTTCAAAACTGGAAACCCCGATTGCTCGTAACTTGCCTGCATGCATGGCATCCTCTAGAGCACGCCAAACTTCCACATTGCCCGCAAAATGGCGGTCGTTAGATTGGTTAACTTCGACCCATGGTTGCGGATTATGAATAATCATCATGTCCAAGTAGTCTAACTTCATTTTCGCTAAGGTTTCGTCAATCGACTTCTTCGCGCCTTCGTAGTCTTTAATTTCTGCAGCCACTTTCGAGTTCACGAAAAGGTCTTCGCGTTTTATGCCAGCGGTTCGAACACCTTCACCAACCCCGCGTTCGTTACCATATGCTTGTGCGGTATCAATGTGCCGGTAGCCGATTTTAACGGCTTGCCGCACCGCTTCGGCAACCTGATCATCCGGAATTTCCCAAGTACCTAGTGCTAGCTTGGGAATCTTTACTCCATTATTTAACGTAAAACTTTCTTCAAAAATATTCATTTCAAAATTCCTCCTAAATTTCTTGACCCGTAGGCCGAATTACCATTTCATTAACCGCCATATTCTTAGGCGTGTCAATCACAAAGGCTACTGCTTGGGCGATTTCTTCTGGTTCCAATGCCATCATTTCCGCACCCGGCTGTTTTTGAGCCGCCTTTAAACTTTCACGAACTTCTTGATTATTAATTGAATCAAACAATTCTGTTTTTACCGATCCCGGAGCAATTACGGTCGTCTTAATACCATTTTGGCGTTCTTCTTCACGTAAGCCTTCCATGATTGCGCGTACCGCAAATTTGGTTCCTGAATATGCCGCATAACCCGGCAACACTTCGTAACCTAGTACTGAAGAGGTCGAAATTACGTGACCGAATTTTTGCTTGCGCATCACTGGTAAAGCAGCCGCGATTCCGTTAAGAACACCCTTAACATTGATATCGAGCATTTGTTGCCATTCTTGGTGAGCAAGCTCACTCAAATTGTTAACCGGCATGATCCCGGCATTGTTAAAAAGTACGTCAACCCGGCCAAATTTTGCCACAGTATGATCAATTACTGATTGTACTGCAGCCATGTCGGTTACGTCAGCTTCCACGGTTTCGATTAAGGCCTCTGGATATGCTGATTTAATTTCTTCCAATCGTGCTAGTCGCCGCGCAGCTAGGGTTAGTTTAGCGCCGCGTTCTGCTAAAAGCCGGGCAGTTGCCGCGCCAATTCCACTTGAAGCTCCCATAATCACTACTACTTTATCTTGCAAACTCATCTCAAAATTCCTCCTAATCCTTAATCTTCTTGATTATGCGGGCAGGTACTCCCGCTACTACGGTATTTTTCGGTACATTTCGGGTTACCACGGCACCCGCGGCCACCACTGCGTTTTCGCCAATTACTACCCCGGGAGTCACCGTCACGTTAGCCCCTAGCCAGGCATTTTGGTGAATGTATACCGACTTCAGGTTCAAATGCCGTCGTTCCTGCGGTTCCATCCGGTGGTTAACCGAAGCGATGGTTACGTTAGGCCCAATTAAAACGTGGTCGCCCAAGTAAATTCCGCCTAGGTCAACAAACATGGCCCCGCTATTAATGAAAACATCTTTTCCAATATGAAGGTTCCGGCCAAAATCCGTGCGAAATGGTAACCGAATTTCGGTGCTGTCGTCAATTCGTTCGTTAGTGATTTGACTGACCAGCTGACGGATTTCAGCAACCGAATGCTCCTGAGTATTTAACTGTTGTAAAAGTCGTTGATTAGTTTTTACTACTTCGTCAACTTGACTATAAGCGGCGGTACCTAAATCCAATTTAGATTCCAAATGCTCATCCCCTTGCTACTCAAATAACTGATTGACTATAGTTTAGCGGGGTTTTATAGTAATGTTAAATACTTATTAAACATGATTTTTGATAACATTTTATTATAGTTAGGAGCTAACCATCATGGATATTCGCGTATTACGCTACTTCGTCACCATCGCTCAAGAGTTAAACATGTCCCGGGCTGCCGAGTTACTCAACGTTTCCCAACCCGCGCTTTCACGACAAATTGCTGACTTGGAAGACGAACTCGGGGTTAAACTTTTTCGCCGGGAGCACCGCCATTTGGCCTTAACTCAGGAAGGTCACTATCTTCTGGGCCGTGCCCAACAGATTGTGGGGTTGGTTAATAAGACTACCTATCACCTCCAAAAACAAGATGTGATCAGTGGCACGATTGAAATCGGCGCCGGGGAAAGCAGTGGAATCACACCCCTTATGGAAACTCTCCACCAAATCATGCGCCAATATCCGGAAGTTCGGGTGAATTTGCGGAGTGGCGATTATGAGGACATTTTAGCCGGGCTAGATGCCGGGCTTTTGGAATTCGGCGTTCTCATGGGCTATCATAACCTCAATAATTACAACACCCTCCAGCTTCCCGAAGAAAATCGGTGGGGAGTGCTAATGCGAGCGGATGCCCAACTTGCTGAAAAGGACGTGATCCAGCCAATCGACTTGGTTGGCCGTCCGCTAATCACCTCTCGACAAGCTGCCCAAAGGGGGACTTTTCAGATTTGGAGTGGAGACCTTTTTGACCAGCTTAATTTTGTCGGCACTTATAACCTTATTTTTAATGGTAGTTTATTAGTGAAAACGGGCGCTGTCATAGCCCTCACCTACGATAAACTAATCGATAACTACACCACTAAAAATGGTCTAGTTTTTCGGCCACTGGCACCCGAGATTACAGAACCTAACACTCTGGTGTGGAGTAAAAATCACCAGTTACCTAACTTAAATCGCCTATTCTTAGATACTTTGCAAAAAGAAATTGCTAATAATGATTAGCAGCTTGCGCCATTAACCTTTAATAGTGTTAAGCTAGAGGCGGAGGCGAGGTTTATGGTTCAAATTAATTGTCGTACCAACGTTGCTAACCAAGTTGTACGGGCTTCCGATCATTCAGCCTGCTTGGTCACCGCGAAACCAGATTCAGAAAATAAATTCTATTTTCATTTTTATGGTAACTACCACCCAAGTTTTGCCGTGACCCGGACTGCCCAGCAAGATCACCTACAAGTTCGCACTGACGGGGTTACCCGCCGGGAAACTTTCCAAGTTAACTTTGTTTAATTTGGGTAGTCATCCAGATCTTGTGCAGTCACCACAGGCTCCAAAATCTTCGCTATTCGCGATAATAGCGGGGATTTTTGTCTTCCTTAGAAACTAAAAAAAACGATTCAATACGAATCGTTTTTAGCCGGAATTATTTTTTCAAAACATATTAAATATCCTACTTAAAATTGTAGCAAGTCATCAAATGATTGTGTTATACTCTAGATGCAATCATGTGGCAAGCATAGAATCACCAAGACCCCGACTAGTGTCAGTAGTCGGGGTCTTTTTTTGCGCTATGCGGGTGTATCATTCGATTTTACTTTCCTTATCAATTATCCAACCAACCGGATTAAATGGGCCACTAAGCCGCTGTCCCAAAAAACGTACAGCCCGATCAACACGTAGCAAACCTTCATAAGTTTCTCGCCATATTTTTCCATCACTTGGCTGACGAGCGAATTTTTGCTAAGTAAATTAATCACGAGGACGGCCACCGCGCTCAATCCCAAGATTAATAACAGGGCAACGAAAAATTCAGCAAGCTGGGCGTGCATTAAAACTGGCAAAAAGATTGCCAGGTTGCATCCCGTGCACACGGAAAGGTAGGTCACCAAAACCGTCCCGACCGCCGAAGCACCGGACTGGGTCGCGTTAACTTCGTCATCGTCATCCTTAATTGCTAGGTAAATCGGCAAGAACCCGAGCACTCCCAGTAACCATTCCGGCAAAAAAGCGGAGAGGGTTTGGCCAATTAAATAACTCGCCGTCACCAACAGCAACGTGCCCAGCAAATAACCACTTAAGACCGCGGATAGCCTATATTTGCGAACCAAAAACAACAGCATAAAAAAGAAATCTAAATTGACGCTAAGAAAAGTTAGTCCAATAATCACAAAATTCACTTTGCTCCCCCGTTCATAAAAAAGAGGACGGTGCCAATTGGTTTGCCGTCCTCCTAGGTTTATTAAAGATTAAACTACCGCACTACCGTTACCGTAATCGGAGCATATTTTGCCATGTATGCGGCTTGACTCCCAAAACGACGGGCAATGCCCTTTTTCGATTCCGCGCCAACTACCAACAAATCTGGTTTAACCGCGGGAATTACTTCTTCAACGATTGTCTCACCGGGATCGCCTTCCGTCACCACGCAACGGACATTGGTAACGCCAGCATCTTGCGCCTGCTTTTGGTAGGTCAAAATGTGTTGTTCCAATTCAGCTCGTTCCCCATGAATGTAGTCCTTGTCGAGGGCTTGGAACACATTCATTTCGTCGTTTTCCAGCACCGAAACAATCACCAATTCGCGGTTCGCATCTTTCGCTAAATTAATTGCGTAGTCAAGAGCCAACAAAGCGTCTTTAGAGTCGTCCACTCCAACTAAAATTCTTTTCACATCGAAGGCCATTATGCCGCCTCCTTTGCGTTAGCTTTTTCTGCAAGTTCAATTTCGTAACGTTTATTTCCCTTGTACAATTCAATTACCGTCCACGCCAGTAGGGCCAAAACCGCCACAATTAACACGTAGGCAATGTCGTGAGCCATGCTAATTTCCGCTGCACTGGCATTTTCGCCGAAGAAGGCCGCGATTGAATCTGGTAATCCAGTTAGGTTCAAGTAAGTTAAGAAGATTACCGAAATCCAGCCTAAAATTCGGACAATCCAGCTGTTTTTAAACCGGTCGCCCATTTCCACGCGACTATCGGTCATCATCAGCAACGGTACCATCGAGAATGGTAACGCGAAGGCCAAGAAGACCTGCGAATTGTTCATCAAGTTATTGAGGGCTTCGTGTTCTTGAATGCTGCCCTTCCCACTAGTTAACATTACACAAATTAATACTGGCACTACCGAGATCAGCCGGGTAATCAAGCGCCGTGCCCATAACGGCATCCGCATGTGCACGAAACCTTCCATGATTACTTGTCCGGTCAACGTTCCGGTAATGGTAGAATTTTGACCCGAAGCCAAGAGGGCTACCGCAAAGAGGGTCGATAGAATTCCGGTCTTAGCGACCCCAATCAAAATTCCGTTACTTAACGTCGAAGTGTCGTTTAGCGCGTGGAACAGCCCGAAGAAGGACGGGTCTTGCACGGCGCCGGTCTTAAATACGGCCACACCCATTACCAACAACAGTGCGTTAACCACGAAGGCAAACGATAACTGAATGTTGGAATCCCAAGTGGAAAACCGCACGGTGCGTGCTACGTCTTCTTCATCATCGTGGTTGATCTTCCGAGTTTGCGAAACTGCCGAATGCAAGTACAAATTATGGGGCATTACGGTAGCTCCGATGATTCCTAGCGAACCGCTCAACGGGGTCATGCCGCCCACCGTTGGGGTTGTCGCAAATGCCTTGGTCGTTGGAATCAATCCGCCAAATACCGCGCCCCAGCTCGGATTTGAAAGGGCTACTTGGTAGACGAAGACGACCAAAATTACCATGATTAAACAAACCACGATGGCTTCAATTTTCCGGAAACCGATCTTGGTTAACAATAATAGCAATAATACGTCAAATACGGTAATGAATACCGCCACCACTAGCGGAATATGGAATAACAAATAAAGCGCGATTGCCGCCCCGATAACTTCTGCGATATCGGTCGCCATGATCGCCAACTCCGTTAATATCCACAAGACGATTCCCAGTGCTCTACTAGTCCGCGCCCGAATTGCTTGGGCGAGGTCCATCTGACTCACAATTCCCAGTTTAGCCGCCATGTATTGTAACAACATCGCGATTAAACTCGAAATCAAGATAATCGACATTAACATGTACTGGAAGTTTTGCCCCCCAGTGATTGATGTTGACCAATTACCAGGGTCCATATAACCTACCGCAACTAATGCGCCTGGCCCCGAATACATAAACAAAGTTTTCCAAAAACCAATATTTTTAGGAACCTTAACCGTCCCGTTGATTTCCTCCAACGAACGGCCGTTTGCGTACGAAATTAATTTTCGCCGCTTCTTAGGGTTCTTGATCTCGTTACTCATTTTAAATTCCTTCCTTTTCTCAATCTTGAACCACAGACATCATATCATATTCGATTTGTTTGACAACCCCGCAAAATGCCTTTAGACGGGCATTTATTAGCTAGGTTCACTTTAGCAATCGAGTTTGGAAGCGTTTTTGAAGTTTTATTAAAATAATTTTCCAATGTAGTAATGGATGAACATCGTAATGATTCCGACGATCACGTTGCGGATGACCGCTTTCTTGGGCAAACCGTTTCCCAATTCAGAACTTAAGAAGCCGGTTAACGCTACGGAAATCACCGTCGCAATGATAGTTGCCTGCATTTTAAAATCACTTGGCGCCAGCGTCATCGCCACTAAGGGAAAGACCCCGCCTAACGCGGCAGAAAATAATGACGAAATTGCGGCGCCCCACGGAGTTAGGTACTCGTCCAAATCCATGTCGTAACGAACATCAACTGCCGTTTTTAACGGTGCGGTATCCATTAGTGATCGAGCAATTTGGTGCGCGGTCTCTTCCGTAACCCCTTTTTCCACGTAAAAATTCGCCACCAATTCATATTCGGCTTCCGGGTCAGCTTTTAACCGGAGCTTCTCTTCCCCTACGGCCGCTTTTTCAGTATCGCGCTGGGAACTTACCGAAGCATATTCGCCCGCCGACATCGAAAAGGCGCATGACAAAAGGTCGGACAAGCCGGCAATAAAGATGATGAACGGGTTGGTAGTCGCCGCAACCACACTAAAAAGAACCCCGACTACCGTTAAAATTCCGTCGTTGGCACCCAATACGCCGGCCCGTAGCATATTTAATTTGTTATCCATACTCATTTTAGTTTTCTTTTTCATGATCATTCATCCCCTTACCGCGCGAAAAGTGAGCCAATCAGGTAGGTCGCGCCCATCGTTAATAGTCCGGCAATCACGTTGCGGACAACCGCCCGCCGTCGCACTGCTTTGCCGATCGCCGCCGCGGCGTAACCGGTAATAGCGAGGGCAACCACTACGGAAACGACGGTTAGCGGCACCCGAATACTATGTTTAGCAAAGGTAATCGTCAGTAGTGGTAATAACGAACCCAACGAAAAGGCGATCATGGAAGCAATCGCCGCTTGGTAAGGGCTGGTAAAGTTATGCATATCAAAACCGTAACGTTCGCGCACGGTCGTTAGTAGCGCATCTTTTTCCATCATTTCCCGGGCCGCTTTTTGAGCTAAGTCCTCAGGAATGCCAGTTTTTGCGTACTTTTCGGCAACAAAATCAAGTTCCTTTTGGTAGTCATCTTCAAGTGCTTGCCGTTGGTGGTTAACCGCGTTTTCCTGCGAATCCTTTTGAGAATTTACAGAAACGTATTCGCCCATCGCCATGGAAACCGTTCCGGCTAACATTCCCGAAATTCCGGAAATAAAAATTGCAAAGCTATTGGTTGTCGCCCCCGCAACTCCCAACACAATTCCGGCTACCGATAGGATCCCGTCGTTGGCACCCATTACACTGGCCCGAATTACGTTAATTTTTTGTGCTAACGTATTTTGCTTCGCCTTTTTACTCATCCAATTTCTCCCCATTCCGTTCCCTAATTTAGAATCATTTTAAATTACTTATCAATTTTACTTCTTCACTAACAGATTTGTAAAGACGCTTTTCTCAAGAAGCCGATATTAGAGCAAGCATTGCCGAAATCCGCTATTTCACAAGGTCTTTAAGTTAAATTTGAACTTCATTTTTAACTTAAATTGAACTTCAAACAGGTTAATTGAACTTGAATAGCAACGTTTTTTCCTCTATAGTGGTTATTTATATAAGGTGTCTCATCTGCTGAACACCCAGTTTTCCTCGTCAATATTGAACACTCACTAACGAGTAATGACGTTAGGAACTCTAATATCTGTGTCTGACTAACCCCAATTATGGTTAGTTAACCAATTAAATTCAACAAGGAGCTTTTAATGCTACTATCGTTAATTTTAATCTTAATCTTGATTTCGGCCTTTTTTTCTGGCTACCGGCGCGGACTAGTTGCCGAAATCATTTATCTAGTGGGTTATTTAATTGTGTTTGCGGCAGCCAAAAACTTCACCGCGCCCTTTGCCGAATTTCTCTCCCGTACTTTTGGGAACGGGAACCACGACCCCTTGACTAATTTAACCACGATGAACGCAGTTTCCTTCATCTTTTTGATGCTTGTGGGCTGGATTGCGATTCGCTTAATCGTCCGGTTTTCACAAATGATTACCTGGTTACCCATCATTCATCAAGTCAACGGCTTGGCAGGCGCCGTCGCTGGATTCGTAATCAGTTACCTGATCACCTTCATTGTTTTAAGCATTAGTCAGTTCGTGCCCAATGATTTTTATCAAGAACAACTGTCCCAATCAATTGTCGCGCAATCGATTTTGGCAAAGACGCCGGCGATTTCTTCCAAGGTAATTAACAATTACATTCTGGATACGCCACAGACGCGTGACGTACTTTAAATTAAGGAGTTACGAATATGGACCTCACGATTATTAAAAAATACATCGCCACTTACCTATCCTCACCGACCACCCGTTTGACTACGGTCAACACCCCGCGAGTAGGAATCAAAGTGGTTAAGGGCGATGAGGAAACTTTCTTCTACCCTAATCCGGAGGATAAAAACGCCTTCTTCGAAGAGTTCGATGAGCACCGTTACCTTCACCAATATGATGCAGCGAAGAAAGCATTTACTACGCAAGAACTATAAAATTTAATCCATTCGATACGAGAGTGGGACGAAAGTTGGGTAGTTTGCGAGCATTAACCAAAAATTGACCATTATGCCAAATTCAGGCGTAATGGTCAATTTTTGGTTAAGCGGAACAAACTGGCTTTTGATACACGTTTAGGCACCATTGAAGGCAAAATACCTAGCGACCTTAGTAGCCGAAAATCCGTGGCTTAGCTTAAACAACGCCGAGGCCTTAATTAACAAAAGGCCGTCAACCGCGTAAACCACCTGCCTTTTCGCCGTTTGCTACCCTCCTGGCGTTTTAAATACCGCACTTTCTCTGCTAGAATAACAAGAAGAACAGTTATCTAGGAGGCCCTTTATGGCGAGCATCACCAAAACGTATCGTTTTATTTTTAAACATTTACTTAGCTATCTCAGCCTATTCATTACCAGTATCGTGGTGATTTACGCGGGCATTATCCCGCTTTTCACCTTGATTGGCAGCATCATGTTGCGTTTGGCGGGGGTGCGCTACCTTTCCAACACCAATTTCGTTGAGGTGGTCACCAACCATCCGTTTTTGGACATCGGTTGCCTACTCCTGATTCTCGCCGTGATCGTCGCCATTTACTGGCAGGTGACCTTCTTATTTCTAGGCATTATGCAGATTAACCAAGGTAAAAAATTAGCCTTAAATTCGCTAATCACCCTTTCTTTCCAACGGGTGCGGCACACTTTTGGCCGTGCGGTCGGTTACTTATTAATTTATTGTTTAATTATTCTGCCGTTTGGGGGGCTGGGCATCTCGACTCCGCTATTGAACAAAGTGCGAGTGCCCGACTTCATTATTAACTATTTTCTATACGAAAATCGGCCCCTGCTTTTAGTGCTGATTTTACTTTACTTAGTTACCTTTTACTTAGGGATTCGGTTCTTCTTGGCCCTTCCGCTGATTATCCTGGGACGCAGTACGGGCCGCCAAGCCGTCCAGAAAAGCTGGCGGTTAACCAAATTGAACTTCAAAACCATTGTTAAGCAACTGGGATTGTTAATCGTGGTCAACGTCGGTCTGTCAATTTTGGGACAGGCGCTTATTTTAGCGCTTCAGGCTCTGGCTGACCATCATCTTCCGGCTTCCTGGGACTATTGGGCAGCCTCCATCAACCTGCTCTTGATTGAGCTGGTACTCCTGTTAATGAGCATCGCCTTAGGAACTGGTTCACTGATGATCATGGCTGACCAGCTCAAAAATCAAGCTAGCTTCGTTATCAGTAGTCGGAAGCTCAGTAATCAGCTCCAACGACTTAGTTATCAATCAGGCAAACATTGGTGGTTTAAGGCCTTGGCGGGGGTTTTGTTCTTGGGGATCCTCGGCTTTAACGCCCTTTATCTGAACGGCTTTTTCACTTCCACGCCGTTAACCATTTCTCACCGCGGAGTTAACGCGAAAAATGGGGTGCAAAACACCATTCCAGCGCTAATTAACACCAGCCGGTTGCATCCCGATTTCATTGAAATGGACCTGCATGAAACTAAGGACCACCAGTTTGTGGTAATGCATGACGAGAACTTGAAACAATTGACCGGCGTTAATAAACGGCCGCATGACTTGACGCTTCGGCAAATTACCCGCTTAACTGCCCGGGAAAACGGGACTTCCGCGAAGGTTGCCAGTTTTGACGACTACTTAGCAACCGCCGAACGTTTGCACCAGCGCTTACTAGTGGAACTTAAGACTACGAAACGGGATTCTTCCAATTCCATTACCACCTTTAATAAGCGCTACGGTAAACGCCTGGTGGCCAACCACGACGAGGTCCACAGCCTAGATTACGATGCCGTCGAAAAGTTAAAAACCTTGAACCCTAAGCTCCAAGTTGGCTACATCCTGCCATTTAACTTTATCGGCGTGCCGCAATCTAAAGCCGATTTTTATACGATGGAGCATTCCACCTTGAATAACTCCTTCTTAATTACCGCCCAGCTCACCGGTCGCAAAGTTTACGCTTGGACGGTTAACGACCGCGACGTCATGGCCAAACTGACCTTCATGGGCGTTAACGGGATTATTACTGATAATTTAGAAACCCTTCAGCGCACGATTCAACAACTTAATCACCACCCGAACTACGTTAGTCGACTGCTGAACTTCACGGTTGAATTAGGTTAAATAAAAAAGGTTGAGGAAAAATTCCTCAACCTTTTTTGTTCTAGTCGTTAGATTCAAAATGGAAGTATATTTCCATTTTGAATCATTGAAAGCAAACTAAAGGGGCCTTCCTGCTCTTGGTTTAATTGGCTATGCTGCATAGCCGAAACGTGCTCCGAAACCCAACTTCTTCCGGTTAATAAAATCCCGCCGTCAATCGCCTAAATCGCATTGTACCTCAATTCCGTTACGCTTCTCTGCTGCGTAGTCAAAATGAGCTCCAGCCCCTAGCTTCTTCCGGTTAACCAAAATAGGGAACCAATCGCCTAAATCGCGATTAGTTCCCTATTTCCGTTAATCCTCAAAAGCTGCCCAGGGGCTTCCGCTCTCTACAGATTTCCCACATACTTCCGGTGTTTTTCTTCGTCAAATTCGCCTTCGGACTTGCCCATTATGATGGCTGCCAACGAATTTCCTACTACGTTTACTGCCGTCCGGCCCATATCGATGATCCGGTCCACACCAGCGATGAAGGTCAACCCGCTCATCGGTACGCCAATCGTTGCTACGGTTGCTAGAAGCACTACGAAGGACGCCCCGGGTACCCCGGCCATTCCCTTCGAAGTAATCATCAAGACTACCAACAACGTAATCTGGTGACCGAGCGTCAAATGAATTCCGTACGCCTGTGCTAAGAACAGCGCACCGACCGCCTGGTAAATTGCCGAGCCGTCGAGGTTAAATGTGTACCCTGTGGGGATTACGAAAGAAACGATTCCTTGGCTCACCCCGTATTTTTGCATTTTATCAATCATTTTTGGTAAGGCTGCTTCCGAACTAGCCGTCGAAAACGCCAAAATCAACTCGTTTTTAATAACTTTCAGGAGTTCAAAGAAGTTGATGTTGTGGAACTTCGCAACTAAGCCAAGTACCACAAGCACAAAGAAAAGCATTGCCACGTAAGTAATTAAAACGAACAGTCCCAACGGCTTTAGGGCATCAATTCCCATTTGGGCAATCGTCACGCCAATCAACGCGCAGACCCCAATTGGTGAAAAGTGCATGATCCAGTTGGTAACTTTAAACATAACTTCTTGCACAGCGGTAAGTGCATCAATCAAAATCTGCCCCTGCTTGCCAATGGCCGTTAATCCTAAGCCAAAAAGCACGGAGAAGAAGATGACCGGCATCATGTTTCCTTCAGCCAGCGATGAAAAAATATTCGTCGGGATAATGTTCATCAACGTGGCCCAAATTCCACTGTTGGATTTGGCTGCTTTAGCCGTCTCCACGTAAGAACTGATATCCGTACTTTGCAGGCTGTGAATGTCGATATACGTTCCCGGATGAAAAACGTTAGCAAAAATCATTCCGACAATTAACGCAATCGTGGTCAAAACTTCGAAGTATATCAAAGTCTTCAACCCGACGCGGCCAAGTTCACTAACGTCACCCATTCCGGCGATTCCAACGGTCAGACAAGATACCACGATCGGCAAAACAATCATTTGAATCATGTGGATGAACATGGTTCCTAGATTTTGCATGACCGTGATAGCAACTTGATTATGGTAAAAACTAGCGCCTAAAACGACTCCCAAGATTAGACCAATGAGGATTTGCCAACCGAGGGTTAATCTCCAGTTCCGAACTTTCTTCATGCTACCACCCCTAAATTCTTTACTATCTACATATATTAGCATATTTAATGGGTTAATATTAGCCTTGAATTTTCCCAAATAGGAAATATATTAAATGAATTCGTTTTCACCAAAAATTTTAGGGTGACATCTCTGCGAAATTGGGTTAGAATTATTTTTTCAGAAAAAGAAAATGGAGACGGGAATTATGACAACATCTTATTTGCGTAGAGCAACTAAGGCTGATTTACCAGCCATTTTAACAATTATTAATGAAGCTAAGGCTTATTTGAAGGAACAGGGAATCAACCAGTGGCAGGCTGGCTACCCTACTAACCAAGACATTGAGAAAGATATTGAGCAACAAATTAGTTATGTATTAATGGTCGATGGACAGATTGCTGGTACGGCCGCATTGTGGCCAGATAACGATGTTAACTACGACGATATCCAGGAAGGTAGTTGGCGGGGCAACCCTGATGACAAATATATGTCAATTCACCGGATTGCGATTTCATCGAAGTTCCGCGGTCAACGTCTATCTGAGAAGATGATGCAAGGTCTCTTCACCATTAGTTCTTTACTTGGTTACGACGAAGTTCGCGTCGATACCCACCCGCTTAACAAGGGGATGCAAAAAGTTATTACCAACAATGGATTTGAGTATCGTGGGATTATTGACTTCATTGACGAAAACGAAGTTGATAATAAACGCTTTGCCTACCAATTGTATTTAAAATAGAATAATATTTAAAAAGCGTCGATTAGTCCAAACGGGCCGATCGACGTTTTTTGTATTGCATTTCCAAACACTTTTCTTCCTATTATATAAAGCCCTCTTTTTGACTCCCCCCAAAAAATCAACCATGACGAAGATTTTCAGCAAGAAGTAAATGTCCGTATCTGTAGTGATAGGCTCTTTTAATGACTTTTATTCTTAATGGACAGGCTCAAACTGGATAGTCAGTCTTTGCTTGGTTGCCTTTGCAATGTCTGAAAGCATCTTGGTTGAAGCATTCATATTACCGTTCTCAATTCTTGCAACAGTAGATTGTGGTTTTCCAATCACCTGGGCAAATTCTCGTTGTGTTAACCCCATATCTTCCCTTAAAGAACGCACCTTTATCGCTACTTCCAAATTAATGTCTTCTTGTTCAACTTGCTTAGCAAAATCAGCGTCTTGTGCACTTCTTTTTTCGATATATTCATCAATTTTACTCATCTATGATTCCTCCTTTTTAAAATAAAGTGTCCTTCTATCTCTAGCAATTTTTTTCTCACTAGCTGGTGTCTTTTGTGACTTTTTGATAAACCCATTTGTAATGATGTATTTATTATCTTTGAATTGAAAGTAAATTGCCCGTTGGATATTAGAAGCCCATTTGGAGCGGATCTCATATAAATTTTTTCCAATTTTTTTGTCCATTTTTGCCTCTCTGCTACGTGTAGTCCATACGTTTCAATCATAGTAGTCAAACTCTATCCTTTTCATGTTTTTATGATAGCGTACATGCTATCACAAACCAAAAAAGCACCTCCAAGTTTTAAGTTTCCTTGATTACTTTGGCTCTAGAATAACAAGTGTAGATGAACAGTAAAAGAACTGTTTGTCGACAATTTTTCATCTTGAATTTACACTTTCAGTGCAACAAAAAATACCTGCCGCTAGCGATAGGTATCACCTACCACTAACCACAGGTATTTTTTAAATCTTAGAGATGTCTCTTAATCGTTGATTAAAGAGCTTTTCTTAACTTAGTTTCTAGCTTTAAAGTCGACGATTATTCTTCATCGTGACGTTTACGCTTCTTACCAAGACCGAAGAGTCCAAGTAATCCACCAACTAATCCAACTGTACCAGCTGCACGAGCACTAGCGTTATCTTCCTCACCAGTTTGTGGTAAGCGTTCTGCACTATTTGTTCCGCCATTAGAACTATTTGCGCCGCTGCCACCATTATCTTGTGCAAGGTCGACACTGCCGTCACCTTGGCCGTTGCCTGGTTGATATCCGGTATCTACTAGGCCAGCTCCGCCGTTGCCGGTATTGCCATTGCCGCCGTTAGTACCGTTACCTGTGCCGTTGCCAGCACCACCATTCCATGTTCCATCACCTGAGCCATTCGAACCATTGCCTTGGTCAGTTCCGTTATTATTTCCAGAACCGTTATTCGAGTTGTCGCCAGCGCCATTGTTGGAGCCGCCGTTGTTCGAATCAGAACCTGAGCCATTGTTCGAGCCGCCGTTATCGGAGTCAGAGCCGGAACCGTTGTTAGAGCCATCGTTGTTCGAGTCGGAATCGGATCCGTTATTCGAGCCATCGTTGTTCGAGTCAGAGCCTGAGCCATTATCTGAACCACCGTTGTTCGAGTCGGAATCAGATCCGTTATTCGAGCCATCGTTGTTCGAGTCAGAACCTGAGCCATTATCTGAACCACCGTTGTTCGAGTCAGAGCCTGAGCCGTTGTTTGAACCACCGTTGTTCGAGTCGGAATCAGATCCGTTATTCGAGCCACCGTTGTTCGAGTCAGAGCCTGAGCCGTTGTTTGAACCACCGTTGTTCGAGTCGGAATCAGATCCGTTATTCGAGCCACCGTTGTTCGAGTCGGAATCAGATCCGTTATTCGAGCCACCGTTGTTCGAGTCGGAATCAGATCCGTTGTTTGAACCACCGTTGTTCGAGTCAGAGCCTGAGCCGTTGTTTGAACCGCCGTTGTTCGAGTCGGAACCAGAATCGCTATCATGCTTGTCCGATGCTGAGCGGGATTCGCTATCGTTCTTATCAGATGCGGAACGCGATTCACTATCTTGTTTATCTGAAGCGGAACGGGATTCACTATCATCCTTATCAGATGCCGAGCGTGATTCACTATCTTGTTTATCAGAGATTGAAGTTGAACGAGAATCGCTATCTTCTTTATCTGATTGTGAAATTGAACGAGAGTCGCTATCACGTGAGTCTTGGTTATCTGATGTTGATGCTGAACGTGAATCACTATCTTCTTTATCCGATTGTGAAATCGAACGGGATTCACTATCGCGTGAGTTCTGGTTGTCAGAAATCGAAGCCGAGATTGATTCACTTTCATGCTTATCGGAGGTTGAGCGTGATTCGCTGTCTTCCTTATCAGATTCTGAAACTGAACGACTATCTTGCTTATCGGATGTCGAACGAGATTCACTGTCTTCCTTATCCGATTGTGAAATCGAACGGGATTCGCTATCGCGAGAATCTTGGTTGTCAGATGTTGAAGCCGAACGTGAGTCACTGTCGTTCTTATCAGATGTTGAGCGAGATTCGCTATCTAACTTATCAGATGCGGAACGAGATTCACTGTCTTCCTTATCCGATTGTGAAATCGAACGAGATTCACTATCACGTGAGTTTTGGTTATCGGATGTTGAAGCCGAGATCGATTCACTTTCGTGCTTATCTGAGTCTGAACGGCTTTCGCTGTCTTCCTTATCCGATTGTGAAATCGAACGAGATTCACTATCACGGGAGTTTTGGTTGTCTGATATTGAAGCCGAACGCGAGTCACTGTCAATCTTATCAGATGCTGAGCGAGATTCGCTGTCTAACTTATCAGATGCGGAACGCGATTCGCTATCTTCCTTGTCGGATTCAGAAACTGAACGACTATCTTGCTTATCAGATGTTGAACGCGATTCGCTGTCTTCCTTATCCGATTGTGAAATCGAGCGGGATTCGCTATCACGAGAATCTTGGTTATCGGATGTTGAAGCCGAACGTGAATCACTATCATCCTTATCCGATTGCGAAATCGAACGAGATTCACTATCACGGGAGTTTTGGTTGTCTGATTCAGAAGCCGAAATTGATTCACTTTCGTGCTTATCTGAGTCTGAACGGCTTTCGCTATCTTCCTTGTCGGATTGTGAAATCGAACGGGATTCGCTGTCCCGTGAATTTTGGTTATCCGATTCAGATGCTGAAATCGATTCACTTTCATGCTTATCTGAGTCTGAACGAGATTCACTGTCTTCTTTATCTGATTCAGAAACCGAACGACTGTCGTCTTTATCCGATTGTGAAATCGAGCGAGATTCACTGTCGCGTGAGTTTTGATTGTCAGATTCGGAAGCTGAAATCGATTCACTCTCTTGTTTATCTGAGGTTGAACGGCTTTCGCTGTCTTCCTTATCAGATTGTGAAATCGAACGACTTACACTATCGCGTGAGTCCTGATTGTCAGATGTTGAAGCGGAACGGGAGTCACTATCGTTCTTATCAGATGTCGAACGCGATTCACTATCTTGTTTATCAGATGCTGAAATCGATTCGCTGTCTTGCTTATCTGAGGTTGAACGGCTTTCGCTGTCTTCCTTATCAGATTGCGAGATTGAGCGGGATTCACTATCACGTGAGTTTTGGTTATCCGATTCAGATGCCGAAATCGATTCACTTTCATGCTTATCGGAAGTTGACTTCGATTCACTATCTTGTTTGTCGGATGCGGAACGGCTTTCGCTATCTTCTTTATCAGATTGTGAAATCGAGCGGGATTCGCTATCACGAGAATCTTGATTATCTGACGTTGAAGCTGAACGTGATTCACTATCCTGCTTGTCTGAGGTCGAACGGCTTTCACTATCTTCCTTATCAGATGCCGAAATTGATTCACTATCATGCTTATCAGATGTTGACTTCGATTCACTGTCGTCCTTATCCGATTGTGAAATCGAGCGGGATTCGCTATCCCGGGAATCTTGGTTATCGGATGTTGATGCCGAACGGGATTCACTTTCTTGTTTGTCAGATGTTGACTTCGATTCGCTATCATCCTTATCCGATTGTGAAATCGAGCGGGATTCGCTATCCCGGGAATCTTGATTATCGGATGTCGATGCTGAACGCGATTCACTCTCTTGTTTGTCAGATGTTGACTTCGATTCACTGTCATCCTTATCCGATTGTGAAATCGAACGGGATTCGCTATCCCGGGAATCTTGGTTGTCAGATTCAGATGCCGAAATTGATTCGCTTTCGTGCTTATCAGATGTCGACTTCGATTCGCTATCATCCTTATCTGATTGTGAAATCGAACGACTTTCGCTATCACGGGAGTCTTGGTTATCGGATGTCGAAGCGGAACGTGAGTCACTATCGTTCTTATCAGATGTCGAACGGGATTCGCTGTCTTCCTTATCGGATGCCGAGATTGATTCACTATCATGCTTATCAGATGTCGACTTCGATTCACTATCGTCCTTATCCGATTGTGAAATCGAACGGGATTCGCTATCACGAGAATCTTGATTATCGGATGTTGAGGCCGAACGACTTTCACTTTCTTCTTTGTCAGATTGTGATGCGGAGCGGCTTTCGCTATCGCGTGAATTTTGGTTGTCAGATTCAGATGCCGAAATTGATTCGCTTTCGTGCTTATCGGAAGTTGACTTCGATTCACTATCATCCTTGTCAGATTGTGATGCCGAACGAGACTCGCTATCACGAGAATCTTGATTATCGGATGTTGAGGCCGAACGACTTTCACTTTCTTCCTTATCGGATTGTGATGCGGAGCGGCTTTCGCTATCGCGTGAATTTTGATTATCTGAGTTCGATGCCGAAATTGATTCACTTTCGTGCTTATCGGAGGTTGAGCGTGATTCACTGTCTTCCTTATCAGATTGTGAAATCGAACGAGATTCACTATCTTGAGAATCTTGATTATCGGATGTTGAGGCCGAACGGCTTTCGCTATCCTGCTTGTCAGATGTCGACTTCGATTCACTATCCTGCTTGTCAGATGCTGACTTCGATTCGCTGTCATCCTTGTCAGATTGTGAAATCGAACGACTTTCGCTATCACGAGAGTCTTGATTATCGGACGTTGAAGCCGAACGGGATTCACTATCTAACTTATCTGAAGTTGATTTCGATTCACTATCCTGCTTGTCAGATGTTGACTTCGAATCACTGTCATCCTTATCCGATTGCGAAATTGAACGCGATTCGCTGTCTCGTGAATTTTGATTATCCGAGTTCGAAGCTGAAATTGATTCACTTTCATGCTTGTCAGATGTCGACTTCGATTCGCTATCATCCTTATCCGATTGCGAAATCGAACGACTTTCACTATCACGGGAGTCTTGGTTATCGGATGTCGAAGCGGAACGTGAGTCACTATCATTCTTGTCAGATTGCGAGATCGAACGAGAATCGCTGTCTTGCTTATCTGAGGTTGATGTTGACTTCGAATCACTGTCATTCTTATCCGATTGTGAAGTCGAACGAGATTCACTATCCCGGGAGTCTTGATTGTCGGATGTTGATGCTGACTTCGAATCACTATCGTTCTTATCTGATTGCGAAATCGAGCGCGATTCACTATCCCGGGAGTTTTGGTTATCCGATTCGGATGCCGAGATTGATTCACTTTCATGCTTATCGGATGTCGAACGGGATTCGCTATCATCCTTATCCGATTGGGAAATCGAACGACTTTCGCTATCACGGGAGTCTTGGTTATCGGAGGTCGAAGCGGAACGTGAGTCACTGTCATTCTTATCAGATTGCGAAATTGAACGCGATTCGCTATCCCGGGAGTCTTGATTGTCAGACGTTGATGCTGACTTCGAATCACTATCGTTCTTATCCGATTGTGATGTCGAACGAGATTCACTATCCCGGGAGTTTTGGTTATCCGATTCGGATGCCGAGATTGATTCACTTTCATGCTTATCGGATGTCGAACGGGATTCGCTATCATCCTTATCCGATTGCGAAATTGAACGTGATTCGCTATCTTGTGAGTCTTGATGATCAGACGTTGATGCTGAACGTGATTCGCTATCATGTTTGTTAGATTCTGACTTCGATTCACTGTCTTGTTTATCAGATGTCGACTTCGATTCACTATCTTCCTTATCCGATTGCGAAATCGAGCGGGATTCGCTATCCCGGGAGTCTTGGTTGTCTGATGTTGATGCTGACTTCGATTCACTGTCGTCCTTATCCGATTGCGAAATCGAGCGCGATTCACTATCTCGGGAATCTTGATTGTCAGAGTTCGAAGCTGACTTAGAATCGCTATCTTGTTTGTCAGAAGTTGAGGCTGACTTCGATTCACTTTCTACCTTATCGGATTCTGATTTTGATTCACTTTCTTGCTTATCGGAAGTGGATTTCGATTCACTTTCTTGCTTATCTGAGGTCGAGGCTGACTTCGATTCACTGTCTTGCTTGTCGGAGGCCGATGTTGAACGACTTTGACTATCACGAGAATCTTGGCTATCTGACTTCGAAGCGGAACGGGATTCACTATCTTGTTTATCAGACGTCGACTTCGATTCACTTTCTTCCTTATCCGATTGCGAAATCGAACGGGATTCGCTATCTTGTGAATTTTGGTTGTCCGAGTTCGAAGCCGAAATTGATTCACTTTCATGCTTATCGGATGTCGACTTCGATTCACTTTCTTCTTTATCAGATTGCGAAATTGAACGAGATTCACTGTCTTGTGAGTCTTGGTGATCAGAGGTCGAGGCTGACTTCGATTCACTTTCTTGCTTGTCGGAAGTTGACTTCGATTCACTGTCGTCCTTATCCGATTGCGAAATTGAACGCGATTCACTATCTTGTGAATTTTGGTTGTCGGATGTTGATGCAGAACGGCTTTCGCTGTCGTGCTTATCCGAATCTGACGCTGACTTCGACTCACTTTCATGCTTGTCGGATTCTGATTTTGATTCACTTTCTTGCTTATCGGAAGTGGATTTCGATTCACTTTCTTGCTTGTCTGAGGTCGAGGCTGATTTCGATTCACTGTCTTGCTTGTCTGAGGTCGATGTTGAACGACTTTGACTATCACGGGAATCTTGGCTATCTGACTTCGAAGCAGAACGCGATTCACTATCATGCTTATCGGATTCTGACTTCGATTCACTATCGTGCTTGTCAGACGTCGACTTCGATTCACTTTCTTCTTTATCTGATTGCGAAATCGAACGCGATTCACTGTCTTGTGAGTCTTGATGATCAGAAGTCGAGGCTGACTTCGATTCGCTATCGTGTTTATCCGATTGTGAGATCGAACGCGATTCGCTGTCTCGGGAGTCTTGGTTGTCCGAGTTCGAAGCTGACTTCGATTCGCTTTCTTGCTTATCAGAGGTTGACTTCGATTCACTGTCATCTTTGTCTGATTGCGAAATCGAACGAGATTCACTTTCGTGTTTATCCGAATCCGACTTCGATTCACTTTCGTGTTTATCGGATTCTGATTTCGACTCACTGTCGTGCTTGTCAGACGTCGACTTCGATTCACTGTCATCCTTGTCAGATTGGGAAGCTGACTTCGATTCACTGTTATCTTTGTCTGATTGTGATGTCGAACGGCTTTGACTATCACGGGAATCTTGGCTATCTGACTTCGAAGCGGAACGAGATTCACTATCGTGCTTGTCAGATTCTGACTTCGATTCGCTGTTATTCTTATCGGATTCTGACCTCGAACGCGAGTCATCATCGTTCTTATCTGACGTTGAGGCTGATACTGAACGCGAGTCATTGTCGTTTTTATCCGACGTAGATGTTGATACTGAACGCGAGTCATTGTCATTCTTATCCGACGTAGAAGTTGATATTGAGCGTGAATCATCATCATTCTTGTTCGACGTTGACGTCGATTCGCTATCATCCTTATCTGAGATCGATGTTGATATCGAGCGTGAATCATCATCATTCTTGTTCGACGTTGACGCCGATTCGCTATCGTTCTTATCCGACGTCGATGTTGATATTGAGCGTGAATCATCATCATTCTTGTTCGACGTTGACGTCGATTCACTGTCTTGCTTATCCGACGTTGAGGTTGATATCGAACGTGAATCATCATCATTCTTGTTCGACGTTGACTTCGATTCGCTATCGTTCTTATCCGAGATTGACGCTGAACGTGAGTCATCATCGTTCTTATTCGACATCGAAGCACTCGTACTCATACTACCGTAGTTATCATCAACTGTAACCGTAACCGTAGTTGATACCTTGTCTCCGGTTAGTTTATCCGTAAATGAGATTTCAACTGAGTATACCCCCGCATGATCCCAGTCAACATGACTAAAATCTGCTTCAAAACCTGATGCTCCGGATCCGTCAGCGTTCTTTCCTGAGGGATTTAAATCATCAACTGTTAGGTGTGGGCCTTGTCCAACCGTGTAGGTGGCATTATCACCATGAATCTCTTCCTGGTTACGTAAAACAGTGACCGTTACAGTAGTCGAGGTTGTTTCACCAGTTGTTAAATCTTTATATATGATCTCAATATTTTCATAAACGCCTGCTTTGTTCCAATTAATCTTACTCGAATCCCAATAAACTCCAACATTAGGATCACCAGGATGAAGATCAGTTTTTCCTGCACCATTAGTAAGACTGTCTACAAAATCACCAATATCTAAAGGATGACCTTCGTACGTACTATTATCTTTACCTGTGATATTAATGTGTGAAACAACGGTAACAGTAATATCAACTGTTTTCGTTTGTAACGTAGCAGGATCGTAGTAAGTAATCGTTACGGGATAGACGCCACCCTTATTCCAGTTCTCGTCATACATGTCCCACTTTAGGTTCCCAACGTCACCAGGGTTTCCGTTAGCGTCAGTGAATTCTGCGACCCCTTTGCTTATATCAACCGGGTTGCCTACGACTGTAGTGATATCCTGACCAACTAATTTGGTTTGGTCATCTTGATGCTTATAGAACCACTGTATTTGAACTGCCGTGATAGTCGTATTACCGACGATATGTTCCTTATAAAAATCACTGTTCCTGATCCAATTGTTAAGATCGTCGATACTAGTAGCAGTTTTCGCATATTCTAAAAAAGCAACTTTAAAATCCGTTAAAGGCTGTCCAGAAGCGTCGCCGTCCATAGCTATTGATATTGCCGTCAGGCCCAGATCTAGCACATAGTGTGCGTCGGTACGAGGAGCGGTAATCATGATGGCGTCTTCAAGATCACGATAGTCAGTGTCATCGGCAAAAATTTGCTCACCAGTATCTTCGTCCCAATATACCGTATGGTGTTCGATAGGTGTATCCGATGTACGCTTTGAGTCGATTTTTTCCGCAGAACGGGACAACGAATCTACCATACTCTGACTAATCGACAGCGACTGCTTTGCGGCCTCTAACGAGCGACTTTGCTTCGCTGAATCCGTAGCTGATTTAACGGCTGATAAACTTTGGGAACTTTGGTTGTTGCTTGCGTCCGTAGAAGCTTTACTTTGGGGATCCGTTTTTGACTGGGATCCTTGACTAGCGTTCTTAGCTTGGTTAGCACTAGCTGTATCTTGTTTAGTTGTTGAAGCAGCTTGGGAGCCCTTAGTGCTCGTTTGGCTAGCTGACTTCGCTTTTGTTGACGAAGTGGTTGATTGTTTAACAGTCTTTTCGCTAGCTTTTTGTTGGCTCGCTGCCTTGGCTGCTGCTTGACTTTGGCTAGCCTTTTGTTGACTCGCACTAGCGTCCTGAGCCGCCTTTAAGGATGCACTTAAACTAGCTGAGCCAGCCTTGCTAGCTGCTTGACTGGCACTGGTTTGTGCATTTTGTTTAGCGGCTGAAGTTGAATTGGTTACACTATTGTGCGTTGAGTTAGTACTTTGCGAGTTTGCAGCACTCGTCGAACCCGGAATCGTCGCACTGGTCTTGGTTGCGAGGAGGTTCTTCGATTTACTGAGATCAAGGTTCGCCCCCCTAGGGGTTTCATCCGCACTAGCGATCGTGGTGGATCCCGCACCAAAAAGGCCGGCTACAATTCCCATTCCGGCAAAGAACCACTGTTTACCGTTTTTGTACATTTTGTAATGCTTTTTCTCATTAACATTCCATATTTTTCTCTTAGACATTAACTTCCTCCATTATTAATTAGGCAATTCCCTTTTTCATCTCGTATGTAACTTAAATCAGGAAATCGTTTTCGCCTTTGTCACTACCATTGGTCACTTTCTGTTAGTTCTGACCACTACTTAACCTACTTAAAACTGTACTTGCCTATTATTGAATCACTTAGAAAAATAACCTTTACCGTTACCAAAACTCAACCAAATCCCGTCCTTACAATCCCGGGACCGGACGCGAAGGTTCCTCGACGGCAAAAATCGTTTAAAAATTTCGTCATTATTCGCAATTTCTCGGTAATTACCGTCTCGGACATCTAAAGCCACTCCTTTCCGTATTTATAAGTAGGCCATTTGCCTCACCTCAAAGTGTAAACGGAACTAGTCATCTTAGTTTCCCAATTTTTATCAAACAAGGTACGTTTTTTAAAAATCGATAGACTGAAATATCAACGGGATATAACATCGTGTAAAATCCTTCCACTTTTTTGACACCACTGCGGTTCCTGTCACTCGCTAATTCTATGTTGCCAACTAATCAGGGATTATTTTACAGATTCTTTTTGCACGGATCCTACCGATAGTGATCTTTATCCAACGATAATTAACAAAAAAACAGTAAATTAACCATCACCGTCCTTTAAAGTAAACCCTATTAATTTTTATACTTAGCTTTAAGGTACACCGTTAACGTTGCTTTTTATTCTCACTTTTTTCTTTATTTAGTTAAATGTCGACACAAATAAGGGTAAGACACACAAAAAGAGCTAGGAAGTCGATTTCTTAATCGAAATCGCTCCCTAGCTCTTTACCCCCATAAAACATTCCGTTCGTTATAACTTTTTCATTACTCGGTTACCGTAACTTGGACAGGCTCACTTAACACATCGTCCAGCGTGCTCTGGTAAACCTCAAGTACGTCGTTAGCTTCTAGCTCAACGTTGATTGGCACGAGGACTACCCAATTTCCAAATTGATCGACCGGCCCAGTTCCCAGCGGCCGGTTACTTCCGTCAGCTTCCTTTAGATAGATCTTAATTATCTTACCGGGTTCACCTTGCCCAGTGATACTTTGCGTACCTGCTTTAACCGCATTTACAGCGGGGCGCGGCACCTCTGCTTGTTTAGCTTCTACCGTAGTTTGTGTGCCCTTGACTTGAGCGCCTTCCCCTTGGTAGGCAAAAAGTACGTCCCCCTCGCACAAATCCTGTTGACTAGCATCTATCAGCCATCTGCCGAGGAAGTCCACCGTTGTGTTACCAATCAAGAGCGGCGGTTCACCAGCCGGAGTATCTTTAAGAACATTGATTTCCGTACCCGGCTCGCCAGTCCCGGTAATTACAGGATCTCCTTCTCGAACCACGTTAAAGGTCGGATCCGCAACTTCATCTTGGATAGTCGCGTTAAGCGAACTGCTATTTTGCGCTAAACTGGTTTGTCCCCCCATGGATCCAATTTTGGAAACTTGATGCGCCATTTCGGGACGCCACCCATGCTCGGGAGCCGCCCTTATTGACGCCTGTGCTTGACCGATGCTTAAACCCAGCAGCGCGATTCCCACGGTCAAAGCTCCAATCCCGGACTTTTTCACTTTTTTATTGTTCCATATTCCAGAGTGATCTTTAAAATTTAACCCCATTTGTAGCTCCTTATTAGCGATACATTATATGGTTTGTCCCTAATTCATCACTTCCTGCATAATCACCAATCAAATCCCAATTAATTGGACTTTCCGGATCAACTAGCGCCATTTTAAATAGGTAGTAATCAGTCGTGTCAGGAATCTCTTCCTCAAAGTCTGTGACTGCTTGTCCAAGATTGAAGTTAAGGAACGCCGTTGTGGTTTTACTTCCATATTCCAGACTCGCATCACCAACATTCAAAATTAAATTAGTACCATCATATGAAAAATCTTCATTCGTGTAGGTCCACATCATACCAAGCGGACCATTATTAATACTGCCATTTCCATTAAAATATTTTGTCCAACGGCCCGATTCATTAATTTTCTTAAACAAGCCGCGAAGTGGTTCCGGAACGCGAATTACTAAGTTGGCAAAGTCAAATTTGTTCGAGCCGCTTCCCGAATAATTAAATTGTAGCCCCCCACTATATGTACCGTCTCCATTTTTAAGTAATCCGTAATAAGCGCCGCCAGTAATGTTTAAATTACCTTTTTCTAAAGCATTAGTTAAGTTGGTTTTCTGCGTTGCGACGGTTTTTGTTTTATCAAGATTTTGGAAAATCGCGATCCCCCGACTTCGACCTTGTCGTGGTGCCTTAGTATACTCTGCGGCCTTGGTCGTAGTTTCGGTGCGGGGTGCGTTAATCGTCGCTGCCTTTGCTGAAGCATGGGATTGCACCACCCCCGCCCCAAACATTGCTAGCATTAATGCGGAAGCCAGAATCCAGCGCCTATTCCGCTTAACCATCGGATAATTATCAGCTTTACGATCCGTTCCGTTGCTAAAGTACTTTTTAAAACCCATATGCATTGGGAACCCTCCTATTCAACAGTTTAAAGTTATCGAAATCATTCGTTAGTCAAAATCTACCGCGTGCATCGTTTTCAACACTTGTTACCGCTTTCATAATAATCTTTATGGGGTTACTTGTCAACTGATATGAGATAAATCAAATCAATATAGTTTTATTTTTCACAATTAGTTTGCCGGAGGTGCAAGTCCCTCGCCCAAACGATTCAACATAATTATTCGAACACAAAAAAGCTAGGAAACCGATTTCCTGTGGAAATCGTTTCCTAGCTTCCTTACTCCCCCATAAAACTTATTCGTTCGTTATAACTTTCTCATTGCTTAACCCACAATAACTTCTGCTGGATCGCTTGAATCACCATCCGGTGTAGTTTGTACTGCTTGCACCGTATCACCAGCAGCTAAAACAACGTCATCTGGGACGTTAACCGTCCAGTCTCCATATTTGTCAACCGTCGCCGTTCCAATTGGGGTAGTCTTCCCGTTCGCATCCACTTTAACGACCGTTACGGTGTTGCCCTCTTTTCCACTACCCTTGATAACTTTAGCGCCCGGCTTAATTGGGTTCACTCCAGGTGCCGGAATATCTGCCTTCTTGGGTTGCACAGTCGTGGTAGTCGCATCACTAGTGTTTCCGTCTACGGTCTGGGTTGCCGAAACTTCGTCACCTGGTGTTAAGGTTACTCCGCTGGTGTCAACTGACCATTTTCCGTCGTCGCCAACCGTCACTGGTGGAAGGGGTTGTCCACCAACGGTTACGTTAACCGTGGCGCCTGGTTCACCAGTTCCAGTAATTGCCGGATCACCTTCCGTGACGTCGTTCATTCCGGGCGCCTTTACGGTTTCCTTAGCCTTTACGATTGTACTACCTTCCGGACCCTGCTGATCACCTCTGACTTGGTAAGCACGGAGCTCATCACCAGCAAACAAGCTTACTCGTCCAGTACTAAGCGTCCAGTTACCATCGCTGTCAACCGTGGTATGACCAATTACGATATCGTCAGCGCCGTTCGTTCCTTTGACGTAGACATAGACGGTATCACCGGCTTCGCCTTGTCCCTTAATGGTAGTATCGCCTTCCTTTACGTCGTTAAACGTTGGGGCCGGAACTTCTTCTGGTCTAGGCAGGACCGTGGTCGTGCCGTTTGGACTTTGTTGGTCGCCATTGGTTTGGTAAGCGTACAATTGATCACCTTCGTAAAGGTTAACCCGGCCGGTTGCTAAGGACCAAGTTCCGTCGTCGCCTACCGTGGTATGACCGATTAAGATGTCATCGCTACCGTTCGTGCCTTTGACGTAAACGTAGACCGTGTCACCGGCTTCACCCTTTCCAGTAATGGTGGTGTCGCCTTCCTTTACTCCATCGAAGGTTGGAGCTGGCAATTCTTCCGGTTTAGGAAGCACCGTAGTCGTACCGTTTGTACTTTGTTGGTCGCCATTGGTTTGGTAAGCGTAGAGTTGATCGCCCTCGAAGAGGTTAACCCGGCCCGTAGCTAATGACCAAGTTCCATCGGCCTTAACTGTTGCGTGGCCAACCAAGATGTCATCGCCGCCGTTCGTGCCCTTCACGTAGACATACACTGTGTCACCCGCTTCGCCTCGACCAGTGATGGTAGAAGCGCCTTCTCTTACTTCATCAAAGGTTGGTGCTGGAATCTCTTCTTGCTTAGGAAGTACCGTAGTCGTACCATTTGAACTTTGTTGGTCGCCATTGGTTTGGTAAGCGTAGAGTTGGTCACCTTCGTAGACGTTAACTCGTCCCGTGGCTACCGACCAAGTTCCATCGGCTCTAACTGTTGCGTGGCCAACCAAGATGTCATCGCCGCCGTTCGTGCCCTTCACGTAGACATACACTGTGTCGCCCGCTTCGCCTCGGCCTGTGATGGTGCTGGCACCTTCCCGTACGTTATCAAACGTTGGTGCCGGGATTTCTTCTGGCTTAGGAAGTACTGTTTGATAAGCCTTGTCACTGTCCATTCCACCACGACTTTGGATTGCATAAACGATCGTACCTTCCGTTAAGTTATAGAGGCTTGCGTCAACTTCCCAAGTTCCATCAGCTTTAACAGTTACAGTTTGACCAATTTGAGCATCGCCATTCTGGAAGTATACTCTAATTTCGTCACCAGCTACACCAGTTCCGGTAATGACTTTGTCACCTTCTGTGATTGGGTTGATGGCTGGTTTAGCAACTTCTTCGCGACCCTTTACGGTGCTGTAAACAGGTTCACTATCGACGTTATTACGAGTTTGAACGGCGTATACAACCGTACCCTCGGTCAAGTTATAGTGACTAGCATCTACCGACCAAGTTCCGTCAGCGCGTACGATTACGGTTTTACCTATTTGAACGTCGCCGTCTTCGAAGTATACTCTAATTTCGTCGCCAGCTTCACCCTTTCCGGTAATAACTTTATCACCCTCCGTAATGTCATTGATAACTGGTGCGTCAACTACTTCTTGGGCTTTTACAGCTACCGTAGCTTCATCACTAGTTACGTCATCGTAAGTTTGAGTAGCGGTGATCAAATCACCAGCATTTAATACTGAATGACTAGCATCGACTGTCCAAGTTCCGTCGGCTCCGACTATTGCCCGGCCAATTTCAGTATGGCTACCATTACCAAAGCGAACCACTACTTCTGCGCCTACTTTTCCGGTACCGGTGATTACTTTGTCGCCTTCGGTTACGTCGTGAATGACTGGTGCATCGACAACTACTTCAGGTAAAACAGTCGCATAAACTTTGTCACTCTTGCCATTACCCTTAGATTGGACAGCGTAAATTTGTTCACCTTCAACTAAGTTAAATTGACTTCCAATTCCCATTGACCAAGTGCCATCTGCTAATACAAGGGTTGTACCAATCAACTCATAATTTCCGTCTGCACCTGGAGCATAAACTTGAATACTGTCACCAGCTACCCCAGTACCAGTGATCGTCCGACTACCTGCGTGTGGTGCATTGATAGTTGGGTTGTCAATTACTTCTGGAGCCTCGGTAATTGTTACGATTGTTGCGGGACTTTCTTTGCCATTAACAGTTTGGATAACGCTAATTTGGCCACCGGCTTTTTGAGCTGGAATCTCAATGCTGTAGTTACCGTTTCTATCCGCATAGTCAGTAATTGTACTACCATTTTCTAGAGTGATGGTAATTTCTGCATTTGGTCTTGCAGTACCGGTTACCGTTGTTTGGTTATCATAGACGGGTTGCTCAACGAACGGCGCTTCTAACACATCCGTGTGTGGCATTAAATGATTGGTGTGTAGTGAAGCTCTTCCTGCGTAATCCCCAATTGCATGCCAATCAATAATATTGGACGGTTCAACCAACGCTGCCTCGAATAAATAATTATCGCTAGAATCCGGGATATCTAAGTCGAAATCAGTAACCGCTTGGCCAATATTAAAGTTAAAGTTAGCTAAGGTATCCTTTACTCCCAAGTCCGTGATTGCTGGATTCTTAAATACCAAATTTGTTCCATCAAATGAAATATCATCATTGGTGTAGTTACGCGTGATGTTAAAGACGTAGTCAATTGTGAACTTAATATTTCCAGTAAGATATTTAGTCCAATCCCCCGTTGCATTAATCCTATTAAAGAGATCAACTAGTTCTGCCGGAACTTTAATTCCAATGTTAGATTGTTCGCCTAATTGAGCTACCAAAGCTGAACCATGGTAAGTGAGCTCAAGGTTTCCGCTGTAAGTACCATCGCCATTGTCAATTAAGCCGCCTACTGCAGAACCGCTAATGTCTAAATTTCCATCTTCTAAAGCGGAACCGCCGGCACGTACATTACGATCTTTAGCCGTCTTATCCTTATCAACTTTTTGGTTCTTATCGACATCTTTAGCGTCAGTTTTTGCATCAACATCGGCCTTTGCCTTAGCTGCAGCATCATTATTGATGTCGTTTTGGTCATTTGTATCTAACCCTGAAGCTCCAATTTCGTCTGTGGACACGCCTTCTTTTTTAACTGAAGCGTCAGAGTTAGAAGCAGAAGAGTTGTCCGCTGGTTTAGCTGCTGAAGAGTTATTTGTTTGTGCTTTAGTATCTGCTGCTGGCTTAGCTGCTGAAGATGGTGCTGCGCTATCTGCCTTTGCAGTTTTTTGTTCATTTTTGCTTGCTGAAGCATCGTTCTTTTGTTCAGCTTTCGCTGCGCTGTTTGATGCGTCGGCTTTCTTTTGTTCAGCTTTAGTTGCTGAATCAGTTTTTGCTGCAGCGCTTGTTGCGGACTTGTCTGCTGCTGAATTTGCCGCCTTGGTTGGAGCTGCACTGCTGGCTGCTGAGCTTGGTGCTGCACTTTGTTCTTTCTTGACAGCGCTACCATTTTGCGTTGTAGACTGCGCTTCTTTGGCTGGTGTCGCTGCTTTTGGAGCTGCACTACTTGCTGATGTAGCTTCCTTAGCCGGTGTCACCACAGCACTTTGCGCCTCTTTAGCTTCGGCAACCTTGTGCACCATTTCAGTTTGCGGTTCGTTAACTGTATCCGCATGAGCAGCGGTGTCGGTCTGCATCATTCCCGCTCCCAGCATTGACAACATCAATGCGGAAGCGAAAACCCAGTGCTTATTTACCTTGTACATCTTGTAGTTCCCAATTTTACTATCTACCACGTCACGGTGGTTCTTTGGATTCTTATTCATCTTTGAATCCCCCCATTTTTCATTAATTTTAACTTATGGAGACATTACATTATCATTATAACTAGTTAATGCTATGTATTAGTTACCCCATCAGTTAATGTCTACATAATATTCTACATGGGGTTCATTGTCAAACGGTAAGATTGAATTTTTTATAAAAAAGTACCTTATTTCACAAAAGAATCACGTATAAAAGCCGTCATACCAAGGGTTCACGGTGACGAAAATTTTCAAAAAAATATTTTAGTCTGTTTTAGGTAAAACGTTTTAACAGTTCACCCTCACACTCTATTAATGAGGCACATCAAATTAAAACAACCTACCCCTTTTGGTAATTTGTAACGAAAGCGTAAACAAAAACGGAACCGTTATTTTAACCAGTTCCGTTTTCTTTTTAGTGTAGAATAAATATTCACCATTTTTAAATGTTTACGTAAATCGAAATAAACATCAACGTGGTTCCCGCCATTACGAAGAAGTGCCAAATCAAATGCAACCCGGGAATTTTAGGAAAGCTATAGATGATTGCCCCGACGGTGAAGGTCACCCCGCCGGCAACCAGTAGCCAAAAACCTAGCGGCGACAAGTTAGCGTAAAGGGTCTTCCCGGCCAGCAAACACAACCACCCCATCACCACGTAGATGGTCGTTTCTACTTTTTGGAAACGACCCTTACTTAAAATATGGGTGATAATTCCGGCAATTGCCATCGTCCAGATTGCGCTTAACATGATGATCCCGCTGCGCCGGTCTAAAAATATTATGCAATAAGGTGTATAAGTACCCGCAATCAGCAAGAAGATATTACTGTGGTCAATAATTTGAAAAATTCGCTTGGCCTTCGTGAACGCGAGGCAGTGGAACAGCGTCGATGCTAGGTACAACGCTAGAAGCGTTGCGCCATAAATGACGAGGCTGACGGTGTCCCGCGTCGGCAGCCCGTTCGAAATCGATTTCATAATTAACAAAGCGACCAGCCCGAGGCTCGCAACGAACGCGACCCCGTGGGTAATCGCATTCCAAATTTCATAAATTACTTGGCTTCTTTGAACTTTTTGCATTTTTAGTCCCCCATTTACCTACCTTGGATGACTTCATTATACATAGAATTGCATTCTACGTAAAGCGTAGTGATTATCTATTTGAGGTTGGTTTATGTTATGATATGTTTGGAGGTTTGTGCAATGAATACAGAAAAATACCAGCAGTGGTTGGCTGATTTTAAGCAACTTCGCTTACCGGATTACCACCAATTTCCCGACCTAGCACTCTACATGGACCAGGTCATCCAAGAAACCAACCGCTACCTAACGCCCATTTTACACGCCGAAGTCACCAAAACCATGATCAACAGCTACGTCAAGATGGGCTTAGTGCCCCACCCGCTCAAGAAAAAATATACCGCGGAGCACCTTGCGTTGATTATGATGATCAGCGTTTTGAAAACCAGCTTTAGTTTGGACACCATCAAATCGCTACTGGCAACCGACGAGGTCGAAGACCACTTCAACGAATTCGTCCGCATTTTCAATCACGAAATCGAACACCTCGACGAAGCCGTCCAATCTTTCTCACCTTTAGAGATGGCAATCCGCGCGGTACTTTATAAATTAATTTTGGAGCGCAAGCTGAGCTGAATGCCGGTTTGTGCTTTTTTTGGTACATGGGAGTGAGTGGTTCTACTGCTGCCGTAGCCGAAACGCGCGAAAAAGTCCAACTCTCTGCGGCTAACCAAATTGGGGGATCAATCGTCCAAACCACGATTAATCCCCCAATTCCGTTAGTCCTCAAGAGTTACCCGGACTTTGTCGCACTCTTTTATTTTCCACTCGTCACCTTTATTCCAACAATCCCGATCACTAGCAATGCTACAAACAGCCACGTAATTGCTGGGAGGCGGTCCCTAAAGCAGATTACCCCTACTAGAATTGAGCCCACTGCCCCAATTCCCGTCCAAATCGGGTACGCCAAACTTAATGGCAAGTGTTTTACCGCCAAGCCCAAAAAGGCAAAACTGAGGATCATCCCGACCACCGTCACTATGCTCGCCCCGAGTTGGCTGAACCCCTGGCTCATTTTCAGCGCCGTGGCCCACACCACTTCCAAAATCCCAGCAACCACCAAATATATCCACGTCATCAAAATCTCCTCCTAAACAAAAAAGGCATCTGTAAAGCTCTTCTCAGACCTAATGAGCTTTACACATGCCAACCACCCGGTGGTGATTTCTTATTTTTTAAGTTAAGGATATCATAACAACTTTCAAAACCATTGGCAACTTTGCCAGTTACCGCAGCTTTGCTAAAATCACTTCACTCAACAATTGACCAGCGCCCTTTTGCCCCGCCAACTCATCGTAGTGCTTTTGGAAACGTTCGTCAGCTTGGTACATTTGCGCTAAATTTTGGTGATAAGCTGGTGAATACTGCTTACCAACCATGATTTTCAGCCATTCCTGATGGGCGGTAAAGATCGCTGCCTTGGTCGTGTCGCTATTTTGCGTCATCGCCTCCCGCAACAAGGTGCCCAACTCTTTTTCAAGTGCATCTGCCCTTTGTAATTGGGCTTCCGAAAGCGCCAAGTAGTGTTGGTTGGCGACTTTCACCGTCTCTTTGCCATATTTTTGCCGAATCTCTTGGCCAAATTGACTCTCGTTTTCTGCCAGTCTTTGAGCCTTTAAACTATTAAACTTTTCACTGTCACTCATCTTGCCCACTCCCCTTAACATTTTGATGGAGGAGGCGATTGCCACGTCTACATCTTGGAGCCGGCGCTGCTTTTCCGCAATCCGGACGCGTTGGGCTTCCAAAGCCGCAATTTGTGTCGTCAACGGTTGCGCCATGATTTCCCGAATGGTTGCCAACGAAACGCCCAATGTTTTAAAGAACAGAATCCGTTGTAAATCATCGACCTGGGCTTTCGCGTACCACCGGGTGCCCGACTCCGTACGCCGCGCCGGAACTAGCAGCCCAATCTGGTCGTAATACCGCAACGTTCGCGAACTAATCCCCGCCAGCTTCGCCAAATCTTGGATGGAATACATCCCCTCACCTCCTCAAAATCATTATATGGGTTGCCGTAGCGTCAACTTCAAGTCCTTTTGATAAATTATTTGGTTACGTCAAAATGATAGTTTTCCGGGTAGAACTGAATTCGGTAGGCGCGGTATGCGTAGGTCTTGTCCGCCGGATTGTTGCTCAAGGTCGCGTTGAAGACCTGGTTCCCATCGGCATCAACTTCGATCACGTTCGATTCTTTTCCGTCGTTTTTGTAGCCAAAATTAATCAAGGTATTTCCGTTAGCTAATCGCTGCGCATAACCAATGATCGGCGTAAAGTTGGCCTGCCCCAGTGATTTTCCGTACGACCATTGCTGGGTGACGGTCTTCTTTTGCTGGTCAATTTGGTAAACCGTCGCTGCGGAATACTTTCCGGACGTCTTCTGGTCGCCATTTTTTACGGCAATGTTATTGTCGTACAGCATGATGGTTTCTTGATTCCCCTTTTGACTCAAGAGGTAGACACCGTGCTGCCCGCCGGTAACCTTGGTATTGCCGGTCGGACTCAGAACCTTGTCACGATATTTTGCCGGCCAGCTATTCTTGTCCTTTCCTGAAAAAATCCACTCAATTTTACCAGTTGCGTAGTCCAATTGCATGACTAAATCTTGGTTTCGCGCCGAAACCAGCAGTTTACCCGTCTTGGAATTATAGTCCAGCGCGTTGATGTGCAGCCAGTCGGTCCCAATGTTGCCGTCGCTAGCCTTTTGCTTGCTATCTTGGTACATTGAAGCCGGCAAGATTTGCTTAAAGTCGAGCACCCGCACAATTTTACCAGTCTTCCGGTTCAGTTCCACGACCGTATCTTCGGTGTATTTGCTTCCATCCGAAACCGTCAGCAACAAATTCCCGTTTGGCAATTCAGCGATGTCGTGGTGAATTACGGTTACCTCGTGACTAAGGTTGCCGCCGAGGGTGCCGTCAAAGGAATATTGCCGGTAAATTCGGCCTAAATAGTCGGTTTCCGTGAGGAGGTTATATTTTCCATTTTCGGAACTCTTATTTAAGACCATGATATGGCCGTTCTTGAGCTGTTCGAACATGTGCTGATTCCAGTTGGTGGAATACCAGCGAATTTGGCCGTCGGCGTCCATTGCGTAAACTTGCTTAGCGGTCCGGTCGACTAAGGTTAGCTCGTTATCACCAATTTGCATCTTCGACTTATCATTCTTCGTCACCTTGACGTCATTTTGGTCGAGGTACTTCGGTAACTTGCCGGTCTTGATTTTAATTGTTTTAGTTTCTTTCTTACCAGATTGGTACTTCACGGTGATTTTTACGGTATTTTCGTAGTCCGCGTATAAGCCGACAATCGGTAACTGGTGCTTAGTTTGGTACCCCTTCGCCGAATTAGTGATCGAAGTCTTATCCGATTTTCCTTCAATCGTGTAACTAACCTGTGCTTTTTTCGGCGTTTTAAAGTATACCAACGCCGTTAATGGTGAAGTCTTATAGGGATTCACCTTTATGTATGGATTTTTTAAATCATAGTTGCCATCTTTAACAATTTTAGCGTACTTTTTGGTTAAGGCGGTGGTGCTATTTTCGGTAACTAACTTCGTTCCCAGATTCTGAATAATTTGCTCTTCGGATAGTAGGTCGGTTTTAGAGTGCGCGGTGTATTCCCACCCCGCGACCGCTACCAGCGCAACCATTAAAGCTGCGGCAAAAATGAGCCATCCCCGAACTTTTTTCATTACATCCCATCTCCTTTAATATCGATATCAACATTGCTGTAGTTTATCGGGGAAATGTGTTTTGAAAATGAAAAAGGTAGGAGCTTTTTTGAATATTTTTATGAATTCCGTTAACGGAAAGCGGTTTATCGTTCATATAATTTTCGTAAAGTATTGAAAGCCGACTTTGCTTTTCAGTTTGAGGAGGCTTGTTTTTCATTTAACCATCAAAAATACGGCCTCCATCTTTTTTGTAAGACGTGGCCGTATTATTATTGCTTTACTATTTAATGGTTACTGCTATCCTTCTCTAGCTTTAACAATTACCTTTGTTTTGTCACTCCTATTGCCGTTTTCGTCTATATTAACTGCACTAATCTCTTCTCCTTCATATAGACTATATTCTGGCGGAACAGGAACACTAAAAGAGCCGAATTCATCAACCTTAGCACTGCCAAATCGATCTCCATGTCCATTGAAAACTTCCACAGTGTAACCTAGACTTGCATTCCCCTTAATAACTTTATCCCCCACATAAGGCTGACTAATTCCAGGCTTTGGAACTAATACTTTAACCGTAATACTCACTGGTTCGCTTTCTTTACCATTTGCATCTCGTTGGATGGCAGTGATGGTTTCTCCCGCATATAGCTGGTATCCAATATGGATATCAGCCCTAAAAATACCATATTGGTCAACCGTCGCCCGGCCGATTTCATTTTTTAAGTCGTCATAGATAATCACCGTATATCCGGGAGTGCCTATTCCAATTACCGTTCGATCTCCCTCGTAAGGTTGATCAATTACGGGACTTGGTACTCGGTCTTGGATAACCATATTTACTGGACTACTTTCTTTACCATCCGCATCGATTTGGACAACCGAAATCTTTTCCCCAGCAAACAATTCGTATTCCGCCTTAATTTCTACGCTATACTCACCATCTTCGCCGACTATAGCACGACCGATTTCATTTTTCAGGTCATCATAGACCACAATGGTGTTCCCTGCCGTACCCCTTCCAGTAACTATCCGGTCTCCTGCGTAAGGTTGGTTTACCACTGGTGCAGCTACGTCGGTTTTAACATCGGCTTTCTTACTTGATGCCGTCATTTTAGAACTTTGCGCAATTTGCGTAGTTGGGGTGTTATTCCCAACCGTATCCGCGCTCGCATTTCCCACATTGACCATTGCACCCGCGCCTAACATTGATAACGCCACTGCCGACGCCAATAACCACCGTTGCTGGATTTTATAATCCTTAAGTAGTTCTGCATTTACCTGTAAATTACTTTCATTACCTCTTTTCATAATTACTCCCCCTAAAATAATTATATAAAAACATTGCTAGGGTATTAGGTTGTCTTCTTTACCTAGTCAACACGGCTATGGTAGTTTCCTCGCTCTTATCACCATTAGCATTAATCTGAACTGCCTTAATTTGTTCACCTTCGTATAATTCATATTCTGCTGGGATGGTTACGCTGAATCTATTGTTACCGTCGACTATATCGCTACCAAAATAATCTCCATGTTCATTGGTGATCTCCACTGTGCAACCCACTTCGCCAATTCCTTCAATGGTTCGATCTCCAACGTAAGGTTGGTTAACATATGGTTTAGGGACCGTATCCTCTTTTGTTTTAACCTTGATTTTTACTGGTGAACTTTCATTACCTTGTAAATCTTGCTGTACAGCAGTAATCGTTTCTCCTTGATATAGATTGTAGCCAAACCAAATGTCAGCTCTAAAGGTTCCATAGGCGTCCACCTTTCCCGAGCCAATCTTATTTTTTAAATCATCATAAATATTAACCGTGTACCCCGGAACACCCCTTCCGGTTACCGTCCGATCTCCTTCGTAAGGCTGTTCAAGGATTGGAGCAGGCACCCTTTCGGCAATTTTCATATTTACTGGGCTGCTTTCGTTTCCATTTGCGTCTACTTGCACAACCGAGATGGTCTCACCAACAAATAATTCATATTCCGCTTTAATCTCTACGCTATAATTACCATCTTGATCAACCACACTACGCCCAATTTCATTCTTTAAATCATCACGAACAATAATGGTATTGCCTGGAGTTCCCGTCCCGGTGATGGTCCGATCTCCCGCATACGGTTGATACACCACGGGCGCAGCTACGTCCGTATCTGCTTCGGCATTTTTCGCACTTTCTTTATTTGCCGCCTTGCTGGTGCTTACTGCAGCAAGTGCAGTCGCTGACGTAACTTTCGAACTCTGTGAAATGGCGGTAGTCGTGGAATTATTTCCGACTGTGGCTGCACTCGCATTTTCCATATTAACGACCGTACCCGCTCCCAGCATTGATAATGCAACTGCCGAAGCCAATAACCACCGTTGCCGGACTTTACGATCCTTAAGTAGTTCTGCATTTACCTGTAAATTACTTCTATTACCTCTTTTCATAATAGCTCCCCCTAAAATAAGTATATAAAAACATTAATTTTGTATCTTGTTCACAATATAACCAATTAGTACTCAACATGCAAGCGATTACACTCGAGAAGGTCTAATTTAAAGATTTATGTTAATTAAGCCCTTTGGAAGGCAAAAAAAAAAATAGAAACCTTCAGCATTTTAGCTAAAAGCTTCTATTATATAGGTGTTTATTTTAACTTACGATTTCCGTTATCCTCGCTCGGCATTACGAAACTTTTTCGAAAACCACCTTACGTTTAACCTGACCCTGGCCCGCCTTAGCGATTTGGTAAGTAAAGCTCCGGGCGGTGAACTTCTTATTCGTTGCCAGAATGTGGTTATATTGCCATTGGGAAACTTGGCCGTCCTTGGTTTCTTCCGCCAGGGTTAAGGTACCGCCTTCCGCTTTATAGCTCCAAGTCGCGTTCTTAGATTGGGCTTTGTACTGGCGGTCAAAACTGCTTGCGCTTTGTTTAGCTTTAGCAGCATCGGCCTTGTTCGAACTGACCACCACGTGATCGCCGCTTTCCGCAAAAGTTAAGTACACTGACTTATCCTTTGATAAGCCCTGATAAATATAAGTGTTTCCAGGAACCTTCTTAGCTACGGCGTGGCTCATGTTCCAGTAGACTCCTCCACCGATAATTACCAGCACGGCAATGATCACGCCCACAATGGTCCACTTTTTCTTCTTCATTTAATCAACAATCCCTCTCGTTAATTATTCAACGTCATCGTCTTCAACGTCCGCATTGGTGTCGACTGCTTGGTCACCGTCTTCATCGTCACTTTCGTTGTCTTGCGAATCGCTGTCTTCATCGCTATCGGTATCCGCATCTTCGTCGGCATTGCGATCTTCGTCTTCGGAACTAGCAGTATCTTCATCATCGGATGATTCACTGTCCGTATCGCTACTGTCTTCGTCGCTATCGGCAGTGTCATCGCTGTCCGAATCATCATCGGACGTCAAACTTAAGTTAAAGGTGAAGTCGTCATCGTCAGCCGTGATCGTTAATTCGATTTCGTCGGCGTCGGTAACGTCCTTATCCTTGTCGTCTTCCTTTAATTGTTTAACAATCTTGTCGGCCAACTTCTTAGCGTTCTTTTCGGTTAATTGGTCGCTACCGGTGGAGACGCTTTGGTCATCGTCGTAAAGGGTGTCGGTATCGGTATCAGAATCCGTGTCGGTATCCGAATCTACATCTTCGTAGGCAGAATCCGTGTCGTCACTTTCATCGTCGGCATCCTTACCCGTGAAGTCAACGGTCAACTGGTCGTCATCCAAGTTCAATTTATCCTTAATTTCGTCTTGGATAGCATCCGAAAAGTCGGTTTCGTCCAATTGGTCCGCGTCTTCACTAGATTCTTTAGCAGCATTATCCGCAGAAGCGGATGCTGATTTGTCATCAGCGTCTGATTGCGGATCCTTTGGCGATTCGTATTCGTTCTTCACGCTGTTATCGCTATTATCAATGTGTTTGTTGGATACCGGCGAAACGTCGATATTTACCGAGTGGTCGCTATTATCGGTAAAGTTATTGATGGTTACCTTGGTCTTGGCAACGTAGTTTCCGTCACCTTCATAACTCCAGTCGCTAGGTACTTCGCCATCCCGGTTCAATACCAGAACGTCGCCCGCATAAATCAGGTCGATGTTTTGGATCCGGTTGTCGTAAGCTAACTTAGCTACCGAAATTCCCGTGGCGTTGGAAATTCCTGAAAGAGTGTCCCCCCATTGGATCACGTATTGGTCGCCGTGTAAATTATTCACGTCGATATGTTGTGAACTGAGGTTGTTGCTAATCTCTTGGGAAGTGTTAGCCACCCAGTTAGTAATGTCGGCCCGTTCCGCGTTGGTTTGGCTAGTGTAAAAGCTATCAGCTAGCGCGGTGGCTGATTGCAGTGTCAGTGGGGCAAATAATAAGGCACTTGCTAAAGCAGCACCCGCAACTCTTTTCTTATTCATTAAAAATCCTCCATTTGCGTTACAGTGTTTAAGCTACATTTTAATACTACCTCTTCATAAATACGTTTTCAATGCATATATTAATAAACACACCAAAAAAAACGAATGCAACGGCATTTACGCCCTGCATTCGTTGAGTTGACTGTAAAATAAATTATTTTTTAGTTCTTAGTATGTTATTTTTTACGCAACTACGATGGTTCCGTTAGCTACGAGATAAATAGCTACTACACTCAAAAGGAGGATTAATCCCATCACTGCTTTTTCTTGGCCACCCAGTTCGCGATGGTCTTCGCGAACGGCTTGGTAGTAAATGATGAAGCCCGGGATGAAACTAATTGAGACTAATAGCATTTGTTGCCATCCGGACAGGAACATGCAGGCAAGCATGAAGAGTGCGGAAAGCAAACCAATCGTGAATTGTCCCCATTCTTGGTGTTTGTGACTGTACTTCATTTGGTACAAACCTACGAAGAGGTACGAGAAGAGGATTGCAGCCGAAGCTAACGAGTAAGCAAAGTTGTAAGCTTCCGAAGTAAACAGCAAGGAGAACAAGAAGATCGTTTGTAAGATCGCGGTAATGTAAAGGGAAGCAGTTGGCGCGTTTTTCTCGTTCAACCGGCCCCAAAGCGAAGGCATTACCTTATCTTTAGCGATCAACATGGTGGTTTCTGCTGGCAACATGGTCCAAGACAACCACGAAATTACGGTCGAAATAATCAAACCAACGTTGATGATCATCGCTCCCCAATGACCGACGATTAATTCGAGGTCGTTTCCTAACGCCGGTTGGCTAGCTGAAGCTAGTTGGGCCCGGGTCAAGGTTCCGTAAGGGATGATTGAAATCATTACGTAAATTGCTAGCAACATGATAAATCCAATGATAGTTGCTTGTTGCGCTTGACTACGGGTTTTAGCCCGGTGGCCCATAACGGACGCACCTTCAACCCCGATAAATACCCAAATCAAGGTTGAAAGGGTTCCTTTAAGCTGGTCGAAAACTGAGCCAGTTACCGTACCCTTGGAGAAGTTGTTGGCTACATTTCCCCAGAAGTCGGTGGTAAACATGTGTCCTTTAAAGAAGATAATCGTAATAATGATGAACAAGAACAACGGGATGACCTTGAAGAAGGTCCCGATGGTGTTCACAAACGACGCACTTTCCACTCCGCGGTTAACTAGGAGGGTCAGTGCCCAACAAAAGATAATTGCTAAAATGATCGACGGCATATTTTGTCCGCCTTTAAAGGTCGGAATGAACGTTCCGATCGCACTCATTAACATGGTCGCGAAGGCCACGTTTCCGAGCCAAGCTGATAACCAGTAGGCCCAGCCGGAGATGAATTCTCCTAGCGGACCGAATCCAGCACCCGCGTAACTGAAGATCCCGGCTTCGAGGTCCGGACGTTTTTCAGATAAATTATTTAACGACAATACCAGTAGCAAAAAGCCGATACCGACAAAAACCCACGATAGTAAGGCGGGTCCGGGAGCCGCCGCTGCCGCAACCGTATTGGTAATCCCGAAGATCCCGGTCCCAATACATGAACTAACGATCAGCGCGGTCAGGCCCAGGCGGCCAATTCCGTTTTTATTCTCCATATTATTCACTCCATTCCTGGATTTAGTAATCAAAAAGGCAAAAGCAAACTGCTTTGCTATTCATACCACAGTTCACTTCTGCCATTTAGCGTCTAAATTTTACTTTACATCTTCACGAACAATTGGGCAGGACATGCACCGTGGGCCGCCACGACCGCGTGATAATTCACTTGAACGAACTTCATGAACTAAGATGCCATGTTTGCGTAGCAAATCATTTGATACATAATTCCGGTCGTAAGTTACAACCTCACCTGGAGCAATTGCCAATGTGTTAGAACCATCGTTCCATTGTTCACGAGGAGCAACGATTGGATCACCATTTCCAGTTGGAATTAAATCAATTTCAGACTTGTTCAAAGCTTTCTTCAAAACTTCTTTGATATCAGTATGATGTTCCATCGTAATGCCGCCGTTTTGATCTGGATGCAATACCCAGTTGTCAACATGGCCGTCACCATCAAGGATTGCTGGATGTACTGTAAATTGGTCATGGTTGATCATGGTGAATACGGTATCCAAGTGCATCATTGCGTGATTGTGTGGAATACCAATCGCAATCACCGTATCGTAATTGGAATCCTTAAAGAGTTGACGAGTGATGTCTTCAATGGCGTCCGCCGTCGTCCGTTGGGAAACTCCAATTGCTAATACGTGATCACTAAGTACCAATTCGTCCCCACCTTCAATGTGAGTTTCATGGTTCCGATCACGCCATACTTCAACTTTGCCAGCGAAGCGTGGGTGGTACTTGATAATGTATTCAGTAATCAATGATTCACGTTTCCGAGCGGCAAAGGTCATCTTGTTAATGGAAATTCCTTCGCCAATCGATGCTTGTGGGTCACGAGTAAAGTAAGCATTTGGCATTGGATCCATCAAGAATGGCCAATCCGTATTTTCCGAAACCGATTGCAAGTCTGGTTGCGCAATGTTGATGTCGGATGCCCGAACACCTTCAATAATGCGGTCCACCATGGTTTGAGGATCCATTGCTGACAAGTATTCCATCAATCCGTCGTGAGTTGCACCAGCTACATAGCCGGATTCTGCAATCATGCGTTCGAGAAATTCATGACGAACACCTTCATCAGCTAAAGCTTCGGCAGCCAATTTAGAGAAGTAAAGTACTTCAATTCCTTGGTCGCGCAAAGTCTTTGCAAAGAAATCATGTTCTTCTTGAGCAATTGGTAAATATGGAATGTCATCAAATAACAGCCGTTCCATATAGTCCGGCGTGATGTTTTCAATTTCACGTCCTGGACGATGCAACATAACCGTTTTGAGTTTACCAATTTCTGAGGTTACATGAATTGCTTGTGTCATGTTGATTCACTCCTTATCTGTAAAATCTGTATTTAACAAGTTAAACGCGCTTTTATTCGTGAATAACCGTTCCGAGTTTGCCTGCTAAAGCATCGTTCAATCCGCTTAGCGAAGTGATGATAGCTTTGCGTTCGGGATGACCCTTTACAAAGGACAAGCATGCTTGAATCTTTGGCAACATGCTTCCAGCGGCAAATTGATCGTCATCCATATATTGTTGAGCTTCAGCCACGCTCAACGATGTTAGGGCCTTTTCATCCGGTTGGTTGTAGTTTACGTAAACGTAGTCTACCGCCGTCAAGATGATTAATTGGTCAGCATCAATGTTGTCAGCTAAAAGCGCGCTCGAGCGGTCCTTGTCAATTACGGCCGGAACCCCTTTTAAGCCTTCGTCAGTTTCGATAACGGGAACCCCGCCACCGCCACCAGCGATCACTAGGTCGCCGCTTTCGATCAACGTCTTGATACTATTTAATTCAATAATTTTCTTTGGAAGTGGTGAAGCAACTACTTGACGATAGCCGCGCCCAGCATCTTCCACAAAAGTATAACCCTTTTCGCTAGCAATTTGGTCAGCTTGTTCCTTGCTGTAGAAATCGCCGACTGGCTTAGTTGGCTTTTCAAAAGCCGGGTCGTCTTTGTCTACGGCAATTTGGGTGATTGCAGTTACCACGTTTTTTTGCATCCCCCGATGGTGAATTTCATTTTGCAAACTTTGTTGTAAGTGGTAACCAATGTAACCCTGACTCATTGCCCCGCATTCGGGGAATGGGAATGCTGCGGTTTTGCCGTGTTCGGCTGCGTAGTTCATTCCTAGGTTAATCTGACCAACTTGTGGACCATTTCCGTGACTAATGACAACTTGGTTATCGCCATTCATCAGCCCAATTAATGATGAAGCGGTGTTCTTTACCAGCTTCAATTGCTCTTCAGGACTCTTCCCGAGCGCATTGCCACCGAGGGCAACTACCATTTTTGTCATTACGATAACCTCCTAGTCACCTAATGTAGCAACCATAATTGCTTTGATGGTGTGCATCCGGTTTTCAGCTTCTTGGAATACTACTGAGTGGTCGCTTTCAAAGACTTCGTCAGTAACTTCCATTTCAGAAAGACCGAATTTTTCTTGAATCTTCTTACCAACTTCAGTATCTGTATTGTGGAATGCAGGTAAGCAGTGTTCGAAGATTGCGTTTGGATTTTCAGTTGCGTCCATAACCGCTTTGTTAACTTGGTATGGCTTCAACAAGTCGATCCGTTTTTGCCACATTTCATCTGGTTCACCCATGGATACCCAAACGTCAGTGTAAATTACGTCCATGCCTTTAACACCACTGTTAATGTCGTTTGTAACCACGATCTTAGCACCAGTCTTAGCAGCAATTTCGTTTGCTTGGTCGAGAACTTCCTTAGTAGGTTCAAGTTCTTTAGGAGTTACTACGTGATATTCCATACCCATAACCGCAGCACCAAGCATCAAAGCATTTGATACGTTATCTTGTCCGTCACCAACAAAGGCAAATTTAATGTCCTTGTATTCCTTCTTAAGTACTTCTTTAGCAGTTAAGAAGTCTGCAAGTACTTGAGTTGGGTGGTCTTCATCAGTCAAACCATTCCAAACTGGAACACCTGAGTATTCTGCTAACGTTTCTGCTGAACGTTGAGAGAAACCACGGTATTCGATTCCATCAAACATACCGCCTAATACGCGAGCAGTATCTTTAACTGATTCCTTGTAACCAATGTGTGATCCAGAAGGGCCGAGGTATGTTACGTGAGCTCCTTCATCCTTTGCTCCAACTTCGAAAGCACAACGTGTCCGAGTTGAACTCTTTTCAAAGATTAAAGCAATGTTCTTGCCAGCAAGCCGCTTACCTTCAGTACCTGCGTACTTTGCCTTTTTAAGATCTTCTGCTAAATTAAGCATGTATTCCATTTCGCGAGTATTGAAATCTGCAAGAGTTAAGAAACTCCGATTACGTAAATTAAATGCCATTGAAAACATCCTCCTTAAGGTGACTAAATATCTTTATTACACTTATAATGATAGTAAGCGGTTTCACGACACTTTAGGATTTAACCTTAAATTCCATGAAATCGTTTTAATTCGCGTACTTACTTGACATGGGGCACATTTTCCGTGTATAAATTTCGGTTGCAAAGTGTATAATTTGGATAAAATGATCGTTTGATTTGAAAAAAAATCCATTATTATATAGTCTTAATGTATAAACATTGTATAAAACGTTTAGTTTCGTATTGCTTCACGAAACATCACGATTTTTCAATACTAGGAGGCCATTTAGCCATGAACTTTTATTTATTTGAAAACGATTCCCGTCACACCACTGCCATTCGGGATCTTATCGAAGCTGATTTCAACAATAACCTCGTGGGAATCGGAGTTTCCCCTGCCCAAGCCTACGACGACTTGTTGCAATTGCGCGTCGATATCATGATTATTAGTAGTAACGACCCGGAAGTCGGGATTCAACTAATCAAACGGCTCGAACAAGTTCAAATCAAACCGCACTACATTATGATTAGCTCCGCCGAGGACGTCGCGACTAAGGAAGCCGCCTACCACGCTGGAATTGACTTCTTCTTAGAACATCCGGTCAGTCCCGTCGAGTTTAAACACGTGACTCGGTTAGTGGCCTCCTATTGCCAACAGATTAGTAAACTTTCCGAGATTTACAACATCACGTCACAGGTGGTAACGCCTTTTAACCGGCCCCAATCCGAGCACCGTTTGCAAATGGACCGGGTTAACGCGATTCTGCGCTTCTTAGGCATCGCCTCCGAAACCGGCAATAAAGAAATCTTGAAAATCATTCGGATTATGGTCGACCAAAACATTTCCTTTTCGAGCATCGACTTTCAGCGCGACTTGGGTCTTGACGAACACGAAAAGAAAATCGTTTACCAACGAATTCGCCGCGCGCTGCGGGTGGGGATTACCAACTTAGCCGGCATGTGCAGCGAGTACTCCGAAAACGAAATTTTACTAGAATATGCTAACGCACTTTTTGAATACCAAAACGTCTACATTGAAATTCAGAAGATGCGCCACGAAGACGTTCCTAACGGCCAAATCTCGCTCCAACATTTCTTTGATGGCTTACTACAAGAAAGCCACGGAAAACTTTCCATTTAAATGCCTATATAATAGTAGAAACTCTCTAAACATCGTTACGCGATGTTTTATTTTTGTGGAATATTAAACCCGCTTCAATATGTACCCCGCTCATTTAATTCGTTTAACTTACGCCCCGCTTTAGTAACTCGCAAAACTTCATCATTCATAAAAACGCACAAAATAAAAATGCTTCTCCAGAATGCAAAATTCTCGAAAAGCATTGCGATTTTATACTCGTTTTAAAGCGTTGGTTATCGATTAATTAGTAAACCTTTGTAAAAAGGTTAGGTACGCACCCACAATTTGCTTGAAGAACTTTTGGGTTGCTTCATCAATTTGGTCGCCGTCCATGTGTTGTGTAATGTTGCCAATGTAGGCTTCCGGTTGTTGCAATACCGGCATGTTAACGAAAGTCAACGATTGCCGTAAGTGGTGGTTTGCGCCAAATCCGCCAATTCCACCAGGTGACACGGTTACCACGAGGGCTGGTTTGCCATCCCAAACGTTTTGTCCCATGGGCTGGGATCCTACGTCAATCGCGTTCTTCAGCGCCGCGGGAACCGAACGGTTGTACTCGGGAGTAAAGAACATCACTCCATCAACACTTTGCACCGCCCGCCGTAAATTTTGCCAGGCCATCGGCGGATTGTCGGTATCCAAATCCTCGTTGTACAACGGTAAATCGCCAACTTCAATCCAAACTGGTTCTACTTCGTGCGGAAGTAACTTTTCAAAGGTTTGGGCTACTAATCGGTTAAAGGAGCCCTTTCGTAAACTACCAACCATAATACCAATTTTCAAAGTCATGATAATAATTCCTCCTTCTAACCAAAAAATGTAACAACTTAGTTCACGTATAGTATAAGCGTATTTACTTCTAAAAGGTAAGCAATGTGCATTGTTTGCGAAAGCTTTTTTAACGGCTGCTTAGTTTACCAAAAGCGCCATCTTTCTTCACATCACTCCCGGGCTTTTCGTGCAGAAATTTAGCCTTAGCCTAGTCATGTTTCTACCAAAAAAGACTCCCCAAGAAACTAAGATTCTCGAGAAGTCTGCTTAAATTAACGGCTTATTTTTAAATTTGGTGCCGGTTCCCCTGCTCAATCGTTCCGTTCACGATTAACCATCTAATTTTGTTAATCCTTGGAACTTCACGTGAGGCTTTTCATTTTAAAAGTAGTCCCACAGCATCGGTGATTCTTTGCGCAAAACGTTATCTAAACCTGCAATGGCCGCGTACGATCCGCGAATCGCACCGACCCGGTTTAAATGTCCCAAAGAACGGTAGCCGAGAAACGCCTTGGTTAACTCTTGAATTGAAAGGCGAATGTCCGCCATGTTGGTTTCGTTGTCACTAATCTTTTCAAAACTCGTCCCGTTACTGTTAATCATCAGCCGCCAAATCCCGTTATTTTCTGGAATCATTTGGTCGGTGACCGCCAGCCGGATACTTTTAACCTTACCTAAAAACGGATAATCTTGGACGAAGGTCGCCAAATTAATAATTCGGGCCATCATGTACGGTTTAATTTCCACCTTGAGCGTATCGGGTTCTTGCAAAATATCCGGACGACCGACCGGATCACCACTTACGTACTCAAAGTTGAAGTACATCGATTCGTGCTGGCAAATGAACCGCGCCAAGTATTGGTAGCTTTCCCAATTGGTGTACATGATTTCTTGAATGTAAAAGGTGGTGTTGATCCCTTCGTAAATCACGTATCCAGTCGCGGAATGAAGGTCGTCAAAATAGACGCCCACTTGCCAATGCGGATGCTTAAGGACGAGGTAATCCCACCACCAGTCCGCCCGCACCAATCCGGCATTGTGGCTATCCGGGTTATTATTGTAGAGTTCTTTAATGTACGGAATCGCATCCTTGAGCGACAAACGTTCCATCGAACCTGCTTGCGAATCCACCCGAATGCGTGGCAAATCGGTATTTTTCACCCGATAGATCGTCTGGTCAAACACTTCTTCGTAACCAAACCGACGGTAAAATTTATACGAGAATGGCGCCAAATAAGACAACGCAACCTTATTTGCGAGCATATCTTGAAAGGCCTGGCGCATTAACTTAGTAATCGCTCCGTGGCCGCCATATTCAGGATAACTCATGACGTCGCCAATCCCGTTCATCTTATACTTCACGCCGTGAAAGTTGACTTGGAAGGGGATGCTTAACATTCCACTTCCCAATCGACCATCGTACTTAATCCCGTACTTCTCCGAATGCTGGTAACGATGGTCGAAAAACGCCCGTCGTTCCGCGCTATCCGGATTGGTAAATGCGTACAAGTATAGTTGATAGAAATCATTTAAATCTGTTTTCGTTAACCGTTCCAATTTATCCATTTTCAATCCCTCTACTTTAGCTTAAGCGTGTTTTTTCAGCGCAACGCCGAGTCCCAGAAAAATCAGCAAACTAATCGCCAACATGGCCCGGTCGACGGTCCAACTACTTAAGGGCAGCTTTGTTAAAATGATCGCGCTCGCCATAATTAGGAACGCGCCCGCTGCCCCATATTTAATTAACATCTTAACCATTATTATCCCTCTTTAAGTTCTTGTTGCACCATTTGTTTTTCAGCAACTTTGAAGAATGGGTAGTAGAGTACGCCCGCAATCACTAGTTCAATTGCCGACCATACTCCAGCACGCCAATCCCAACCGGTGGCCATCAGCGGACCGATAATCGGCGGCATCGTCCACGGCACCATCATTACGGCCGGCCGAATTAGGTGCACAGCCATAAGTACGTCGTGATCGTCAACACTTGTGGAATCACGATAAACGGAATTAAGGTGATTGGATTCATTACCACCGGAAAACCAAAGATTACCGGCTCATTAATTTCAAATAAGGCACTTGGGAAGGCTACCTTCCCTAACTCCCGATAGGCCTTACTCTTGGAGGACAGCATCCAGAAAACTAACATGATCGTTGCTCCGGTTCCTCCAACGTTAACGAACAGACTCGAAAATCCGAGAGAGGTTATGTATGGGATAGTTTGGTGGTGCGCGTACGCAACCCCGTTAGCAGCCAAAAATTGTAAGAAAATCGGGTCCGAAATTCCTTGAAGCGTCATGTCCCCGTGAATTCCGGCAACCCATAAAATGCTAACCAAAAGGGTGTAGAACATGATTCCCGGCAAACTGTTCATCGCAAACAGCAACGGGTGGAAAATACTTTGAATAAAGTGATTAATATCAAAATGAAGCGGGACCCGCAATCCCCAGAAAAATAGCAAAATCAAAAATGCGGGAGTTAAGGAAGCAAACGACTGACTAACCGCCGCAGGAACGCCCTTAGGCAACTTGATAATCCAATCCTTCTTCACGAATAAACGTAAAATTGAAACTGAAATAAATGAACAAACAATTGCAGTAAACAAACCAGAAGAAGCAAAATTATCAGTATCCAGCGTCAGTTTGCTATTAAACGAAGTGACGATGAACGCCATGGTCGACAAACCCGCGCCGTTAATTGCATCTAAATCGAGCGCCTTTGCCAACTCGTACCCAATTCCAATCGTGGCTAACAGGGAAATAATCCCAAACGAGCCGTTAACCGCGACCCCCATCGCCCCCATGTATGGCTTCATAAAGTTCGTCCATGCGGGGATCGGGATGTTCGCGATAATCAAGAAAATCGATCCGCTAATTACGGCCGGTAAGGTCAATACCAGACCGTTCCGGATTGAAACTAAGTATTTATTATTTCCCGCCTTTGCTAGCGGGGGCATCAAACTGGATTGCACCCAGTTCATAAAATTATTCATCTACGGTTCCTCCTAACTACGGTAACCTACCCAAAAATTCAACTCAACCAACAGACTAAGTATAGAAATATTTTTGATAAATGTAAACCCTTACAAAGAAATAATTAGATATTTTTGCTTGGTTTTCCCGTAAACGTACGCTAAAAAAGTTATTTTTCAGACTGGTATATACCTATTATGATAGGTTGGAACCTGCTGGTTGGGTTATCGTGGCAAATAAAAAGACCGGCTTAGCTACATTTCAAAGTCCATCAAATTGCACTCCTGAAATGCGCCATTGCCGATCTAAGTTGCCTAGCGATAAATTGCTTTGAGGTTGTACCGCACGTATTTTTTAAAAAAGTTGGCCAAGTAAAATGTCGTGTTCTTTGCCATCAGCCACATTGAAATGCCGATTCCGCAAAAAATTAACGATAACGGCACTTCATACCACGTCAAACTTTCGGGCCACGGAAGGTGGTACGCCATTACCGCTAGCCATTCCACAAATAGTAACAGCGGTGCCCCAATAAAGGCTACCATAGTAACCCATAACCCTACTAAAGTGCCGATGACCGCGACGACCGCTCCCGCCGTGAACAAAACGTTAAACCACAAGATACCGAATAATGCCATCCAATTAACCTGCTTCATTGGATCTCCTTCTTCCTGAACTGGATTAAGAAGGGATGTATTGGTCAATTCGTCAATCGACACGCCATAAAGTTCCGCTAAGTCCTTTAACGCATAGATGTTAGGAATCGTCTTCCCCTGCTCCCAACGCGAAATGGTTTGCCGCGTCACGTACAGCTGACTTGCCACCTCCGCTTGGGTTAAGTGACGATCTTGTCGTACCTTTTGTAATGCCGGTCCGATTGACATTTGATCAACTCCTTCTGGCTTCATTCTGCCATATTCCGCAGTTTTGCCAAGCAACAACCCTGTTGCACGCCCCGATACCGCGGTTTATTTAACTTCAATTCATTTTACGTTAAACTTCATTGAAGTTAAAGTGAAGTTCAGCGAAAAAAGGCCAGGAAAAAACTAAAAAATACTTTTCAAAGGTGAAAAAGTTGTTTTGGTGTTTTGACTTCAATAGAGCCAAAACGTGTGACAAAAGTCAGTTTGTTCCGCTTAACCAAAAATTGACCATCATGCCAAATTCAGGCATCATGGTCAATTTTCAGTTAATGCTCGTAAACTACCCAACTTTTGTCCCACTCTCCTTTTGGGAATTAACGAGTTTTTCTTCGTACCAACAAATCTATTAGAGGGTTTCCGCGCTCAAAACTCCGTCGTTAATCTTAAACATTTGATCCGCGTAGTCCTTTAAGCGCATGTCGTGGGTAACGATCACGACCGCCTTATTATGTTCGTGCGCTAGTCGAGCAAACATCTTGCCGACTTCCTTTACCCGCGAACTATCTAAAGCTGCCGTTGGTTCATCCGCTAGAATAATCGACGGATCCGGATACAAGGCCCGGGCAATTGCCACCCGTTGTTGTTGTCCGCCCGAGAGTTCGGTAGGATATTTATCTACCAAATCTTCGACCCCCAGTTGGGTGAGCAAGTCGTTTAATTCTGCTTGCGATAAATTATGGTCCTTTTTGACCTTATCAACTAACTTGAATTGGTCCTTAACGGTCAGGAAGGGTAACAAATGATAGTTTTGCAACACAAACCCAATTTCATTGAGCCGTAATTTTTCCAACGCCTTCCGGGAACTATCCTGATAGTCATGACCGTTGACCTTGACCTTACCGCTCGTCGGGGTCCGCAAACCGCCGGCAATCGTCAAGAAAGTACTCTTTCCGGAACCACTTGGCCCAATAATTAAGCTTAGGGTTCCCGCTTCCGCCTTGAAATCAATGTCGTGAAGCACGTGCACTTCGGCAATCCCCTTCCCGTAAATCTGGTTAATGCCGTTCATTTCAATTGCTGCCATGGTTTTATCCTCCAATCACACTTACCGGGTCTAGTTTGATGACACTTCGAATCGGAACTAACGCACCTAAGAGCGCCGTAATTACTAATCCAACGCCCACTGCGGATAACATTGGCACGTCAAAGGCCATTGGAACCGCTGGTGGTAATACCGCCGCCGTCGCAATCGTCAACAACGTACCGATAATAATTCCGCTAACTACCAGTACCAATGATTGCGCGATTGTGCTCCACGCAATTACCCGACTCGGAATTCCTTGGGCGCGAAGTACCGCATAGTTAGGTAGCTTCTGGATCGTCAAAATGTACAAGAAGATTGCGATCACAATTAATGATATTGCCATCAGGAAGCCGATCATCAAAGCAAAGGTCATGTTTTGTGCGGAATATCCCGGCAGTTTTTGGATAAAGGCTTTTTTAGTGTAAGTCTTCAGGGGCTTTTTCACCTTTAAATCGTTTGTCTTTGAAACAATTGCGCTGGCCTTGGTTTGGGGCATTGCCCGTTTTAAATCCCGCCAGTCATCCAACGTTCCATAAATTACCGGCGCAATGTTTAACTTCGCGTTATGGGTGAACCCGACAATTTTAAAGGTTTGGTCCGCGTCGTTTAACTTCAATTTGTCGCCGATTTTATAACCGCTTTGCTCAAACTTATCGTCAACCACCACTTCATGATCGTGTTTAATTTTGTGGCCACTGGTTAATTTCAATTGTTTGGCAATAAATTGGTCATTTTGAATCCCCACGAAGGAAGACGAAATTTTTTCGTGCTTGCCTTCCTTAGCCACTACCGAAATCTGGCCGATCAGGGCGTCATTTTTGGTCAATTTTTGGTCCTTGACCTGCTGATCCGTAATTAAGGATTGGCTAAGGTTAACGTTTGCGTCCTGATTCAAAACTACCGAATTAATCTTCCAGGAGTTGATGGCGTCGGTATTTTGGTGGGCTAACCCCAGGGCTAAACTAGTCAAAATAAAGATTAGGTAGCTAATCAAGACAATCATGCCGATAATTAGCGAATACCGCAACTTTTCGCGTTTAATCTCCTTCAAAGCTAAAAACATATCTATTCCTCCAGAATTTTTAGGATCTTAGTTAGTTGTGCTAAACGAGCTTCCGCAGTCTCCGGTTCCACAATCGCTCCGCGCAGCGTGTCGTGTACCAAGGTTTGTTGGGCCCATTGCCGTTCACCGCCGGGATGGACCGGGGCAATCCAATGGGCCACGTACGCTTCGTTGTGGCGAAAGTGCATTTGCAATAACTCGTAGTATTTACTAGAATGCGCATTCTCCACAAAATCACGGACCGTGGTCACTAAAGCAGGGCCTCGGGCGGCCGGGACGTGCAAAGATTGGTGAATGTCGTGCATGGCTACTTGGTAAATGTAACGGTAAGCGTCAATTAAATCAGCAAAATAATTGTAAAAAGCTCCCCGCGAAATGCCCGCATCCTTAACAATCCGAGCGACCTGTGCCTCGGCAACTGGGTAACGCGAAAATTCCGTCAAAAGGGCTGTTTCAATCGCCGCTTTTTTAGTTGGCTTTAACTTCACCAGCGTCTCTGAGGGCAACCTTGCCACCTCCTTAATCAAAAATGACACCGTGTCAATATGGTTAGAATACCACATTCTGACACGGTGTCAATTTTAAAACCTCGTTTTAACTTCCAAAAGTTTAGTATTTACCTGCCGAATAAATTCCTGATCGTGATCAATAAGCAGCATGGGCGGCCGCACTCGTAGAATTAACTGTTGGATTTGTTCCCGGGTAATTACGTCTAAGTAGTTCAAGGGTTCGTCCCAGATATAGAGGTGGGCGGGTTCACAAAGCGCGCGGGCCAAAGCCACTTTCCGTTTTTGCCCCATGCTCATCTGTTCAATTCGTTGGGTGAACATTTCCCGTTCAAACCCTAATTTTCGCAAGGTGGCTAACAAGTCCTACAGCTCTACGCCCTTTGCTTGCGCGAAGCTTGCTAAATCCCCGCTTAGTGCATCAAATGCCTGGGGAAGGTAGGAAACCTTCAGCCCATTTCGTAAATTAACGGATCCGGTCGTTCGAAGCTCCGAACTTCCTAAAATTGCCGCAATTAAGGTCGATTTTCCCACCCCGTTGGGTCCCTGAAGCACGATCCGTTCGCCAGCCTTGAGAGTAAAACTGATGGGTTGGTTTAACGGTACCTTTCCGCGACTTACCACCAGTTGGTCAACCGTTAAAAGGCTCGCATTTACCGGAAGTCGGGGAGGATTGTAGTTCAATTGAAGTTCAGCTTCGATCTCGATATTTTTCAATAATCGTTGTTTATCCGCTACTTTTGCTTCCGCGCGGGCTTGCATCGCGGTTGCCCGCTTCATAATTTTGGCAGCTTTATGCCCGACAAAACCCTTATCGGGCGCGCCCGCCTTTTCCCGTTCGGTCGCCATTGACCAATTTTGTTTCTGGTGGGCGGCCTTGGATAATTGCTTAACTTCCTTCTGCAAGGTTTCTTTGGTTCGTCGCTCCCGCTCGTCTTCGCGTTGGCGTTCGGTTGCCCAAGTCGTGTAATTGCCATGCAAGCTCGTAATTTGAGCCCGGTCAATTGCGATGACGTGGTCGATTACCTGATTTAAAAAATCGCGGTCGTGGCTAACCACGATAAAACCCTGTTTTCGCTTTAAATAATCCGCCAACCGTTGCCGGCCTTCATCGTCCAAGTGGTTGGTCGGCTCATCAATTAGTTGGAAAGCCCCCGCATTCGCGAACATCGCCGCTAATTGCGCTTTGGTACGTTGTCCGGGGCTCAGTTCGTCATACGGTCGCGCAAGAAGCTCGTTGGGCAAGCCGATCCGCTCCATTTCCCGTTCGACTTCCCAAAAATTAGAGTAATCCCGTTGCGTGATTTCCATCAACACCTTTTCCAAAGGCGCTTGAGGATTGGGGACCTTTGCTGGAAAATAATTGAACTGCAAATCGGTATTTACCTGCCCTTGATAAGGCACCTGTCCCCGTAGAATTTTTAATAAGGTCGTTTTTCCCCGGCCGTTTCGGCCAATTAAGCCCAATTTCCATCGGGCGTCAATTTCTAAATTGACCTTCTCAAACAGCGGGGATACTTGTTGATCATAACTATAACTTAAGTTTTTAATTTGAATAATTCCCAATTAGCTCGCCTCCCATTTTTTTCGGGAGCCGACGGTTTAAGACACAAAAAAAGCACTAGGTGTGCAGTCCCTAGCGCAGTACAAAAGTGCAAAATACCAATATAACTTATTTTGGATAGGCACCCTGACTGGATCAAAAACCGCAGACTACTCCGAAAAACAAAGAAATCGTCATTTCTTAATCTTCGAAAATTAGTCTGTAATCTTCAATCCCATCAACATCCCTTCCATTGAATATACGCTTATGGTAACAAGCCCGTTAAATTTTTTCAAGCAATTAGCCCATTTTGTAACATACTGTAAAAAATAAAACATATTAACCAATTATTTAGAAATATTTGTAACGGTAAAAATTATTTCAACATGAGTAATAGCCCGAAAATAATTAAAGCCCCGTAAACAAACTTAATTGCTCGGGCCGGTGCCATTCGATCAACAATCCAGTTGCCTAAGGGAACCGTTAAAACTAGCCCAGGGATTACCATTAGGAGCACTTTTACCGCTTCAAGCGACCAAAATCCAGCCGCAACGTGACTAATCACCACTAAAACACCCACGCAAAGGAAATGTGCTTGGAGAATTGCTCGGAGATGGGCAGCCGGCCATTGCTTCAACATTCCATAGACCGCCACCGGCACCCCGTGACTGTTATAGGCGCTCCCTAGCGCTCCCGAAACCATTCCTGCCAAATAATCGTAGCCTTTTGCTACCAAACGCGGTTTCCCTATGCGCCCCGAATGACTTCGCCACAAACTGTAGCCGCCATAAACAATCAAAAATAGTCCTAAGCCATGTAGCACCACGCTTGCCGGTAACGTTTTTACAAGGAGAATTCCCAGGGGCACCCCGATTAAAGAGCCGGTCACTAACCGGCGAACGGCCCGGAAATCAATCCGGTGCCACTCCCGAATCGTTGCCGGTAGCGCCACCAATAATCCTACCGCGCCAATCAACGCCGTACTCGTTTTCAAATCGTATCCCAGTAACGCCAATAAGGGCATTGATACTAGGGCTTCCCCAAAGCCAAACACCGTCCGAACTAACGCCCCTAACCACGCAATCAGCAAAACTCCCAGAATGATCAAAATAGCTTCCTCGTTTTCCTTCTTATTAAGTTACCATTTTATATGGTAATCACGTTTTGCACCAGCGCCAAATGCCCGAAAACGCAATTAAGCGGGTAATTTTGTACTTCATTTTTTAAAATGAACTTCAATTCTAGCTTAATAATTAGGATTTAACTTCAATTTTAGCTTCAATAACTTAAATTTAACTTCATTTGCGATAAATATTTGGCGTTTGCGGCCATTCGTTATAAGATAGTTCCAAGGAGTTGAATATTTTGCATACATTTACCATTGTACTAATTATTTTAATCGGATTAGAACACGTTGGCATCATGGGACTGGAACTTTTAGGCAGCGACCGGCTAATTGCGAATAGTTTTAACTTACCGCTTGCCGAAGTCGAACGGCCTCATTTACGAACGGCGCTTGCCAATCAGGGACTTTACAACGGCTTTGTCGCCTTGTCCTTATTCTTAATCATCTTCATTCCCGGAGGGACCCTGCTTCGCGGAATGGCAATTGGCTTGCTAGCCGGCATTTTCATCATTGCTGCTTATGGCGCCCTCACGGTAGCTAAACGGATTCTGTGGATCCAGGGAGCACCCGCGCTAATTACAATGGTGCTGGCAATGTTCTTTTTATAATATGATTTAAGTAAGGCGCCCGTTGCAGGGCGTTTTTTATTGAGTCCATCTCACCCACTTTCCCGTGGGGGTTAACGCAGTTCTAATAGTCATATACCTAATCTGGTCAATTTATTTATTACTTCCGTAGCCTTATAACAAAAAATGGTAGCTTTCAGCATTAATTATCTGAAAACTACCATTTTTATTATGCAGCTAATTATTGCGAACACTTCCGCCCTGCATCGTGGAAGTGAGTACTACCAACTGGTTTCTGCCAGCCCAAATTTCGGCTTATTCCTGATTATTATCGTACAAGGTCGCCTTTCGCTTCGTACTTTCAATAATCAACGCGATTACTACCAGCACTACTAAAATGGTAAATAACCCGAGACTATACAAGAAAACGAAGGAAGTCGACTCAATAATCATACTACCGACTAACGGTCCCATTGCCCGACCAGCTGACGGAAAGGCACTCGCCAAACCTTGGTATTTACCCTTTTGGTCGTATGGCGAAAGGCTATTAACAATCGCTGGGATCGATGGGAAGGCGATTGCTTCACCCACGGTCAAAACGATCATCGCAATTACAAAGTGGTAGTACTGGTGTGCCACGGCCAAAATTCCAAAAGAGGCCATAAAGAACGCGATTCCGAGATAAACCTGGTGATACGGGTCCTTTAACAAACGGCCGCCTCGTGAACTTAAGAGGCCTTGCACAATCAAAATAAATAATCCGTTAACCGTCCAAAGGAAACTGTATAAACGAAGCGGAATGTGCAGTTTCAACATGTAAATTGAAACGGTACTGTTCCATTGTTGGTAAAAGATCCACATAATTACCAAACTAACGAAAAACGACATAATAATCGTAAAGTTAACCTTAGGCATTTTGGATTGAATGTCTTGAGTTTGTTGCACTGATTGTACTGATTGGTCTTCCTTTGGGATTCGATAAGTGAAGAAGGCCACCACGAAGAATACGGTAAACATGACCGTCGCAATCGTGAAAAGCGGCGCAACGCTGTGTTTGAAGAGAATTCCCACGATCGCCGTTCCAAGCATTACTCCCAAATTTTGTACGAAGTATAGCATGTTAAAGACGTAGCGTCCGTCCTTGCTCTTGATTGAGGTTCCCATGGAATTATTCAAAGCAACGATCCAACCGGTCCCAAACCCGATTAACACGAGGAAAATTGGGTATGTGGGCCAACCATTGAAGAAAATTAGCGTGAAAAATGAAATCCAGGTGAACACGATCCCACCCAGAATTAAATAATAGCTATCGTATTTGTCGTACAGTTTCCCGGCAACAAATGATCCTAAAATACTCGCTACTGAATTCAAAAACAAAACTACTCCGGCTGCCACCAAGGAATGGCCAAGCTCTTGATTCATATAAATTGTCGTTAGGGGCCACACCGAGCTCATCGCAATACTATCAATCAAAACCCCTAACAATAACCACTTTAACTTTAATTCGCGCATAATTCCCTCCCAATTTTTTTATAAAGTAAAAGACTGACTCAGGCGAAATGGTCTGAAACCAGTCTTTGAAAAGAAGTCTCCTCCTAATCGCCCTAGTGCGCTCCGGCTTCGGGCATGTATGCTAATGAAGAAAATTTATTGTATGACTTAATAAACAGCAGGTTGACCGTCCCTCGGGCACCACTCCGGTTTTTTTCAATAATGACTTCCACCGGACCCACGTTTTGGTCTTCTTCGTCGCGGGGGTCTTGGTCCTGATCCTGCTGATTAGTCCCGTCGTCTCGTTCGTAGTAGTCCTCCCGATATAGGAAGGCAACAATATCGGCATCTTGTTCAATCGATCCCGATTCACGAATATCCGACATGACGGGCCGTTTATCTTGGCGTTGTTCAACTCCCCGAGAAAGCTGGGAAAGCGCAATAACTGGAATTCCCAACTCCTTAGCAAGTTTCTTTAGCTGACGGGAAATTGCAGAAACTTCTTGTTGCCGGTTTTCACCGGAACCTTCGATTAGCTGGAGGTAATCAACCACTACTAACCCTAAGTTTCCTTGTTCCTTAGCCAAGCGCCGACATTTCGCCCGAATTTCCGACATCTTAATGCCGGGAGTATCGTCAATATAAATGTTGGTCTTTGCTAACGAACCCATTGCCACCACTAAATTCTGCCACTCTTCTTCATTTAACTGACCGGTTCTCAAATGATTTGCATCAATACTTCCTTCGGCACACAACATCCGGTTGACCAGTTGTTCTGCACCCATTTCCAGACTAAAAATTGCGACAGCTTTATCCGTTTTGGTTCCCACGTTTTGCGCGATATTTAACGCAAAGGCCGTTTTACCAACCGCCGGACGCGCAGCTAAAATAATTAATTCGTCCGCGTGCAAGCCCGTCGTAATTTTATCCAATTCCTTAAATCCTGTCGGCAATCCTGTAATTTCATCATCATTTTGGTACAGGCGGTCAATTTCCTCCATTGAGGAAGTCAACACGTCCGTAATGGGCTTAAACCCAGTCTGGTTGCGGTTTTCAGCCACGTCCATGATTTCGCGCTCGGCTTCGTCAAGAATTTCCGAAACGTCATTTTCCTGGGTGTAGCCCATGGTGGCAATCGAGGTCGCCGTTTTAATCAATTTTCGCAACAGTGCCTTTTCTTGCACAATTTTCGCGTAGTAGCCTACGTTGGCGGCCGTGGGCACGGAACCTGCTAGTTCGGCAATGTACGTAATGCCGCCCGCATCTTCAAGCTGGTGGTGCTCTTCTAAGGCATTATTGACCGTTAACGCATCAATTGCTTCGTCAGCATCGTTTAGCTCGACCATCGTCTTAAAAATGACTTGATGGGCGTGTTTGTAGAAGTCGTCCGCCGTGACGAATTCCATTGCGTCAATCAACGCATCTGAATTTAAAAAAACAGCTCCCAAAACCGCCTTTTCGGCCTCAATATTTTGAGGGGGCGTTTGATTTTCTAAAATCCCGTTATCCATGATACTCTCCCATGCTCAAAATCTAGAGTTGAAAGCTATTTTCGGCGACCTATTTTTCAGAAACGTGTACCCGAATTTTAGCCGTAACTTGTTGGTGAAGCTTAACGGGAACGTTAGTGTAACCCATGCTCCGAATTGGCTCGTTCAACTCAATTTTCCGTTTATCAATCTTAATATCAAACTGTTGTTCCAATGCCGTGGCAATTTGTTTGCTAGGAATCGAACCGAATAACCGGCCGTCCTTACCCGCCTTGGCCTTGATTTCCACAACCGTTGCGTCAGCTTCCAAAACTTGTTTTAACTTTTGGGCTTCTGCTAACACTTCGGCTTCATGCTTTTCTTCAGCCTTTTTTTGTCCCTTTAATTCGCTCATGGCCGCTTTAGTAGCCGCCTTCGCTTTACCATTTTTGATTAAGAAGTTTTGCGCGTATCCGTCGGGAACGTTTTTAACCTCTCCGCGTTTACCCTTACCCTTTACGTCTTCCATAAAAATAACTTTCATCAGAATCACTCCTCTTCTTCATCTTTTTGCAAAAGTGCAATTAGTTGATCCTTCGCGTCGGCTACCGTAACGTCCTTCATTTGGGTCGCTGCCATCGCTAAATGACCGCCACCGCCCAGTTCTTCCATGATAATTTGGACGTTTTCCGTACCGGCACTGCGCGCTGAAATTCCCACGACATCATCAGATCGTCGGGTAATGACAAATGAAGCCTCCACGCCCGAAATGTTTAGGAGGGAATCAGCCGCTTGGGCTGCAATAACTGGATCGTATTCCCGATCCTCTTCCCCAACACAAATCGCGTACTTCACGTCGACAAATTGGACCGTGTCGATCAGGTGGTTGCGTTGCATATAGCTTTCCACGTTTTCCTTCAGCAAGTACCGAATCAAGTCTTCATCGGCCCCTACCGAACGTAGGTAACTTGCCGCGTCAAACGTCCGGGTTCCGGTCCGTTCGGTAAACGACTTCGTATCCACTTCGATTCCGGCCAAAATTGCGGTAGCTTCGATAGGCTGGATTGGTTCGCCATCATGTGATTGATATTCGAACATCTCCGTAATCAGCTCACCCGTTGAAGATGCGTAAGGCTCGATGTACACCAGTACGGGGTTTTCCGGAAATTCGGTACCGCGGCGATGGTGGTCAATGATAATCGTCCGGTCGCTTAACTTCTCGAATAGCTCCTTTGAAGTAGTCATCGATGGTTTCGAATGGTCGACCATCACCAGTAAACTCTGACTATTAGCCAATTCCAAAGCTTGGTCGGCGTCAATAATTGAATCCCGAATGTCTTCGTGTTCGTCTAACTTATCGATCAACCGTTTCACATCGGAATGGACGCCTTCTTGATCAAGAACAATCCAAGCTTCCTTTTTGTTCATCTGGGCAATCCGCCGAATTCCCAGCGCCGAACCTAACGAATCAAGGTCAGTTCGAGTATGTCCCATAACAAAGACTTGGTCGGCTTGATTCATTAATTCTTGGATGGCTTGTCCAATCATCCGCGCCCGTACCCGGGTTCGTTTTTCCATCGGGTTCGTCTTTCCCCCGTAGAAACGCGCAGGTTCATCTTCAGCCTTGACCACTACTTGGTCACCGCCCCGCCCTAAAGCAAGGTCCAGATTGCTTTGTGACACGTCAGCCAGTTTATTAAGGTTGTCATCCCCGTAAGCAATCCCGATACTCAAGGTAACCGGTGAATTTTGCTTCGAAGTGGCTTCTCGGATCGTATCCAACAGTTTGAAACTATCTTCTTCAACCTTTTGTAAGGTTTCGTTATACATAATTACAAAAAAGTGGTCGTCATCCACGCGCCGCAGGTAAATTCCAAACGACTGCGCCCAACTAGAAATCTGGTTGGTGACGAAGTTATTCAAGTTGGAAACGTCCGAGTCCGTCATGGCTTGGGTGATTTCATCATAATTATCGATGAAAATTTGTCCAATTACCACCTGGCGATTTTCAAAACGATTTTCCATTTGTGCGTAGTTAGTAACGTCCACAAAGTACGCCACTCGCTCATCTTTTTGCACCAGTACGTCAAAAGTCCGGTCCTTCCATTCGACCCGGTTAAGCCCTTCTTGGTCTTGATGCCGGTCAATGACTTCCGCCAAGTCTTCGTCAACTTCGGTCAGCAAATGCCCAAGTACCTTTTGATCACCAAAGTAATGTTGCAACTTGGGATTGACCCACTCGACCCGTTTTTGATCACTATAGATTAAAATTCCGATCGGCATGGATAGCATTGCATCTTCTTCAGCTTGATCAACCCGAAAAGATAGCTCTGCAATGTATTTACTGGTTTCGTCACTAATTAAATTCAACGTCCGTACGCTGAAAACCCCCGTCACGATAACCAAGCCTAACATTATCACGCCAATAACCGGATTAATATAAAACGCTAATCCCAGTCCAATCAACGAAAGCACCGTAATTACCACAGCAACGATTCCTACTCGCGGATTACGGATAAACGCTGGTAGACGATCGACTAATTTCATAACACTTCTCCTAAAAAAATGTGTCTAACTATCTTTGATTTTACCATACTTGGCTTGACATAAAACAGCCGTTTAGATTGGAAAGTTCGTCGTCAAAAAATCCCCTATATTTAGCGGTTTGCGCTTAGCTCAGCCACAAGAAAAAGAGACCAGAAAAACTAATTCGTTTTTCTAGTCTCTATGTTCGCTTACTTTGATTACTTTACCGAAGCTTAGTCTTCAGCAACGAATGGTAGCAAGCCCATGATCCGTGCGCGCTTGATTGCGATTGTCAAACGGCGTTGGTTCTTAGCACTTGTTCCACTAACCCGACGAGGTAAAATCTTACCGCGTTCTGAGATGAATCGTTTTAACAATTCAGTATCTTTGTAATCGATGTATTCAATGTGGTTTGCAGCAATGTAGTCGACTTTACGACGACGACGGCCGCCACGTTTTTGATATGCCATTAGTGATTGCCCTCCTCTATAATTTGATTTTAGAACGGTAAATCATCGTCAGAAATATCAATTGACTGTCCGCCATTTGCAAACGGATCGTTCGGGTTCGAATTGTTAGGCTGCGATGCAGCACCATTGTTATTCGCTTGACCACTGTCAAAAGGATTTCCAGCAGATGATTGTGAAGGGGCAGATTGACCGTTGTTGAAGCCTTCATTTTCTTGACGGCGTTCGGAAGCCGAACGGGATTCAAGAAGTGAGAAGTTATCCGCAACAACTTCGGTAACGTATACTCGTTGTCCTTGTTGGTTTTCGTACGAACGGGTTTGGATCCGACCGTCGATACCTACTAGAGAGCCCTTGCGCGTGAAGTTGGCGAAGTTTTCCGCCGCTTTCCGCCACATTACACAGTTGATGAAATCCGCTTCGCGTTCACCCTGTGAGTTAGTAAACTGACGGTTAACCGCCACGGTAAAACTAACTACGGCAGCGCCACTACTTGTATATCGTAGTTCAGGATCTCTTGTTAAACGTCCAACTAGTACGGCACGATTAATCATAATATCCACTCCTTCCTTAATTTTTAACGATTATTATTAACGTACAACGATCATGTGACGAAGAATTCCGTCAGCAATCTTTGAAAGACGGTCGAATTCGTTCAACGCCTTGTCATCGCTAGCTTTGATGTTAACTACGTGGTAGATACCTTCGTTAAAACCACCAATTTCGTATGCGAAACGACGTTTTGACCAGTCTTTTGAATCAACGATTTCAGCACCATTGTCAGTCAAAATCTTGTCGAAACGTTCAACTAAAGCTGTCTTAGCTGCATCGTCAAGGTTTGGAGCAATGATGTATGTGATTTCGTAATTTTTTTCCATTTGATATACACCTCCTCTTGGACTTATGGCCTTCTATCAACTGTAGAAAGCAAGGAGAGTCTGCCAAAAAACGCTGGCAACTCACAAATAAAGATTATAACATTCAACGTAGTTAGACGCAATAACAAAAAGCCTGATCAACGATATACACTTATAAAGTACTTCGAAAATCAGGCTTTTATTTTTTATTCTTCAGATTGAGTTTCTGTGGAAGCCGATGGAGCTTCATGGGTAGCGGTGCTAGTGTCGGCAGAGTCTTCGGATTCGTCGTCCTTTTCCTCTTCAACAATCGCCATCGTAGCTACCTTAGAATTTTCATCCGTCTTAATCACGTGCACTCCAAGGGTGGATCGACCGGTTGTCGAAACATTATCCACGTTAAACCGGATCATCACTCCGCGGTCGGTAATTAACATAACGTCTTCGTTACCTTCTACGGTGACTAAGCCAGCCAACGGACCGTTCTTTTCGGTGATGTTGGCAGTCTTGATTCCCTTACCGCCACGGCCTTTAATTGGGTATTCTTCGGCAGGCGTTTGCTTACCATAACCCTTTTCAGTAATGACCATTACCTTGCTTTCGGGAGCAAGCACCGCAGAACCAACTACGTAATCATTCTCCCGTAACCGAATTCCGCGAACCCCAGTTGCCGAGCGACCCATTGAACGCACTTCGCCTTCCTTAAAGCTAATTGCGTAACCGTTGTGGGTACCGATAATGATATTTTGGTGTCCGTCAGTAATTACCACGTTAATTACTTCGTCGCCATCCTTGAGGTTAATGGCTTTAAGTCCGTTGCTGCGGATGTTCATAAATTCCGCAACCGGCGTCCGTTTTGCCACCCCTTGTAAAGTGGTGAAGAAGAGGTAACGATGTTCGTTATCTTCATCCCCGTTACCACGGCCGATGTTAATTACTGCTTGGATGCTTTCCCCACTGTCGATTCCCAACAAGTTAATTACCGGAATTCCCTTTGCGGTACGGCTATATTCAGGAATTTCGTAACCCTTCATCCGGTAAACTTTTCCGGCATTCGTAAAGAAGAGTAACACGTCGTGAGTCGAGGTAGAAACCAGGTGTTCGATGAAGTCGTCTTCGTGAACGCCCATTCCTTGAATTCCCCGACCACCCCGATTTTGGGTCTTAAATTCGGAAGTTGGCATCCGCTTGATGTAGCCGTTATGGGTCAAAGTAACCATGACGTCTTCTTCTTCGATCAAGTCTTCGTCTTCAAGGCTGAGGACTTCACCGACCATCAGTTCCGTACGCCGTTCATCCCCGAATTTTTCTTGAATTTCAAGCAATTCGTTATAAATGATTTCGTGGATCCGTTCGGTATGAGCCAAGATATCACGGTAGTCGGCAATGGCTGCCATAACTTTCCGATACTCGTCTTCAACCTTTTCCCGTTCCAATCCGGTCAAGCGCACCAACCGCATGTCCAGGATGGCTTGTGCTTGTTTACTGGAAAGCGAGTAGTTGTTCATCAACTGGTCTTTAGCCACTTCAGCCGTTTGGGATCCGCGGATAATGGCGATGATTTCGTCGATGTGATCCAGCGCAATCCGCAAACCTTCTAAAATGTGTGCCCGCGCTTCGGCCTTCTTCAAGTCGAATTCAGTCCGCCGACGAACCACTTCTTCTTGGTGTTGCAAGTAGTATTGCAAGATTTGCTTGAGGCTCAATACCTTTGGCGCACCGTTAACGATGGCTAACATGTTGAATCCGAAGGTCGTTTGCATCAAGGTCATCTTGTAAAGGTTGTTCAACACTACTGAAGCGCTGACGTCACGCCGGACGTCGATAACCACCCGCAAACCATCCCGGTCAGACTCGTCATTAACGTCCGTAATTCCTTCGATCCGCTTATCACGAGCTAACTCAGCGATTCGTTCAATCAACTTCGCCTTGTTGACCATGTATGGCAATTCCGTAGCTACAATCCGTTCGCGACCATTCTTTTCAGTTTCAATGTCCACTTTTGCGCGCAAAATGATCGTTCCGCGACCAGTTTCGTAAGCTTTGCGAATTCCGGATTTACCCATGACAATTCCGCCAGTTGGGAAATCAGGTCCCGGTAAAGCTTCCATAAGATCGGCCGTCGTAGCATCTTCGTTGTTCATCAAAATATGAATCGCAGCGATTACCTCAGAAAGGTTGTGCGGCGGAATGTTAGTGGTCATCCCCACCGCGATCCCGGTCGCTCCGTTAACCAAGAGGTTTGGGAAACGGGACGGTAAAACGGACGGTTCGCGTTCGGTACCATCGTAGTTTTCTTGGAAATCAACGGTATTCTTGTTGATATCCCGCAACATTTCCAAAGTAATCTTACTCATCCGAGCTTCGGTATACCGCATCGCTGCGGCACCGTCGCCGTCGACCGAACCAAAGTTACCGTGCCCATCAACCAACATGTAGCGGTAACTAAAGTCTTGTGCCATCCGAACCATGGATTCGTAAATCGCTGAATCACCGTGGGGATGGTACTTTCCCATTACGTCCCCAACGATTCTGGCCGATTTCTTATATGGTTTTTCGGGGGTAACCCCCAACTCGTTCATCCCGTATAAAATCCGGCGATGAACGGGTTTCAAACCATCACGCACGTCAGGTAAGGCCCGCGCAACGATAACACTCATGGCATAGTCCAAGAATGATGTGCGCATTTGGTTGCTTAAGTTAACGTCCGTAATGCGTCCTGACATATCTTCTGGCAATTCATTTTCCCCCTTAATTTTCTGGGCTGTTTTAAATTATTTAAGTTTAAATATCCAAGTTTTCAACGAAGACCGCGTTGTCTTCAATGAATTTGCGCCGGGGTTCGACTTTGTCACCCATCAGCATTTCAAAGTCCCCGTTGGCAGCGTCCAAATCATCAGCTGAAACCCGCAATAAGCGCCGGTTTTCCGGATTCATGGTCGTTTCCCAGAGCTGTTCAGCATCCATTTCACCAAGCCCCTTGTACCGTTGGATAACTGGTTTTGGCGATGGTGAAAGCTGACCGAGCACTGCTTCTAATTCTTCGTCGGAATCGATGTACTTGATCATCTTACCTTGCCGAACTTGGTACAGAGGCGGCTGAGCGATGTAAACGTAGCCTGCATCGATCATTGGCCGCATGTAGCGGTAGAACAACGTTAAGAGCAAGGTCCGAATGTGGGCTCCGTCGACATCGGCATCGGTCATGATGATTAACTTATGGTAGTTAGCCTTGGTTACGTCAAAATCTTCCCCAAAGCCAGTTCCCAAAGCAGTAAATAGCGACCGAATTTCTTCGTTAGCCAACACCCGGTCCAACGTTGCTTTTTCAACGTTCAAAATCTTCCCGCGAATCGGTAAAATTGCTTGCGTGAGGCGTGAACGACCGGCTTTCGCGCTACCACCGGCCGAGTCCCCTTCGACGATAAACAATTCACTAATTTCAGGATCCTTAGAGGTATTGTCGGCTAATTTACCAGGCAGGTTGTTTAATTCCAACCCGCTCTTCTTCCGCGTAACTTCCCGCGCACGCTTAGCAGCAATCCGTGCCTTAGCAGCTAGCGTACCCTTATCCACAATCTGCCGAGCAACTTTTGGATTTTCCAATAAGAACTTGCTGAAAGTTTCCGCAAACACTTCGTTAACCGCGGTCCGAGCATCGGAGTTCCCTAATTTGGTCTTGGTTTGCCCTTCAAATTGGGGATCCGGATGCTTAACGCTAACTACTGCCGTTAAACCTTCGCGCACATCATCCCCAGAAAGTTTGTCGTCGTTTTCTTTCAAAATTCCGTTATTTTTCGCGTAATCATTAATTACCCGCGTTAACGCCCGTTTAAACCCTTCTTCGTGGGTTCCTCCTTCGTAGGTGTGAATGTTGTTAGTGAAGGTCAACAACTTGCTTTGGTAACCTTCAATGTATTGCATCGCAACTTCAACCGTGATTCCCTTAGTGATGCCTTCCACGTAAATTGGTTCAGGGAAGATCACTTCTTTGCCTTTGTTCAAGTATTCTACATAATGCCGAATTCCGCCTTCGTACAAGAAGTCGTCTTCGGTAGGATTTTCTGGTCGCATATCCCGGAGGGTAATCCGCAAGCCCTTGTTCAAGAAGGCTAACTCGCGAATCCGGGTCCGGAGGATGTTGATATCAAAGACCGTAGTTTCTTGGAAAATGTCTGGATCCGGAACAAAGTGCACGATGGTTCCGTGATCGTCAGGATTCTTGGTAGGCCCGAGAACCTTCATTGGGGTTTTTACTTTTCCTTGTTCAAAGTCAATATAGTAAATCTTACCATCGCGCATAACACGTGCGTCTAATTCGGTCGACAAGGCATTAACAACTGAAGCCCCCACCCCGTGGAGTCCTCCGGAAACCTTGTAACCGCCGCCGCCAAATTTACCACCGGCATGTAAAACGGTATAAACAGTTTCCAGCGCGGGTTTTCCGGTCTTCTTTTGAATGTCTACTGGAATACCCCGTCCGTTATCACTAACGGTAATGCTGTTATCTTTTTCCACGACCACGTCGATCTTATTTGCAAATCCGGCTAAGGCTTCATCAATCCCGTTATCGATAATTTCCCAAACCAAGTGATGAAGACCTTGGGAACTGGTTGAACCAATGTACATCCCTGGTCGTTTACGAACTGCTTCCAGGCCCTCTAAGACCTGAATTTGACTCGCATCGTATTCTTTGGCTAATTCTGCTTTCGTCTCTTTTTCGTCTGCCAAAAGCTATTCCTCCTCGTTTTGCGTTAAAACTCCGTGGTCAATGTTAAAGACGTGGGGTTCGTTGATTAATTGTTGCGCCACGCCACTTAAACTAGTGGTCGTGATAAAGGTCTGGACCTTATTTTGAATCGCGGTCAACAGGTGCGTTTGCCGACTATCATCTAATTCGGAAAGCACGTCGTCGAGTAACAGAACCGGATACTCTCCAGTTTCTTCTTTCATCAAGTCAATTTCCGCAAGCTTCACGCTTAACGCCGTGGTGCGTTGTTGTCCTTGGGAGCCAAAGGTGGAGACATTTTTTCCGTTGACGATAAACTTAACGTCGTCTAAATGCGGTCCCACCAAAGTTTTGCCCTGTTGTAACTCTCGTTGACGATGCTTTTTCAACAGCTCCTGGAGCGCTGTATAGATGGTTTCGGTCGACGTAGTCTCATCCTTTTTGAGCGGAGACACGTATTGAAACGTTAATTTTTCCAAACCTTGCGAGATTTCTTCGTGTACGGCTTGCGACCACTCTTCCAGCTTTTTTAAAAACTGAATCCGTTGAAAAATGATTTCGGCGCCATATGCCGCTAGCTGATCACTCAAAACGTCCAGATAAACTTGGTCTCCCTTAGGATCGATTTGCAGCTGCTTAAGATACTGGTTACGCTGCTTGAGCACCGAGCGGTATTGCGCAGAATTGTACAGGTATTTAGAACTCATCTGCCCAAATTCCATATCAATAAACCGTCGGCGAACTGCTGGGGAACCTTTTACAATCGAAAGGTCCTCTGGAGCAAACAAAATCACATTGAGTTGGCCAACATACTGTGATAACCGGCCTTGCTCAATATGATTAACTTTGGCATTTTTCCCCTTAGAAGAAATGTCGATTTCCACCGGGGTTTGCGTATGTTCTTTTTGAATGGTCCCCAATACCCGGGCTTCCTTAGCTTTCCAGCCAATTAAGTCGCGATCGTTGCTGGTTCGGTGACTGCGTGTTAACGCTAAAAAATAAATCGATTCTAAAAGATTGGTTTTGCCTTGGGCATTTTCGCCTAGCAAAACGTTGATCCCCGAACCGAATTCCACGCTAAGGTCCGCATAATTCCGAAAATTATGCAACTCAAGTGTTTTTAAATACATTTACTTCCCAGATTTCGTCGTAATCTTGAAGGAACCTTCGTCAGGAACTTCGATGACATCATTAGCGTAGAGTTTCCGTCCCCGCCGATCGTCTGGTTCTTCGTTAACTAAAACAGTGTGTTCTCGTAAATACCACTTTGCTTGTCCACCGGTTCCGATAATGCCCTCTTCTTTTAAAAGCTGGCCTAGCGTAATGAACGGTGTATTGATTTCAATTTCTTTTTGCATGACATCACCCCACATATCTTCTTATATATTATACCCTTATTTTGGACAAAAAACAATCGAATCAGGCGCTCAAAAGGCTTTTCAGCGAATTTACCCCCTTTGAATCATTTTTGCCTTAAGAAGGGTAATTTTTCTTAAAATTAAAATGAGGGGGATTATAAAAGAGTGCATTGAAACCTGGGTAGGCTTTGAGGACTAACTGAGTTAAGGGCTTAATCACGAATTTGGTGATTGAGCCCTTAGCTTGGTTAGCCGCAGAAGACTGGGTTTCAATGCACGTTTCGACCATGATGCAGCGGAGCACAAGGATTAACTGAGGATTAGTCTTAACCACGGGTTAGGAGGTTGAGGCTAATCCGTGGTTAACCGGAAGAAACTGGGGCTGGGCGCACGTTTCGCCTTCATTGCAGGAAAGCGCGCGGGCTTAATCCGGGCGCTTCGTTTCAATAAAACGACCATAAAATAATAACTCCTCCGCGTTGCTTTTAATTATTGATCCCCCAATTAGAATTTATCCCACAAAAAAACAGGTCCGGAGCCTTAGCTGCCGAACCTGTTTTTTTTAATTTTTTTACCATACAGAGCGTTAGGTTACTTTTTTAATCCCTAAAAAGTCCGTACTGGCGTAATTAATTGAATAAAGTTTTCTTGATCTTCCGTTGGGACCAACGTAAATGGTCGCAATGGTGAAGTGAATTCCATTTTAATTGCCGTATGTCCGAATGAGCGTAGCGCATCTTTCAAGTAATCGGGGTTAAATGAAATTTCCAAATCCTCACCTTGGATATCCTTAGTAACCACTACCTCTTCAACGTTTCCGACTTCGGGAGAATCCCCCGTAATAATCGCTTTCTTTGCGGCCGCATTGATGGTTAATTTAACCACGTTATTGCGTCCAGCATGAGAAAGTAACGAAGCCCGTTCGATTGAAGCTAAAAGTTCGGGTGCTTCAAATTCCATCGCCGTCGTACTTTCTTTTGGAATTAACCGGGAAGTATCTGGGTACAATCCTTCTAATAAACGCGTGTAGAACAAGGTTTCATCAAACGTAAACAAAGCTTGATTTTCTGAAATTTGCAACGTAATCGTGTCAATTTCTTCGTCTAACATCCGTGAAAGTTCTAACAAACTCTTTCCGGGGATGATAATGTCTTCCGGCATTTTTACGGCTTCGGGTAAGTTGATGATCCGCTGGCTAAGGCGGTGACTATCCGTAGCGACCGCAGTTAACTTATTGTTTTCAATCGTGAAATGAATTCCGGTCAAAATTGGCCGACTTTCTTGGTTGGAAACCGCAATAACCGTTTCATTGATCATTTCGCTAAATACATCGGCTTGTAACGTAATCGTGGTTTGACTGTCCACTTCTGGTAAATGTGGGAAGTTGTTGGCATCTAAACCGTTAATTTTAAATTCGGATGCTCCCGAAGTAATCGTGGTTTGGAACCCGTCCGAAACCTCAACTAACATTTTGTTGTCCGGTAATTTTTTAACGATGTCACTGAAGAACCGGGCAGTTAACACAATGTCACCCGTTTGTTCGATGTCTAATTCCGCATCCGGATCGTTAACGGAAATGGTTGTTTCAATCGAAATATCCGTATTGCTACCCGTTAACACTAGTTGGTCTGCTTCGGCTTTAATTTTCAAACCGGTCAAAATTGGAATCGTGGTTTTTGAAGAAATTGCGCGTTGAACTGCGTTTAATTTTTTAATGAACGTATTTCGTGCGATGGTAAATTTCATGTTTTAAAACTCCTTTTTACACGTGGCATGTATATATTAATTAATACTAAAAAAATAGTAATAGTAATAAGGGCTGTTAGCACTGTGGATAACTCAAAACGAAGCGGGAGAAATCCAAATCTTACTGTGGAGTACTTGTGGAAAACTTTTTGAGTTATCCACACTTATCCACAATTTACGGTTTTAACTCGCTCTTTAAATCGTCAATTTGACGAGCTAAATCACTGTTAGTTTCCAAGGCCGCTTTAATTTTGTCGCAAGAATGGATGACGGTGGTGTGGTCCTTGCCACCAAATTCAGTTCCAATCTTAGGCAACGAGTTATCGGTCAGCTCTCGCGAAAGGTACATCGCGATTTGCCGGGGAATAACGATTGATTTCAAACGCTTCTTCCCTTTTAAATCAGCAACCGAAACGTGGAAGTACTTAGCCACCTTATCCTGAATGATGGGGATGGTGACGTGACTAAGGTTGCTGCCAAAGTTCAAGCTCCGCAGCGCGTCAGCTGCCAAATCGGTAGTAATCGCGGCATTTTGCAATTGGGCGTAAGCTTGAATGCGCGCCATTGCCCCTTCCAATTCCCGAATGTTGGAATCAATCCGGTTAGCGATGAAGTCCAGAGTCTCATCTGGAATTTCCACGTTGTCAGCCTGCGCCTTTTCCCGCAAAATAGCGATCCGGGTTTCGAGATCCGGAGGCGTAATGTCAACGGACAACCCCCATTTAAACCGGGAAACCAACCGCTCTTGCAATTTAGGAATTTCGTTAGGCAACCGGTCGGACGTTAGCACAATTTGTTTTTGCGCGTTGTACAACGCCTCAAAAGTATGGAAGAACTCTTCTTGAGTAGCTTCCTTGTCCGCGAAAAACTGTACGTCGTCCACTAACAAAAGGTCCACGTTGCGATACTTTTCGTGGAATTCTTCCGTGGTGTTTTTCTGAATGGAATTAATGAAGTCGTTTGTGAAGGCTTCACTAGTAACGTACTTGACCCGCGTCTGAGGGTCGTTTTCTAAAAGCTGATGGCCAATCGCGTGCATTAAATGGGTTTTTCCAAGCCCCACGCCCCCGTAGAAGAAGAGCGGGTTGTAAAGAACGCCGGGTTCGTCGGAAACCGCCATTGCAGCTGCGTGCGCCATCTGGTTACCACTTCCGATAACAAAGGTATCGAAAGTGTAACGACTATTAAGCTGGGTGTCTTCGGTGGAGAAGGACGAAGATTTGTCAGTGCTCTGGGGCTTTTGCGCCTGTTGAGCTTTAAACTCGTCTTCCGTCACGAATTCGGGCGTAATGTCCTGATCCGTGAACTGGTAGGCGTATTCGACAAATTTTTCCATTAAATGTTTCGTCCAGTAGTCACGATGCAAATTAGATAGAACCTTAATTTTCATTACGTGGTTATCTAATGAAATTGGTTCGGCCGTGTCCACCCAAGCACCAAAACTAGCTTTCGACATTGAGTCATCATTTTCGAAACTATTTTTGATATGGTTCCAAAGGTCAATATAGTTAGGCACTTTTTATTCCTCCAAAATTTTTAGCTCATTCAGTTTATCATAAAAAAAATCGGTTTTCCACAGGGGTGTGGAAAACTAAATGGTGTAAAATAACAGGCTGTGAGTTGGGTTTTCCACAGGCTGGGGAAATGACGCATTCTTAAAACCAAAAGTAGAGTTGTGAACACCAACTTGTGGATAAAAGATGCTGTAATAACGGCGTTAATTGGACATATCCACAGATTTCCACAAGGCTGTGGATAACTCTATAAACAGGTTGTGATTTGTGAAAATCGCTGCGAAAAAGCCTGTGTAAAATCGAAAATAACTAAAATGGTTATCCACAATTTAATCGACAAACTAACGCTCTGTTTGTGGATAATTTTTTTCCGTTAGGTTTTATTTGGTGGTTTGCTTTCTATGGCAAATGTGCTATTATGTTAAGGTAATTGTTTTAAAGGACATAAACTGATTTATCGAGAATCAACTTAAGATATAAAAATTCAGTATGTGTATTTTCGTTCAGGAGGTGGACCATAATGAAACGAACATATCAACCAAAGAAACGTCATCGTCAACGCGTTCACGGCTTCCGCAAACGCATGAGCACGAGCAACGGCCGTAAAGTTTTAGCACGTCGGCGTCAAAAAGGTAGAAAAGTATTATCTGCATAATAAGGCCACTGATCCCAGTGGTCTTTTATTTTTATTTTCTAGAGACAAGCTAACGGTTTTTACATATAATATGTGATAGTGAATGAGATTGTGGTGAGGAATTATGCGAAAGTCATATCGAATAAAGAAAGAAAAAGAGTTTCAAGAAGTTTTTGAAACCCGAAATTCATTTGCAAATAAGAAGTTCGTTGTTTACGTAATGGACAAACCTGGGCAACCACATTTTCGGGTGGGGATTTCCGTAGGTAAAAAAATCGGTAATGCGGTAATGCGTAATTATATGAAGCGCCGAATTCGGCAAAGTATCTTGGAATTCAAGCCCCTTTTGCGTTCGGACGTTGATTTTTTAGTAATTGCTCGCCCACAAGCTTCAGGTTTACCAATGAAAGAAGTTAAACGCCAGTTGGAACACGTTTTTAAATTAGCTGGGCTGTTTGCTTCGAAACAAAGTGAGGAAGAATAGTGAAACATTTAAAACGAAATTTGGCTTTGCTGAGTGTGGTAGCGCTCTCTTTCATATTAACGGCATGTAGCACCGCACCAATTACCAGTCACAGTACCGGTTTTTGGGACGGCGTAATTGTTTACAATTTTTCGAAATTTATCATTTATCTTTCGAAAATTTGCGGAAATAACTATGGTTGGGGAATCATCGTGTTCACCGTCTTAATCCGGATCATCATTTTACCGCTGATGATTTACCAAACGAAGACTTCAATGAAGACGGCTGAACTTCAACCCAAGTTAAAAGAGCTTCAACAGAAGTACTCTTCACGCGATGTTGAAACCCAACAAAAGCTTCGTGAAGAACAACAAAAACTCTATGCTGAAGCAGGCGTTAACCCAATGGCGGGGTGTTTGCCATTAATCATTCAGTTGCCCGTAATGTACGCTTTGTACGCGGCGGTAAGCCGAACACAGGTATTAAAAGAAGGAACCTTCCTATGGTTGCAACTTAACGATAAGGATCCTTACTATATCTTGCCAATTTTGGCGGCGATCTTTACCTTCTTAAGTACCTGGCTTTCAATGAAGGCCCAACCAGCGGGCGCACAAAATGGAATGACTTCGGCAATGACCTTTGGGATGCCATTGATTATTTTGATTACGGCACTAAACTTCCCAGCTGCGATTACATTGTACTGGGTAGTTACGAACCTCTTCCAAGTGGGGCAAACGTTGGTAATTCAAAATCCATTTAAGATTCAAAAAGAACGGCAAGCTAAGTTACAAGCCGAAAAAGCAAAACGAAAAGCAATTGAAAAGGCTAAACGTAAGGCAATGAAGAGTAAACGGAAATAGTTCGTGAACTTCAATTGTAGTTACAAAAGCTGAGTTGAACGTCAATTTACCGGTGTCGGTGAGTTGGCGTTTTTTATTAGCAAGCGTAAAATAAAGTAATTGACAAACAAAAACGAAACTTTTATGATATATGCGTATGAATTGAATATGATGAAGTAGTGAAAGTGCTTTGTCCATCTGACGTCGTCTATTGACGATTATTTATTTAGGTGGAATTGCGCTTTTTTTATTGGAAATAGAAAGGACGATATTAGCGATGCCAAGTGTTTCAACGGAATTTGATACAATTGCGGCAATTTCGACGCCTCCTGGGGAAGGCGGGATTTCGATCATTCGGATTAGCGGAGTTAACGCGTTAAAAGTGGCTAGTCAAATTTACCGGGGCAAGGACCTCGCCAAAGTAGCTAGTCATACGATTAACTACGGGCACGTTGTGGATCCCGCTACTGACGAAGAAATTGACGAAGTTATGGTTTCGGTAATGCGTGCTCCACACACCTATACCAAAGAGGACGTAGTCGAAATTAATTGTCACGGCGGGATTGTGGCAACGAACCGTATTTTACAATTAATTCTTGGATTAGATGCCCGATTGGCTAAACCGGGCGAATTTACCGAACGGGCCTTTTTAAACGGACGAATTGACCTGTCCCAAGCAGAAGCGGTTATGGATTTAATTCGTGCTAAAACCGATCAGTCGATGAAGGTGGCTTTAGACCAACTCGACGGAAATCTTTCCCATTTAATTAAAAATTTGCGGCAAGACATTTTAGATGTTTTAGCTCAAGTTGAAGTTAATATTGATTATCCTGAATACGATGATGTTGAAACGATGACCACGCGATTGTTAAAAGAAAAGGCGATTGAAGTTAAAGCCAAGGTCAACCAGCTTTTAGCAACGGCTAAGCAAGGTAAGGTGTTGCGTGATGGTTTAGCAACGGCAATCATTGGCCATCCTAACGTGGGTAAATCAAGTATATTGAACCACCTCTTGCATGAAGATAAGGCAATCGTTACCGACGTGGCCGGAACTACCCGGGACGTAATTGAAGAATACGTGAATGTTCAAGGGGTTCCCCTTAAGTTAGTTGATACAGCTGGAATTCATGAAACTGAAGACAAGGTCGAAAAAATCGGGGTTGATCGTAGCCGGAAAGCCTTACAACAGGCAGACCTAGTAATTTTGGTGTTAGATAGTAGCGTACCATTGCGCGATGAAGATCGGCAGTTACTTGATCAAACTGCAAACATGCAGCGGATTGTAGTTTTAAATAAGACTGATTTACCAACTAAAATTAACTTAAATGAACTTCAGAAATATGCTAGCGAAGCAGAAATCATCAAGTCTTCGGCGGTAGCACCTTTGGGAACCAAGGATTTGGAAGATCGAATTGCGAAGTTATTCTTTGCGGGCAGTATCGAAAATAGTTCAAATAACGTAATGGTTACTAACGCCCGGCACATTGGGTTGTTACAACAAACCGTGACTGCTTTAGATTCCGTACTAGACGGGATTGAAGCAGGCATGCCCGTTGATTTAGTTCAAATTGATATGACCCGGGCCTGGGACCTACTCGGTGAAATTACCGGTGATAGTTATCAAGATGAGTTGCTAGACCAATTATTTAGTCAATTTTGTTTAGGAAAATAAATTTGGAGTTGAAGAATGTTGGAAGTAAAACAATATGACGGCCGCGATTACGATGTGATTGTAGTAGGGGCCGGCCATGCGGGATCCGAAGCGGCTTTAGCAGCGGCCCGGATGGGCAACAAGACCCTTTTAATGACGATTAACCTTGATATGGTGGCCTTTATGCCATGTAACCCGTCGATTGGAGGACCCGCAAAGGGAATTGTCGTGCGGGAAATTGACGCTTTAGGCGGTGAAATGGGTCGCAATATCGATAAAACTTACGTTCAAATGCGGATGTTAAATACCGGGAAAGGCCCAGCAGTGCGGGCATTGCGTGCCCAAGCTGATAAGCATGCCTACCACGCCGAAATGAAAAAGACGATTGAAGCGGAACCTAACTTAACGTTACGTCAAGGCATTGTAGATGATTTAATTGTTGAAGACGGGGTCTGCAAGGGAGTAATTACCAATACCGGGGCGCGCTACCACGCAAAAAGCGTTGTGCTAACTCTTGGAACCGCCGCACGCGGTAAAATTATCATTGGGGAATTACAATACTCTTCGGGACCAAACAACTCCCAAGCAGCTTTAGAGTTGACGAAGAATTTAACTGAAAAGTATCATTTTGAATTAGAACGGTTTAAGACGGGGACCCCACCCCGGGTTGATGGCGGAACGATCCATTATGCCGAAACCGAAGAACAACCTGGTGATGAGGAACCCAACCATTTTAGTTTCCAAACTCCGGATAGTAAGTATTTGGAATTAAAGAATCAATTGTCGTGTTGGTTAACCTACACCAACGAGAAGACGCACGAAATTATCCGGGAAAACCTCAGTCGAGCACCCATGTTTTCCGGAGTAATTGAGGGCGTGGGACCACGTTATTGTCCTTCAATTGAAGATAAAATCGTACGCTTCGCGGACAAGGACCGCCACCAACTCTTCCTTGAACCTGAAGGCCGGAAGACCGACGAATGGTACGTTCAAGGGCTTTCGACGTCGATGCCAGAAGAAGTGCAGCAACAAATTTTGCACTCCATCAAGGGGTTAGAGGACGCAGAAATGATGCGCCCTGGTTACGCTATTGAATACGACGTGGTGGCTCCTTATCAATTAAAGAACACTTTGGAAACGAAGTTAATTAAGAACCTTTACACCGCGGGTCAAACTAACGGAACTTCTGGTTATGAAGAAGCAGCCGGACAAGGTTTAATTGCGGGAATTAACGCAGGTCGTCGGGCACTCGGACAGGAACCCTTTACGCTAAAACGCAGCGATGCTTATATCGGAGTAATGATTGACGATTTGGTTACTAAGGGAACTAAGGAACCGTACCGCTTGTTAACTAGTCGGGCAGAATACCGGTTAATTTTGCGGCATGATAACGCCGATTTACGGTTAACTGAAATGGGTCACGACCTTGGTTTGGTTAGTGAAGAAGAATATGCGGCATTCTTACAAAAGAAGGCGGATATTCAAGATGAACTTCACCGTTTGGAACAAATTCGCATTAAGCCTGGTCAAGTAAAGGAATTTTTGGAGTCTAAAGGTTCCCATGGCTTAAAGGATGGTGTTCTGGCAGCCGAATTCTTGCGGCGTCCGGAAGTTACCTACGCAGATTTGCTGAAGTTCATTCCAGCTTCAGAAAAGCAGCTCGATCGCCGGGTTGTTGAACAGGTGGAAATTGAAATTAAGTACGCCGGCTATATCAAGAAAGCCCAAGAACGAGTTGACCGGTTGAAGAAGATGGAAGCTAAGGTAATTCCTGATCGAATCGACTATAACGCGATTAGCGGGTTAGCAACTGAAGGACGGCAAAAGTTAGAAAAAATTCGGCCAACCACGATTGCGCAAGCTTCTCGGATCAGCGGAGTAACTCCTGCGGATATCGCAATCTTGAGCGTTTATATTCAGCAAGGAAAAATTGCGAAGATTTAATTAAATAAAAGGCTGAGAAAAACTAAAAAACACTTGGGCGCTTTGACTTTAATTATGGTTAAAACGTGCATCAAAAATCAGTTTATTCCGCTTAACCTAAAATTGGGGTTGTGCCAAAAGTCTTTAAACAAAAAACGGTTCATGAGGTAAAAATTCCTCATGAATCGTTTTTATTTTGGCGTTTTGACTTCAATAGAGCCAAAACGTGTTCCAAAAGTCAGTTTATTCCGCTTAACCAAAAATTGACCATCATGCCAAAATCAGGCACAATGGTCAATTTTCAGTTAATGCTCGCAAACTACCCGATTTTTGGCACACATTCTTTTTGTTTTACAGTTCCACGTGAAACAAACGCGTCGAATTTGTTAGAATGAACTAAAGAGTGGTGAATAAATATCATAAAAATAATCATTGCGCCAGCTAAGCAAATGCAGGTGGATACGGATTCCTTTGCCGTCCTTAACCAACCGCGTTTTCTAAGCCAGGCCCAACAAATTGTTAATCGATTGAAAAAAATGAGCTTAAATGAACTTCAGCAGCTTTGGAAATGCAGTGATCGGCTAGCTGTAATCAACTACGAAAATACGCGCCGACTTGATTTGTTACGCAACCAAACGCCCGCCGTGCTTGCGTATACTGGTATCCAATATCAAAGCTTGGGTGCCGACTTAATGACTAGTCCGCAGCTTAACTATTTACAGGATCATTTGCGGATTCTCTCAGGACTCTATGGAATTTTGCGTCCGTTTGACGGAATTGTGCCCTACCGGTTGGAAATGCAGGCCCGCTTACAAATTGCAGGTCAGCAAAATTTATACGACTTCTGGGGCGCCCAAATCTATCACCAATTATTTAAAGAGACCGAAGTGGTGATCAACTTAGCATCTAAAGAATATGCTCGGGTAATAGAGCCCTATTTACAAGCAGACCAACAGATGGTAACCTGCGTCTTTGGCGAACTAGTGAATGGTAAAGTAAGGCAAAAAGCTACCAAAGCTAAAATTGCACGTGGTGAAATGGTGCGATTTATGGCAGAAAATGAAGTTCAAAAGGTTGCGCAACTAAAGCAGTTTGCGCAGCGAGGCTACCAATTCTGCGAAGAATTATCTAGTGGTCGGCAACTGGTATTTTTAAGTTCAAATTAAGTTCCACGGCTTCTTAACCAATGAAGAAATTTAATGGTTAAGTAAGCCGTTTTTTTGTGTGGAGAATGAAAAATAATACAGGAAATAAATATACCAATTTTCAGAAAGCGCTTGCAAATATGATAAACACAATGTAGTATATACCGTAAATCAAAACGGATGATTTGCGATGAGGAGCAAAAGAATGCCAAAAACAAAGTTTGAAAAAGTAGCGCAAAGCCTTGTGGAACGGATTCAGCAGGGAATTTATTCTAATATGCAGCGGTTACCTTCAGAATATCAACTTGCCGACGAATACGGGGTGAGCCGACTGACGGTGCGGAAGGCAATTGAACGGCTGGTGACCGCCAAAATTTTGGTGAAGGATCCTGGAAAGGGAACTTACATTATGTCGACGAATTCGTCCAATAAGGTTGAAAGCGGCCGGATGGGTCTACAAAGCTTTACGGAAGCTGCCGAAACTTATGGCAAACAAAGTCGAACGCAGGTCCTTGATTACCAACCGTTGATTCAACCAGACCAGCGGGTGGAAGAAAAATTAAACTTACGTAATAATCCGCAACCTGAAGTTGATGAACTAGTGCGCCGACGTTTTTGGGATGATGATCCGATGACTATCGAAGATATCGTAATTTTACATAAGTACGTAGCCAACCATCAAAAAAACGATTTTAAACATTCATTGTTTCAGATCTTGGCAGAAACGGTTGAAATTGCCTATTCCAACCAAGAAATCGAAGCCATTAAGGTCGACGAAAAGCTAGCGAAGTTACTGCATGTTCAGGAGGGAGATCCCATTCTATGCGTTCACTCGCTTACCTACACGGCAGATGGGCAACCAATTTTCTACGACACGTCTTATTACCGGGCCGATAAGTACACCTTTAAAACGACCCTGACTCGTTTGGAACAAGGAGGAAAATAATGGTGGTTAACCAAGAGTTTAAAGCACTGATTGAAGCACATTACGATGAATTTTTACGTGATTTAGCAAAGGTGATTGAAGTTCAAAGTGTCCGTGGGCCAGCTGAACTTCACGCACCCTTTGGGAAAGGTCCTCGCCAAGTATTAACTGTGGCCGTGAAGTTAGCTGACCAGTACGGGTTTAAAACAAGCATTGTCAATGATGCCGTTGCGGTAGCACAGTGGGGTCCCGACACAAGCGACTACATAGTAATCGTTGGCCACCTGGATGTGGTCGCAGCTGGTGAAGGTTGGCAGAGCGATCCCTTTAAGTTAAATATTCGGGAGGACACCTTGTATGGCCGGGGTGTCTTAGATAATAAAGGGCCCATCATGGCGGTGCTGTTTGGGATGCATTTACTTAAAGAACGCGGATTTTATCCCCGGAAAACCTTGCGAATCATTTTTGGTAGCGATGAGGAAAGCGGGAGTGCGGACATCCCCCTTTATCTAAAGGAACAACCAGCACCCGAATTTGGATTTACTCCTGATTGTAAATTTCCAGCAGTCTATGGGGAGCGTGGAATTGTTAATTATGAAATCGATACCCAAATTAAGTTGGCAGCATTACAGCAAATTTCGACCATCACGGGTGACCAAGCTAAAGATCACGTCCCCGACCAACTTACAATTGAAGTTCAAAATCAATTGATTGAAGTTCAGGGGAAACGCAGCCCTTCTAACGCTCCAGAGCTGGGGGTGAACGCCATCATGCTCCTAGCCAAGGCGATCAAGAAGCGGGCTGAACTAGCCCCCGAACTGGTTACTTACTTTGATTGGCTTCTCGATAGTTTTGACCAACGTTACTTTGGCGAGGGGCTAGGGATAGATTTTCAAGACGAAGATAGTGGCAAATTGATGGTCACGCCCTACCTCCTCCAAAAAGTTGAAGGTGGCTTGAAGTTAAGTATTGCGATCCGTTATCCGGTGACCGTTACCGAAGAACAGGTTACCGCGGGACTTAAAAAAGCGATTCTTCCGGGAAGTGAGCTTCGGGTAGTTCGGCGGATACCCGGAACTATGCATGATAAAAATGATCCGCGGATAAAACAACTATCGGCAGTTTACGCAATGGTTACCGGGCAAGATGGAACTCCCGTAACCACGACGGGAGCGACCTACGCCCGGGCGGTACCTAACATTATTGCTTTTGGGCCATCGTTCCCCGGGCAAAAAGGGATTGCACATAAACAAGACGAGTGGATGACCAATCATGATTTGAAGTTAAACATGGAGATTTACATGAATGCCATGGTAGGTTTAGCAAAAATGGAGGAAAAGAAATGACAAATTGGGCAACGATTGCCACCTGGCGAATGGCACACGACGGAGTTTTGAAAGCCAGTGAAATGCTGAAAGAAAATGCAAGTGCGGGAGATGCCGTTGAAAGTTTAATCAACGTAGTCGAAGAATATCCCTACTATAAATCGGTGGGCTACGGCGGGTTGCCAAACGAAGAAGGAGTGGTCGAAATGGACGCCGCCTTTATGGATGGCGACACCCTCGCTCAGGGCGCGGTAGGAGGCATTCGCCACGTCCTCCACGCGGTTTCGGTGGCTCGGCAACTAAGTCACGAACACTTCAATAGCTTTCGGGTCGGTGAGGGCGCCACAAAGTATGCATTGGTGAACGGGTTTGAAATGCGTAACATGCTGACCGACCGGGCGAAGCTTCGTTGGCAAAAACGTTTAAAGGAAATTCAAGAGGCCCAAATTAGCCCATACGACGGGCACGATACGATTGGCGCCCTCACGCTTGCGCAAAGTGGTTCCATGGCGGCAGCCACTTCCACGTCCGGGTTATTTATGAAAAAAGCGGGACGGGTTGGCGATTCACCGCTTTCGGGGTCCGGTTTTTACGTTGACAGTGAAATCGGTGGTGCTGCAGCAACTGGATTGGGTGAAGACATCATGAAGGGATGCATATCCTATGAAATCGTTCGACGAATGGCAGAAGGCGAAACGCCACAGGACGCCTGTGATCACGCGGTGTACCCGTTCGTTGAAAAACTAAAGCGCCGTTATGGCAAGGCGGGTGAATTCTCATTAGTTGCGTTGAATAAGAACGGCGAGTGGGGAGTAGCTACCAACGTCGAATTTACCTTCAGCGTAGCTACGGCAACTAGTGCGCCCCAAATTCTAATTGCCCACCCTGCCGAAAACCAAACGACCCGGATTGAACCCATTACGCAGGAATGGTTGGACGCTTATGAAAAACGAATTAAGGCACCCATTAAATAAATCAAAGGAGGGGATTTTTTGAAAGTCATCATTATTTTAGACCAAATTCAAGCGGGACTAGGTGGTAAGGAACGCGCTGACACCCCATTAGGCGGCAAAAAAGTTGCGTTGGGAAGCGCAGAAACCACCGCGAAAGCTTTGGCAAAGGTAGACGGAGAAGTCATCGGTACTTTCTATTGTGGAACGGATTATTACCGGGAACATCCGGAACTAGTTCAGGAAAAGTTCACCAAAATGGCCGCTAAGATGGCCGCCGATGTGGTTATAATTGGACCGACTTACGATTACCCAGAATTTTCGCAAATGGCTTGCGAATTGACCGCGGCGTTTCAAAAGGATACTACAATTCCCGCACTACAAGCGACGGCATTGGAAAAGAACGCGGCCATTATTGAGCAGTATAAGGATCACTTGCTAATCGTGAAAATGCCTAAAAAGGGTGGTACGGGATTGTCGGTAGCAATTGATCACCTTGTAGAAGGGTGCGTACTGGCGGCTAATCGTGAAGATTTAACCGCCTTTAAGAACCAGTACTGTTACTAAATTTAAAAGCAAAGGGGGCTTGGAAGATATGCAGAAGAAATTTGAACAAGTATTAATGCCGTTAGCATCTAAGTTGGGAAACAACGTGGTTTTAAAGTCTTTGCGGGATGGATTCTTAATCATCACGCCATTAATCATCGTTACCTCCATTTTCCTGCTAATCGGCAACTTTCCCATTCCAGGCTGGGAAAGTTTTTGGACAGGGATTTTAGGCGGACACTGGACGGAATGGTTTAGTGCGGTTTCCAATTCGGTATTTAGTTTCACCGGAATTTTATCCTGTATGGGCATTGGTTACGCTTATGGAAAGAACCGGGGGCTCGAGGCCATCCATTCTGCGGTAGTTGCCTTAGTTTCATTCCTCATTTTGACCCCGACTTCGTTTACGGTTGGTAAAACGGCGGTAAGCGCGGTACAAACCATGTACGTAGGACCTAACGGAATTTTCCTAGGGATTTTCATTTCAATTGTCAGTGTGGAAGTTTACCGGTTTGCCGTGAAGCACCACTGGACAATTAAAATGCCTGAGGGTGTTCCACCAGCAGTAAGTCAATCGTTTGATGCGTTAATTCCGAGTGCGTTAGTAATTTTGCTATTTTTCTTAATTCGGATCGGCTTTAGTATTTCTAGTTTCGATACCGCATATAATTTTATTTATACCTTGTTACAAGCACCGCTTAAGCACGTAGGAAACTCGTTGCCATCAGTATTGCTATACAACTTCTTAGCGAGTTTGCTTTGGGTGTTTGGGATTAACGGACCAACCATTACTAATTCGGTTTGGTCACCGATTTTCTTTGTCCTTACCCAGGACAACTTGAAGGCTTTCCAAAACCACCTTCCGCTCCCACACATTTATACGCAACCCTTTATTGATATTTTTACGACCTACGGAGGCGGCGGAAGCACCTTGTCGCTTTTGATCGTTATGTTTGCGGTTTGCCGTTCTAAACGGATTCGGGAGTTAGGCAAATTGGCGATTCTACCAGGAGTGTTTGGAATTAACGAACCGATTATTTTTGGTCTGCCAGTAGTTTTAAATCCGATTATCGCAATTCCATTTATCATCGTGCCGGTATTGAACACCTTCATCTCGGGAGTGGTATTCACCCTCGGATGGGTGCCACGGACTAACGGGGTTTTACTGCCATGGACGACACCGCCAATTATTTCGGGCTGGCTCGCTACCGGAAGCTGGACCGGGTCCCTACTACAACTAGTGGAGATTATTTTAGGGATTATTATCTATTACCCATTCGTGAAAATGCTGGATCACCAGTACCTAAAGGAAGAGGATATCGCGTTAGGGCAGGACTTAGACATTGACTTTGACGAAGTGTGATTGAAGTTCAGATTTAACTGTTTAAGCAAATTCTGAACTTCAATTTAAGTTAAAAATACCCGAATATAACAGTTATATTTCAAAAAGATATAGAAATATCAAAATTTGGTTTCAAAACTAAAAATCTTAAGACAACCAGGATACTTTGGGCTACAATTAAAATTATTAAGTCGTATGAGATAGTCTGGAGGAGAGTTAATGAGGTTTTTAAGGGATTGGGTTTTACCGATCGTAGTTGGTTTATTAATTGCTTTTCTTGTTAAAACTTACTTGTTCCAAATCGTAAAGGTTGACGGTTCGTCAATGCAACCTAACTTACAGGATAGCGAACGGGTGCTAGTTTGGAAACAAGCCAAAATTAAACGCATGAGCGTAATTGTGTTTGACGCCCACGGAGAGGATCCGGCGGCTACTCAACCAGTTGATTACGTGAAGCGGGTGATTGGGGTTCCAGGCGACACGATCAGTTATAAAGACGGTAAGCTTTACGTAAATGATAAAGAAGTTCCGCAAAAGTTTATTGACGAGGAACAACGCACAACCGGAACGGGAAATTGGACGCTCAGCTCGATTGCTAATAAATATGGTTGGGCAAAGAATCCGGTAAAGGTTCCAAAGGATTCCTACTTTGTTTTAGGTGACCACCGTAGCGTTTCTAACGACAGCCGTTATTGGGGATTTGTAAAGAAGTCGAAGGTGATGGGCGTCGTGAAGGTGCCGTTCTGGAGTCATGATGAAAAAGCGAAAAAGAATATCAACGATTTAGCTGTTGAATAACTTAAAGCAGGTTGAAAGTCCCCTTTTAACCTGCTTTTTGTGTACAATGGGACTGAATGGAGGGACCGCATATGAAAACCGACCCAAACTGTGTATTTTGCCAAAAAACGGAGGCAGATTACATTGTGGAAAATGAACTGGCTGCTTCCTTTCTGGATTTTTACCCAGTAAGTAAGGGCCACACGTTGATCATTCCAAAACGGCACGTCCGTCAAATTTGGGATGTCACTGCCGAAGAGCGGAAGGCCATCTGGGATTTAATTGAACAAAACAAAGCGATTCTAGATGAGAAATACCACCCGGACGGCTACAACGTGACTATTAATTCCGGAGCGGCCGCGGGACAAAGTGTTTTTCATTGTCATATTCATTTAATCCCCCGGTATTGGAGCGAAGATCCGCAGCGTAAGCCGGTACCAGCGCAGTATTTAATTCCTAATAAACGCCCCCAATTTAAAGGAATGGATTAACTGCCAAAAGATTAATCAGTATAAATAAAAATAGGCAGACCAGTTGCTAGAGAACTACGCAAAATTTGGTCTGCCTGTTTTTTAAACACAAAAAAAGCGTCTCACTAAGGAGACGCATACAGGTAATAAGTAACTGGTCTTGAGACCCTTCATTCACCTTATGGGGGGAGTAAATGAAAAAGTTATCTATGCTTAGTACTATAGAAGTAAAATGTGAAGAAATTGTGAATTTTTGATTGCTACGAGATTACATTTTGTCGGATATTTGATTACATATGAAATAATCAATGGGGTAATATAAAAAATCACTTTTATTTTCCAAAGGAGATAGTATGATAAGGCATAGGATTAATATGGGGGGATGGCATTGCAGATTTTAAAATGGATTGTTGATGGGATTTTAATACTAAACGTGGCGGGAGCTTTATATACGGTTTTTAGACAACGTCGGGATATTGCCGCGACTTGGGCCTGGCTATTGGTACTATGTTTTTTGCCATTATTTGGATTCGTTATTTACGCCTTTGTCGGTCGCAAGCTGCCGGAAAATAAATTATTTCCGTTAAAAAGCAAAACACGCTTGGAATTAGACCAAATTATGGAACATCAACGTAAGGAGTTAAAGGAAACGACTTTAACAGCTGCTGATCAAGTGGTTAAAGAGTCAGCAGGAATGGTACAGTTCTTTTCACGGACGGATTACGCGTTTTTGACGCGCCGTAATAACGTCAAAATCATTACTGACGGACACGCGTTATTTGAGGACATGTTTGCGGAAATTAAAAAAGCCCAAAAGCATATTCACGTTGAGTTTTATACAATTTATGACGACCAAATCGGAAATGATTTGCGAAAGTTGTTAGAACAAAAGGCTAAAGAAGGCGTGGAAGTAAAGGTGCTTTGGGACTCGTGGGGTTCGATGGGTACCAAGCGGAGTTTCTTTAAGAAGTTAAACGAGCTTGGCGGACAGGCTTTTCCCTTTTTGGGAACGCGTTCGGCGTTAACCGACTTTCGATTGAACTTCAGAGATCACCGCAAAATTGTGGTGATTGACGGCAAAATCGGCTATGTCGGTGGCTTTAACGTTGGCGACCAGTATTTAGGACGTAAAGAAAAATTTGGTTACTGGCGGGACACCCATTTGAAAATTGTCGGTTCGGGAGTTTATAGTCTACAATCTCGCTTTATTTTAGATTGGAACGCTACCGACCGCGTGCATCCGATAAGTGAAGAATTTAAACCAGGATCGGTTTACTTCCCCGTTGCGGAGGTTAAGGGGCATACCAGTTTACAAATTGTGTCTAGCGGGCCGGATTCAGACATTGAAAAGATTAAGATGGGTTACTTGAAGATGATTAACGCGGCGAAGAAGTCGATTTGGATTCAATCGCCATACTTAATCCCGGATGATAGCGTATTGGATGCCTTGCGATTGGCGGCAAATTCGGGAATTGACGTGCGCATTATGGTGCCGTGCAAACCTGACCACGTCTTTGTGTACCGCGCGACCCAGTACTACGCTTGGCAATGCGCAAAGTGGGGGATCAAGGTTTATTACTACAATAACGGTTTCCTACACGCGAAAACGATGGTGGTTGATGGAAAGGTATCGTCAGTGGGCTCCGCAAATTTAGATTTTCGAAGTTTTAAACTTAATTTTGAAGTTAACGCCTTCATGTACGACGAAAATATTGCTCACCAATTAGAAGAAATATTCTTGAACGACATTGAAAATTCTAGTTTGCAAACGGTGGGTATCTTTAACCGCCAATCACGCTGGCTGAAGTTCAAACAAACTTTTTCACGGCTCTTGTCGCCGATTTTATAAAGGTTGGGATTTGACGTTTGAAAATGGACATGATAGGCTAGCTACAATAAATTAAAGCGCAATAACTTTCACATTAAGTAGCGGATAATCTGGGTGTCAGGAAGTCGGTGGTTGCTGCGAACCGATCAGGATTATTGCGGCGAAATACCGTGGAATAGTTTTGTTAAGAACGGCTAATAACTAGAACCGTTATCATCTAGTGAGTGAGACTGTCCCCTAGGGAGGGTCTAATTTGGGTGGTACCACGGTTAATTCGTCCCGGTTGTATTTTAAATACAACCGGGATTTTTTATTAGCTAAATTAAGGAGGAAGAGGATGCAAAAGGTAAGGACACGGGAAGCAAGTTTAGTTTTGATTGTCATGTTGGCAATTTTAGGAACCGGCGTGATTAAGTGGGGGTTGTCACCCCAAACACCGGTACTCTTAGTATTAGGATTATTAACGATTTGGGCTAAAATACGGGGGTTTAGCTGGCAAGCGATTAACGATGGAATTAAATCGGGGATCGAAACCGGGATTATCCCGATTTTCATCTTTATCCTTGTAGGAGCGTTAATCAGCGTTTGGATTGCGGCCGGCATCATCCCAACGTTGATGCTCGTAGGTTTTAAAATGATCAGTGTAAATTGGTTCATCCCTTCCGTCTTCGTAGTCTGCGCATTGGTGGGGACTGCCGTCGGATCGGCGTTTACGGTGATGTCGACCGTGGGGATTGCGTTTTTTGGAATGGGGATGACGATGGGCATTAACCCAGCGTTAGTTGCTGGAGCAATCATTTCCGGAGCGGTTTTTGGCGACAAGTGCTCGCCGCTTTCTGAATCAACTAACCTCTCCGCGGCGGTGGTCGATGCCGATTTATTTGATCATATTCGCAACTTGATGTGGTCAACGTTGCCAGCCTTTGTGGGAGCGTTAATCTTGTTTGCTATTTTTGGTGCAGGGGACGCCCAAAATGCTGACATTAGCAAAATTCAGCATACTGAATCAGTTTTACAGGCCCATTTTGCAACCGGCTGGTGGGTTTTGATTCCAATTATTTTAATGTTTGTTTGCGCTTGGCGCCGAGTTCCGGCAGTTCCCACCCTGTTCATCAACATTGGGGTGTCGGTAGGTTTAATTTGGCTCGAACATCCGGCTACTTCCGTGCAGCACTTAGCTAAAATTATTGAAACTGGCTACGTTGCTCACACTGGTAACCTAGAGGTGGATCAATTACTAAGTCGGGGCGGAATTGCCAGCATGATGACCACCGTCTCCTTGATTGTGGTGACCTTGTCACTAGGCGGCGTGCTCGTTCATTTAGGATTGATCAACCAGGTCATGGAACCAATTGCGCGAGTACTAAATAGCGACGGCAAATTGATTTTAGCAGTGGTTCTTAGTGCGATGGGAGCCAACCTCTTGATTGGAGAGCAGTTTTTATCGGTAATTCTGCCAGGAAAAGCCTTCAAAGCGACCTTTAAAAAAGCCGGCTTAGCAAACGTAGCGCTAAGCCGGGCTTTGGAAGACGGGGGAACTGTCATTAACTACCTAGTACCTTGGGGCGTGGCGGCGACGTTTGCGGCAAATACGTTCCACGTAGCCACGTTAGACTACTTGCCATTTGCCTTTTTTAGCCTTTTGTCGCCCGTTTTCTCAATCTTGAGTGGTTTCACCGGGATTGGGTTAAAACGAAGTAAGGCAAGCTCTGATTAAACCCAGCCGTGAATCTGTAGCCAGTCCAACAGTTGGCGACTGAGAACTTGCGATCCGGCCACGTCGGGATGAACTTCATCCGTAGTGGAATATTTCCAAGTAGCGGTCGGAATTACGGTGAAATTAAACGTTTGTGCGATGGCTTTGATTGTTTTAGCATGGCTCTGGTTTAACGGAATCATCACGAAAATTTGAGCTTCATTGAACTTAAATTGAACTTCCTTCATAAAGGCGGTGAAGTACATTTCAAATACTGAAGTATCGAATTGCCAGTCGTTGGTGCCTAAGTTAATAAAAACAAATTTAGGTTGGAAATCAGGTGCCGGAGTTTCGTAATCTACGTAGTTAATAAAACGGGGCGCGGCAGGAACTCCGCCCGTGCCATAACGAATAATTCCGGCTGCACTGTAAGCGACCCGATAGTCTTCCCAATTTAATTTACGGGAAACTAGCGCTGCGTAGTTGAGGTCGGCGCCGTATCCGCGAGAAGGAACTTTTTCACGTACCCAACATCCCGCCGTGATGGAATCGCCAATCCAAGCAACCAAGGGCCCAGCAGGTTTAACTGCGTGCATTTGACCACCCGCAGAAGGATGGACATCGGCAAGCGCTAAACCTGCTGAAGAAGTCCAAACCTCGTCTTGGTCGGTATTACCAGTGAAATAAAGGTGCACGACGTGTCGGGATTTTGAACTTAATTGAAGTTCAAAGCAGGGTTCGTTAAGTTCAATCAGTCGAGGCTGATCGTCAACAAAAATCGTGACGGTTTGCGGGATGGTGAGGTCCGGAAGTATCCATTCCAAAATCACGCTCGCAGCATTTTGAACTTCAAAGGTCACTTGAGCACCCAAGTTGGTGGTGTACATCACCGAACGATTTGCAAACTTTTTAGGAACCCACCGGCCAATAAAATAAAGATTGGGAATGGTGCCGTTTGCGGACGTGGGGATTAGTCTTTCCATTAGCAGAGCCCTCCTTAGCCGGGGTTATACATGCATTCAATTTCATGATCGTTGATCAAGCCGATTGCTTGCATGAATGAGTAAATGATTACCGGCCCCACAAATTTAAACCCGCGCTGTTTTAAATCTGCAGAAATTTTTGCTGAAAGCGGGGTTTGCGCGTGGATTTCTTCCGGAATGCGGATGTGGTCGTTGATTTGCCGGCCATTAACAAATTGCCAAATATATTTATCAAAGCTGCCAAACTCCGCCTGGACCTGCATAAAGGCCTGAGCGTTCGTAATGGTGGCTTTTAATTTACCGCGATGCCGTAAAATAGCTGGATTTTGCATAAGCTTTTCCACGTCAGCATCCGTCATTTGGGCAACCTTAGCGACCTCAAAGTTAGCGAAGGATTCTTTGAAGGCAGCCCGTTTATTAAGGATTGTATTCCAACTGAGCCCAGCTTGATAGCCTTCTAGTGAGAGCATTTCAAACATGTAACGGTCGTCGTGAGAAACTTGGCCCCATTCGTTAGCGTGGTAAGCTTGCATCAGTGGGGAAGCGTTCCGAGCCCATGTACAAATAAAATTATTTTCCATCATAAATCTCCATCCTAAAAGAAAAATGCCAAGAACGAAGCGACATCGCAAAAGCGAAGGTCGATGCGCCATTAAAGTAGGCGGGTCGGTCGTTTCATTCACTGACATTAACTTCATTTAACTTAATTTTAGCACAGTTACTGATGGAACAATTAACGAGAAGAATCGTAGCCGTTGAATAATAGGTTAAGGACCACGGCGGTGATGCTAGCCACCACGATGCCGTTAGTTAAGAGCATCTGGCAGGCTTGAGGGAGGGCTCGGTAGATTTGCGGATCTACGGTTGACCCCAACCCCATTCCAATGGATAATGCACTGATTAAGATATCTTTAGTTTGATTGAAGTTCACCTTTTGGAGAATTCGGACGCCTTGGATGCCGACAATGCCGAACATTACTAGCATAGCGCCTCCCAGGACGCTAGAAGGAATAATGGTGGCCATGGCGCCGGCCTTTGGGAGGAGTCCTAAGAGGATTAGAAATCCAGCAGCGTAATAAAGCGGTTTGCGACTTTTAACACCGGAAAGTTGCAAAACCCCTACGTTTTCAGAAAAGGTAGAATACGGGAAGGTATTGAAAATTCCGCCTAAAATGGCAGCAACGCCTTCCGCACGGTATCCCCGTTTTAAATCGGTTTGGGTGATTTCTTTACCAACTAAATCCCCGAGGGCGAAGAAGACCCCGGTGGATTCAATCATCGTGGTGAGGGTCACCATAATCATCGTTAAAATCGCTGAGAGGTTAAAAGTCGGCACCCCAAAGTAAAAGGGGCGGGGAAAATGAAACCAGCTTGCTTGTAAAACGGGGGTAAATGATACCATTCCTAACAAAGCGGCGATGCCGGTTCCAACGAGAATCCCAATTAACACGGCAATGGAACGCATGAAACCGCGCGCCCAAACGTTGATGAAGACGATTACTGCAACGGTAACCAAACCGACTAATAGATTTTTGGGGTCGCCGTATGATTGCGCAGCGGGATTTCCACCCCCGATGTCTTCAAATGCCACGGGAATTAAGGTAAACCCAATTACGGTGATGATGGAACCAGTTACGATTGGCGGAAAAAGTCCCCTAATTTTAGAAAAGAGTCCGGCAACCAAAATAACAAAGAGTCCCGACGCGATAATTGCCCCATACATTGCCGTAATCCCTAGTCCACCGCCAATCCGCTCTAGAGGTTGGACCGATTGAATTGCGCAACCTAGCACTACAGGTAGGCCAATTCCGGTGAGCGGCGTGGTTCTAATTTGTAAAAGGGTGGCAATGCCACACATGAAAATGTCGATGGACACCAAATAGGTCATTTGGGCGGCGGTAAAATGTAAAAAGCCCCCGATAAGGAGGGGGACGATTACGTCACCGGAATACATCGCCAAGAGGTGCTGAAAACCAAGTACCGCTGCTTTACCCTCGGTTAGTTGCGGGGTGATTTCGGTAATTGGTGCGTCAGCATACGAATCATTAGTTTTCATAAAGTACATTCCTCGTTTTCATATATTTTCAAAAGTTATGAAAGCGAGCCTATAAATAGTCTGGAAGGCGCCAAACTACAATTAAAAAAAGCTGGGACATGAGGGTTAGAAGTTTACCACACCGTCACCAAGGTCTATCGTTCCCCACCGTATCTTAGAAGTGGCCCGATTATTGGCACGACAAAGCAAACGGACTAGCTCATTCTCCAGCCATTTTGATGAATATGTAAGTTAAAAATTCCTATAGTCCAACATTTACGGCGTTGGGTAGAAACTGTCAACCAGATTAAGACATTATATAGGCTTGGGTCCATTTAATTTGTCTGAAATTTTAACACATAAAAAATATTTCAACAACTCACGATCACGCGGGGAGCGTACAAAGGCTTCAATAATCGATAAAATTGGAGAAAGAATGAATCCGTTCTATAATGGTAAAAAGACGTTTTAAAGGAGAATACAATGAAGATATTAGCAATCGGGATGGATCGTCCGGTCTCTGATGTAGTGGCGGCGGAGCTAAATGCTTTGCCAGAAGTAAAGGTGACTATCGCTGAAGTTCAAGAGGCGATGGGCAGCTACGACGTATTATACGTAGACCTGCTTCATTTGGGGATGGACGAGGAGTTTGAAACGGTGGTGGACCGGCTAGAAGAACAACAATTACAAGTTAATAAAATTGTTTTTTTAGCAACTGCTGGAATGGATAACGAAATTGATCCCACTTGGATTGAAGTTCAGGACGTAAAGGAACTAATGCTGGAGGTCAAGTACGTGGCTAAGCTAGTTGATGAAACAGAGCTGCCGTACACCATCATTCGACCAGTTGAAGTTAAATCTGAAGTTCAAAATCAAGGTGCTGAAATTACTCCGGAAGGACAACCGATTCCCACTGCCGTAGTTAGTGAGCGGGCAGTTATCAAGCTCGTTAAGCAAGTAATTTTAACAGAAGAATACCAAAATCAATCCGTAGGGATCTCAAATCCCAATTAAGGAGGAACTATGCCACTTAAATTTATGTACGGGCCGGCCAGTGTCGACCATTTAGATGCGGTTGCTGAAACAATAATTGAACTTCAGCAACAACAAAAGCAACGTAAAATTTACTATTTGGTACCTAATCACATTAAGTTCCAATCTGAAATTCAATTGTTGCAAAAACTCCGCGAAAAAAGCGATTCAGCGGGCCCGGTTTTTGCGCAAAAGGATATTCAAATTTTATCGATTAGCCGGTTAGCGTGGTTTTTCTTACGTAATAGTAGCATTTACCAATATCCCCGTTTGACTAATTCAAGTACCAGTATGTTACTCTACCGAATTATCGTGGAGCATCAGGATGAACTATTATTATTCCATAACATTGATGCACAACTTGGTTTAATTCAAGAAATCACTAGCCAATTGGCAGAATTTAAACAAGGAAACGTAAGCCCTGAAAATTTAAGTCAAATCATTGATCAACTAGCCGAAAATGAAGATCCCCAGTTAGACTTGATGGCTAAGTTGCATGATTTAAATATCATCTATACGGCTTATGACGAAGCAATTCAACAAAAATTTGTCGATAGCAGTGATATCTTGCGTGCATTAACCGACCAGTTAGCCAAAATGGATTTACATGCACAAAGCTTTGTGATTAGCGGTTTTTCTAATTTTACTGCGGAAGAGCTTAATTTAATTCAGACGTTGATTAAGGCTAACGCGACCGTCGTAATTGACTTAGTAATGGAGCGTAATCCACTAAATGAAAAACTTTCAGAAAATAGCTTGTTTTTTGAAAATGAAAAATTATTTTTCAGAATAAATGAATGGGCTCGTGAAAACAGGATTCAAGTGGTTTCTCCACGAGTGGTAACCAAAAAACGGGTAAATGACGATCTAAGAAAACTAGAGCGCTACTGGGTTGCATCTACGCAGGGACAGCTTGGTCAGAATGGGCATGAACAAAATAACAGTGTGGAGGTGCTCGAATTTAACAGTCGGTATGCCGAAGTAGAGCACGTAGCCACGGCAATTCGACAAATGATGACGAAGGATGACCGGCTAAATTTCTCCGATTTTTCAGTGTTAACCCGCCATTTGAGCGACTATGACACAATTATTAAACCAATTTTCGATCAGTTTGATATTCCGATTTTTTACGATATGCAAGTGGCGATGAAAAATCATCCCCTACTAGAATTGATTAACGCGTTGTTCGACGTTCAAAAGCGGCATTTTCGTTACGAAGACGTAATGCGCTTGCTGAAAACTGGCCTTCTCCGTCCTGAAAATGACGCCGACCCGGACGGGAAGGATTTTGTCAAAAGCGTCCAAATTACGGAAAACTACGTGCTGCGTCAGGGAATTTACGGCAGTAAGTGGCTGCAAAAAGCTCCGTGGCAATACCAACGTTTCAATGACGTTGATATGGAGCAGCAAACTGACGAGGAACGTGAAATTAACCGACGGATTAACGAAATTAAGGATTACGTAGTTAAAACGGTCAACCCGTTTTTCAACCAGTTGGCGGTAGCTGAAAATGGCGCGGAGGCGGCCAAGGCACTGTACCAGTTTTTAATTCGTAACCACGTGGACCAGCGGTTGCTGGCCTGGCGCGACCAATGGATTGAAGACGGTAACTTGGCCAAGGCTGCTGAACCAGAGCAGACTTGGGAAACGTTTGTGACGATGCTGGATGAATTTGTGGACATTTTAGGTGACCAGCCATTTGATTCCAACAATTTCATCGGTTTATTAAATGCTGGCTTTGAAAATGCGACCTACTCTCAAATCCCATCCACTTTGGATCAGGTGCTTATTTCAGAAAGCGGCATGGTGCAAATGATGGATCGGAAGGTGGTCTTCATCATTGGCGCAACCGACCGGGCCATGCCGGAACAAATTCAGGATAATGATTTTTTGAGTCAGGAAGGTAAAGCGCAAGTTAGTGACCAGCTTGCAGATGACCAATTCCTTAAGATGAGTAACGAGCGACAAATGCGTCAGGAACCTTATTTAAACTACCTAACCTTTATGATTGGTTCTCAAAGGTTAATCTTTACCTATCCAAAACGGGGCAATGACGGAACTGACTTTAAATTGTCGCCTTACGTGGAACGAATTAAGGCTTACTTTGAAATTGAAGTTCAATGTTTGCCTAGTCGTCCGGCTGTGGATCAACCGCTTATTCAACCGTTTATCGGTTCAAAACGGAGTACGCTAAGTCATTTAGTTCAGTACGCTCGTTCCATGAAGGAAAGTAAGCAACCGGCTGACGTACGGTGGAATTTAATTTACAGCATCTTAGAGGCTGGCCGCTGGCATGATTTAACCGAACGACTGATGGGGAGTTTAAGTTATAAGAACGTCCCTCGCAAGTTAAAACCGGACATCGTCACGCAGTTATATGGTGATAAAATTTACGCTTCGGTTTCGAAACTCGAGGAATTTTTCCGCAATGAATATTCATACTTCTTGAAGTACGGTTTGAAACTGCAAGAACGGGAAACGGCGGATTTAAGCCCGGCGGATACCGGGCAGTACTTCCACGCTGCGATGGATAACCTAGTAAAAGTAATTACTCAAGCGGATCTGAACTTCAATGAAGTTAATCAAACACAGATAAAACAGGTTACCAAACGAGTTTTAGAAAACATGCGCCAAGACTCGCAGTTTGATCAATTTAATAGCACCTACCGAATGGGATACTTGAGAAATCAGTTAGATCGTACGGTGGAAACGATGGTTACGGCGATTTTTAAACAATTAGCTCAGACCAGAATGCGGCCAATTGCTTCAGAGCAAATGTTTGGCCAAATTGGCTTGAAGGAAGGCTTACCTGCGCTGAACTTCAAAGTTAATGGAAAACAGGAAGTTAACGTCCGCGGTAAAATCGACCGCATCGACAAAATTAATATTGAAGGTCAACCATATTTAGGAGTGGTCGATTACAAGTCGAGCACGCGTAAGTTCGACTTTGCCGATGCTTATTACGGGCTGGCAATGCAGATGTTGTTATATTTAGACGTTGTGCAGCAAAATCGACAACGGATTGATCCTCACGAACAAGCACGACTATCAAGCGCGCTATACATGATTTTCCAAGATCCGCTGTTAAAGGCTACCGATTTGAAGGTGCAAGATGAAGATCAATTGCAACAGGCACTCTTCAAAAAGTTTTCTTTAAACGGGTTCGTGTTGAACAACGAAGAACTGTTGAAGGAAATTGATAAAACGGTCGCTGAAACTGGTAAATCGGCAGTGTACCCGTTTGATTTCACTAAGAGCGGTAGCCTAACCAAGGCTAGCTTAAACAACGTCGTCAGTGAAACTGAACTTCAGGATTTGATTAAACATGCCGAAGAGAAGGTCATTGAAGCTGGAAAACGAATCTTTAGTGGTGAAGTCGATTTGAACCCGGTACAATGGCCAGACCGGACGACCGCGCTGGAATATTCACCATATAAAGAAATTATGCAATTTGACGCAATGCTACCGGAAAATAATTACCGAGTCTTAGAAAAACTCGATAAAGAAACGGTCTTAAGGAAGATTGAGGAGGAACGCAAGAAGAATGGCAACTAGAACTTACACGCCTAGTCAACAACAAGCAATTGATAGTTCGGGGCATAATATTTTAGTTTCGGCCTCCGCTGGATCGGGAAAGACCTCGGTTTTAGTTGAACGGGTAATTCAAAAGATTATCAACGGAGAAGACGTGGATCGTCTCCTGGTCGTGACCTTCACTGAAGCAGCCGCTGCTGAAATGAAGGAGCGGATCCGAGCGGCAATTATGAAAAAGATTAGTGAGGTTAAGGATGCTGACTTACAAAACCACCTTTCGCTACAGCTCGGCAAATTAAATAACGCTAATATCAGTACTTTGCACGCTTTCTGTATGGCAGTGATCCGCAACTACTACTACGTAATTGACCTAGATCCAGCCTTTCGCATCATGGATCCTACGGAAAGCGAGTTATTGAAGGAACAGGTGTGGGCCGACTTACGGGAGGAACTGTACGAAAGTGATGAGGATGGTCAATTTGCCCGTTTAACGCGTAATTTTTCTAACGACCGTTCGGATGCTGGTTTACAGGAATTAATGTTGGACTTGTTCGAATTTGCAAACGCCAACCCGGATCCTGAAGCGTGGCTAACTAAGATTGCCAATAATTATGAAGTACAAACTGATCAGGTAATGGAAATGGATTTTGTGAAACAAATCCTCGCAAAGATAAAAACGCAGCTGATTCAAATTTATCAAACGGACCTTAACCTTACCGAACGTGCAATTAACGGCGGCGAGCCTTTGCAAAAAGCGGCCGCTAATTTCCAAACGGAAGTAGCCGGTTTAAAAACCGTGATTGATCAGTTTGATCAGCCTAACTGGGATGCCTTGCAACAGGCAATGGTTAACTTTAAGTTTGCCCAGTTACCGCGTGGGAAAAAGCCTGAAGTTCAAGAGTTTAATTTAGAAGCTAAGCCGTTACGCAACGAATTTAAAGCTGAATTTAACGGATTAGTGGAGCGGTACTTTAAACTAAAAAATGACCAGTTAATCGCCATTTTTAAGGACGCGCGGGAGTTAATGCTGAAGTTAATTGAAGTTCAGCAGCAATTTTCCGACCGCTTTTTACAAGAAAAGCTAACGCGGCGTTCCCTGGATTTTAGTGACCTAGAGCACTTTGCGTTACAAATTTTGCAGAACCAGTCCGAAGAGGGTCAGGCAGTTCGGCGGAATTTCCAGGAGAAATTTAACGAAGTAATTGTCGATGAATACCAAGATATTAACCCGCTTCAGGAGACCATTTTGACGGCGGTGGCTCGTGAAGATCCTGGAAACATGTTCATGGTGGGGGACGTTAAACAGTCAATTTACGCCTTCCGAATGGCAGACCCCAGCTTATTCATTAGTAAAAGCCGGCGATTTAAACAATCTGGGCAACCAGACGAACGGATTATTCTGGCGGAAAATTTCCGTTCCATGCAAAACGTTGATGATTTTACCAACTTGATTTTTAACCAAATCATGGACCAGGCGGTGGGAGAAATTGCCTACGACGCGGATGCACAGCTGAAGTTCGGTGCGAAATATTACCCCGCTGAAGTTCAGAATGACACGGAAGTTCTATTATTTGACGATCAGCAAAACGAAAATACGGCTGACCAAGAACCTGGAGCGATAATCACCGATAAAAACGACGGACAGTTGCAAATGATTGCGCAACGTATTAAGCGGCTATTTGCGGATCAAACCGAAGTTTTCGATCGGGATACGCAGGAAATGCGGCCTTTGAAATATAGTGATATTGCATTGCTGCATTCGACGGGGAATAACAATCTTAACATCGTGGACACCTTCAAAAAGTACGGAATCCCAATTGAAGTTAGCAATGCCCAAGACTATTTCCAAACGACCGAAGTTTCGATCATGATGGCCCTCTTGAAGATTATTGATAATCCGTACCAGGACATCCCATTAGCTGCCGTTTTACGTTCGCCAATTGTTGGCCTTGATGAAAACGAGCTGGCCTTTTTGCGAATTTCTAAGAAGAACGGGCATTATTTTGAGTCGGTATTGTATTTCCAAAATGAGTTTAAAATTGATTACCAAAATGAATTTCAAGCCAACTTAAAACGTAAAATTGACCAGTTCTTAGCCCAATTACAGCATTTTCGGAAGCTTTCCCAACAATGCACGCTGGTAGATTTACTTTGGGAGATTTACCAAGAGACCGGGTATTTGGATTACGTCGGCGGAATGCCGGATGGACCGCAACGACAAAATAACCTCCATGCTTTATATGACCGGGCCCAAAGCTATGAAGAGTCCAGTTTTAAAGGGTTATTTCAATTCGTGCGTTTTGTAGAAAAAATGCGCGAAAAGAATAAAGATTTGGCAGAAAATCCGGTAGTTACCGATACGGAAGCCGTAAAATTAATGACCATCCATAGTAGTAAGGGATTAGAGTTTCCAATCGTGTTCCTGATCGATGCGGATCACGGGTTTAATAATAGCGACACTAAGGGCCGCTACGTGTTAGACCGTGATGCGGGGATGGGAATTACCGTGAAGGACTTTGTGCACCGCTTAGAAGTCGACACAATGCAGAAAAACTGGATTATTGACGTACGGCAACGTAAAATGCTCGCCGAAGAGCTCCGGGTGCTCTACGTTGCGCTAACTCGTGCACAACAAAAGTTAATCATTACCGGAGCGCTAAAGGCTGCTACCCCAACGCTAGAAAAGTGGGCCCAGGCAGCTGACACGGGTGAGCTGCTGTTGCCAGAAGCTGAGCGAGGAAAGGCGAAAAACTTTCTCGATTGGATTGGAATGGCGATTATGCGAGTACCATCCGTTACGGAAGACTATCCCGAAGTTAGTTCAAGAAATTTGGAATCTGCCGCTGGAGTTGAAGTTAAATTGAAGGTCGTTAACCGCGCTGATTTACTGGCTGGGCAGCGTTCTGACACGGGAATTGAGCAAGGACCACCACCAACGTTAGAAAAAGTGGACGTGAATAGCGACATTAATGATGCAGACCAAATTCGGGCGATTCTGAACTTCAAATATCATGATATTGAAGCAACCCAAACGACGGCTTATCAGTCTGTATCGGAAATTAAACGGGTTTTTGATGATCCGGACAAATTAGAGATGGACTTTAGTGCGGTCGACCGTGACCAAAAAATTCGTCCGCAGAAACGGTTTGTCACCGATCAACTGATGACGCCCCGCTTTATGAGCGAAGTTAGCCAACCTAAACCAACTGAGATCGGAACGGCGACCCACTTGATTTTGCAGCAGCTTGATTTGCGAGAACCGGTTACTGAGGCAGTAATCAAGGATAAAATTCGTGAGTTAGTGATGAATCGGGTGTTAGAAGAAGCCGTAGCGAAGCGAATACGAATCAACAGCATCTTAGACTTCTTTGAAAGTGAACTAGGACAATTAATGTTGGCACATCCCGAACAAGTGCACCGTGAAGAGGCGTTCTCATTGCTGTTGCCAGCAAAAGGGCTATTTCCTAATGTAGTTGGCAATCAGGACGTTTTAATTCACGGAATTATCGATGCGTACTTCGAATTAGATGGCCGAGTAATTCTGCTGGATTACAAAACTGACTTTGTACTCCCAGGCAGCCCGCAGCAAGGGATTCAAAAAGTGATTGATCGGTACCAGGGTCAGGTTAACCTATATGCGCAAGCGTTAAGTAATATTCTGGGTAAACCAGTTAACGAAAAGTACCTGTATTTATTGTCAATTGGGAAGCTAGTAGAAATTCAATAAGTAGTTAGCTTGCAAACTGGATTCTGCCAAAAATATTTGGTGGCGGAACCCAGTTTTCTATACGGCAGTAAAAGGTGGGCAAGAACGTAAATTAGTTTTGGTGAATTCAAAGTTAGTTCAAAAATTAATGATAACGATTTAGGCGGAAGGACAATTGAAGTACAGTTGTAGTTCCGTGTGGAAAACTGTGGATAACTTTGTTCATAACTTTGGAAGAGGAAATAAAGTTGTGCACAAAACTGATTAAACCGACCTTCGGACTTGTAGAAAAGTTTTCCACAGGTTGCGGTGGAAAATGTGGATAAAAAAATTAAAAAGTGAATTTTAAGGTGAAAAACGCCGCTATGACAACGTTTGTAGCGGTAACAAAATTTTAAAAATGAAGGTGGAAAACTGTGGATAAGTAAAAATACTGTTGACAAATCCAAAGAAATAAATGTGGTGGCGAACATAAATTCGGCCCAATATATTGTGAGTATTTCAAAACGCCTGTGGAAAACTTTGTGGATAACTTGAGGATTGGATGTGGATAAACGGTGAATATCAAAATTATTGGTGTGGGAAAGTTAAAGGAGAAATATCTGAAACAGGGGGTTGCAGAATACGCCAAACGACTTTCTAAATTCTGCAAATTTCAAATTATTGAAGTCCCGGATGAAAAAGCGCCCGAAAGTTTAAGTGACGCCCAGATGGAAATGGTTAAGGAAAAGGAAGGCAAACGCATTTTAGCTAAGATTAAGGACCGTGAATACGTCTTTACCCTAGAGAGTAAGGGTAAGGAGCGTTCTTCAGAAGAGCTGGCCGAAGAGATCGCGAAATTAACCACGTATGGACATTCAGACATCACCTTCGTTATTGGCGGTTCGCTGGGTTTAAGCCCAGCAGTAATGAAACGAGCTGACACGGCAATTTCATTTGGACGTTTCACCCTGCCACACCAGCTGATGCGGTTGGTGCTGACGGAACAAATTTACCGAGCCTTCATGATTCAATCGGGGAGCCCGTACCATAAGTAAATAATAAATTAAGAGGCAGAGAAAAAATCCTTGGTACGTTGTCTTTAAGGGGACCAAAACGCGCGCCCAAAAGGCAGTTTATTTTACTTAATTCAAAAACGACTATTAAGCCTGAATTTGGCATAATAGTCGTTTTTTAATTGGTGCCCATAAATTATCCGGCTTTTGTTATCAGTGCTTAATTTACTTATTGCGGGTCGTATTTAAACCATAAAAAGTAGTAGATTGCATTCGCCGTTAAAAAAATTACGGCGAGTCCCGTACCAATAAAGGCGATGGTGGTTTTAGCACTGAGAGTGAAAAGCGGAATGAACAGTAGGGAAAGGAATAAAATAAAGCAGCTGGCGATGAACCAGGAAGTTACCGAACGTAAGATTGCATAAACAATTTTTTGTTCACGTTCGTCGTCGCCAGGGTAGAAGAACTGATTATATTTAACGCCCATGGATTGATGGTGGTGGCGTTGGATGGCTCCGCCAACCGTGGTAATTTTGAAAAAAGAACCGCTCCTAGTACTATTCCTAGAAGCGGCTTTTTAAATTAAATCAAGTCATTTAAACAAATTCTGAAGTTCAATTTAAGTTAATTTAAGCTGACCAAATCGGCTATTTAGTGCAACCAGTGCTCTAAAAGCGGAAACTTAGTTTCTAACCATACCATTAGTTTAGTATGTACGATTCGTTGATGCAGCTCGGGAGAGGCTTTTTTTAAGCAAAAGAATGCTAAAATGAAAAATGGAGTGCCGGGCATGATTGGCAACACCGCGCCAATAGCGCCTAAAATTACGTTAAAAATGGTGGCCGCGACCCAAAAAAAGCGCGAAATTGCAAATGTCATCTAAATCAACTCCTTCGACTCTAAAAATAGCACCTTCAGTTAACAAATACGAGCAAAAGGCTGAATTATTTAGCATTCCTTAATTACTTTTAAATTTTCTGAAAGAAGGTCGATCTAAATTAAAATTCATCGGTTAAAAAACATTACTGAAGTTCAATTGAACCAAATTATGGCAATTTGGTTGGACGGAAATTTATCTGCGCACCATTTTGTGGATCCCCAATACTGGAAGCAAAATCAAGGGGCAGTGGAGGCGGCAATGCGACAGGCAACGGTTTACGTTGCTGAGGACGAGCGCTGCATTCGTGGCTTTGCGGGGCTACAAGAAAACTATCTGGCGGGGATTTTTGTGTCTGCTGATGTGCAAGGACAAGGAATTGGCGGCCGGTTAGTGACGCAGCTCCAACACGATTACTCTGAACTTAGTTTGGCAGTATATGATCAAAATCCGGCGGCAATTCGATTCTATTTGAGTCATAATTTTCAAACTATTAAGCGGCAAATTGATGAAGCAGCGCAACAACCAGAATTAATAATGCAATGGCGTCAAGGACTCTAAAAGGTTTCGTGGTGTTGAATTTAAGTAGGTTCAAAACGTGCGCCAAAGGTCAATTTGTCCCCCTTAAACCCCAAATCGACTATTATGCCAATAATTAGCATAATGGTCGATTTTTAGTTAATGCTTACAAATTTTCCGGATTTTGTCCCGTTTCCTTTTTATTAAGCGTGCTAAGTACTAACTTTTAGCACTTCTTAGCTTAGGATCAAGCAGCTTTTACTCGGACACTACCAAGTAAGAAGACCAGGATGAAACATGCCGTACTAGCTAAGATTGGCCAGTATAAAACGGAAACCCAATCAAGGGAAAAATAGGCAACGTCAAACACCCGGTTTTTCACAAAACGGATGGCGGCAAAGAATAGCAAGTTAAAAATTGCCATCAAAAAGCCAACCGTCAAGCTATACAGAGCTCCTTCTTGAATTTGTTCCAATAAAATATCACCGGGAGAGTAACCTAAAATTCTCAATTGCGTGAAATCTTGATTTGCAATGTTTCTTTCCATAATGGTTAAGGAAATCATATTGCCGGCGACGATAATTAAGGTGGGGCCCAGATAAATCAGTAACACGAGGAACACCCCAGTAAGGCTCCGGACGCGTTGCATGTTAAGCAATTCCAAAACTAGATGAAGAATCCCTGAAAGAAGCAGCAATGCGATTAAAAAAGGTTCAATTAGGGTAGTTAATCGTGAGGAATGGCGGTTAACTCGATAAAACGCGGTATTTAGCGTCCGCGTACCTAGTTTACGCACTCCATAGTAAATTAAACGGAGACTGAGCTTGATTAAGTGATTGCCAACTAGCCAAACCAAAGTGGCGGTAAGGAACAACAGTAGCTGAAAAGTATCGGTAGGTTTAATATCGTTGGTAGCAAAGTAGATTTGGTAGTACTCCCAAAGGATCCCTGAGATGGTTAGCACAACCACGATGCCGAAAAAACAGTTTTCAGAATTTTCAAAAAGCGGTGTTGCTTGGTATTTTTCATTTTCATTAAAGTGCGGTAACTATAAAGAAAGCTTGAAACGTAGGTGATGATTGAGGTGAGTCCCCAAACTGCGCAGAACGAATTTAACTGGTAATTGATTACAACGGAAGGAATGTAAGTTTTTCCCGCTTCGTTTTGAATGAGGTGGTACATTTCTTGAGCTAAGGGAAGGGCCAAAAAATAGCCTATCAAAGTTCCTAATGAACTAACTAAAACCATCTGTACCGCGGTAATTTGAGCTAATTGGGCGGGGTTAGATCACAGTTATCTCTATTTAAAGTCAATAGGAAATATCAAAGGAATGTTAATTAGACAAAACCAAAAGAGCGTGGAACAAGTTTACGGCGTAACTAAAAATCGACCACTATGCCTGAATTGGGCATAATGATCGATTTGGGATTGAACGGAATAAACTAACTTTTGGCGCACGTCTTGACGCTATTAAAGCCAAAATTATTTTTCCAAAAAAGTTTCTTTGGGGAAAAGAATTTTTTTAGTTTTTCCGATTCTTTAGGCTTAAATTTTAATAAATGAAGTAACAAAAACCAATCCAGCGCTTCTGCCGGCACACTTTAGGGAGATTAATTTGCCAAACGTTGAACGTCTCGTACAATCATTAATTCTTCGTTAGTAGGAACGACTAACACGTCTACCGCGGCATTGTCAGGGCTGATTTTCCGTTCTTTGCCTCGGACGTCATTGCGGGAGGCGTCGACTGCCAAACCAAAGTAACTAAGTTGGTCAGCAATTTTTTGGCGTACTTCAATCGCATTCTCTCCGCAGCCTGCGGTGAAGACAATTGCGTCTAAACCGCCAAGTTCTGCAACGTAGCTTCCGATAAAACGGACAACTCGATTAATGAACATATCTAAAGCCAGTTGCGCTTGGGGGTTGGTAGGTGCAGCTTCTTCCAGATCCCGTTGGTCGGGAGAAAGCTGGGAGATGCCTAATAAACCTGATTTTTGGTTGAGAATGTCAACGACTTCTTCTACGCTAATTTCTAATTTCTCAGCTAGGAAAGCCACGAGGGAAGCATCCAAATCGCCTGCTCGAGTCGCCATCATTACCCCGCCTAGCGGAGTGAAGCCCATCGAAGTGTCGATAACCTGACCCTGGTCGAAGGCGGTGATTGACGAACCGGATCCCAAATGGCAGGTGATTAATTTTAGGTCTTCTAACGGCCGACCGAGCATTTCGGCAGCCCGTTGGGCAACGTAACGGTGGCTAGTTCCGTGCGCACCATATTTCCGCACACCGTACTCGGTGTAATACTCGTAAGGAATGGGGTAAAGGTAGTTTACTTTTGGCATTTCTGCGTACAATGAAGTGTCGAAAACGGCTACTTGTCGCGCTTTAGGCAATAGCTGCATGAAAATCTCAATATAGCGCGCCTCAATGGGGTTGTGCAGCGGGGCGTACTGGGAGAGTTCCTTAATCTGAGCCAAAACTTCATTGTCTACTAAGACAGAATCTTTAAAATACTCACCCCCAGCGACAACGCGATGACCAATTCCGCTAATTTCGTGAAGATGTTCCACGGCCCCTTGATCTTTTAGGTACGAAAGCACCATGGTAGCTGCTAAATCGTAGGTAATATTATCTTGGGTAATGCGGTACTTTTCTTGCCCGGGTTGTTGAGCAGTAAAAACGGAGGCAGGCAAATCAATTCGATCAACCAATCCGCTCGCTAAGATTTGCTCATCAGGCATGGAGAATAATTTCCATTTCAAAGTTGAACTACCAGCATTAATAACTAATTCTTTTAACATACGTCATTCCTCACTAACTCCGACAATTTTAAACGAACTGATGAATCCGCTTACATTTTAATAATAAACGATTTAACGATTTTTATCCATCAATAATCGTCTTAGCGTTAACAAATTCGCGAATTCCCAGGTCACTTAATTCCCGTCCGTAGCCTGAAAGTTTTACGCCCCCAAACGGAAGGCTTGCGTGTGAAGTTAGCATTTGGTTAATGGCGACTTGACCAGTTTCGATTTGGGAAGCGAGCTTTTCAGCACGGTCTAAATCGCCAGCAAAGACGGTACCGCCTAGTCCGTGTTGTGAGGCGTTTGCGAGCTCAATTGCTTCTTCGTCACTGTCGACTTTATAAACTTGTGCAACTGGACCAAAGAGCTCTTGATCATACATCGGATTGTCGGGTTGCATGCCACTAAGAATCAACGGGTGGAAACTAGCGCCAGGCCCTTCAAACGGCGTATTGTCGCCCCAAAGCAATTCAGCACCGCCGGCGATGGCCATATCAACTTGTTTTTGTAGTTTTTCTTGGGCAGACTTGGAAGAAAGTGGCGCAAGAGTCGTTTTCGGATCTTGGGGATCACCAATTTTTCGTTTAGCAAACTCTGCGATTAGTCCGTCTAAGAACTGGTCGTAAACTTTTGAATTGATAATGAATCGTTTAGCGGAAGTGCAGACTTGTCCAGCGTTAGTTAACCGGGCTTTCGCGCCAACTTTAATTGCCTGGTCAAGATCGGCATCTTCCGTAACGATGAACACGTCGGTTCCGCCTAGCTCCATGGTTGATTTCTTTAGGTTCGCGCCAGCTTCGGCCGCAATCTTCTTTCCGGCGCCTTCCGAACCAGTTAAAGCGACTCCTTGAACACGTGGATCAGCAATGATGGTGTTGACTTGGTCATAGTTGATCAATAAGTTTTTGAAAGCTCCGGTAGGGATACCGGCTTTTTGGGTAACCGTGGCAAAGGCATCGGAACAATCCGGAATTATGCTAGGATCCTTCAATAAAACGGGGTTTCCCACCATGAAATTAGGAGCAAATACGCGCATGATTTGGGTGTACGGGAAGTTCCAAGGCTCAACTAATAAAATTGCCCCAATGGATTGGTATTTAACGTGAGCGCGAACGCCCGGAACGTCATTGTAGGGGATATCTTCCAATAGTTTAGCGGCGTTTTGGGCGTAGTATTCCGCAAACTCAATAGTTTTTTTAACCTCTGCTTGTGCTTCGGTGAAAAGCATTCCCATGTTGGTAGTGATTAAACGGGCGTAGTCATCGAGATTTTCCCGGAAGGTGTCCGCAATTAATTGTAGTTTCTCAGCTCGTTTTTCGATAGGTTGAGTTTTGGCAAGTTGGTAAAATTCATCGGCATTTTTTAAAGCAACTTCGACCTCTTGATCAGTGGTGCTTGGATATGTTTGAATTAATTTTCCAGTATATGGATTTACAGATTGGTATGCCATAAAAAAATCAGCTCCTTTTTCGTTATGGTTCTATTGTGCAAAAGAATGCGCTTACATTCAAGTAATATCGCTTATTTGGTAAAAAATAAATTTAAGCTCTTTTACGTGGAGGGAAAAGTGTGGTTTTTGGTATATCCCAAAAACCCGACTGAGGTTCTTCATTTTTCGACCTCTTTTAAGGTCGCTTTCAGTTAGTTAAATGAACTTAAATTTAAGTTCAGCATTCCTGAATTGACGGTAATATAAAACGAGACCCTGTAATTTCCAGAGTCTCGTTTTGAAGGTTAAATTAAGTTAGCAATCGACTACTTTTCACTGGTATTAGACTGTTCACGAACTTGTTCAAGTAAGCCGGGGTCCTTGACCAACGCATCACGGATTTCTTTTAAATAAATTTCGCTATTATCAACTTCATCAGTATTTTCTTCCTCTTCAGCTTTCGTAGGTACAAATTTATTAACGGTTTTTACGATAATAAAGACTACAAAGGCGATAATTAAAAAGTTAATGACGGCGTTGATGAAGCTCCCAAATTTAAAGGTAGCGCCGGCCACCTTGAATGACCAGTCTGAAAAATCAATTCCTCCGACGAATAGGCCAATTAATGGGTTAATTAAATAGTTGACCAACGCTTTGACGATTGAAGTAAAAGCACCACCGATGATAACCCCAACGGCTAAATCAAGGACGTTTCCACGTGAAACAAATTCTTTAAACTCCTTAAGCATATGTAGTACACTCCCTATTTTTAGATGGTGCCGGCACTTTGCTTTAATCGGCCGGCAATAATTTTAACTTTGGATAATTTCCTTCGTTAATTACCACTTCTAGTTTAACATGGTCAGCCATAATTTAAGTGGCGGACGAATTTTACCAATTTAGTAAGGATTAAAGTGGCAAATCAAAAAAGAGGCTGAAAAAAACTAAAGAAATGCTTTTCATGGATGAAAAGATTCTTAAAAAGTCGTTTTGGTGTTTTGCCTTCAATAAAGCCAAAAGTCAGTTGGTTCCACTTAACCAAAAATTGACCATCATGCCAAATTCAGGCATCATGGTCAATTGCTCGCAAACTATCCGACTTTGGTCACACCCTCTTTGAATTAAGCGGAACCTGTCGCCCTTTGAAGCTAGTAAATTAAGCGAGTCTTTCTATTTAATCTTAATTTTCACCGTAAAAACTAAGAATCACGACCCCCACAATGATGAAGAAGATTCCTAAAATATTGCCTAGGTTGATCGGTTCCTTCCAAAAAAGGAAGGCAATCACGGCAGTTAGCAAAATGCCAATACCTGCCCACACTGCATACGCAATGTTTAGGTTAATCGTTTTTAGCGAAAGCGAGAAAAAGTAAAAGCAAATTCCATACGAAAGCAACGCAGAAATGCCGTAAACGGGACGCGTAAAACCGGCCGACGCCTTTAATAAATTATCTCCAATTAATTCACCAACGATGGCAAATGATAAATACATATACCCCATATCTTTGACCTCTAATTCGGATTTAACCCCTTCATCATAACAGAAATTATTAAATAAAATGTTAGTTATAAAAATTTAGCGGGTGAAATTTTATGCGGGTTGGTGATTAGTAAATTGAAGCGAAGCTGTTGAAAACTAACAAAGTTCTAAAAGACAATTCAACAAATCTATCTCAAAGCGGGTGGTAGTTTGATACAATCAACTTAAAAACATCACAGTACGAGATGATTTAGGAGGATTGAAATGGCGACGGTTAAAGATGTGGCGTTACGGGCAGGAGTCTCATTGGGTTCAGTTTCAAATTATTTGAATGGTAAAAGATTAAAGCCCAAGACTGCTAGTCGAATCAAAAAAGCCATGGATGAACTCGATTATCATCAAAATATTATTGCAAGTGGGTTAAAGAAGAACAAAAGTATGTCGATCGGGATCGTAGTAAATAGTTTAACCGACTTTTTTTCAATGTCGATTGTATCCGAAATTGAAAATTACGTAGAAAATTATGGCTATAGCATTATTATCTGTGATTGCCGAGAAGATAAACAACGTTTTGAAGAAAAGATCGAGTTCCTGTTAAACCGCTCGATTGACGCAATTGTGGTCTTTCACCAAGACGAAAGTTCTCCCATGTTGGAAAAAGTGGTGGAGCAAGCCGTACCGATTGTAGCAATTGACGCACCGATTCATGGGATTCAATCCGACGTGGTTTTAGTTAATAATTATGAGTCATCGCGGGAAGGCGTGGTGGATTTAATTAACCGCGGTTACCAAAAAATTGGCATTATCTCAGGGCAGCCTCGGAATTACATTTCCCGAGAACGCCAGGGCGGTTATGAAGATGCTCTAAGAGAACACGACTTACCCATTAATCAGCAGTATATTTGGCAAGGAAACTATACCATTCAATCAGGAGTGGAGGGGACAACCCGCTTACTTACTAAGCACCCGGAAATTGAGGCGCTTTTCGTGATCAATTATTATATGTCATTAGGTGCGTTAAAGGCCTTAAGACAAAATTTTTCAAAAAGACACGTTGAAATGCTAGTGTTTGACCACTTTTTTGTTAACGATATTTTTTACCCATCAATTAGCTCGATTGAACAACCGGTCGCCACGATTGGAAAAACGGCGGGACGACTATTGATCGAACGTTTGGTAAAGGGTAAGGAAGGCAATTATGAAACTATTTATTGTAAAAATAGCCTACGTACTTAGACAGCGCTGATGGCTTTAAGGACGGATTGGCAAATAAAAGTAGGCAATTAAGTTTGCAAAATGTTTTTTGAAAGCGCTTGCGTTATTTGGAGGGGCGTGTTATTATTTCGGTGAAAATGAAACGATTCAAAAGAAGGTGGTGTTTAGCAGGAAATTTTATTTTCACCCTAAAAATGAAACGTTTCAAATTTAAAGGAGGAATTTATCATGAACATTTTATTAGCGTGTGGTGGTGGGATGAGTTCGTCAATTTTGGCGGAAGCTTTGAGCAAGGAAGCCCAAAACAACGGAGTTACTTGGGAAGTTAACGAGTCTAGTATTGACCGTGTCGAAGACGACTTACAAGAAAAGGATTATCAAATTGTCCTCCTCGCGCCCCAAGTTTCGTTTAGGAAAAAATACATCGCCGGATTAGCTGAAGAAAAGGGTGCTAAATTAGTGCTGATTCCAATGACGATGTACACTCCTGCAAAGGCAAAGGAACTGTTTCAACTAGTTAATAAGGAGGCTGACCATGAACTTTGATACAATTTCCGAGAAAATGGGAGCGGTGGCCAACAACCGCTACTTAACCGCAATCCGGGATGGGATGGCTGTAATTATTCCCGTTTCAATTATTGGTTCGTTCTTTACAATTTTATTGAATTTACCAATCGATGCTTGGAAAGCATTTATTCAACCCTATGCATCCATGTTGTCAATTCCAATGTACTATTCCATCAGTTTGATGGCGGTCTATTGTGTATTCTCGATTACTTCTAGTTTATGTAAATTTTATGATTTAGACCCAGTTTCTACATCCGTCTTAGCTGAAATGTCATTTTTTATTTTAGCAATTGTTCCAAACGTTTTAAATGCTAAGACAGCCGGAATGGAGCCAGGAACTTACCTTCCATTGGCAAATATGGGAGCTCAAGGACTGTTTACCGCAATCCTGTGTGCCATTTTTTCAGTAGAAGTAGTGCGGTTCTTCTATAAAAAGAATTTAATTATCAAAATGCCAGAGGGCGTACCAAGTGCGGTGGGGAAATCGTTTAGCGCATTAATGCCTGGGGTAGTAATTATCGTGGTGTCGTTCGTTCTAAAAGAAATTTTGAAGCTGGACGTTAATGGAATTTTGACCTGGATTTTCTCGCCGATCGGCTACTTTGGTCACGACACCTTCCTTTCTGCGGTAATCCCGGTATTCTTGATTACCATTATTTGGCTCTTCGGGGTGCACGGAATGGTTATTGCCACCCCAATTCTGTATCCATATTGGTACGCTAACCTCAATGCCAACACTGATGCAATCGCACACGGCGGCGCACCAGTTCACTTTATGACGGAACAATTTTTCCAATGGTTTGTTTGGGTTGGTGGAGCCGGAGCCACCCTTTCCTTAGCGATTCTACTGGCATTTTTCAGTAAGGCCAAGTTTAGTAAAACGATGGGGGCGGTCACCATCATTCCGGCCATTTTTAACATCAACGAACCGTTGATTTTTGGGATTCCTATCATTATGAACCCTTATTTTGCGGTACCGTTCGTACTTGCACCAACGGCAATGGCGGCAGTTACCTATTTAGCAATGAAATTGCACATGGTCGCGTACACGACCGCAGTGGCACCGTGGACGTTACCAGGCCCAATCGGAGCGTGGATGGCGACCGGATTTGACTGGCGAGCAATCGTTTTATGTATAGTGAATATTTTGATTTCGATGGTGATTTATTGGCCATTCTTTAAGGCATACGATAAAAACCAACTTAAATTAGAGAAAGTAGATGACTAGGTGATGTTTGGCATATCAGTTTACCCAAGTAAACAAAGCACAGCAGAATGCGTCACGTACATTGATAAAGCGGCTGATTTAGGTTATCAGCGTCTATTTACGAGCTTAATTGAATTGGAAGGCGATCCAGAGGAAACCATTGCTCGTTTTAAAACGGTGATTCATCACGCTAAGCAACGAAAGATGTGGGTGAGCTTAGACGTAAATCCAAGTTTGTTTCAAAAATTGAACGTTAGCTACGATGATTTGTCCTTTTTTAAAGACCTAGGAGCCGATATTTTACGATTAGACATGAGTTTTGACGGGATGCCGGAATCATTGATGACCTATGATGAGCACGACCTTACGATTGAAGTAAATATCAGTAATGATACTGGCAACGTCGCGAACATTTTGACTTACCGACCACTAAAATCAAAAATTATTGGGTGCCATAACTTTTACCCGCAACGTTATACCGGATTAGATACCGAATACTTTTTGCAAACAACCCAGAAGTATAAAGAAATGGGCTTACGAACGGCAGCATTTGTTTCATCCAACGTTGCCACGCAAGGTCCCCATCCCTACAATGCGGGGCTGCCAACTCTAGAAATTCATCGGGGGCGGCCAATTGTCGAACAAGTGCAATATTTAATCAGTACTAAATTAATTGATGATGTAATTATTGGCAATGCTTGTGCTAGTGATGAAGAACTTGCCCAAGTGGCAAAGCTAAATCAACAGTTGCCCGAGTTCTTGATTCAATTTACTCCAGGGACTACGGAGTTAGAAAAACAAATTATTTTGAATAATTTACATTTCAACCGCGGAGATATTAACAGCTACGCAATTCGGTCGACCTTTGTTAAGTTGAAGTATCGTCAGGTCAATATTCCGGTTAATAACGCGAAGCATCAACTGACCCGAGGAATGGTAACGATTGGTAACGATGATTTTGGACAGTATAAGGCAGAGGTGAACATTGTTAAGCAACCGATGGAAAATGCTGATGAGCTTAAAAATGTGGTTGCTACAATCGTACCGAATAATCAAGCGTTGATTGACTTCATCCAGCCTTGGGACAAGTTTAAGTTTATCGATGCGGACAAGTTTTAAATGGAAACGGGGAATTTGATTTGGAAGGTTTAGAAGAAATTTGTTTTGAAATAATTAGTCACTCGGGCCAGTCGAAGGGCTTACTGATGGAAGCGGTGACCGATTCGCGAGCGGAACATCCAGACTATTCGGCAATTGAAACGATGCTAAAAGATGCTCGAGACGAGTTGAAGGTTGCTCAAAAAGCGCATTTGAAGGTGTTATCCGACTTTGCACAATCGGGGCAAGGAGACGCGGTTAATCCGCTATATATCCACGCGGAAGACCAGATGATGTCAGCAGAAATCTTCCTGGACTTACTTAGTGAACTGATTACTACTAATAAGGAACTCCAAGAAATAAAGCAACAGCTTTAAGATAACTGCAATTGAGGTTGTTTTAGGTTGGATTTGAGGTTCAATTGAACTTCAGAATCAGTTTAAAAATGAATTTAACGCAGTTATTCAATAAGCTAATAAAAATACGTTCCCGTTCTCGCTTTTAACGATTAACTAAACTATAAGGACATTTTTAAGCCGGTTAATCTATCAAGACAGCTGGAACGGGAATTTTTATTGAGGTAAATTTAATGATGGTAGAAGACAAGATTTTAAATTTTGAAAAGATGGGTTTAGGGTTATTTATTCACTGGGGTCTCTACGCGCACTTTGCGGAAGGTGAATGGGCGCAAAATATTTTAGAGGTTCCAAATTACTCGCAAGCCTTTACACATTTCAATCCCGATCCTAAGAAAATTCGACAGTGGGTTACCCTGGCAAAACAAAATGGTTTTAAGTACATCGTGTTAACGGCTAAGCATCACGACGGTTTTTGTCTGTTTGACACTAAGGGAATTTCTGAATTTGACAGCATGCACACGCCTTTTAAAGCAGATGTCATTAAGATCTTTGTTGATGAATGCCACCAACAAGGAATCGCTCCGTTTTTGTACTTTGCCACCTATGATTGGCATAATCCTAAATATACTGCGGACTTTCCGGGATACCTTGCAGAGTTAAGGCAGCTAATCCGACTTTTGGCAACGAATTACGGAGAAATTGGTGGTTTTTGGTTTGACGGTAATTGGGACAAACCGAATGCAGATTGGCAGACGGACCAGTTATACAGCGAGATTCGCCAACTTCAACCTCAAGCAATGATCACCAATAACACGGGCCTAGAACAGCAAGGAGTTAACCAAGGTGAGGCTGTGGATGTCCTAACCTTTGAGCGCGGTAATCCACAAAATATTAAACATGAGCAGCACGGTCGGTACTTTGCTGCAGAAACTTCGATGACGCTTAATCGCCATTGGGGTAACGCAGAAAATGATTTAGATTACGTGGCTGCTCGCCAATTAATTGAACAAATTTGTCAATCTCGTAAAGTAGGAGCCAACTTACTAATTAATATCGGGCCTCAATTCGATGGTTCAATTGATTTACCAAGTCAAGCGCTTCTTGAATTGGTCGGCAAATGGATGCGAGTTAACGGAACGGCAATCACAGCCACCGCTAACGAAACTCACCCAACGTATATCGCTGAGAATAACGATAAAAACTTCATTAAAGGTGATTATTTGTTTGTTACTGGTCTGCAGAACATAGGGAACCATAACGTGGTGCTGGGTGGCGAACAGGCACAGGAAATTATCTTTCAAGGGCAGATGCCCCAACGAAAAATTAAGCGAATTGTTTGGTTGGATAATGGGCAATCCGTGGATTTCCAACAAAGTTCAGATGAGCTAAAAATACTTGCTGACAGTTTCCGATACGGCACGCACCTAGTAGTACGGGTAGCCCAAATCACTTTTGTAGATTAAGCTATATTCAACAAACTAAAACGAGACTTAGGGAAAAATTCCCCTAAGTCTCGTTTTTAAAATAGAATACTGAAGTTCAATTAAGCGCGTTGCCCATCCCAACGGTTAGGCCTAGATGGTAAGATCATTAAAATAAAGAACCAGATTGTTCCAATTAGCGGAATGAGGTCAATTAGGACCCACCACCCTGAACGATCCGTGTCGTGTAAACGACGGAACTTAAGTGATAAGGTTCCCACCCAAACGATCAAGGTAACGATTTGTACCACTACGTTAGTGCTTAGATCCCGCCAGTTATAAATATCATCGATGGGATGCCCCATTAATTTTGTGATGATACTAACTGCTAAACCGCCGATGATGTAGTTAATAATTACTGGCCACCAATATTCGGCACGTTTTGCAGTACCAGAAAAATCAAATAAATTATTCCAGAATTTCTTGTATGCAGTTACCATAAAATGTTTCCTCTCTAAGTAAATTTAAAATTAATACCAGCTTTTTAAGTCTTCAGTTCGTTGGACATCGTTGTTTAAAAGTCGGTGAAAATAACGGAATTAATTCCAGATAAATTTAATCCGTATAGAAATAAAACTAATCCATTGATCACCAGCGACATGATAATAATGCCATAGCGAATCGTTAGGTAACTATAGCCTGCCGGTCGCCAAGCGGTAAAGCGGGGACCCCGATAGCCGATTGCAATTAATAATAAGCCAATCGTAATAATTATTTGAATGACGGTTCCCACTACGTAAATTGGGTTACTAGGATGATTTAACTGGATGAAGTAAGTTCCGAGAGCTAAAAAATCCAGAAAACACGCAAATAATGGCATAAGCTTCTCCTTAATTTAACTTAATTATTAAGTACAATTGAAGTTCAAAAAACACCAACAATTAATTATTGCACTATTTTTACCAATCTTAAAGAAATATGATAATGCTGGAGTTTTCTTAATTATAAGGGGTACGAGTTTTAATAGCGATTTTTATGCTTGTAACGATTAGTAGCTATAAATATCCCGAAAGAATTAGTGATGAAAGTTTTAATAAAGTAACGACGATTTCTTTGATCTAGAAAAGCATTTTGAAGAAAATAGATGGCTGGAGAAGCCTAAGGAAGTGTCAATCAGGGGAGTGGTGCTTGGCAAATTTTTGGTTAAGTAAGTAACCATACCTAATTATTTAGGTGAGCTCTATTATTTCGAGCGGTTTGTGTTAAATTGGACTTGAAGAACAGCAAAAATGTATGGAGGAAAAATCTTTGGAAATCGAAGATGAGATTTTAGGAAACTTGAAACCGGTTAAGCAACGGTTGCTAAAGTATGGTTTTCAAGAAAAAGACGGTCAACTAGTTTTTACTAAGAAAATTATTAACGGTGATTTTTCGGTGAAAATTAGCATAGCCCCCACTGGACAAGTTACGGGGCACATTTTTGATTTAGCATTTGGCGATGAATACACCAATTTCCGAGCAAAATACGTGGCTGGAGAATTTGCGGGTAAGGTTCGTGAAACCTATGTAGCACTTTTAAAATCAATTGCTGACCAATGTTTCACGTTTGATGATCATGCGCACGTAGGTCAAAAGTGGATTGTCCCTGCAAACCCTAAATATTTTGATGTGGATAAGGCGTTTCGTGAAAATAGCACCATTATTTGGAAACAGACCAGTAATATTAAGGTGAACGACCTGGTGTACCTTTACGTCACGTCGCCGATTTCGGCGATTAGGTACAAGTGTTTGGCTGTGGAAGTTAACATTCCGCAAAATTACCGGGATGCCAATATTAAAATGAATAAGGCGATGCGGATTCATTTGATAAGGAAATATGACAAAACCCAATTTGCGCTCCCCGTTTTAAAACAGTACGGGGTCACCACGGTGCGGGGACCGCGGCACATGCCCAAGCAGTTGACGCATTACATGCAAGTACAAGAGGGTGATGGCGATGAGTAATTCACTATCCGATTTGTCGTTAGAAGAACTGTGGCAACTTTTTCCAATCCAGCTGGTTGCTCCTCGACCAAAATGGCAAACTTGGTACGCAGAAGAAGAACGGCGTTTAAAGCACCTGCTCCCGGCCAACGCGGCAATTAGCCACGTAGGAAGTACGGCAATTGCTAATATTTGGGCCAAACCCATTGTCGATATTTTAGTGGAAGCTCCTCACGCCAATCATGCAACGATTAAAGAAATTTTGGAACAAAACGACTACATTTGCATGGCGCAACGGGAAAACCGGAGTGATTTTAATAAGGGATACCTGCCCCAAGGTTTTGCCGAGCGAGTTTTTCACCTTCATTTGCGGGTGCCTGGAGATAATGATGAAATATATTTTCGGGATTACCTAAATAATCATCCCGAAATTGCCCACCAGTATGAAGAATTAAAACTGGCGCTTTGGAAGCCTTATGAATACGATCGTGATGGCTATACGGCCGCCAAGACCGAGTTTGTAAAGAAGTACACGCAACTAGCTAGAAGGGGCAAAGTTTAAGAAGCTATTTAGTTTTAGGTTAAAATAAGAGGTCTATCAATGAAAACAAGTCAGCCAGTTCAAGCAAAGTTAACCGAACTCAACATTCCGTTTGAAATTGTCAATCATCCGCCGGCAACGACTACCGCAGAAGCGGATAGTTATATTAAGGAGATTTCGGGAGTTCGCACGAAATCAATGTTTTTAACTAATCGCCGGAAATCCGCGTACTATTTATTAATTGTGGACGATCAAAAGCACTTAGACATGCATAAGTTTGCGGAAATCGTGGATGAAAAACGTCTACCAAAATAACTAAACTAGCGCGCCAGGCGAAGGCAGATTACAGCTTTTGGTTTATGCGCCCGGATGGCAAAATGTTAGCCCAAATCACCCAGTTAGTTGAAGAAAACAAATTGAAACCCATTATTGACTCAACTTTTACCTTTAACCAGATTCAAGCGGCTTTAGATTATTCTAGAAAAGGGCATGCACGGGGAAAAATTGTCATTGATATTAATCAGGATTTAAGCAAGGAAAAATAGTAATTAGGGTTAGAAGCGGCGGATGTAACACGATAATCGCGTTACATTTGGCGCTTTTTTTATTAATCTGGAAATAAATGAGGACGTGATGGAATTTTCGAAGGTGTTGAAAAAACGTAGAAAAGAACTCCAAATTACTCAACAGGCTTTAGCGGACCGGTTATTTGTCACGCGACAGACGGTTTTGCGGTGGGAGAATGGATTAAGTTATCCTAATTTAGAAGGGTGATTTTTAATTAGCTGACTGCGAGGTTAATAATAGTTAGTAAATAAGTTCTGAAAAATCATCATCAATATTGGGTATAACCCAGGAATTTATGGTATTTCTTTTTTCTGCATCGATTATTTCTATCTTGTAAGGTAGTACCTTAGGAACGTGGTTTTTTCTATATATACATGCATCAACACTTCCAATTTTGAATAGTAAAAGCATGGTGTTAATATCTTTTTTTTGAAAACTATTATTAACAGTAATTAAGTAGCATCTTTTACCTAAACCACCTATCTGAATATTAGTGATGATATGTTTGTCAAAACTTAACGAAGAGTACTTGATCTTTTTGAAGAATAGCTCAATGAAATGTTTAAAAAGAGAACGAGCTGTTTTCTTTGTGGAAAGGAAATTTTCCATAACATCAAATTGACCAATATACTGCCATGCAAAGAGGAGGGGGATATTCAACGTCCAAAATATAAAATCAGAAAAATAATCTAGTAAAATTAAAAAAGTGTCTCTTGAATCCAAATCCTTAATTAGCTCCAAGAATGAATGGGTGATAGTAAACAATAACAAAATAAAAAGGCAAAAGTTACAAAAAGCTTTGACACTAGTTATATCTTGTTCTTCGGATACCACTTGAAATATTACTAATAAGATTAAAGTGATGTTCAATATTAATTCTCCTATAATCGAAAAATTATAGGTATCAGTTATGAATGCTAGTATTCCGGTTAATGTAAAAGAACTAAGCAAATAATGCTTAATGATTGATTGATTTTCTACACTATTTATTTTTACAACTGTCGGTATTATAGAAAAGACTACAATGAGGATGTAATCTTTAATCATCCACAAGTCAAGGTTCTTTTTGAGTAAAACAAAAGATAAAATACACAGACAAATAACTTGATAGCAAAAAAGTAACCTAAATGCTGGTTCTTTAATTACAAGTATAACGGCTTTACACAGGCTACTAAAGGGTGCTCTCAGGTTTTTAGAACAAAGCATGTAAATAATTGATAAGCCTACTAAAATAGTAATTGAAATCTCTCGGTTACTCAAAACGCAATCAACCCCACACAAATAATTAAGAAAAGATAATATTGTTGGTAACAAAAAAATCAGCAACCACGGCCTGACGCAGCGTGATTGCTGATTAGTGTGTCTATGTAATGGGTGGTCAGGGGATCGAACCCTGGACCCACGGATTAAGAGTCCGTTGCTCTGCCAGCTGAGCTAACCACCCATGTGATTGATGTCCTCATCAACTCGACTTAAATATAGTAGCATGAAAAAAAAATCATGACAACACTTTTTTTGAATTTTTTTCAAAAAAAGTTAAAAAAAGTGAAATTTTAGCTAATAAGGGGCTACGAGAGCGTTATCATTCAAATTTGAGCGCATGTGGTATAATTGACAGAAACGAATGGGATAGACCTTTGCCTAAAAAATGGCAAAAAAATCCGCAACTTTTTTTGAATTTGTATTTATATGGACAAAATCGGATTAGTAAATTTGGTTGACGGTAGCTTAATGTGAAATTGAAGCACTAAGCCGGTGACCAAACGTTTGAAAATTAATTAAGTGTCTGTCCCAACTTCTTACAACTAATGGCAGATATATCTTCTGAGGAGGGCAAACATGCCAAAAATTTTAGTAGTAGATGATGAAAAACCAATTTCCGACATCGTCAAGTTTAATTTAGATAAGGAAGGTTACGATGTGGTAACTGCTTATGACGGCGAAGAAGCGCTAGAAAAAGTAGAATCCGAGGAACCGGACCTAATCCTATTAGACTTAATGTTGCCAAAAATTGATGGGTTAGAAGTTGCTCGCCAAGTGCGGGCCAAACATAACATCCCAATCATTATGGTAACCGCTAAGGATTCGGAATTGGATAAGGTTGTTGGATTGGAACTTGGTGCGGATGACTACGTTACCAAGCCGTTCTCCAATCGGGAACTGGTAGCGCGGGTAAAAGCTAACTTGCGTCGGCAGGATCAATTCCAACAAAGCAATGAAGAAGTAAAAAATAATATTAAGATTGGTCCACTAGTAATTAATTCGGATTCGTATTCGGTAACTCGGGACGGTGCGCAATTAGATTTGACGCACCGGGAATTTGAATTGCTACATTATTTGGCACAACATACGGACCAAGTGATGACCCGGGAACATCTCTTACAAACGGTGTGGGGCTATGATTACTTTGGCGACGTGCGGACGGTTGACGTAACGGTGCGGCGGCTGCGCGAAAAGATTGAGGAAACACCAAGTAATCCGCAAATTTTGGTAACGCGCCGAGGAGTAGGATATTACTTGAGGAATCCGGAAACAGACTAGAGTGTTCAATTCTCCCGGGTAGTCTTTGAGGATTAACTGGATTTTAGACTTAATCGCGACCAGCGATTGGGTCTAAAATTTGGTTAACTGCAGAAGGCTGGGAGACTTGAACATGTTTCGGCTATGCAGCAGCGAAATTTAGTTAACCGCAAGAAATCGGGTTGCAAAACTCATTTCAACTAATTTAACAGAAAAATATCGGTCGCTGCACCATCGCAATGTAAGTGGAAGTAGCGCCCATTTAACTATGGAACGAGTTATGATGCCTGACCTGACTCAGCGAACGACTCAAACGCCAACTAAACGGTTGCTAACGCACATCACGATTAATAACATTTGACCAGTAAAACTTAGTTACCGGAGTTCGGTAAGAATCCCCATGGCTAAGCAGGCTGGCCTCTTTTAGGCACGCAATTGCCGATTTGTTTCCTTAACTAATCAATTAGTTAGAACTCGGGGAGTTTAAATGAATAAGCGAACAAATTTTTTTAGATCAATCAATTTTAAAATAGCTCTAGTGTTTGCAATGTTGCTGGTGGTAACGTTGGAAGTCGTTGGAGTTATTTTTGTGCGTCAATTAGAGACGCAAAACTTAAGCCAGTTCAAGTCGCAAGTCCAACTCCAACCGTACGTGGAAAATGAAATTAGTGCGCAGCTTGAGCGCAGCAACACGAAAAAGGCGAATGACCAAATCGCGGACATTATTGGCAATATTAATAACCAGAATATTACGGAAATTCGGGTAATTGATGCTAAGGGAGTTATTCGCGGGACTAGTAATAATGCCGATCGAAGCATGGTCGGACAAAAAACTACCGACCGGAACGTCAAGGACGTTATTTATAACACCCGCAGTTACCAACAAATTTCTTATAATAAAACGAATAACACGCGTTACTTTATTTCGGTTGTTCCCCTCATTAACACGTCGGGAGCCACCAATAATTTGACGGGTGTTGTTTACATTCGGGCCAACTTAGAGTCGGTTTACCAAAACGTGAATAACATTACGCTTATTTTCGTGGTGGCGGCTCTAATTGCGATTACGATTGGCCTTTTCCTTGCGGTTTTAATTGCGCGGGCGATTACGCGACCAATTGAAGAGATGCGGCAACGGACCATGCAAATTGCCCGGGGAGATTACTCCGGACAAGTTCAGATTTACGGTGACGATGAACTTGGCCAACTTGCCGCGGCCGTTAACGACTTGTCGGTTCGGGTTGAAGAATCGCAAGAATTAACTGAATCAGAACGACGGCGGTTAGACTCGGTCTTGGGTTATATGACCGACGGGGTGCTGGCGACGGATCGACGGGGCCGAATAACGATCGTCAACGAAATGGCAACGGACTTTTTGAATTTGGAAAACGACCAAATTGTGGGCAAGTCAATTTTAGACATTTTAGACTTACGTGGTTCGGTAACGCTGCGTGATTTACTGGAAAATCAAGATCCCGAAGTGTTAGATTTGTCTAACGATGAACAGGATTTGATTTTGCACGCCTCCTTTGCCCTGATTCAACGGGAATCCGGGTTTATTAGCGGGTTAGTTTGCGTGCTTCATGACGTTACTGAACAACAAAAAATTGACCAAGACCGGAAACGTTTCGTATCTAACGTTTCACATGAGTTACGGACTCCGCTGACCAGCATGAAGAGCTACATTGAAGCACTTGTCGATGGGGCTTGGAAGGATCCGAACGTCGCGCCAAACTTCTTGAAAGTTACCCAAGAAGAAACCGACCGGATGATGCGGATGATTAACGACCTGCTAAATCTGTCCCGAATGGACTTGGGGACGGCGCGGTTAGATAAAGAATACGTTAATTTAAACGAGTTGTTTAACCATATTCTGGATCGTTTTGATATGATTTTGAAGAATGGGGAAAAATCGGAGAAAAATTACACCATCAAACGGGATTTCACCCGGCGCGATATCTGGGTTGAAGTGGATACGGATAAAATTCAACAAGTGCTGGATAACATTATGAATAACGCCATCAAGTATTCTCCGGATGGCGGGGTAATCACTTGTCGGCTGGTTGAGACCCATAACCACGTAATCATGAGCATTACTGACCAAGGACTTGGAATTCCAAAAGAAGCGATTAGTCACGTCTTTGACCGTTTTTATCGGGTTGATAAAGCACGGTCTAGAGCGCAAGGCGGTACTGGACTAGGTCTAGCAATTTCCAAGGAAGTGGTCCAAATGCACGGTGGCCGGATTTGGGTAGAAAGTCGTGAAGGTGAAGGTTCGACCTTCTACATTTCGCTACCGTACGAACCGTTTGAGGAAGGGGATGCTTGGGAATAATGAAGGATACGAAGACCCGGCGCATTATTCGCCACGCGCTTTTAGCAATTTTAGCGATTATGAGCATTAGCCTTTCGTGGTTAATTTGGACGAATCCGGCTCGTTACGGTGGCTCACACCATATTGCAAACGAAAAAGTTCAGTCCAACCAAGTTAAACGGGACATGAGCGACGTAATTTTGCCTACTCAAATTATTTACACCAATCGTGACAAACAACAATTAATTAATAATTCTAAGAAAAATTTACCAAAAATGACCGTGGCCGAGATTAGTAAATGGCGTTTGGAAAGTTCCACGCGAGTATCACGTGGCAATAAGGAACGGTTTATGGATTACGCCACCATGGATCGTAGCGTAATGCTGAAATATCCTAGCAACATTACCACGCAAATTTTCAATGGAGTTTACGATCAGAAGTTAAATTCCAATTATGAAATTAGCCAAGTGGTGATTAATCTAGATAAACGAAACGAGTTTTTCTTGCTTAATGATAAAACTTACGACGTTTATCAAATTAAAGTCAGCAGGCAGAACTTAAAGAATTTACGACAACTAGTGCAGGGAAATGACCAGGTTTATGCAGTTAAAGAAACGGTCATGAATCATCGGCTGATCAACGATTACTATAAGGCCCCTGCGGTACCATACAACAGCTTTTTGATTAACGAGGAAAGCAGCAGCGTATTTACGGCCAACTTATTGACCAACACGGATGCTGACTCAATTGATACCAAAAAGACCAAGGACGGAGTGGTGTACGTGACTAACGACAACACAAAACGCCTCCTTGTCCGTAATAATGGTCAGGTAACCTTTAATAATGCGGGCGGAAATGGTGGCGGAAATAGCCTGAATGATAATATCGAGAAGAGTTTCTTGCAGATGAAACAACTGGGAGTGCAAGCTGATACCAACGTGCGTTACTTTGATTTCCAATTGGCTAAACGGCAGGCGGAATTCCGCGATTACGTCGCCGGGTTCCCGATTTTCAATGAAGATGGTTTAGGCACGATTAAGGTTGCCCGACAATCCAACGAACTGACAACGTCCTTTTCAATTTACAACTTACAGGTGCCAGTTCCTTCTAAGGGAGGTACCAAACAGCTGCCTACGACTGAAGAAGTACTAAATCAGCTTAGTTACCAAGGAATTAACCCTAAAGATATCAAAGACATTGAAATTGGGTATCAATGGGCAGGTAAAGTAGCAGCCAACACGACGATAGAACTGGAACCAACGTGGTACGTTAATTATCGTGGTGAATGGACGGCCTACCAAAATTTGGCTAGCTAAGGAGGAACGAAATGGATTTTAAGAGAATTGAAGTAATCTTCATCGTGGTTTTTGCCATCTTAAACGCCTATTTATTCGGTTCCTACTGGCAATACCAAATGGAATCGGGCACGGTTACGTCGTCAAATACTAGTGCGAGCACGTCCATTTTAAAAGAGATGCGTAACGACCAGATCACGTATATGCCACTTTCTAACAAGAAAAAGGAAGGGTATTACGCCCAAAGCAAAGTGGACACTTCCCTCAAGGGCGACATTAAGCACCTTACTGGGCAAAATGCGCGCGTGGTTGATAATAAGTTGTATAGCACGATCACCGATCCATTTACCATCGATCCCCAAGATCCCCAGAAGGCTTTAGACCGCTTTTTAAAGGATCGGGAAAACGTAATTGCTGGCACGCAGTATCAGTATAATGCGAACTTAAGCAGCGATACGCAAGTGGTTTACACGCAGATGATTGACCAGCGCCCGGTATATTCTAAGGACGGCCAGCTTATTTTTTACGTAAATACCAGTAATCAAGTTACCGGCTACGTGCAAGGTCATTTGGTAGCTAAAAAACAGCTTCGTGAAGAAAGCGAATTGATTAGCCAATCGCGGGCGGTCACCCTGCTTTACCAATACAACGAAATTCCAAATAGTTCCAAAATTGAGTGGGCTAATTTGGGATACACGAGGTTGCTAAGCACTGATGAAGGTGCAGTTTACGTGCCTACTTGGGTAATTGGGATCAAAAACAAAAATAGTGCTAATATTGAAGTTAAACGAATTAATGCCTTTTCGGGAGTGTTGATCAAAAAAGACGGACAAACCCCAGTAAAGAAGGCTAAAACCACGGATAAAGCAGCAGCTGCGGATGCGAGCGGCATGAGTACTGGATCTGCAGAGGACGGTACTGCATCAACAAATAGTACGAACGCATAAATTATTGTTAATGGATTAAATTTTAAGTAGGAAGGTCACAAGATGAGCGAAGAGGGTTTGAAAGTTAGCGTGCTTTCCAGTGGAAGCACCGGAAACGTTACCTACATTGAAACACCCGAACATAAGGTGCTGGTAGATGCAGGCTTGAGCGGCAAGAAAATTGCCGGGTTAATGGAAAGTGTCGGTCGGGATATTCATGAGGTGGACTCCTTATTTGTCACTCACGAACATTCTGATCACATTCAAAGTGTCGGGGTGTTAGCTCGAAAGTACGGGATCAACGTTTACGCAAACCGGGGAACTTGGGATGCCATTAAAAATAAGGTCGGTAAAATTCCTACCGAACAAAAGTACATTTTTGATCCCAATACGACTAAGTCTTTGGATGACTTGGATATTGAAAGTTTTGCGGTGTCACATGACGCTGCCGAACCGCAATTTTACGAATTTCATCACGCGGGAAAATCGTTCGTGATATTAACGGATACGGGATACGTGTCGGACCGGGTTGCGGGCACAATTCGCAATGCCGACGGCTACTTGTTTGAAGTAAATCACGATACGGAAATGTTGCGGATGGGCGGGTACCCGTGGCCCCTTAAGCAACGAATCATGGGCGATCACGGTCATTTATCCAACGAAGACGGTGCCAACGCGCTCATGGATGTAATTGGCAACCGTACTAAGAAAATTTACTTAGGTCACTTGAGTTTGCATAACAACATGAAGGAGTTGGCCCATTTAACGGTGAGTTCCATGATGCAAAACCATGATTTAGCAGTTGGCCACGATTTTGAAATTCTAGATACGGACCATGAAAAAGCGGACCCGCTGGCTTTAATCTAATTTTTAACCTTTTAGGAAATTTATCGAGTAAATTCATACAAATAACATAAATTACAGGCTATAATAGGCCGTAACGGGAATATTGTATGAGGAGGGAGCGGGAATCCGCGACGTGTTATGAAAAATAATAAAATTATTATCACGGCTGCCATTGCAGGTTTGCTTGGCGGTGGAGTTGCGTATGGTGGGGCGAGCTTTGTACAAAATCGAATGGAAGCCACCACTACGGCGGTTCCAACTGGTTCAAATAAATCAGGGGAAACCCAGACAAGCAACGTGAAGGTTAACGTTAGCAGTCAATCTTCAAAAGCATTTTCTACGGTAAAGGATTCCGTAGTTTCCGTAATTAATTTGCAAAAAGAAAATACGGGCGACACCGACAATATTTTAAACTCAATTTTTGGGGGCAGTGAGTCCTCGTCAAGCAAGTCTTCTTCTGATAAGCTTCAAACGGCTTCGGAAGGGTCTGGGGTAATTTATAAGAAGAGTGGCGACACCGCGTACATCGTTACGAATAACCACGTGGTCAGCGGTTCAAATTCGCTTGAAGTTATCATGAGCAATGGAAAGAAGCTACCCGCTAAAATTGTGGGAACTGATAGCGTAACCGACCTAGCAGTCCTCAAGATTAACTCTGCTCCGGTAACCACCGTGGCAAGTTTTGGTGATTCTGACAACATTAAAGTCGGAGAGACTGCGTTGGCAATTGGTTCACCACTAGGTTCGGAATACGCAACTTCCTTGACGCAAGGAATCATTTCAGCGAAGAAGCGGACCATTGAAACGTCAAATAGCAATGGCCAAGGTACTGGCGAAGCAACGGTTATTCAAACTGACGCTGCAATTAACGCTGGTAACTCTGGTGGTCCGTTAATTAACTTGGCGGGTCAAGTCATTGGAATTAATTCGATGAAGCTTTCTTCAAGCGGTAGCTCAACTTCGGTAGAGGGGATGGGCTTCGCCATTCCATCTAACGAAGTGGTTTCTGTAATCGACGAATTAGTGAAGAACGGTAAAATTAATCGTCCGGCGCTAGGAGTAACGTTGGTAGATTTAACGGCAATCTCTTCAGATCAACAAAAATCAATTTTAAAATTGCCTAGCAGCGTAACGGGCGGATCGGTAATCATGTCGGTAGATTCAGGTCCGGCAAAGACTGCGGGCTTGAAGAAGTACGATGTGGTGACGAAGGTTGATGGAAAATCAATCAAGGATACGGCCGAACTTCGCGAAGCGCTATACAAGCATAAGGTTGGCGATACCGTTAAGATCGGTTACTACCATAGCGGAAAATACAAGACTACGGACGTTAAATTAACTAAAACAGCAAGTACTAATTAGATAAAATTGATGAACGGAGAATGCTTTTTTGAGTATTCTCCTTTTTTATTGTTTTTTGAACTATTAGAAATTAATCTCTTTAAGAAAGTATCTATAACAAATGTTTTGGCTGGAAAATAATAGCGCACATTTACTACTTAAATAATTATTCAAGTTAACTTAGTTAATTTGTATTCTAGGATCTTTATAGAGTGTTAAAGCAGAGTGAAAAATTATCTTGTTTTAATACAACAGCTGAATTATTAGGAATACGGAGAGAGTAATTAAAAAGAGGCAGAAATTTATTTTTATTATTTTATGAGAGTTCACATTAATTAATAACAATTAATTGCATTAGTTTTATTTTATAGCAAAGGGAAATTAAAACTAAAAAAATTTCTAAATTTCAAAAAATAATAAAGTTTAACGTTCACGAGCAGGTTTTTGGTGTAAATTAAGTGAGTAAAACACTTACCAATGAATTTGTTTAATATCATTCATTTTTTGTACTAAAAATCGCGTTATAGTTATGTTTGTAAAAAGCTATAAGTCATGCTACTATGCTAAAAGCAATCTCGGCTGTACTTTTTTGCCTCTTAATACTGTGATGAAACCGCTAACTAATTTAGATTGGTGGCTTTTTTATATAGCATTTCGAGGTATTCGAACGGGATTCGCGATGGATAATAAAGTTTGGTAAACAAGGAGGAAAAATTTATGAAGAAAATCAAAGTGATGAGCATTTTCGGGACTCGTCCAGAAGCGATTAAAATGGCTCCCGTAGTTAAAGCGATGACACACGATGAGCGGTTCGCTCCGATTACGGTAGTTACCGGACAACACCGAGAAATGCTGGATCAAGTCTTGCAGATTTTTAAAATTAAGCCAGATTATGATTTGAACATTATGCAAAAGGACCAAACTCTAAGTAGCATCACTAGCAAGGTTCTTTTGGGGATGGATAAAATTTTGCAGGAGGACCGCCCTGATTTGATTTTGGTACACGGGGACACCACCACTACATTTTCTGCGGGACTAAGTGCTTTTTATCACCAAATTCCGGTAGGCCATGTAGAAGCGGGATTGAGAACTTGGAATAAGTACTCGCCATTCCCTGAAGAATTAAACCGCCAGATGACGGACGTGCTGACGGACCTTTACTTCGCGCCAACCACAACTAGTCGGGATAATTTACTCCGAGAAAATCACCCCGAAAATCAAATTTTTGTCACCGGAAATACCGCAATTGATGCCCTTAAGGACACCGTTAGCGAAGATTACCATAACGAAATTTTAGAAGAAATTAGTGAGAATCGCCGAATTATTTTGGTAACCATGCATCGTCGTGAAAACCAAGGGGTGCCTATGCAACGAGTTTTCAAAGCCATCCGGCAGGTAGTGGATGAAACCCCCGACGTAGAGGTTATTTTCCCAGTCCACCTGAACCCTAAGGTACAACAAATGGCGGAAGCCGAATTGGGCAATGATCCCCGGATTAAGTTGGTCGCGCCGTTAGATGTCCTTGATTTTCATAATATTGCGGCCCGCAGTTATTTAATCATGACGGACTCGGGTGGTGTTCAAGAAGAGGCTCCTTCACTAGGTAAACCGGTTCTAGTACTACGGGACACGACGGAGCGGCCAGAAGGGGTTGCGGCCGGAACATTGAAATTAGTGGGAACTGATCCACAAGCAGTTAAGAAGCAAATGAGTGACCTCTTAAATGATCCGGCAAAATACGCAGAAATGGCCCAAGCCCAAAATCCGTACGGCGATGGTCACGCAGCAACTCGGATTTTAGATGCAATTACCAAAACAATTAAATAGATTTTCTAGGTTATTAATATTTCTGTGAGTACGCTTTTAAGGTATGTAAATATCACATTCTTAAAAAGCTAGATGTTACTAAGTGTTGGGGGAAAAGATATCCATGAAGAAGGAAATAAATATTGGATATGCAAGGGTTTCGACTGTCGAACGCCAGGTTTTAGGTCTTGAACTTCAAATTAGGGCATTAAAAGAGGCGGGATGTGATAAGGTATTTTACGAGGAAGTCAGTGGAAGCAAGGATGACCGCGACCAAATGCTAAAAGCAATTGAAAGTTCTAAAAGATACGTGGCAAAAAAATTTAAAGTCCGTTTTTATATTTATAAATTAGACCGATTGGGACGGCATTCAAGTAAAGCCATCCAAATCATTGAAAATTTAAATAGCAACGGTATTGAAGTAGTTAGCATTAAGGAGCAGTTTGACACTTCCACTCCAGTTGGAGTGCTACAATACCAGATACTGGCGTCTTTTGCCGAGTTTGAGCTGAACAGTATTAGGCAACGGACCAAAGAAGGCTTAGCGCAGGCAAGGTTGAATGGGAAGAGATTGGGTCGTCCACCCCTTAGCGAGGAAGTTAAGGAAAAAATATTGAAGCTATACAAAGAGACTGATTTAACCGTGATTAAAATAGCGGAATTGTGTAGTGTGGGCACCACGTCTGTATACAATACTCTGCGGGAATCGGATGTAAAAAGGCGGAGAAGTCGTTAGATCTCGTGTTTACTTTTTATCGTATCTGTAATAACATAATGGTATCAAATTAACGCCGTAAATTTTTTGAGGTGTTTTATACATAAAATGAACGTTTTACGTAGTTCTTAAAAAACGGCAAAAGACCGCCATCAGAACCATTTTTTAGAGAAATTTCTCTAAAAAATGGTTCTTTTTTTTATGTTTTTGATTATCCGTAAAACGTTCGTTTTGTGTTGTACATAGCGGCGTTTATAAAAAGGATAGCAGGTGGAATTTTGAATAAAGTCACGTTTAAAGAGGAACAAGTCACGATTTACGGTGAATATGGTGAGGGCAGTTCAATTGGCTTTGCCTTTCAGAGATTCGGAATAAACCAGATTTTTTCATTAGCAGAGGTTTATATCGTACCTAAAAGTTTGGTTGAAATTCAAGAAAGTGATTTGACGGCCGAAAACCAAATTATCTCACCAATCACGGATTGGATTTCCCCATATTGGATAGTTGCCAAAAACGATATCGACATCCCTAACAATGGAAATAAATTAACGGGTGGTAACCATGGGACTAACAATGGGGAGGGCGATCCAACCGCTGAATTTGTAAGATTAGATGTCTTTATTGGTAATACACCGATTAAAAATGACCTCAGCAACATGGTCGTTGATAAACCCATTACATTAGTGACAACTAATCTAGTGGAAGCTAGCAATACCCACATAAGTTATCCACGAAAAATTGTGGAAGAGAAGGTCACGTACGTCGTTAAGGGATCTGAAATAAAGGTGAAGGTCGAATTTCAAGTTAAAGAACCCGCATACATTATTGAATATAGTGGGCTACAGACTAACGGACAATACTACGATCAGTTTTCGATTCCTAATTCTGAAATCGAGGGATGGCAACCAATTGGTACGCAAACTTACCGGAGTGGTGCTCATGAACAATATGGCCTAAGTAGCCAAATTATGCTGAATAAGGAAGAATCTTCAGATTGGCTGGTGGTTAGCTTGGATGGCTATAAAAAAATGTCTCTAGCTGATGGGGTAGAGATGATTCAAGTCGTGGAAGCTCCCGTGAACAAAACGTACTTCCGCTTGCTATATGACACTAGTTTAATGGTCGAGGCTGGCGATGTTTTCTGGCTTAAAGGTTCATATAGTTTTACTAATTCAAGCCCGTATAACGTGTAAGGACGGTGAACCTTTATGAACATGAAAATGGAAGTTGCAGATTTGAGCTTGTATAGCGTGGTAAAGCGTCTCTCGGATGTTATCGGCGCTGGTTTAGGGATGGCTATCTTATCGCCAGTATTTCTAATCATTGCCATCGCTATTAAATTAGAGGATCCCCGCGGTCCAATAATTTTCACTCAAGTGCGAGTAGGGAAGAATGGCAAGTATTTCAAAATATACAAGTTCCGTTCCATGCGAGTTAATGCTGAGGAAGAGCTAGCAAAGTTGAAAAGCCAAAATGACGTTAAAGGTGCCATGTTTAAGTTAAAAAACGACCCCCGCGTTACCCGAGTGGGTCATTTCATTAGAAAACGCAGCTTGGATGAACTCCCCCAACTGTACAACGTTTTAATTGGGGACATGAGCCTGATTGGTCCGCGGCCCCCGTTAGTAAACGAAGTTGCGGCATATTCAAAACGAGATCTTCAGCGACTTCGCGTTCGTCCGGGATGCTCGGGTTTATGGCAAATTAGCGGGCGAAACGAGTTGGATTTTGACGAAATGGTGGACTTAGACCTGGAGTACATCCAAAAAAGAAGCATACTTTTTGATTTGGAAATCATCTGGAAAACGGTGGTTCAGATGATTTTTCCTAAGGGGGCGTACTAAGAATGAAGCGTGTAAATTTATTTGGGATTAGCGTTGACCCACTAACCACTAAACAAACGGTGGAATTGGTGCGGGAAAAAATAGTTAATAAGGTCCCTACCCACCTTTTAGGAATGAATGCGGATAAAGTTAACGGCTTAGGAAAAGATAAGCAATATGATGAGATCGTTAAAAATGCCGATATTATTAACGCCGATGGAGTTTCTTTGATTATGGCGGCCAAGTTTTTGAATAAATCAATCCCCGAACGGGTTGCGGGCATCGACCTCATGCAAGATCTACTGGAAATGGCAGAAAAATATGGTTTTTCCGTATACTTTCTGGGTGCTAAACATGCAGTGGTAAGCACTTTAGTAGACAGGATGAAGGGAAAATATCCTCAGTTACAAATAGTGGGGTATCGGGACGGATATTTTGGTAAGGATGAATGGCAAAATATTTCAAACGAGCTGAAAGAAGCTCATCCGGATTTGGTATTTATCGGGATTAGTTCTCCAACTAAGGAGTACTTAATTGATTACTTCATGAAACAAGGCAATAACGCTATTTTCATGGGAGTCGGTGGAAGCTTTGATGTTTTGTCTGGCTATATTAAAAGGGCTCCAAAATGGGTTAGAAAAACAAATATGGAATGGATGTATCGCTTTTTACAAGAACCCAAACGCTTATTTAAGCGATACTTTTTTGGGAATGTAAAATTCTTAATTTCGATGTTTAGGGAGAAATTTAAGTGGCAAAAACAAGTTTAAGAACCATTGCTAATGATCTAGTTGACGACGTAATTGCAAATACAAATATAGTTTACGAAGAAAACCAAAACGTTATTAGCATGGTACCAGTAGGTCAAGTTGAAAGATATGACCAGTTTGTTGGTTTGGTTGCGGAATGCTTCCGAAAAGAATTTGAAAAAATACTAATTATTGATTGGAATTTTGGAAAAACGTCGCGCGAGGATAATTTGGATGCTCCAGGATACCAGTGGGAGTCGATTGACTATGTTAAGGCGACTGAGGTAGCCGACAACCCGAAGGAGTTTACCAAAATACTGATCAGCAGTGAGAAAAATTCCATCACACAATATACCGACTTTGACGTCGTTCTAGTTAAATATCGGGATAACATCTTTGAGCAGGCACCATATTTATTAAAAAAACAAAAACGGGCCGTAGTGGCAATCCACACTAAGGGAATGGCTAAAAAAATCATACGAAATATTGATGAAGAGAGTAAAAAGAATGAGCTAGAGTTTTTAGCTCCAGTACTTTTTTGATTGATGGGAAGGAGTTCGGAGGTATCAAAACTACAAGAAAAACACTTAAAGTTGTCTTAGCCAAATTTTTAATCCCAGTGGTTATCTTAACTGCGCTAACTTGTTTGGTAGGATTGAAGTTTTATAGCAAGTTAGTTCCTGAAAATTATATGGCCGAAAGCCAAGTTCTGGTAACTCCTAAAAGGGGAAATTCAGAAACTTTCACCATGAAATATGCAAATACTTATAGCCAGTTAATGTCTTCAAACAGTTTCTTAGAAAAAGTTAAGAGTAAATATCACGGCAAGGAGAAAATTACTACCGATAAATTAAAAAATCATTTGTCAGTTAGTATTGGAAAGGATTCTCAAGTAATTGTTATTCAAGCTTCTGCATCTAATCCAGAAGACAGTATTAAATTAGTTAATGCGTTAGCTAAAGAGTCGGTAAAATACATTCCTAAGATCTTAGACACAAATAAATTGACCTTAGTTTCAGTCGCCAACAAAACAAATCGGGTAGTCAAAATCAATAAAAAAGTGTATCTAATCTCCTTATTTACAATCTTTTTTGTGCTTTATTACCTGCTAGTTATTTTTTACGTAATTTTTGGCAAAAAAATCTATTTCAAGGAACAGATTTCCGATATTTTAGAGGCCAAAACAATTTATAAGGTGAAATAATGGTCGATTCAAAAAGCACAATTTCTTTGAATAAGGTCATCTTATTTCTCCTAGTTATCATGCCAATCGTGGAAAGTTTGAATGGTCTTCTGTTGGGGCATCACATTTCCGATATATATCGTGCTGGGTTGGGTTTATTAATTTTGGTGTACATTTTTTGCACGGGTAAGTACCTGCACAAGCAAAGCTTTGAATTACTATTCCTATTGCTACTATACATTGGGTTGACCATGTTTCAATTTATTTTTTTTCATGGAGATATTACGGCTTTTAAAAGTGATTTAAAGACAACGACTAGAATAATTATCACCCCTTTATACTACGCGTATTTTTACGTAGCACTTGTCCGAAAGGATATTAGAAAAGCTGAATTAGTCAAACTGTTGACAACATATGCAATCTTATATGCGGTGCTAATTATTACACCAACTTTGTTTCATACAGGGTATATAACATATGATTACCAAGGGACAGGATTCGTAATGGTAGGGCACGGCACTGGGGTCGGGAGCAAAGGCTTCTTCGTTGAAATTAATTCGCTAGTGGGAATTTTGGTTATATTTACTTTTTACACTGGACAACGTGCTTTGGCCTTTTTTAAAAAAGGTAACTTAAAAAATGGGGTGCAGTTCGTACTAATATTACTAAGCTTGGTCATGGCAGAGATTATAACCACGACGAAAACGGGAATCGTGGTAGGGGTGATTTACCTAATTTATTTTTTGCCTCGTTCATTTTTCGTTTTACGGAAAGTAATTACTAAAAAACAGCGTCGAATACTAGCCGAACTGTTGTCGGTGCTAATTGTGGTACTTTCACCATTTATTTATCAAGGATTCGCTAAAGAAGTTACATTATTTATTCAGCGGAATCAGTACTTTTTTGATTTGTTTGACGGAAATCTGCTGAAATTCATTACGAGCAGCCGATCAGTTTTTCTTGAAAAAACATTTAAATCAATCAATAGGGCAGATAACTCCCTCTTTTTACATCTTTTTGGGGGCGGCTACTACATTAGATTAGATAAGCCTTTCTTTGGAGCCGGACGCCGGGTCACCGAGATGGACTGGTTTGATTTGTATTTTTCTTACGGTTTAGTTGGGATAGTAGCCTACATCACCTACTTCAAGGAAAGTTTATTTAATATACTTAATAGTAAGAAAAATCCCGTAAAAATAATGCTAGTTGTATTCATAGTGTATAGCTTAATTGCTGGACACGTAATCTTTAACGCAATGACCACCACGATTTTGGCAGTTGCGTTAGCATACTTTACTGATAATAAATTTGGAGAAAATGATGATTAAAAAGAGAATTGATTGGATTGATTATCTAAAAGCTTTTAGTGTAATTAGCGTGGTGGCGTTCCACGTTATGGACGGAATGCATTACGAAGCGCATTATAGTGGCTTTATTTACGTTTTAATCACAACCCTTACTAAAGGAGTCGCTCTTTCAGCGTTCTTCTTGGCAAGCGGACTATTTGCTAATTCCTGGCTTAAAAAAGAAAAAAAGTTTCTATTAAAGGTGAAAGCTTTGCTGGTACCGTACTTTATTTGGTCAATTGTGTATGGTTTATTGAACATCTTGGGAAGTTCCTATGTTAATCATCGGGCTGATTTTTCGTTCATATACACAATTTTAGTTTCTCCTAAATGGCATTTTTGGTTTTTGTATTATCTGTTTTGGTACTTTGTTTTCTTTGCAGCTATTCAAAAATTAAGACAACGAACGCAAATGCTGGTTATCGGGAGTGGTTTTATTTTGGGATTGGTTTTTCCCAACTTTTGGATTCTAAACAACTTTTTTCCATACTTCATTGCTTTTTACGTGGGAACCTATTTTAAAGAAATAAAAGACCAAATTCAAAGGGACAGTTTGCTAAGGCTCGCCCTCATGGCGCTTCCGTTATATGCCGTTTATAGCTACTGTTTGGAAATGAACTACGAGTTGGCGACGTCATTATTAATTCCATTAGCAGGAATCACCAGCGCATTTTTCTTCATTAAATTATTTATGCAGGTTCCACATATGGGGTGGCTACAATATTTGGGACAAAGAACAATGCCGATATACCTGTTGCACGTCTTTTTTACGGCGCCTACGCGAATAGTATTGTTGAAACTCAATATTCAAAACGTTGGTATTAACGTGCTAGTAGGAATATTGGCGGGGCTGGTAATGCCGCTCCTGGTCTACATGGTTGCTCAGAAGTTAAAAATTAACAAGATATTATTTGGTAGTTAACTATTTATCAGATGGAGAAGCAGGATGCAAAGAGACTTACGAATAGATTTTTTGAGGGCATTAGCAATTTTGCTCATTATATTGGCGCATATTGATCCGTCAAACTTGGTTTTCCAAGCTAGAGCGTTTGACGTACCCCTAATGACGATTCTTATGGGGTCAAGTTATTTTATATCATCTAGCAGACACTCGGACGAACGCTACGGAACCTATTTGTTAAAACGTTTTAGGCGGTTAATTATCCCAACTTGGGGTTTTTTAATTCTATATTTCATTAGTATCTGGTTGTTTACTTTGGTTACGAAAGACGGTTTTCCTTACTCGTTTTCAAAAATGATGGCGTCTTTCTTGATGTCAACAAACCACGGGATTGGGTATACTTGGATTTTCTTGATTTTCTTTGAAGTAGCAATCTTTTTACCATTTTTAAAAAAGATGTTTGAAAAAAAGCAAAGTAAAAAATTTATGGTAGGTGGAGTAGTGTTAATTACGCTACTAAGTTGGTTATATGACCAGTATAGTTCCACTTTCTTTAGCACTTTCGTAAGCGTAGTTTTGGGGATTGTGGCGTACGGATTATTGGCGTATTTAGGCATGGTCGCCTTAAAACAGTCTAAAAAGCAAAATTTGGTGCTAACTGGTGTGTTTCTTCTTGTTTATATAATGCTGGGTTACTTGCGTAGCGATTTTGGAGTGGAGACCTTCAAGTTTCCGCCTGAACTGCAATACGTAGCCTATGGAGCAGGGATTTCGTTGTTGCTTTTCACGGTTACTACCATAGTGAATAAATATTTTGAAAAAGTTAATCCGAAATGGCTAATCTGGCTGTCCAAAAATTCATTAACTATTTACTACGTTCACATTTTTGCAATTCGGGTAGTCAACCGGGTACCGTACTTAAACCGATGGTGGGAAACTCGTTACTTATTTTTGGTCGGCAGTAGTTTAGTGCTGACTTACATCTGGATTAAGTTTAAAAACGCTAGTGCTTTAAACAGATTATTCAAATAGTTACTTGAATTATTAAAGGAGAACCTAAATTGATATTAGTAGTTTCAAATATGTATCCTTCAAGGGAATTCCCTAATTATGGGGTTTTCGTAAAAAATTTCGTGCAAGAATTATCGCAAACACAAGAAGTGAAAGTGGTCGCTTTAAAGAAAAAACAAAGTAAGTTTTTAAAGGGATTAGGCTACCTGATTTTTTATCTGCGGGTTTTCTTCAATTACGTTTCGGGAAAGTATAGTTTAGTTTACGTACACTACGCTGGATACAACGTGCCACCGATTCTTTTAGGAAAGTTCTTCAATCGGAAGGTTCCTTTGATCGTTAACGTTCATGGCAGCGACGTCACTCCTGAAAAAAGGTTGGAAGAAAAGACTAATTTTTTGACCAAAAAAATAGTTAAGAAGGCAGATCTAACGGTAGTGCCCTCTGCCTACTTCAAAGAAGTAGTTGAAAATAAGTACGGGAAGATTCCTATTTTTGTTTCGCCGTCTTCTGGGGTAAACCGTAACCTCTTTAAGAAACAGGAAGTTGAAAAAAGTACCGACCATTTCTACATTGGCTACGTTAGCCGTATTGACGCAGAAAAGGGTTGGGATATCTTTTTGAAGGCTTTTAAAAAGGTAAAAGCAGAGATTCCCAACGCTAAATTAGTTATGGTGGGTGGCGGCGCGCAAGATGCCGATGCCGTGCAATTAATTAAAGATCTGGGAATTAAACAAGATGTCGAAAAAATTCAAATGCTCAGCCAAGCGGAACTAGTAAAAATTTACAATAAGCTAAACGTATTCGTTTTTCCTAGCACAAGGGCTGGAGAAAGTTTAGGGTTGGTTGGATTAGAGGCCATGGCTTGTGGAACTCCGGTAATTGGAAGCGATTTTGGTGGGATTAAGACGTATACTAGAGATGGTTATAACGGCTTGCTCTTCAAACCGGGCAGTCAATCTGACTTAGAAAATAAGATTAAGAAATTTTATGCTTTAGATGCCGCGCAGCAAAAGGCTATGGGAGAAAACGCCATGGCAACGGCCCAAAAGTATGATAGTAATTTGGTAAATAAAAAATTAATTGCAGAAATTAAGAAATTTGACGGGAACTAAAAATGAGAGCAGTCTATACAGTTTTATTTTTAATAGTAAATAAATTGTTCGTGCCTTATCGTCTAAAGAGGTTGGAAAGAAAATTTCGGAAGCTAAAAAATGCCGTTGCAAGGCATTTGTTCGCGTTTGTAGGGGATAATGCTAATATCCGGCCCCACGTTCGGCTTTCGTACTTAAGCAATATTTCCTTGGGTAAGGAATCTAGCATTGGTGATCGTAGTATGATTGTTGCGGCCGATTCAGTAATTATCGGAGATAACGTAATGATGGGACCTGAAGTTGCAATCTGGACCCAAAACCATAAGATTACGGATCGGGATACGTTACTGTTAAATGGCAAAGCCGTCAAAAAACGGGTAATTATTGAAGACGACGTTTGGATTGGTGGAAGGGTGATTATTTTGCCTGGAGCAGTTATCCAAAAAGGCAGCGTAGTTGCAGCAGGATCGGTAGTGGTGGGAAAAACCTACCCTCCGTACAGTGTGATTGGCGGTAATCCGGCAAAAGTTATTAAAGAAAGAACGTAGGTGGGGGTAACCATGTCACAAAGAAAAATTGGTGTATTTCTGTCCTACGTCAACATTGTGGTTAAGAATTTATCGACGGTGCTATATACTCCCTTTCTAATACGAAGCTTAGGACAAACTAATTATGGTTTGTACCAAATGACCACTTCGATAATGACAATGTTATTTACGTTGCACTTGGGGTTTTCAGCAGCATACATAAAGTTTTATTCCAAAGAAGACGAAGACGGAATTAAACGTTTGAATGGCATTTACATGGTGATCTTTTTCTCACTGGGAATTTTATCCATCATTCTCGGGATGATCCTCCAAAAAAACGTAGCATTAATTTTTGGGCGGACCTTTAATGGTGCTGAATTACTAACGATGAAACACCTGATGACATTGTTGATTATTAATGTTAGCTTAACCTTTCCTTCGGTAGTTTTTGATTGTTATATTTCTGCGAAGGAAGAATTTACCTTTTTAAAATCGCGAGAAATTTTATTGAATTTAGCGGTACCGCTAGTTACGGTACCATTTCTTTTTTTACTAGTAATACGGTAATTGTGGTAGCCATTCAGGTGGTGATTACCACGATATTTTTGTTGTGGAACATCTACTTTGCGTACGTTAAATTAGGGATGCGTTTCTGGTTTAACAAACTAAAATTATCCCTTTTTAAGGCAATTTTTGTCTTCTCAGGATTTATTTTCATTAATGAAGCTGTCGACATGGTCAACTGGAACCTGCCTAACGTAGTACTCGGAATTTTTTCGGGTCCCCGCGACGTTTCAATTTATGGGGTGGCTAACCAGATTAAAAATGTTTTTATCAGCATTTCTACCGCAATTTCAACAATTTACATTCCCCACATTTACCAAATTAATAAGGAGAAGGAAAGCACTAAAAAACTCAATGATTTGGTGGTTAAGCTGGGGAATTATCAGTATCTAGCCGTTTGCTATATTTTTGGTGGCTTCATTGTTTTTGGGACGTACTTCATCCAATTATGGGTAGGAAAAGGATATGAACAAGCTTACATAGTGGGTATTTTATTAATCATTCCATTGTTGACGCCGTTAATTCAAAACGTAGGAATGGAAATTATCAGAATGAAGGACTTATATAAACGAGTATCCTACGTTTACCTAACGTTAGCATTAATTAACGTGCTCATCAGCGTGATCTTTACCCAACTATTTGGCCTAGTGGGAGCGGTGTTAGGTACTTTTATTACCATGATTTTAGGAAACGGACTCTACATTAATATTTACTATACGAGGGTGGTAGCATTGGATATGCCACGCTTTTGGCGGAGGATTATGAGAGTTTCGGTAGTTCCAGGGGGTAGCATCCTGTTGCTAGAAGCAGTGATGTATTTTCATCCCATTAATAACGTACTTACATTTTTGATCTATGGCGTATTATACACTTTGACATATCTAATTTTATTTATTTGGGTTGATTTAACCGAACAACAAAGACAGAGGATGTTTACTTTAATTACTAATAAATTTAAATAAATGAGGACCTAGTTAATGAATAATTGGGCCCTTTTTTAGACATCGGCTTTAAAACGGGATTTTATAGTAATAATTTAAAAAAATATAAATTGCATATTAATTATCAAACTGTTCATTTTGAAGTCATATTATAAACATAATTAGTTAAGTGTGATGCGCTATTAGCTGTACGCGGGTGCTTGTGCGCATGTTTGTTCATCACAAGGGTTATTAATTGACACTTTTAGTAGAAATCGCTATCATAAAAACCAAGTTAATGAGTTAGTTAGCTTTAATTAATAAAAAGTAAGGGAGTTGTATACTATGAAAAAAGGTCTGATTACCGCTGGGTTAGTTACTAGCTTGGTGTGTACAAGTATTTTGGTAGAACAAACCGCCTTCGCGGCAAGTAAGGATAATGGACAAGCAACCGTCACTAAACAGGTTAATAAGTCAGCACATAACGATCAAAAAGCTCCACGTGATATTGGAATTGTTACTAAGGGAGAATTAAATATCTCTGGTACAGGTGCTAACGGGTTGAAGCTACAAGGTAATAATACGGTTACCACGGGTACTCTTGATTTACATTACATTGGAAAATCTCTTGGGATCGGGATTGACGAACAAACCGAAATTGTATTCTCTGTACCTAAAGAATTACAAGAAGTGGTTAACTCCCCTAACTTCAATAATTATGTAACCGGAATTTTTAAATTTAATAACGGTTCGGAACATACTTACGATCCCCACGACATTCGGGTTGAAGATAATGGTGCGACCATTAGAGTGATCAACCCAACTGAAAGTTGGTTCATCGGAGCAAACTTTGACGTTAAGTTAAATATCGATTTAGGTCAATTAGTAACGGATACGGGCATTAGAATCCCTGATGCTGAAAATAATTCAAGCTATTATTTCAACGCTGGCTTAATTAAAAAGGGCGACGTGATTGATTGGGACTTAATTGGTAATTACAATGCAGGTTATACTTTACCGACCCACCAATTAGATCCTGGTTGGACACTAATTAATGAAAAACCAACCGTTGAAGACGTTTATGATAGTGACGAAGTAGTCACTGGTAAAGGAGTGCCGGGAGCCAAAGTCCAGGTCAAAGTTGGAGACGAAGTAATTGGAACTGGCACAGTAGACGAAAATGGCATTTACGAAGTAAAAATTCCTAAACAATCTAAGGGAGTAACCCTGACGATCTCACAAAATACCGGGGTAGGCTGGAGTGATCCAATCACGACGGTAGTTAAACATAAAGAAGAAAGCATTCCAAAACCAACGGTGAACGAACCCGTAACTAGCAGCGACACGCAAGTTAAGGGGACTGGTTACGAAGCTGGTAATACCATTATCGTTACGGATTCCAACGGTAAGGAATTAGGCAGGGGTCTGGTACAATCAGACAAGTCGTTTAGCGTAGACATTCCAGCACAAGACGCGTACACAATCTTGCACGTGGTGGAAACAAATGGAACCGAAACTAGCCCGGCTACGGAAGTTACCGTGCACGAAGGAGAATCCAAAGATGGTAAGATCACCGGTTTGGATAAATACTCAATTAGTAACAATGACGGTTACATTCACGGCACCTACACTGGGTCAGCAGCAGCCCAAGTTAACGTAGTGGTTGACGGGGTTAAAGGGAGCACCGTACCTTTAGTACCTGGCAATGGTCAATTCAAGTACTACATCGCTAACTTGGTATCAACCCCAGGTCAAAATGTCACGGTCAACTTGTTAGACGCTTCCGGAAATGTATTAGACTCAAAGAATCTAGAAGTTGTCGCTTAGAAAATTTTTATCAAGGGCGTTCTTGGAGAAATCCGAGAACGTTTTTTAGTGGGGAAGTTAAGATTAGCTCCGCTAATTAATAAATACTAAAATAAGTCACGTCTGGAAAGAAATTATGAGTTGCTATACTAATTTAGCAAAAAGGGTTTCAAATAATTTTTATCGCCAGAAAAAGGTAGCGCTTTCATAGTGGTTGTGTTAACATAACCGTGTAAGAAAGTCAGCTAATTTTCACGTGAATTTGGACTACATAACTTTCTTGGTTGATCTAGGATACGGGTTTGATTTTTAAATTAATAGTAGTGGTTGCGCAAAAATGTTCACGCGAACATTTTTGGAAGACAACTAATTACGGAGGTAAAAAATATGGCGGACAGTGTACATTCAAGCGCGCCGGACCACGAGGTTTTACTCAACGACTCCACCAAGCGAATCCCTAAATCACAGCAAATTGCTTACGGATTTGGTGACATGGGGAACGGCTTCATGTTTGACCTTGGGCAAGCTTATTTAACTAAGTTTTGGATCGATGGAACCGGCATTGCGGCCGGAGTCGTCGGGGCAATTTTTGCGTTTACTAAGATTTTTGACGCGGTGATGGATCCCATCGTGGGTGCGGCAATTGACAACCGTAAGCGTGGTAAGCACGGTAAATTCCGGCCGATCATGATGGGATCGGCAGTAATTTTAGCAATTATGACGGTGGTCACCTTTACCATGCCAAGCGGGTTAACCATGACGCAAAAGATCACCTATGCTTTAGTAACGTACATGATTTGGGGCGTCTTTTACTCCCTAACTAACGACCCCTATGGATCGCTAGCTTCGGTAATGAGCCGGAACTTGGAGGACCGGAGTTTCATGTCCACCACTCGGCAAATTGGTTCGGTAGCGGCCCAATTAATTGCTGGGGTGGCTTTTATCCCATTAATGCAATTGACTAGCGGTGGTCACCCGCTACACGGCTATACCATTTCCGCTGCCATCTTTGGCGTAATGGGGGTACTGGGTTTCTTAGTATGCTTCTTGGGCACGCGCGAAAACCTGCATATCAAACGCGACGAGGATGCCAAAAAGGAAGGCATGAAGGACTACTTTAAGGTGGTTTTTACTAACGGACCGTTGGGCGCGTTAGTTTTAATGACGCTGTTTACGATTTCGGCAATGAACACTAATAACCAAATGATGGTCTTTTACGCACAGTACAACCTGGGCAACATCGGTTTGCAACCAGTAATTAACTTCATCATGATGGGCAGTTCGGTTGCCGGGGTCTTCATGGTTCCGTACTTAACCAAACATTTCGGGCAAAAGAAAACTGCCATCGTGAGCTTATTTATCGGGGCAGTGGCTAACGCAATCAATTTCTTCTTGCCGACGAATTTGTACACCTTCATCCTATTCGTGACGATTGGTTACGTAGCGTTAGCGATCCCGAACGGAATTACTTGGGCAATGGTTTCTAACGTCATCGATTATGGTGAATGGCATAGTGGAACCCGTAAAGAAGGAATTACGTACGCCGCGTTTAACTTCTCACGGAAAATCGCCCAATCAATTGCGGCGTTAGTTTCTTCGGGATTGTTGGCAATTACCGGTTACGTGGCTAACCACACGCAAACTGGTTCTGCGCTCAACGGAATCAAGATTGCGATGACTTTATATCCGGCAATTTGTTTGGCACTGGCTGGGGTGATTTTACTGTTCTTGTTTAAGTTGGATGACGATAAGTTTAACCGGATTTCTAATGACCTAGACCATGGCCGTTGGGAAAAGGGCACTTTGTAATTTAAGAAAGAGGTAATTGGAATGGCTTTAGAAAATTTACTATTGGATGTTAAAAAATTGATTGAAAATCCGGATGCGGACGTTGACGAGGGAATTTACCGCCCTTCAGTACAAATTGACCGGCGCAACGTTTACTTTATCTATCGTGAAGGAATTAAGAAGAGCCTGATAGTTTACGAAGATGCCCGCAAAGCTCGCGATTTCCAAGCTGACGAGACCTTAGTTGATGACGACTACGTTTTATTGAAGGGCCCGCTGAACTTCTTCAATAACCAAGCACTGGCAAAACGGTTTGCCTGGATTAAACCGTCTTCCCGGCACGGTCACAAATACACGCTTGGCTTAGGCGACCGGCTCGGAATTGCGTCTAACGCCCATTTGAAATTGTTAAAGGGTCGCGGCATTTTCCCCGTCCTCGCCCAACAATCAATTCGGGAACTGTTATTGAGTAACCGGACCTTCACCGACGTAATTGAAGCAGCATCGTGGTCAGTTTTTGAAGAAGGCTACCGCGACGGCTGGGGTGCAGATGGCGACCATGTTAAAAATGCGTACGAAATTGACTACGCGGTACGTTCGGGCGCAACGATGATTACTTTAGACCTCACCGAAAAGACCCATACCGAATACTTAGCTTATTCAGATGAAGACTTGGACGCGAAGTATAACGAATTAGCCCCTGAAATTCGCGAAAAATTTGAAAAGAAGTACCTCAACCACCGCTTTGAGTTAGGCAACGGCGACGTGGTCGAATTTAGCCCACGGGACTTGAAGGAAGCGGTGTTGGCCTTTAACGAAGGCGTCCTCTTCGCAGAATGGGTCAACGAAAAATTTGTTAAACCATACGCTTTGGATTTTGAAGTTTCGGTTGACGAGACGCCGGTTTCTACAACTCCGGCACAACACTACTTCTTTGCCAACGAATTGGCCGATGCCGGAATCACTCTCGAAACCTTGGCTCCCCGTTTCTACGGGGAATTCCAAAAGGCGATCGACTACATTGGCGACCTTGACCGGTTTGAAAAAGACTTTGGCGAACACGAAGCGATTGCCGAGAAGTTTGGCTACAAACTTAGCGTACATTCCGGATCCGATAAACTTTCGGCCTATCCAGTAATTGCGCGCTTAGCTAACCAGCACGGTTGGCACGTTAAGACGGCGGGAACCAACTGGCTTGAGGCGCTCCGGGTGGTTGCTCACGAAGATCCCCAATTCATGCTGGAACTTTACAAGTTTAGCTATGACAACCTCGATGACGTAAAGGACTTCTACGTCTTCAATGCGCAAACCGATGGCAAGGCGCCCAAACCTGAAGACCTCACCGAAAAAGACGTCAACATGCTGCTCGTGGATGACGACGCACGGCAAGTTTTGCACACGATGTACGGTTCGATCCTCGGGTACACCGAGAACTACCAATATGTATACCGGGACCGTTTGTTTGATATTTTGCTTCACCACGCTGACGAATACGACAAGTACTTGAGCTTGCACATGGCGGAACACGTTGACCTATTACAAGGAATCGAAACCACGAAACAAGCTGTTTTAGATAAATACGAACCCCAAGACTAAATCAATAAAGGAAGGTAGCAGTCATGAAATTACTTGATAAAGACTTTTTGCTGGAAAACGAAATGGCGAAGACCCTTTTCCACGATTACGCAGAAAAGATGCCGATTATTGATTATCACTGTCATTTAAGCCCCCAAGCAATTTACGAAAATAAAAACTATCCCAACATTAGCCGAATCTGGCTAAACGAAGGCACCTACGGAGACCACTACAAGTGGCGCTTAATGCGGGCCAACGGGGTTAGCGAGGATTTAATTACCGGCGACGGTGACGAATACCAAAAATTTCTGGCATGGGCGGATACCATTGAACATGCGTATGGTAACCCACTTTACGAATGGACCCACTTGGAATTACGGCGGTTCTTTGGCATCGATGAACCACTTACCGTTAAATCCGCTCCCCAAATTTGGGAGAAGGCCAACCAATTATTAGCGACCGATGATTTCAAGCCCCGCAACTTGATTAAAAATTCCAACGTTAAGCTAGTAGCGACAACTGACGATCCGGCTTCGGATTTGCACTATCACAAACTTTTGCAAGACGAAGAAGCGGAATCCGGCTTCAAGACGGTTCCCGCAATGCGGCCGGATAAACTAATGCAGATTGAAAAACCTGGATTTGGCGAATATTTGCAAACCCTCGCAAAGGCCGCTGGGGTAACCATCAATTCCTTCCAAGATTTGGCGAAGGCGTTACGGCAGCGTTTTGAATTCTTTAAGGACATGGGAAGCCGTTTATCCGACCACTCGTTGCCATCCTACCACTTTGTGGAGCTATCTGAAGCAGAACTAGACCAGATTTTAACCAAGGCGGCCGATGGAGCAACTTTGACAGAACGTGAACGCGACGGTTATACAACCGCGTTGTTAGAAGTTTTAATGAAACTCAACAACGAATTTGACTGGGTAATGCAATTCCACATCAATTCGTTGCGGGACGCCAACAAACCAATGTACGAAAAATTAGGTCCGGATACCGGTTTTGACTCAATGGGGACTCAGCCAGACATCGTCGACGGCATTCAAAAATTAATGACCAAGATGTCGGCAGAGGGCGTGGTTCCTAAGATGATTTTCTACTCCCTTAACCCAAACGATTGGATGGAATTGGCAACGCTCATGCAATCCTTCCAAGGGCAAACCAAACAACGGATTCAACTTGGAGCGGCCTGGTGGTTTAACGACACTGCCGAAGGGATGGACGAACAGCTCCGGGTCTTTGCCCAACAAAGTCTTTTACCAAACTTCGTCGGGATGTTGACCGATTCCCGGAGTTTCTTATCATATCCGCGGCATGAATACTTCCGGCGGGTATTGTGCAACTTCTTTGGCCGCTTGGTAGCGCAGGGCCGGGTTCCTGACGATGCCGAGATTTTGGGCAAGGTAGTTCAAAACATTGCTTATAACAACGCACACGAATACTTTGGTTTCTTCGATTAAATCAATTTGAGGTGAAAAATAGAAATGGTTAAGCTATCTGATAATTACATTACCCACCGGGCCGAGTTTGAAAAGGCCGGAATTAAGGTTCCCACTTACGACCACGATGCCGTTGCGCAAAAAGGGGTCACCCAACCCCGTTGGATTCACTTCGGAGGAGGCAACCTTTTCCGGGCGTTTCACGCGGCTATTGCGGATGAGTTGATTGAACAAGGGGAGTTAGACGCTGGTTTATTAGTAGTCGATACCTTTAGTAAGGAAGTTGTTGAAAGGGTTTACCACGATAATCACAACCAAGTCTTGCGGGTCGTTACCAAAGCGGATGGCACGTTGGAATCCGCGGTCTTTGGTTCGGTTGCAGACGCAGTTTTTGATTCTGCAGAGGCGCCTAGCCAAGAATTACGCAAAGCATTTGAAAACCAGTCGTTGCAACTAGTTACGTTTTCAATTACTGAAAAGGGCTATGCATTAACGGATGGGGAAGGTAACTTAACCGCTAGCGTGGCAGAGGACGTCGCGGCGGGTCCTGAAAATCCGGTAAATAACATTGCCCGCCTTACTAGTTTACTTTACGACCGCTTCAATCACGGCCAGCTACCGTTGGCATTACTAAGTACCGACAACTTTTCTCAAAATGGGGACCGGTTGAAGAAGTCGGTCTTAACGATTGCTAAAGGCTGGGCGGCGAATCAGTTGGTCGAAGACGAATTCTTAGATTATTTGCAAAACCCGGACAAGGTTAGTTTCCCATTGTCCATGATCGATCGGATCACCCCGAACCCTGCCAAAGCAGTAGGGGAAAGCTTAGAGGCCCAGGGCGTGGAAAATATGACCCCGTTTAAAGCCTCGTACGGCGCAATGCTAGCTTCCTTTGCTAACACGGAAGAAGCTCATTACTTGGTAGTCGAAGACGCCTTTCCAAACGGTCGTCCGGCACTTGAAAAGGCTGGGGTGATCGTGACGGACCGGGCGACGGTTAACGATGTTGATGAAATGAAGGTTACAACCTGCTTGAACCCGTTGCACACAGCCTTAGCAATTTTTGGTTCATTGCTGGATTATCACTCGATTTCCGAAGAAATGAAGAATGCCGACTTGGTGGACTTAATTAAGCAAATTGGTTACGTGGAAGGTTTGCCAGTGGTGAAGGATCCGAAGGTAATTAACCCGAAAGCCTTCATTGACGAAGTGGTTGAAAAACGGCTGCCTAATCCATACATTCCCGACACTCCGCAACGCATTGCGACCGACACATCGCAAAAAATGGCGGTGCGCTATGGCGTAACTATTCAACACTATTTGGCAGATCCAACGTTGAAGGTTACCGACTTGAAATTTATCCCGTTAACGATCGCCGCGTGGCTACGTTATCTATTAGCGCTTGATGATAAGGGGCAGGCGTTTGAACCTAGTCCAGATCCGTTAATGGACTACCTAAAAGAACAGCTTCAGGGAATTCAACTAGGTGAAAATGCAAACCTCCAAGCCCAAATCAAACCGATTTTGGCTAACCAGAAGCTATTCGGCGTGGACCTGGTAGAATCTGGTTTGGCAGAACTAATTGAAGCCGACCTAGCGGAAATGCTACAGGGACCGGGCGCGGTTGCACAAACCCTACATCAAAAATTAAATCAAGTAAATTAAACAGAGGAGAATGAGAAATGGCAAAATATCGGATTGCGGTCGTCAACTCAAGTAGTTTTGGACAAGTTTTCAAAGAACATTGGCAAGCCCTCGAAAAGATTGGGGAAGTTAAACGGTTTATGCTGCCGACGGATATCGATGGTAAATCATTGGCAGAAAAGCTACAGGGTTTCAACGTGGTGGTCGCTAGCGTAACCCCAAATTTCAATCAGGAATTCTTTGATAATAAGGATGAACTATTGTTAATTTCACGTCATGGAATTGGCTATAACAACGTTGATTTAGCAGCAGCGAAGGCGCACGGCACGAAGGTCACCATCGTTTCCCCATTGGTAGAACGAAATGCCGTCGCGGAAAATGCATTGGCAAACCTGATGGCGCTGGTTCGGCAGGCGGTTCCGGCTGGGGATGCAATTAAGGCCGACCATTATGAAGACCGGGCCCGTTTTATGGGTAATCAATTCTCCGGCAAAACTTTCGGTGTAATTGGCGCCGGAAACATTGGTAGCCGGGTAGCGGAACTATTTGGGATTTTTGGCGGACCCGTTTTAATTAACGACCCCGACCCGAAGGCTCCCGAAGGTTGGCTAGAAAACAATAACGTACAAAGGGTGAGCCTAGATGAACTTTTGGAACGGGCCGACTACATTTCGTTGAACGCCTCCTTGAACGATGACGATTATCACCTAATTGACGCAGCCGCTTTAAAGAAGGTCAAAAAGGGCGTTTACTTTGTTAACCACGCGCGGGGTGCGCTGATTGACGAAAATGCCATGTTAGCCGCGGTAGAAGCGGGTCAAGTTGGTGGTTACGCAGCCGACACCATGGAAGTTGAACCAGTGCGGGCGGATCATCCGTTCTTGAAGAACGAACACTTTTTGATTACGCCGCACACCTCTGCTTACACTTACGAATGCTTGCACGGGATGGGTGAAAAATGCGTATCCGATGTGCAAAACATCGTCAACGAACGCCCATTGGTACGGGAATTAACGGCAAAACTTTAATTGAAGGGTAGTATTAATCATGAAATATATCATTGGAATGGATATTGGAACCACCAGTACGAAGGCGGTACTGTTTGACCTAAAGGGTCGGATTGTGCAAGTTGCCCACCAACTTTATCCAATCATTCGCGAAAATGTGGACTCCGCCGAGGAAGACCCGAACGTGATTTACGACGCGACGGTGGCCGTTTTACAGCAGGTTATCCAAGCCGCCCATTTTGACGCCGCGCAAGATCAGCTTTTGGCAATTTCGTTAAGTGCACAGCAACATTCCATCATGGGGGTTGATGACGAATTTAACCCGGTGACTAAACTCGCAATTTGGGCGGATAACCGGGCTGAAAAGTATGCCGACCAAGCCAAACGGGACGGTTCGGGACTGACACTGTACCAACGGACGGGCGTGCCCACCCACCCCATGGCGCCTTACTACAAATTACAATGGTATAAACATGAAGCACCCGCGCGGTTTAAACAAGCTAAGTACTGGCTAGGAATTAAATCGTACATTATTTGGAAATACTTTGGTCAATTTTTGGAAGAGCAACCGATGGCGGCGGCCACGGGATTATTTAACACCCGGGAAATGCAGTGGGACGTGGCAGCTCTGCAACAACTAGGATTGCAAGCCTCCCAATTACCTCAAGTGGTGGAAGCCACGCACCAGGTCCATGGTTTAAATCCGCAATTAGCAAAACAAATTGGGATCCCTGCGGAAACCCCGTTTGTAATGGGATCTTCGGATGGCGTGGCGACCACCATTGGGGTTGGCGCGGTGCGGAAGGGTCAGATCGCAATTGATATTGGAACTTCGGCCGCGGTACGGACCATGGTGGACGAGCCCCAATTTGATCCAAAAGGTCGGATTTACTGCTATCCAGTTTTACCGGGCAAATGGATTATTGGCGGGCCGATTAATAATGGTGGAGTAGTGCTTCGCTGGGCTCGCGACCAGTTTTTCAACGCCGAAAAAAGTACCGCGGAGCTCCTCAACCAAGATCCGTACGACCTGTTGACGAAGATTGCGGGCGAGGCACCGGCCGGGTCCAAAGGCTTGCTATTCCATCCTTTCCTAGGTGGTGAACGGGCCCCGATTTGGTCTGGAAATGCGCGGGGATCCTTCTTTGGATTGACGCAGACCCATACGCGAGCGCACATGTTGCGGGCCATTTTGGAAGGAATTGTCTATAATTTATTCACGGTTAACTTGGCGTTGGAAGAAGTCATGCCGAAAGGTGACCGACAAATTTTGGCGACCGGTGGCTTTGCGCATTCAGAATTATGGAAGCATATTTTGGCCGACGTATTTGAGGAACCGGTGAAGGTCCCTAAGTCGGTTGAGGGTGGCTGCATGGGTGCGATGGTAATCGCCCAAATCAGCTTAGGTTTGGCAAAGGATTTGACGAAGGTCGAAGACTTTTTGGTAAAGGATGCGGTAAATAAGTATGAACCAAACCCAGCAAACTTTAAGGCGTACCGTGATTTGATGCCAATCTATATTAGGTTGTCGAGAGAGTTGGCAGGTGAATACGATAGTATAGCGGAGTATCAGAGAACGCATTAGAGTGTGGAAGGCCTCGGGTAAAGATCGAGAATTAACAGAATAAGAGCACTGATCGCGGATTTGGCGATTAGTGCTCTTATTTGGTTAATCGGAGAGCTTTGAGGGCTGGAACACGTTTCAGCAAAACAGCAGGAGCGCAAGGGAATTAATCGCGAACTTTGCGATTGGTTCCCTTGATTTGGTTAACTGGAAGAAACAAAAAAATGCCGCCAATCGGTTTTAACCAAGTTGGCAGCATTTCTAATTTTATTTGCGCAACGATTCCCGGTAAATAATCGGCATTTTAAAGCATTTTTTAAACGGGATGTCGTCGTCGAGTTCATCGTTAGTTAGTAAATGTTTCAAAGTCGCAATCCCTAACGCGGTCATTTCGGTGATCGGGCTATGGACGGTAGTTAAGGATGGTGAAGTGTAGGTGGCAATGTCCATGTCATCAAATCCGGAAACACTGACCGGATGCTTTAGATTAGGATGCGTGTTGATCGCGCGAAGGGCCCCAATTGCCATGTCGTCATTTTCGATGAAAACGTAATCCGGAAAGTTAGGCCGTGCCAACAGTTCTTCCATTGCCCGGCAGCCACCCTTAGCGGTATATTCACCCTCGATTGGGGGATGGGCGAATAACTTGGTCGGGTGAGCTGCGTCCCATTCTTGAATTGCGGCAAAGTAACCCTGCGAACGTTCCTGCGTTGAAGCGTAATCCAGGGAGCCGCGAATTAAGGCTACATTACGGTGCCCAGCTTGTAGCGCGTGGGTGGTCATTTCGCGAGCCGCTGAATAATTGTCCAGCCAATAGTTATAAACGGGCTGAATTTGCGTTTTGCGGTTGAGCACCACGACGGGAATTTTCATTTGAACTAAATTATTAATGAATTCTTCGTCCTTCACGGATTGACTAACCACCACTACGCCGTCGAAAAAGCTAAGGCGGTCATGGTCGTTAATGGAATTGATTGAGAGGACGTAATTTTCGGGTAACTGTTCCCGGATATTTAAAATAATGCTGGTTAAAAAGAGCCCCGAAGTCCCGTTTTGTAGATCGGTAAAAAACAGGCCGATCGTGTAGGTCCGTCCTTGGTTAAGTCCGCGTGCGTTTTGGTTGGGGACGTAGCCTAGTTGATGGGCGGCCTCCACAATTTTCCGTCGGGTAGTTTCCTTCACCTTAGGACTCCCGTTTAACGCCCGAGAAACGGTGGTGTGTGAAATACCAAGGTGACTGGCAATATCAATAATCGTGGTCCGTTTTGAAGAATTATTTGTCATAGGATGCTCCTTTTAAATTACTCAAGCGTAGCAGCTCCAATTATACAACAAAAATGAGAATTAATAATAATTCATGAAAACGGTTGTACAAAATGGGGACCGTGCTATAATTTAATTGTAAGGTTTCACGTGAACATTTGCAATTTAATCAAACATTAAGCGGGGTAACGATAATGGAAATCGGATTAGTTGGTTTGGGAAAAATGGGCATTAATTTAGCCCAAAACATGTTGCGTCACCAGCATAAAGTGGTCGGATTTGATTTGAATAACGCGTTAGTTGAAAAAGCGATCGGTTATGGAGCAACTGGAGCGGCTTCGTTAGCTGAAATGGTGCAAAAAATGACGGCTCCCCGGGTGGTCTGGGTAATGGTGCCGGCGAACAAGCCGACCGATGTAACAATTGCGCAGCTAGGCGACCTGCTAGAAGCGGGTGATTACCTAATCGACGGCGGAAACACCTTCTGGAAGGATAGTTTGCGGCATAACCGGCTGATTTCGGAAAAAGGGATCCATTATTTTGATGCTGGTTCGTCAGGTGGTTGGCGCGGAGCACTTAATGGCGGGAATTTCATGATTGGGGGCGATGACGCCGCAGCCTTTGAAACCATCCGCCCATTATTTGAAGATATTTCCCAGGAAGATGGTTATCTCTACACTGGTAAGGCTGGTTCAGGACACTACCTTAAAATGGTTCACAATGGCATTGAGTATGGGATGATGGCTGCAATTGGGGAAGGTTTTGAAGTATTGGAAGCCTCCCAGTTTGATTATGATAACGAAGCGGTCGCCAAATTGTGGAACCATGGCTCGGTAGTTCGGAGCTGGCTGATTGAACTTGCTCAGGACGCTTTCAGTAAGGATCCGCACCTAGCTGAAATTGCGGGACGAATGCATTCCAACGGCGAGGGTCAATGGACGGTGGAAGAAGCTATGGACCGCCACGTCCCTACCCCAGTAATTTATGCAGCGGTTGCGGAGCGTTATCGTTCGATGCAAGACGATACTTTCACCGGCAAGGTGGTGGCGGCTCTGCGAAATGAATTTGGCGGGCACGCAGTTGATAAAAAGTAGTTCCTCATGGTGAGATAATAGTTGAAGAATTTGCGTTTAGTTCAGCTAGTCAGCAACTTATTAACTTCTGCGACTAAGCGCTTTCTGAGTCTTATGAATTAAGCTTACTAAATATAACTAAGGCTTATTATAGGTAAATCATGATAATCAATACTTTATAAAGTGAATTTTTTCTTAATCTAAAATTTAGTGAAATTAGGGGTGGTAACGATTTAACGAGCGGAGCTACCCTTTTTTATTTACCGGCAGAAAAAATTTAAAAAAGTGTTGCCGAAAATCACTTTGTAGGGCATAATTGGTGTACACCATATACAGTGGTTAAAATAAAAATAAAAAGGGGTTTATTTATAATGAGGTATACCAAATATACAGTCTTAGCAATGTCCGCACTAACACTAGGAACTGTGGGTGCTAAAGTTACACATGCAGCACATACTAACCAGCATGCTGTATCGGCAGCTAACTCACAAGAGGCAAATGCTAAAAAAGCAACTGATGCAGTGCACGCCTTGTTTGCTAATAAAGAATACACCAAATTAGCAAGCGGAGTAACTAGTGCAAAGGTTGATGCAGCAGAAGCTTTAGTACATAAGTCCGTATTAACTTACAGAGATTCACAACTATTGTTAAGTTTGTGTAATAGTGCAAGGCACAAATTAAGTGATAGCTCGGATGATGCTTCTGCTATTAAAGCGGCCGAAAAGGTAGTTGACGCATTATTTACGGATCGGACCCACGCTAAGTTAGCAACGGGAGTTACTGCTGAAAAAATTGAAGCTGCCGTAAAAACAATCGAAAAAAATGTGCCGCATAGTAATAGTAATTACCAACGGCTTATGTCGTTATGTGATCGGGCAAAATCCTTCTCACGCGCATCTAATAACGACTCCAATACTAAAAACGATATCCAAAAAGCGACAGATGCTGTTAATGCATTGTTTGCAGATGGTAGTCATACTAAATTAGCGAAGGGCGTTACTACAGAAAAAATTGAAGCAGCTCAAAAATTAGTTGATAAAATTCCAACATCAAACCCTAACTACGTTGAGTTACGTAATTTATGCACCAAAGCTAAAAACTTGTTAAACACAGCAATTAAAAACGACGTTAAAGTAGCGACTAAGGCAGTTACTGCATTGTTTGCAGACAGTAGCCATACTAAATTAGCGAAGAATGTTACTGCGGAAAAAATTGAAGCAGCCCAAAAATTAGTTGATAAAATTCCAACTAACAACGAAAATTATCAAAGATTAAATGATCTTTGCCAAAAAGCTAAAAAGCTTCTTGCAGAAAATAATGACCCAGCGGTAAAAGAAGCGGAAAAAGCAGTTTTCGCACTCTTTTCAGATGAAGCACATACTAAATTAGCGAAGGGTGTTACTACTGAAAAAATCGAAGCAGCCCAAAAGTTAGTTGAAAAAAATGTGTCACAAAGTAATAACAATTATCAAATGTTAATGACCTTATGTCGTAAGGCAAAAAATTTGCTCGATAACGCTAATACCGAAGATAAAATCCGTGAAGCAGAGGAAGCGGTTTATGCGCTATTTGCTGATTCATCGCTAAGTAGTGTGGCAGATAGCACTAATAGTGCTAAAGTCGAGGCTGCGAAGGACTTGGTTGCAAAAAATGTAAGTGTAGCTAATCCTAACTTTAGTAGGCTGTGGAACCTATGTTTGAAAGCAGAACGTTTGCTAGAAGCATCAGGAACAATTCGTCCAGCAAGTAGTGAAGGCGAACAAGAAGCAATTGATGCAATTAAGGCGCTATTTAGTGATGACACATACACAAAATTATCTGACAAGGCTAACAGTGCAATGCTCAAAGAAGCTAACGCATTGTTTGTAAAATATGTTAAACCAGGTAACAGTAACTTCACGGTTCTATATAAGTTATACCAAAAAGCAGAGCGTTTGTTAGAAAGTTCAAATGATATTCGTCCAGCTGCAAGTAAAGAAGAACAAGCAGTGATTGATGCGGTTAACGCGCTTTTCACAGACGGTACCCATACCAAGTTGGCTGCAGAAGTAGACCGGGATAAGATAAACGAAGCCAAAAGTATGATTGCTAAGTACCTTACTTTTGACAACCGGAATACGATGATTCTTTACAATCTCTGTGCTAAAGCACTTGAACTATTAAATTAGTTTACGAAAAAATCCATTATCGTAACTGAGATTTTAATTATCACTAATGGATTAACATATAAAATATCAAGAAACAGTTTCAACAATTGTCATTTGGTTGAAACTGTTTTTATATATGGGATTCTATTCTATATTAGTTTACGGGATGTATATAATTGTGCTCAAAGAGTATAATTTAACTGGGTATATTAATTAGTGAATAGCGTATTATCTCGAAAGGAGAGTGATGATTTGCGTAAATGGATTACGCGTGGCGATTTGGTAGCATTTGGGGGCACCGTGGTGACTATGTTTTTGGTTAGTAAGGTCGATTTTATGCACGTTCATGAAGGGTGGCAATTTTTGACAACGCTATTAACGTTTGTGGTTTTAGACTCTGTTTGCACGTGGTGGATCAATACTCCAACTGCTAAATAAAAACCCCAGTCGGTTTATGCAATGACTGAGGTTTGGTTGGTCGCAATTGAACGTTTAAAAATGATGTACCACGGCAATCTCAAACTCCGCGGTAATGGAATTTAATGGACGTTGGAGGAGCTGCTCCCGGTTTTCTTGTGCTTGCCAAGTTAAGGGCGTCATGTTGAACAAGGCCGTAAAAAGCGGTTGGTCAAGCAGAAATTCATACCTAATGGTCGAGAATTTCGCTTGGGGATAGTGTTCGATAAAGTGTTTCTTAACTGGCGTATTATTATAGGTAGCGTGTGGTCCTTCCGGATAAACTAAGTGACGAAGCTCCTGCAAATAATGGTTGCCGGGAATGACCTTAACCAGCACGCCGTCTGGGGCTAAGGTACGGTCAAACTCTTGGTAATTAGCGGGTGACAAAATGTTGACGATGGCGTCTAAACGATGGTCGGCAAATGGCAAACGAGCTAAGTCACCTACCATGAAGAGCGGTTGATTTTCCAGTGCCACCCCTGCGCTAGCAATGTTAATGGCTGGTTTGGAAATATCCAGGCCGACTAAGTTTCCCCTCGAATGGTCAGCAAGCCATTTGGTGGTGGTGCCTTCGCCACAGCCGGCATCTAAAATAAGACCGCCAGCAAGCAATTTCCGAACCTGTTCAAGCATCGGATCGAAAAAACCGGCCGTTAAGAATTGGTGGCGATAGCGTAGCATTTCGTCAGTATATTCGGTTTTGACGGGATGACTAAGGAAAAAGAGGTTTCCTTTTTTCGCCACGTTAAAAGTATGTTGATTTTCGCAAGCGACGGTACCAGTTTCCGCGGATGCAAAAGCTCCCTGGCAAACGGGACACTGAAATTGATTTAAATGTTGTTGGATAAATTGACTGGTTAATTCGATTTTGTTCAAAATATGACCTCGTTGTTCTCGTAATTAAGTTAATTCTACCACGGCTTTAAGGAAGGCCAATGGTATTTTAGAACAACTAAAATTGAAGAAAAATTGAATTGAACTTAAAGGTTGAATTAAAATATAATTCGCGGTAAAATACCTCCTGTATTTAAATATTCGAATGTTTGAATGGAGGACGACCTGATGGTGGAGCATAGCAAGGCACTCGCAGCTTTTAAGAAGAATATCCCCTTGCTAGACGCGCTTTCCGACGAGCGGCGCCAGCAAATTATGATTACTTTAGGGGAAAGTGAAAAAGGCTTGACGGTTGGGGAATTGACGAAGATTATTGGTCTTTCCCAGCCCGCAGTATCGCATCATTTGAAGCAATTAAAAGATTTAAAGTTAGTTTCGGTTAGAAAAAAGGGTACTAGCAACATCTATCAATTAACGATCGGACAGGCTCTCGATCAAGTGCAAAAGTTGGTTGATATTTTGCGGAACGATAAGAAGTTATTTAATTAAGTCGGGATTGTCTGATTGTTCATTCATTGGATCGAATATTAAAAAATTATTGTTGAGAAGGGGAAAAGCATGGTTCGCAAAGAGTGGAAATTTATTAGAAATAATAAGTTAATTTTAATCTCCGTGCTGGCAATTATTTTCATTCCTTTCCTATATAGTATTTTCTTCTTGAAATCGGTATGGGATCCATATGGGGATACGAAAAATTTACCAGTCGCAGTCGTTAACTTAGATCAACCCGTTAAGTACCAAGGCCAACGACTTGCGGTCGGTGATGAAATGGTCGATAACTTAAAGCATAACCATCAGTTGGGATGGCACTTTGTATCGGCTAAAAAGGCTAAAGAAGGAATGAAGGATAAAAAGTACTACACGGTGGTTACGATCCCAAAGGACTTCTCAGCTAACGCCGCAACGGTTACGGATAAAAATCCTAAGAAGATGCAGTTGAAGTATTCAACGAACGCTTCGTTGAACTATATTGGTAAAGTTATCAGTGACGTGGGTACTGAAAAGCTTAATTCCGAAGTTCGGGAACAAGTTACGAAGTCCTATGCTACGGCAATGTTTGACCAAGTTAAGACTGCCGGAAAAGGTTTCAAGCAAGCTTCTGACGGAGCGAAGAAACTTAAGGATGGTGCGGTTCAATTAAATGACGGTACCAAGACTTACACGGCAGGAGTTTCTCAACTACACGACGGGATTGCTACGATGGCCGTTTCAGTTAAACCATTGCAAGCGGGCGTTGCGCAATTAGCAGATGGTTCTAGCCAATTGACCAATGGTTTAGATCAATTGAACGGAAAAACTGGGGCATTGTCTTCAGGAGTTTCCCAATTGGCAAATGGTTCTGGTCAAGTAACCACCGGTGCGGTTGCCTTGAGTAAGGGATTGAACGAGTTGCAACAAAAGAGCGGTGCGCTCGTTACCGGAGTTTCACAACTAAACAACGGTGCTTTACAGTTGAAGGTTAAGGTTCCCCAATACGTTAACGGTGTTTACCAACTTAACGATGGTGTACAAGAACTTAACGCAAAAACTGGTCAATTAGTTGGCGGCATCAAGCAATTGTCAAGTGGTGCTGGTGCTTTAAGTGCTGGAGTTAAGCAATATACAGACGGTGTATCGGATGGTGCAGGCCAATTGCAAGGTGGCGTAGCTAAATTAGCTAACGACACTAAGGATATGCCAAGTAGTATCAACGCTTTGCACAACGGAATTGCAGACATTGCGAAGAGCTCAAAACAATTAGCAGATGCAAACGGCAAGATTTCAACCGGCCTTGGCCAGGTTGCTGATCAAGTAAGTGCAAACGATATTAGTAAGCAAGCGGCTGCTTTGAAGCAACAAATGGCTTCTATTCAAACACAATTAGTTGCGTTGAATAAGGCAACTGCTGGACAAACAAATGGTGGCAATGCCGCACAATCCATCAATAATCAACTTTCAGAGATTAAGTCTGAAGTAGGAAGCTTGGCAAACTCAAGTAAAACTACGACAAGCACTAGCGGTGGCGTTTCTCAAGCAACCATTAATTCTAAAATTGACGGTGCAGGATTAAGTGCAGAAGATGCAGCTAAAGCGAAGAGTGCCTTAGCTGGCGTTGCTAACGGTAGCCAAAATAAGACTACTTCGCAAACTGTAGATACAAATAAGATTGCATCAATTCAAAAGAAGATTACTGACGTTCAAGGTCAAGTAACGAAGTTGAATGATTTAGCTAACAAACAAGCTGAAATCAATAAGCAAGTGACGTCGTTAACAGCTTCCTTCCAGAAGTTGGCAGCTGGCGCAAATGAATTAACTGGCAACAGTGACGACATGAAGCAGTTGGCAGCAACTTTGAAAAAATTAGCTGCTGGTTCACAAGAAGTCACAACTAACTTACAAGCTCTTTCATCTGGTTCAAACACGGTAGCTGGTAAGGTCGGCGAATTTGCCGGTTCAGCTTCTGATTTGACTAAGGGAGTTGCTCAATTAGACAGTGGTGCTAAGAGCCTTGCAAGTCAAACTAACAAGAATTCGAAGGACGTTAAGAAACTAGTTAGCGGTTCTCAAGAATTGAGCTCAAGCTTGGCAATGCTAGACAAGCAAACCCCAACTCTCCAATCCAAGATTGGTCAGTTAGCTGCTGGTAGCAACCAAATCAGTGCTGGTACGGGTGCTTTAGCTGGTGGAATTAACCAATTAAGCAACGGTATTAGCGCCGCAAGTTCACAAATGCCAACCTTAGTAAGCGGCGTTAGCCTACTTGCTAACGGTGGTAATCAATTGGCAGCCGGTTCTTCTCAAGTTACTGGCGGGTTGAACACCTTGAATGGTCAAGTACCAGCGTTAGTTTCTGGCGTTGCGCAACTTGATAATGGTGGTCACCAATTGAACACTGGTATCCAAACTCTTAACAGCAGTACTGGAACGCTAATCAACGGCGTTAACCAGTTGAACACTGGAGCTGCTGAATTAGACGCTAACTCAGGTGCCTTGTTAGACGCTACTAAGCAAATTAGCGACGGCAATGGCGAATTATCAAGCAAGTTAGCTGACGGTGCAAAACAAGTTAACAGCGTGCCGCTTACCGACAAGACGGCTAACATGTTTGCCGCACCAACTAAATTGAAACACACTAATTACAGTTACGTACCAAACTACGGACATGCGTTAGCACCATACGTGCTTTCACTAGCACTTTACGTTGGAGCAATCGTCTTTAACTTTGCTTACCCAATTCGGAAGGTTTCCGAACGCGGTGGTACTCCAACTCAATGGTTCTTGAGTAAGGTTTCCGTTGGTACGGTAGTAGCTCTAGGAATGGCGTTGGTTGAAACCACAATCATGATGATTGCTGGTATTCACGTAGATCACGTTGGTCAATTCTACATGACCGCGATTATGATCTCGTTAGCGTCGATGTACATCGTCATGTTCTTGTCGATGGCCTTCGACAACCCAGGACGGTTTGTAGCGATGATTCTCCTGATGCTTCAATTAGGTGGATCAGGTGGTACCTTCCCAATGGAAGTAACTAACCACTTCTACAACGTAATTCATCCGTTCTTGCCATTGACTTACTCAATCCTATCGTTCCGTCAGGCAATTACGTCTGGTCTCGGTGACGGTACCTTTGAACAAGCAATGGGCGCGTTGCTCTTGTTTGCAGTGATTGCTTTGGCATTGCTATGGTTCAGTATGAATCAATTGCAAAAGCATCATTTGGAAAACAAGTCGCAATTAGATGATAACCAAAAGCTTCAAGAAGTTGAAAGATAATTTAATCGCAGAGAGGGGCCGGAAATTTCCGCCCCCTTTTTGTATACATAGCACCAATTTAAAGAGTATTTTAGGCGTGGTCTCCCACGAAAGGCTAGCTTCCTGTATAATAAATGGAAATGAGGTGATTAGATGAAACACATGAAAAAGGGCTCCCGTTGGCCGGTCAATCCGGTTGTGTGGGTCATTGTGGCACTATTGGTCATTTTAGGCGGATATAAATTTTTCTATCCTAGCCACGTGGAACCTGAACACACCACGGCACGGCAATCTAGCAGTACTAAGGTGATTGACGTTGAAGAAGGCTCGTCGTCCGCTAAAAAGGCAACGACAAAAAAACATAAACATAAATCAAGCAAAGATAAGCTTTGGACAAAGAAACAGGATGCAAAATTGGCGGCGTTCATTAGTGATTGGCAACAGACGATGGGGCAATCGTATACCGGAACTAATTCAGGTAGCTCGGTAACCTTCCAAGGCGTCACGCTTCCCGATTATTTATCGACGGGGACGGTTTACGTAAACCAACAACCGGTGACGATGAAATGGACGACTAACAAAAAAGACGGCAGCGATTATCAAGTGGTCGCAGCTTATGCCGGCACTCAATACCTATACTTGTTTACTTTCCACCAACAAACTCCAGAAGTGTTAGTTACCTCTCAAGCAGCTAGCGACGGAGTTAACTTTAAGGTGACGGAAAATGCGCAATTAGTTAACGGTTTTCAAAACATTGTTAATGGACAAAGGGAATCAACGAATTCATCGCAACAATAGAATATTAAAAATGGGAGCTTTCAGATCAAAATTCTGAAAGCTCCCATTTTTGGTTCTAAACGAAAATTGTTTGCAGAAACAGAGTTGCGCTGACCTAAAACTTATTAGTGTTCTAATTTTATGTCCGCCGACACCACGCTATTTTGGTACGGAAAATGTGATTCGGAGTATTCAAAAGGGGTGCCGTCAACTAAATAGTTGACCTGGCTAATTACTAAAATGGGGTCCCCTTTCTTTTCACCTAGAAAATGAACGTCTTCATCCGAAACCTTACGAGCCATGATTTGGCGATGGGATCCGGCAAACTCTAAATGATGTTCTTTTTGTAAATATTCGTAAACCGATTTTTGAAGAATTTCCTTAGTGATGGTCGCAATTTTAGTTGGCATAATCGTTTGTTCGTAGCTGAACGGTTTGCCATCAATCAATCGGGTTCGCTTAATTACGTAGACGGTCTCCCCGTCTTCCAGCAGTAAATGTTCCTGCTCATCCTTGGTAGCGATCCGGGCGGTTAAATGAATGTGTTTGCTAGTGACCTTTTTATTAGGGTGGGTCATGGTCGTTCCCAACGGCTTGTCAACGTCTGTATTGAAATCATTGTTAAATTGCACGTCTTTTCGAACGAACGTCCCCGCCCCGCGCTTACTATAAACTAGTCCTTCAATGATTAAAATCTGAATTGCTTTGCTAATCGTGATGCGGGTGGTGTTAAATTCTTTTGCCAATTGATTTTGGTCTGGCAACATGACTCCCGGCTGCAATTCGTGGTTCATAATTTTTTTGCGCAAAGTTTGCGAAATTTTCTCGTATTTATACATTTATCTGACACCATCCTTAATCACCGTTAATTTTAGCCCATCTTAATGGTATTCACAAATTAATAAAAGTATATACTTTTGCCATAAAAGAATTTACTTTTATAAAAATGGTGATTATAATGAAAACGGATACAAAAGAAAGGTGGTCATAATTGTGCAAGCAAAGTTACCCGATGGTTTTTTATGGGGAAATTCAACATCCAGTATGCAGACGGAAGGAGGTGCACATGAGGGCGGTAAGGGACCGTCCGTTTACGACACGTATAAAGCAACCGCAGAAACTTCGGATTGGGACGTGGCAATTGATAATTACCATCATTATGAAGAAGATTTGGATTTGATGGCTCAGCAGGGGATGAACTGCTATCGTTTTCAGATCTCTTGGAGCCGGGTAAACCCGCAAGGCGACGGAGAATTCAATGAAGAGGGGATTCGTTATTATGATAATTTAATCAACGCGTTGTTAAAACGGGGCATTCAGCCGATGATCTGTCTGTATCATTTTGACATGCCGTTGCACTTGGCAAAACAATATAACGGCTTTTTGAGTCGCCACGTGGTGGATGCTTTTGTTCGCTTTGGTAAGGAAATGGTTGACCGGTTCAGCGACCGGGTTAAGTTATGGATTACGTTTAATGAGCAGAACCTATATTCGCAAACGGAGGCCTTTCGGATTGCTGGTTATTTAAATGGCGACCGCACCGATGAGGAATTGCAAAGGATTGCGCATCACGTAATGACGGCTCATGTTCAGGTTGCAAATTACCTGCACGAACACAGTGACGCTAAAATTGGCGGAATGCTGGCGTTCGTGGAGACTTACCCAAACAGCAGTTTGCCGGAAGACGTCTTTGCTGCGCGGCAAATTGATGAATATTTGAATCGCAATTTATTGGACGTTTGGGTTAACGGCCACTATTCAACGGAAGTATCCACCTATATTGAACGGCACCATTTCGATATTGATTTTACGGATCAAGATCGGCAAGAATTCGCCAAATTAAAGAGCGACTTCATTGCCTTCAGCTACTACGCAAGTAACGTGGTGGATGCAACCAAGATTCCAGCAGGCACCATGCCCAACCAGTACTTAGATTACGGCGCGGTAGCAAATCCCCATCTCACAGCAACGGAATGGGGCTGGAATATCGACCCGCTAGGCTTCCACGACGTTTTGACGAAGACTTATAACGCCTACGGGATACCGATGTTTCCGATTGAAAATGGAATCGGGCATCGGGAAGAATTTCATGGACAAATGATTCAAGACGATTACCGAATTGCCTATCACCGTGATCATTTACGAGCGCTAATGGCGGCGGTAAATGACGATGGAGTAGCGGTGCTAGGGTATCTGGGATGGGGATTGATCGATATCCCCAGTTCGGCAGGCAATATGGAAAAACGTTACGGAATGGTTTACGTTAACCGGGGCAATCACGAGCTCCGCGACCTTAAACGCGTGCCTAAAAAGAGTTACTACTGGTTTGCAAAAGTTATCAAGTCTAATGGTGCTGATTTAGATTAGAAATTTTTAACGGGAGGAATTTTTATGGGCGATTCGAAAAGCGGATCAATTAATGATCGAATGCAGAATTCAAAGTTCATTGCCAAATTTACGGAAATTTCGGTAAAGGTCGGCAATTGGGTTTACTTACGGTCCTTGCGGGATGCTTTCGCAGTTATTCTGCCAATGTTTATCGTGGCCGGCATCGGAGTTTTGCTAAATAACGTAGTGTTTACTTGGTTTTTGAAGGGAGACCTGCTAGCGAAGTTCCAAGTTGTCGGTAACGCGATTGTTAACGGAACTTTAAACGTAGCTGGAATTTTAGTTGCCCCGATGATTGGCTATATGCTGGCTAAAAATAAAGGTTTCAATAATCCAATTGCTGCGGCAGCCATGTCGTTAGCCAGCATTTTTATCCTAATGCCGAACAGCATTCAACTGGGGACGGTAGCGTCGGGCGGTGCGAAAATGGCAACCGTTACCGGTGGATTGAGTTACTTAAATACCGGGACCCAGGGAATGTTTGGCGGAATTTTCGTTGGTTTAATTGCAACGGGAATTTTCATTAAGCTAGCGTCAGTTAAACGGCTTCAGATTCATTTAGGCGAAAACGTGCCCCCAGCAGTAGCGGCGTCATTCAGCGTTTTACTTCCAGCAATTTTATTGATGTCATTTTTTGCAATTATCGCTGCACTGCTAGCTGGATTTTTCAATGCTGACCTAATTAATTTAATTAAAACTTGGATTCAAGAACCATTGCGGGGCTTTAACACCAGCATTGTCGGATATTGTGTGATCTACACCTTAGCTAACTTCCTGTTTGGTTTAGGAATTCACCAAACCGTTCTCTCAGGAACCTTATTGGATCCGTTGGTGTTGGTTAATATGAACGAAAACATGACGGCTTATGCGCATCATCAAGAGATTCCCAACATCATCACCACTTCTTTTGTTAGCAACTATACTTTAGTCGGTGGTTCGGGAAGCACCATTGCATTGATTATTGCAATTCTAATTTTCAGTAAAGTGAAATCATCACGGCAAATTGCCGGATTGTCGTTGGCACCCGGGATTTTTAACATCAACGAACCGATGATCTTTGGATTTCCAATCGTTTTCAACCTTCCAATGATCGTTCCGTTCGTGTTGTTCCCCACCATTGGTAGTTTGATTGGATATTTTGCAACCTTATGGGGTTGGGTAAGTCGGACGGTCGTGTTAGTGCCTTGGACTACTCCACCGTTAATCGGTCCTTATTTATCGACTGCCGGAGATTGGCGTTCGGTTATCCTGCAATTAATTGTGATTATTATTGGCGTTTTCTTATACCTACCATTCTTGAAAATCAGTGAACAAGTGGCAAGAATCCAAGCAGAAGAAAACCGCGATTAAGACCCTCGACCTAGGATTGAGTTAGTGAATCCTAGGTATTTTTTATCGCAATAGTGTATATACCAATTGCCATTTGTACACTTTAAAAAGTTAAATTCATGGGACAAAGCTTGCTGTTTAAACATTTTAATTCGGAAAAATCGTCCACAAAATAGCGAATGTGTGTTATTATGAGGTTGTAGCAGAAACCGCTTACAAAGCCGATACGAGGGGGTTTACATTGTGCGCTATGTCACATATTTGGGGACAGATGCTTACACGAATATCGCAACTGATACATGGATCTTGAATAACCTTCATGCAGATGAACCAATATTCGCGCTTTGGCAAAATAATAATGCTGTCATTGTAGGAAAAAACCAAAATACATTTGGTGAAGTTAACCAAGAATTTATCGATCAACATCAAATTGAAGTTGTTCGGCGAGTTACTGGAGGTGGGGCAGTTTATCACGATTTAGGTAATCTAAACTTTACATTATTTGTACCACTAGATTCATCAGCTAATACGGACTTTAAGCAATTTTCTGAGCCAGTTTTGAAGGCGTTACATAACTTGGGAATTCCAGCAGAAGCTACAGGACGCAACGACTTAGTAGTTAATGGCAAGAAGATTTCAGGCGTGGCCCAGCGTTACGCAAAGGGCTACTTAATGCACCACGGAACGTTACTATTCGATAGCAATGTCGACACGATGGTGCGGGCACTGAACGTGGCGGATGAAAAATTCATCTCGAAAGCTGCTAAGTCAGTACGCAGCCGTGTCGGGATGATTAAGGAAGCCGCACCAGAAGGGTTGACGTTGCAAGACTTCTGGGAAGCCGTACAATACGAGCTGACCGATCACGGACGCGATTCCGAGATTCTGTTGACTCCTGAGCAAAAACAAGAAATTATTCGGTTGACTGCAGATCAATTCTCAACTTGGGACTGGAACTATGGTCAATCGCCGAACTTTAATTTTAAGAATCACGCGAAGTACGATGGCGGGATCATTGAAGTCCAGGTTCAAGTTGAGGGTGGTGTCATTCAAGATATTAACTTTACCGGAGATTTCTTGATGCTGCGTGACTGGCGGGACATCAAAGATCAGTTCATTGGCTTGCCGTTTGAAGCGGATCAAATCAGACCGGTCTTTGAGAAAAACCAGGATCAGCAGTACTTTGGTACCATCAGCGTCGATGAATTAACACAATTATTTGAAGCCTAGGAGGGGTAGTTATGGCTATAAAAGATGACAATAAAAAGATTTTAGATTTCGACCTTCAAATGGAAGATCAAGACCAAAGCTTTCCAATGCTCCAAGTCTTGAACAACGATGGCGAAATCGTAGATGAAGACGCCCTTAAGAGAGCGGGATTAAGTGATGACCAAATGGTTGAACTCATGAAGCAAATGGTATTCAGCCGGATCTTGCACGAACGTTCATCAAAATTATCCAAGCAAGGACGGTTAGGTTTCTATGCACCAACCATTGGTGAAGAAGCTTCCCAAATCGCTTCAAACTATGCCTTTGAAAAGGGTGACTGGTTATTCCCTGGTTACCGTGACATTCCACAACTGATTATGAAGGGCTGGCCAATTTATAAAGCATTCTTGTGGTCTCGTGGTCACTTCGAAGGTAACGAATTCGAAGACGTTAATGGATGGTTCCCACAAATCATTATTGGTGCCCAATATGTTGAAGCAGCCGGCGCAGCTTTAGGTTTGAAGAAACGTAATAAACCAAACGTTGCTTACGCATATACTGGTGATGGTGGTACTTCACAAGGTGACTTCTATGAAGGAATGAACTTTGCCGGCGCTTACCACGCTCCAGCAGTTTTCTTCGCACAAAATAATGGATACGCAATCTCCACCCCACGTAGCGTACAAACTAAAGCACCACACCTTGCAGCTAAAGGCTGGGCAGCTGGTTTGCCAAGTTTCGTAGTTGATGGAATGGACCCAATTGCGATGTACCTTGCCGCTAAAGAAGCTCGTAAGTGGGCTGTAGATGGCAATGGACCAGTCTTCATTGAAACCATCACTAACCGTTTAGGACCGCACTCAATGTCAGGTGATGATCCACTCCGTTACCGGACTCAAGAAGACATTGATAACTGGACTAAGCGTGAACCATTGATTCGTTTCCGTAAGTACCTTACTGATCGTGACTTATGGTCAGAAGATATTGAAAACGACTGGGCAGACATTGTTAACTCACAAATTGATGACGCAGTAAAACAAGCTGATGGCATTGCTAAGCAAAAGATCTCAGACTTCATTGAACAAACCTTAGAAGTTCCGGGACAAGCAGCGCAAGATCAGATCAACAAATTTAGAGGGGAGGGCAAGTAATCATGGCTAAAAAAACATATATCCAAGCGATTACAGAAGCTCAAGACTTGGCGCTTGCTAATGATGAAAACGTTATAATTTTTGGTGAAGATGTTGGTAAAAATGGTGGTGTATTTAGAGCTACCGATGGTCTTCAAGAAAAGTACGGTGAAGATCGAGTATTCAACACTCCATTAGCAGAAAGTGGAATTGGTGGTTTAGCAATTGGATTGACCACCCAAGATTACCGTCCCATCATGGAAATCCAATTCTTCGGGTTCGTTTACGAAGTAATGGACTCCATTGCTGGACAAATGGCTCGGGGACGGTTCCGTTTCCACGGCACTCGTAAATTCCCAATCGTAGTTCGCTCGCCATATGGTGGTGGAACTAAGACCCCTGAAATGCATGCGGATTCTCTAGAAGGATTAATGGCACAAACTCCTGGATTACGAGTAGTTATGCCGGCAACCCCAGCAGATGCGAAGGGATTATTGCTTTCTTCAATTGAAAGCGACGATCCGGTAATCTTCCTCGAAAACTTACGTTTGTACCGTTCAATTCGTGGCGAAGTTCCAGAAGGTTACTACACCACTCCTCTCGATAAAGCAAACGTAGTACGTGAAGGTAAAGACGTTACCGTTGTGACCTACGGCGGCATGGTCCACACCAGTTTAGCAGCTGCAGAAGACCTTGCTAAAGAAGGTATTGACGTTGAAGTAATCGACCTACGGACCGTAAGCCCACTCGACCTTGACACAATTGGCAAGAGTATCGAAAAGACTGGCCGGGTGGTAGTTGCTCAAGAAGCACAACGTCAAGCTGGTATTGGAGCAATGGTAATGAGTGAAATTAGTGAACGTTTCATTATGAGTTTAGATGCTCCAATTGGTCGGGTAGCCGCTCCGGATTCAGTTTACCCATTTGCGCTAGCTGAAAACGAATGGTTACCAAAAGAAGACGATGTAATTGATAAGATCAAGGAGGTCGTAAACTTTGACTGAAATATTTAAAATGCCAGACATCGGCGAAGGTATGGCAGAAGGCGAAATTGCCAACTGGTTGGTAAAAGTAGGCGATGATGTCAAAGCCGACGACGCGGTGGCTGAAGTTCAAAACGATAAATTATTGCAAGAAATCCTTTCACCATATTCCGGAAAGGTTACTAAACTATTTGTAGACGCCGGAACCGTAGTTAAGGTTGGCGAACCGCTCATCGAATTTGATGGCGATGGAACTGGCGGCGGTGATGACAGCAAGGATAACGCTGCCGATGCCGCCCCAGCAGCTGACAAGGGCAGTGATAATGCCCCTAGTGGCGATGCAGAAATCTTCAATATGCCCGACATTGGTGAAGGTATGGCAGAAGGCGAAATTGCGAACTGGTTAGTTAAAGTTGGCGACGAAGTTAAGGAAGACGATCCAGTTGCCGAAGTACAAAACGACAAGTTAATGCAAGAAATCCTTTCACCATATTCTGGAAAGGTTACTAAGTTATTCGTTGACGCGGGAACCGTGGTTAAGGTTGGCGAACCACTCATCGAATTTAACGGTGACGGTAGCGGTGCTGGTAGTGGAAACGCTGCTCCAGCAGCAAGTGCAGCTCCTGCTAAGGAAAATGCCGCACCAGCTAATAATGATGAACCTACTAAAGTTGGAACGGCAGTGGCTTCTAATGGCCAAGTTTTGGCAATGCCTTCGGTTCGTGAATACGCTCGGAAACACGACATTGACTTAATGCAAGTTCCTGCAACGGGTCGTCATGGTCACATTACCATGGCAGACGTGAAGAACTTTAGTGGCGGCGGTACTGCCCCATCTGCTCCAAAGGCTGCTGAAAGTGCCGCACCATCTCCTAGTGCTGCTCCAGCTGCAGAAGCTCCAAAACCAGCTCCTGCAAAACCAGCCTCAGTTAAGGCTGGTCGAGTACCACTTTCACCAATCCGTAAGGCAATTTCACGGAACTTAACCCAACGCGTTCAAACTGTTCCACATGTAACGATTATGGACGAAGTTGAAGTATCCAAGTTAATGGAACTCCGTGATCAATTCAAGGAACAAACTAAGGCGAAGGGTTACAAGCTAACTTACATGCCATTTGTTGCCAAAGCATTGGCGGCAGCAGCACGTAAGTACCCAGAATTGAGTGCAACAATTGATGACGAAACCCAAGAAATCGTCTACTACGAAGAAACTAACGTGGGCTTTGCTGTAGATACTGATCAAGGACTTTTCGTACCAAACGTTAAAAACACTGCTTCGAAGTCAATTATGCAAGTTGCCCAAGAAATTGATGACTTGGCAATCCGGGGCCGGGATGGCAAATTGAAGCCTGCTGAATTACAAGGCGGAACCGTTACAATTTCTAACATTGGTTCTGAAAGCGGCAGCGGCTTCTTTACCCCAATCACTAACCCAGGTGAAAGCTCAATTCTTGGAATTGGCCGTATTCGCAAGACCCCAATTGTTAACGAAGATGGTGAATTAGCAGTTGGTAATACCTTGAAACTATCACTTAGTTTCGACCACCGTTTAATCGACGGTGCTCTAGCACAAAAAATTATGAACGAGCTGAAGGCACTCTTAGGTAACCCTGCCTACATGCTTATGGAGGTGTAGTCATGGTTGTTGGCACACAAGCAATCGATGTTGATACGTTAATTATTGGTTCAGGCCCTGGTGGTTACGTTGCCGCAATTCGGGCAGCTGAATTAGGCCAAAAAGTAGTCATTGTGGAACGCGACTTTATTGGCGGAATTTGCTTAAACGTGGGTTGTATCCCATCAAAAGCTTTGATTCAAGCGGGACATTTATACGCAACTTTGCAACACGGCAATCCGTTCGGGGTTACCGTGGGTGAATCTAAGCTCGATTTTGCAAAAACTCAAGACTGGAAACAACACCAAGTAGTTGAAAAACTAACTGGTGGGGTGGAAATGTTGTTAAAGAAGCACAAGGTAGAAATTGTGCGTGGGGAAGCGTACTTCAACGATAACGAAACGGTTAACGTGATTGACGGAGACGATTCGCACATCTATCGCTTCAAGAAAGCCTTGATTGCAACTGGCTCACGCCCAGTAGAAATTCCACACTTTAAGTTTAGTGGTCGGGTTATTGATTCGACAGGTGCATTAAACTTGAAGAGCGTTCCCGAACATCTCATCATCATTGGTGGTGGGGTAATCGGTGCAGAATTAGCTGGCGCATACATGAACCTCGGTTCTAAGATCACCATTATTGAAGGTCTTGACCACATTTTGAATGGTTTCGATGGCGAGTTGATTCAACCAGTTTTGAACAACTTCAAGAAGAACGGCGTAGACATTATCACGGAAGCGACTGCAGTGGAAGCTAACCAAACTGATAAAGACGTTACCGTTACTTACGAAGTTGACGGAACTACTAAGAAAGTTACCGGAGATTACTGCCTGGTATCAGTTGGACGCCGGCCAAACACTGACCAAATCGGCTTGAATAATACGGACGTTAAGCTGGACAAACGTGGTTTGATTGAAGTTAGCGACTCTATGCAAACTTCAGTAAAACACATTTACGCAATTGGAGACGTAGTTGCGGGGCCTGCGTTGGCGCATAAAGCTAGTTATGAAGCAAAAGTTGCTGCAGCAGCAATGAGCGGTGAAGACGCACACGACAAGCATTACGTGATTCCTGCGGTTGCGTACACTAATATCGAAGTAGCGACGGTTGGGGAAACCCCACAAACGGTTGCGGAAAAGAAACTGGATGCTAAATCTAGCAAGTTCCCATTTGCCGCAAGTGGTCGGGCAATGACGATGGACCAGACGGAAGGTTTCATTCGTTTAGTTACTGACAACCCTACTGGTGCGATTATTGGTGCCCAAATTGTTGGTCCAGAAGCATCAGACTTGATTTCTGAATTAACCTTAGCGATTGAAAATGGGATCACCATTCGAGATATCGAATTGACGATTCACCCACATCCAACCCTTGGTGAAGAAATCATGGATGCTGCTGAAGTGGCTGCTGGTTTGCCAATTCACATTTAGTTAAGCTAAAAATGTCCTAAGGGGACAAATACCAATCTGATTAAACCGTTTCTCAGAGCCCAAAGTAGGGCGAAGGGGACGGTTTTTTAGTGGTTAGCTTAAGGGAGAACAATTTATTTACTTTTAAACCAAATAAGCATATATTCTACTTAAAAAGAGGAGGCTGAGCTTTATGAATGAAAAGATGTGGGCAATCGGCTTTAAAGAATCGCTACCAATTGAGGAAGCGGATAGTTTGGTAGAGTTTACCACTGACCGTCCTGAACCAAGCGGGCATGATCTATTGGTTAAGGTAAGTGCTGTTTCGGTAAACCCTATCGATATAGCAGTACGAAAGGGTCAATCCGAACCGTTGCAGGAACCGCGGGTATTAGGTTTTGATGCGGTTGGTACGGTGGTATCCAAAGGCAAGGAAGTCACTTTGTTTGAAAATGGCGACCGAGTTTTTTATGCTGGTTCGTTTAAACGAGCGGGTAGTGATAGCGAGTATCAATTGGTCGATGAACGAATTGTCGGGCACGCTCCCCAACAAATGGATGATGTTCATGCAGCAGCTATGCCACTTACGTCCCTGACGGCGTGGGAAGCGTTGTTTGAACAACTTCAGATTGATCCAGAGGACCCAAAGAAAAATGCGGGAAAAACCCTCTTGATCATTAATGGCGCGGGCGGTGTAGGTTCAGTGGCAACACAGCTTGCACATTTGGCCGGTTTACGCGTGATTGCGTCGGCATCACGTCCAGAAACGATTCAGTGGTGCTTGGATCACGGTGCGGATCAAACGGTCAACCATCGCAAAGATTTGGTTACGGAAGTTCGTAATTTAGGGGTTCAGCACGTGGATTACATTTTGGAATTGCATAACATTGACGCACAGTGGGAAGCAATGGTGGAATTGATTAAGCCAGGTGGTCGAATCGCTTCGATTACTTCAACGAAAAAGCCGGTAAACTTAACCGATTTAAAGAGGAAAAGCGTAACTTTCGCGTGGGAATGGATGTTTGCGAAATCCTACTATGGAACGGAAGACCTCGTGTCCCAGCATGAAAATCTAGAAAAGATTGCTAAACTGTTGGATGAAGGAAAATTAAAGTCAACGATGACAAAGGAACTCCACCCAATGAACGTAGAAAACATAAAGAAGGCCCACCAATTGGTAGAAAGCCAAAAAATGATGGGTAAGGTGGTAGTTAAGTAGAGAGCGGAAGCCGCCGGGTAATTTTTGAGGATTAATTGGATTTGGGCCTTAATCGCGGTTTAAGCGATTGAGGCCCAAATTTGATTAACCGGAGAAGATTGGCGGCTGGAGCTCGTTTGGTCCATGCTGCAGAGAATTGTAAGAATTAAGGCATTAATCGTGTTTTTTGCGATTAGTGCCTTAATTTGGTTAGCCGGAGGGAGTTGGGTTACAGAACCCGTTTCGATTGCCTTAGCTCTGCCGTTACCCACCAATCTAACAACAAAAAAACGAAGGATCCTGAACCGAGGACACTTCGCTTTTTTATTACCTAAATTTTTAATTAGCTACGTTTATTAAGTGAAAGATCAATACTTTTTCCTAGGGCGTACATCACAAAGGCCCCAATGAACATTACCCCAAATTCACCTAAACTAACCGTTGCCCAAGTGTAGAAAAAGGGAACTTTTAAAATATAGGTGAGTTCTAAGGCAACTAAGAAGCCCATTAAAATGGTCGTAATGATAACGGTAAGGGCCAACTTAACTCGGTTGTCAGTTAATTTCCGGATGGCGATGATTACAACGCTCAGGGTGATGAGGGTGGTTAAAGTTCCCCACGTAATGTCAATAATTCCTAGAGAAGATTGTAGGTTAGCAATTAAAACTCCCAAAGAAACTCCCCAAATATAACGGCGATCATAAACCACCAAACAATTTAAAATCTCAGCAACCCGAAATTGAAGTGGGCCGAAACTAACTGCTGAAAAAACAAAGGTAATGGCGACGTATAGAGCAGCTACGATTGCTGATATTACAATCTCACGGACGTTCATTTTAGTTGACATAAATATTCTCCTTTATAACTTAATTAGTTACTAAATGACGATGACCAAAGGAACCCGGAGTACCGGGGAAGTGCCATCGGTGGAAAAATTTCCAACGTTTCTATCATACCAGTTTCCCAGGCATTTCTAAAGGTTAGGTATTAGGTAACCATTCGTTAAAATAGTTGATTTAATAATCAAGAAAGCCTTTACATTTACTTGAAAATGAATCATGCTAATAGTGGAGGAAACCAAAAGAAAGGGAGTAAATTAGATGATTAAATTGAAGAACCGCTACTTAACGGTCGAAATTGATAACATGGGTGCGCAGCTGACGCACGTGATTGACCAACCGAGTGGATACGACTACATTTGGAATGGTCAAGCTTGGCAACGTCATGCCCCGATTCTGTTTCCAGCAATTGGTAAGTCTAACCAAGATAGTTATGCATTGGAAGGACAAACCTACTCAATGCCGCAACATGGCTTTGCCCGGGATTTTGATTGGCAAAAGGTTTCGCAAAGTGAAACGACAGCAAAATTAGAATTGAAGGCCAATGAACAAACAAAACGAATGTTTCCGTTTGATTTTACGCTTCAAGTAGAATACGAGTTAAAGGATCACCAACTGTTAACTACTTACTACGTTATTAATCATGACGAACGGCGGATGCCTTACGCTTTAGGCTCACATCCCGCATTTAACGTTCCAATTGATAACGACGGTATTTTTGAAAACTACCATTTAACTTTTAGTCCGCACCAAAAACGAATTCAGCGTTTAGGGGTTAACCCAGTACCATTCCGCGACGGAAAGAAAGCCCCTTGGGAAGCTATCAAAAACAGCGAATTAGCTTTAAATCATGAAATATTTAACGACGGTTTAATTATTTTAGATGGGAAGAAAATTGATAGCGTCACTTTAGGTTCAACGCAAACTGCGCATGAAGTTAAATTGAACTTCAAAGACTTCCCATACCTTACCTTATGGACAATGGAGAACCGTGCGGAGCCATTTTTATGCATTGAACCGTTTGCGGGCTTGCCGGATCAAGCTGCTGAAGAGCCTACCGACTGGAAGAATAAAAAGGGTAACAATCTCCTAGAACCGCAGGAAACCCAGACATTCACGTATTCAATTGAGTTTAAATAGCGAGGAGGGGCGCGGCAATGGTAACAACGCCAGCGCCCTTTACCTTGCTAAAAAATAGTTAAGTGAGGATTTTACATGCAGGATTATCAGTTACAAGTAGATCAAATATTTTCTGATAATATGATTCTGCCCTTTGGCAAACCATTTCAAATTAGTGGATTAGCTACTGCAGGAGCGACGGTTAAAACCACCATCGGTACTCAAGTTGCGCGGGCGATTGTTAGAAAAGATGGCACGTGGGATTGTCAATTTAGACCTTTTACCAATTATCGAACTTCATTTGAAGTTAAAATTGAAGTTCAAAATCATCAATTGAAGTTAGAAAACGTTCGGTTTGGTCAAGTTTTGCTGATTGCCGGACAATCTAACGTGGGCTTTCGCATGTCGCAAGACCAAAATTTTACGGAAGCCCAAACGTCAATTCCCGCAACCCCCATCACCTATTACAACGTCCCTCAACCGGCTTTTGTTTACGAAGATGGGGAGGTTAAGGAGTATCAATCCCGTGCCACCCATTGGCACCAAGTAAAGAAATCTAACCTGGGACACGTTTCGGCGGTGGGTTATTACGCTGCCCAAGAAATGGCCCGACAAGACCCGAAAATGCCGGTAGGGATCGTTTGTTGTACCAGGGACGGTGCTTCAGCAGGAACCTGGGTGTCGGAAACATCTTTACGCAAAGACAAGCTATTGGCAAAGCGGGTGGTGGAGCCTTTCTTAAGCCACATTGAAAAGATTACGGATGCGGACTTTAAGGCAGACATCGAACGTTATCACCAAACCGTTAAACGGCATAATCGATTAATGTATAACTTTATGAAAAGCAATCCGGAGGTTCCGATTGGCGAAGCGCTGAACATTGTGGGGCAGACGCCCTGGCCGCCGCCAAAGACGCCGGACAGCTATTTGCGACCCGGGGCGCTGTTTAACGCAATGGTAAGAAAGATTCGGCATTTCCGGTTCAGCCAGCTGGTCTGGTACCAAGGCGAAACTGATGCAGATCAACCTGAAATTTACGATCGACTCTTGCAGACCTTAATTAACGATTGGCGGGCAACTTTGGCGGACGTTTCTTTACCGGTATACGTAGTGCAACTGCCAAAATATGCGGACGTAAAACGTCACGCGTGGGCAAAAATCCGCCAGCAGCAACTTAAAGTGGCACAAAGGCTTGCCGATACTTACTTGATTTCAATTGCGGATACGGGGGAGTATTATAATCCCCATCCCACGGCTAAAATGGCGGCGGGCCAACGAATAGGTCGTATCTTAGCGGGAAGGGACTATCAAGCAACTCCGCAACTAGGCTGGCTGAGCTTAGAAGCGGAACAAACCTGTTTTCACTTTTGGTATGTTAAGGAGTTACATGCCACCCAGCCACCTTTAATCGAAGGGTATGTTCAGCAAAAATGGCAGGCGGTCCCAGCAGAAATTAAAGGAACTGACCTAAGAGTTCATTTTCCACTAGGAACTACCCAAGCTCGCTACGGGTATAGTAACGCGCCGACTTTGACGCTGTTTAATGAAATAGGTGACCCAGTCAGCCCGTTTGTCGTAGATTTAACTACGCAAGAGCTGATTTAATATTTCAAAACAAATTGATTAAAAGAGAGTGGGACAAAAGTCGGGTAGTTTGCGAGCATTAACTGAAAATTGACCATTATGCCTGAATTTGGCATGATGGTCAATTTTTGGTTAAGCGGAGCAAGCTGGCTTTTGGCACACGTTTTGGCTCTATTAAAGCCAAAATACTAAAACAACTTTTTAAGGACCTTCATCCTTGAAAAGCATTTCTTTAGTTTTGTTCCACTTTCGTTAGTTCGAGTAGCGGTCCGAAAAATGGGCTCGCGCATACTTAATCTGAAAAACGGTAGTCGACATCCTGGCCGTTATATTCCACGGTCAAGTCGTGATTGTCGACAATCCATTCGTTTCCCGATTCAATATAAAAGGTGATGTCATCTACGACGGTCTTGGCGGTTGATTCATCGTCTTTATTTCCGGGTGCAATCCCTAAGAAAAAGCTTGGATAAACCGTCGGGATGCCCCCGTAAATTTTGGTGAATATCTTGACTGCGCCACCTGGTTTTAAATCCAATTCCTTGATAAACCACTGGGCTGCCTCACTAGTTACGGAAAATTTCATGTTGATTTGCTCTCCTTCTTAATTGTTGATTATGCACGTCTTAGTTTCAAAACATATAAAACCCTTCCAACACTAATCCTATCATAAAGAAATCGTTTACAAAAAGTAATTGCGAATTTTCTTGGGTCAAAATAAACTCCTAAATTTAAAAATCATCGCGCGACTGAGCGAATATATGTTAAATGCACCTAATTTAATTTACTTTTAGGATAAATTTTGTTGTCTTTTAAAGAAAAAATTGATGGTAAAACGTTTTAAAACCGCTTTTTTTGATTTAGAGAACAGAAGCCGTAATATCGGGCTAATTTCGCTAAATCGTGGACTATACCAAAGCTCTCACCCGTATAAAATGCCTTGATATCAAGGTTTGCCCGGGTCGGATAATGTTTGACATACTGGTACCAACCAGTCATAATATGAATTGGAGCTGAGGAATTCAGCCATTTATTTTACCGAATTTTGTAAGCGGATACAGCAAACGGTTACAAATTTCGAGGATGTGGAGGAACGTTTTATGAGATTACTGTTGATGAGTCACGGAAATATGGCAATCGAAACGCTGAAAAGCGCAGAAATGATTTTAGGCCATATTGATAACATGAAGGCGATTGGTTTACAACCTAACCAAGGTCCGGAAGATTTACAAAAGGCTGCCGAAGAGTTTATCAATGACAACCCTAATCAAGACAAGACCATGGTTGCGGTTGATTTGCTCGGCGGAACTCCATCAAACGTCGTGGTACGTTTGATGGCTAAGTACCCAGATTTAGAAGTGGTTAGCGGATTGAATCTACCAATGGTGATTGGTTTTGCAAACCAAGTAATGATGGGAATGGATGTTGACAAACAATCATTGATTAGTGAGGCACAGAACGGCGTTGTTGACGTAAATGCTAAATTGAATGGATAAAGCTAATGGCAAAAACATACCAATATTCATTAAGATTTGCGATTGATCCCTACAATTGGGACACCGTAAAAGAAGCGAAATTAATTGATTTTTGTAAACAGGGGCAAATTGATAACGTGGTGTTTTTCATTAACCCTGAAGAACTTAACCAAGGACATCCAACGCTCGCCCAAGTGCGGGAACATTGGTTGCCAACGATTAAGTCAGTTGCGGAACGTTTGGCGAAAATGGGCATCACGACCAGTCTAAATCCTTGGACGACTTTGATGCACAGTGATCGGGGCCACCGCGTCCCTCCAGAGCTCGGCTTTGATACGATGGTCGACTACTTGGGGCACGCCTCAGCTTCGATTGCGTGTCCGCAAGATGACCGTTGGGTGAATTATATCACCGCGATCTATGCGGAGTATGCGAAGCTAAAGCCTAAAGAGTTGTGGCTAGAAGATGATTTTCGTCATTACAACCACACGCCAATTAAGTTAGCGTGTTTTTGTGACCGACACATGGCGCTTTACAGCGAGATGTTGGAAAAGCCCATTAGTCGAGAAGCTTTTGTCGCAAAAATGTTGCAACCTGGCGAACCCACTCCTGAACGAATTGTTTATCTTAGCGTAGCGCGTGCTGAAATGAAACGGGTGGCTGCCAAAATCGCGGCGGCAGTTCACCAAGTTTCTCCAGCTACTCGTCTTGGTTTAATGAGCTCGTTTCCGGAATGGCACGCCGTGGAAGGACGAGATTGGGACGGCTTATTAGACAACCTTGCCGATGGACATCCACGAGTAAGTCGTCCGCATTTGCCAGCGTATAATGAAATCTCTCCCTTGAAATATTCGCGAGCATTTGAACGATTTACCCGAGTTACCACCGAATTGGTTGGCGAAAATTCCGATATTTACCCCGAATTGGAAAGTTACATGTATTCCCCGTTCGTGAAATCTAAAGCGTTTACAAAACTGCAACTCGAAAGTACTCAAATGGTGGGGGCTTCCGGAATTTTACTGAACTTGTTTGACATGATGGGTAACGGGATCGATGAAACGTATGATTACGCGCGTCTTTTAGCGGAATCCAAACCCTTAATGAATTTAGGTATGCAACATCGCTTGAAGCAAAACCATTTAGCAGGAGTAAAGGTCCTCTTTTCTCCGGACGCGGTCTTTAACCTTAAAACCACGGTCGGGAAGGACCCTGAAGAATTACTACCCCAAGAATATTCTTGGTTGGAACTTTTGGGAACGTTAGGGATTGCTTGCAAACCCGAAAAGTGGACGTTACAAAGTCATTTTACGGATGAGGTGCTGGCCGTTAGCGGACAGTTCTTCAACAATTTAACTGACCGGCAAATTACCGAATTACTCGAAAACAACGTGGTGCTAATTGATGGTCCAAGCGTCCAGATCTTAATTGATCGGGGGCTAGGTAAATTAGTTTGCGCCAACCAAGTGGAACTGAAAAAAGCACGAACCGGTTATCAATCGTACGAGCAAATTGATGGGATGACCATCGACGGAATTCAAAATCCGCGGGTAACGATGCTCCAGCACACTGGGGACTACTATCAAGTTGGTTATGAACCAGCTGCGTCGGTGCAAATAATTTCAAACGCGTACAACGAAAACGCCAAGAAATTAGGGCCGGTGATGGCGTTAGTGAACCAACGGACCCTAATTTTACCAATGAACACTGATCCAAAATATGGTTGGGAATCGCAATATTATTCAATTAAAGAGAAATTATTCAAACGGATTTTAAATCAGATCACGAACTTGGATTACGTCATTGAGATGCCAGGGACGAAACTAACGGCCGTTGCCGACCAAATGGTTTTATCAAACTTTACGATCGATGACCAAGCGCAAATTCAGTTACACCTTACTAAAGCAAAGGCGAACCAACACTGGAAGCTCTATTTCCACGAAGGTGCGCAGTTACAGAGTATGGAGGTTACTGCCTCACCGGATTCAAACGGGATGTTGACCATTCCGTACCGCCTCAAGGGCTTAGAAACAGTAATTTTATTAGCGGAGTTTTAAAAAACGAAGGAGTGAGTAGGATGGCAATTACAGCAGTACGAATTGACGGACGTTTAATTCACGGCCAAGTTGCAAACTTGTGGACTACCAAATTAGGCGTTACACGGATTATGGTAATTGACGATCAAGTTGCAGCTAGTGACATTGAAAAGGCGGGATTAAAATTAGCCCGTCCTGCAGGAGTAGATTTAAGTGTGCTTCCTGAAAAGGTGGCGGCTGACCATATTAACCGGGGCGGCTACGATTCCCAAAAGGTATTTATCGTGGTTAAGCGCCCACAAATCTTGTTAGATTTAGTTAACGATGGGGTAAAGCTTGAAGCCATTAACGTGGGTAATATGTCCCAAACTGACGAAACGACCCAATTGACTAACTCCATTAACGTTGTGCAAGAAGACGTAGACGCATTTAACGCGTTGCACGAAAAGGGGATTAAGCTTACTCAACAAATGGTTCCTGGTGACCAAGCAAACGACTTTATGGAAATTCTCAAGAAATTTAAACCAAAAAACTAATTAAATAAGGAGGGATTCTCATGGGTTCAGGTATTGCAATTTGGCAAGTTATTATATTAACAATTTATTCAATGTGGCAAATCATGGATGAATTGACCGTTCAAACCAGTTTGAGCCAACCAATTTGGGCTGGGATCGTCGCTGGTTTAGTAATGGGCGATTTAAAAACTGGTTTGTTAATCGGTGGTAGTTTACAATTAACCGTTTTAGGTGTCGGAACTTTTGGTGGCGCTTCCAAGATTGACGCCAACTCCGGAACTGTTTTAGCAACCGCGTTTGCGATTGGTACTGGGATGAAAGCGGAAGTTGCCGTAGCAGCTTTAGGGGTTCCGGTAGCTAGTTTGATGATTCAAACCGATATTCTCGCACGGTTTGCGAACACCTTCTTCCAGCACAGAATTGATAAGATGATCGACGAAGAAAACTATAAGGGGATTGAACGTAACTTCCTCTATGGTTACCTTCCATGGACGTTATCACGTGGTATTCCAGTATTCTTAGCACTCGCATTTGGTGGCCCGTTCGTACGGACAGCCGTAGATTACATGAACACCAACCTTTCATGGTTAAGTAACGGTTTGGCAACCGCCGGAGCATTACTTCCAGCAGTTGGTTTCGCAATCTTGCTTCGTTACCTACCAGTTAAGAAACATTGGCCATACCTCATTTTAGGTTTCGTAATTACTGCAATGCTTTCAACGCTTTACGCCAACATTTCTACTTTGGGAACGACCATTGCGGGCATGAATGCTAAGTTCACTACCGTATTTGCAAACTTGCCAATGTTGGGAATTGCCTTGATTGGATTTGCACTTGCAGCAATGCAATACAACCGTTCGGTAAAGGAACAAAATATGGTTGCTGCAGCACCGAAGTCAGCTGATAACGCGACAGATTTAGATGAACAGGATGGTGAGATTCATGGCGACGAACTCTAAAAATAAAGTAACTTATAAACTAAACGATAAAGACTTCAAACAAATGAACATCCGGAACATTCTTTTCAACCAAGTTGGCTGGAACTACGAACGGATGCAAGGTTCATCATACCTGTACCTAATCTTGCCGCAATTGCGGAAGATGTATGGTGACCATACTCCCGAATTGAAAAAAATGATGAAGATGCAAAACCAATTCTTCAACACCAGTAACTTCTTCAACACCATTATCGAAGGGATCGATATGGCTTTGGAAGAAAAAGAAGGGGTCGACTCGCTCGAAACCGTTGCTGGTATCAAGGCTGGTTTAATGGGGCCGTTCGCCGCAATTGGGGACTCGATTTTCGCAGCCCTCGTTCCCGCAATTATGGGTGCGATCGCCGCGAATATGGCGGTTCAAGGAAATGCCTTTGGAGCAATCTTATGGATGCTGGTTAACTTCGTCATCATGTGGTTCCGGTGGATCCAATTGAAGTTTGCTTATAAACAAGGGGTTAGCTTAGTTAACGAAATGCAAGGCCAATTAAACGCATTGACTGACGCAGCAACCCTTCTAGGGGTTTACGTTGTGGGTGCCTTAGCAGCTACCATGGTTAACACCCAAGTTACCCTCGTGGCGCACTTAGGAAAGATGACGGTTAACTTCCAAGATAAGATCGACATGATCATGCCGAAGTTAGTTCCTGCATTAATTGTTGGTGCAATCTACTGGATGCTCGGTAAGAAACGGATGACTTCTACCAAGGCAATCTTTATCGTAATTATCGTGGCAGTTGTACTATCTGCACTAGGTGTAATCGGAAAAGCAGCTTAATTTGCAATTTTAGTATCCGACTTTCCTGAATCTGGTGTATCATATTGTCATTATGAAACCGGTTTAGAAAGAGCGGAATGGTTATGGAATTTAAATATAACGAAAAACGTCCCGTGTACAGTCAACTCGTGGACGTTTTGCGAAAAGAAATCAAAAATAATTATCAACCAAACGATAAGCTGTTGTCTGAGCGCGAAATCATGCGTAAGTATGCGGTTAGTCGCAACACGGTCCGGGGAGCGTTGTCTGAATTAGAAAACATCGGCTACATTTATCGACAGCGCGGCAAGGGAACCTTCGTAGCCAACATGATTGATTACACGCAGAAAATTGGCGACGAATATAGCTTTACCGAGCAAATGAAGTCAATGGGACGCAAGCCCGAGACTCGAATTTTGGAAATGTATCAGCGGGATGCGGACGAGTACTTTAGTCAAAAACTAAAGGTTCCGGTGGGGACTTGTTTGATTAAGCTGAAACGTTTGCGTTTGGCAGACGGACAGCCGATTATGATTGACCGAACCTACCTTCCGCAGGCTAAGTTTCCTAATTTAAGTCGGGATGATTTAGAACTTAAGCAACGTTCACTGTACGCAATCTTTTTGGAGGATTACGGTGAAAAAGTAAAAGTTGCTGATGAACGTTTGTCAGTGGGAATTATCAGTGATGAGGATGCTAAACTACTGAACGTTGCTTCTAACACTGCCGGATTTTTGGCGCGGCGAACGACGTACAATCATAAGAACGAAATCATCGAGTACACCATTAGCAGTGCGCGGGGCGACCAGTTTGTCTACAATATCAAGTATCGACACTGAAGGATTGAGAGGAGAATTACTTTATGTTTAACAAAACAGATGATGATCTAACCAAGATGGGAGCGGTAATTACCACTCGGGAGATTCAACAAGAACCGGAATTGTGGGAAGAAGCTTGGCAAAACTATCAAGCTACAAAAGCGACCATTACGGAATTTTTAGAAAAGATTGAAAACGAATTCAACGAACCGGTCCGGGTGATCTTTACCGGTGCGGGTTCCTCGGCCTACGTTGGGGATACGGCGGCACCATACCTAACCGAAAATGGTGACCGGAAACGTTTCCGTTTTGAAGCGATTGACACAACCAAAATTGTGTCGACGCCTAAACAATACCTTGAAAAAGATACTCCGACTTTGTTAGTTTCCTTTGCCCGGAGTGGAAACAGTCCTGAAAGTGTTGCAACGGTGGATATTGCTGAAAAGTACGTTCGTCACCTTTACCAATTAACGATTACTTGCGCACCAGAAGGTAAATTGGCTCAACACGCACAAAGTGACGAAAATAACTTAGTTTTAATGCAGCCTGCGCGCTCAAACGACAAGGGTTTTGCCATGACCGGGAGTTTTAGCTGCATGTTGCTGACTGCTTTATTAGTCTTTGATGTAAAACATACGGACGACCAAAAGGAAAGCTACGTGAAGGCCATTAGTAAGATGGGGCATGAAGTAATTGACCGGGTGGACGAAATTCAAAAGATTGTCGATACTGATTTTGAAAGAATTGTTTACCTAGGTTCGGGAGCCCTTGGCGGATTGACTCGAGAAACCCAACTAAAAGTTTTGGAACTCACGGCTGGTCAAAAGGCTACCGTCTTCGATACTTCGATGGGCTTCCGTCACGGTCCCAAATCATTTGTTAATGAAAAGACCCTCCTCTTTGATTTTGTTAGCAACGAAGCTTACACTCGTCAATACGACGTTGACATTTTAGACGAAGTGGCCGGAGACGAAATTGCGCCAGTAGTGATGGGAGTTGGAGTGAAATCTGACAATAATTTTGCCGGTGCAAACTTCACCTTTGCTAACGGAAACGATCAAATTCCAGATGGCTACATGGCCTTCCCTGACGTAATGTTTGGACAAACGGTTGCGCTATTGTCATCGATTAAAGTTAATAACACCCCAGACACTCCTTCGGCAACTGGAACAGTTAACCGAGTAGTTAAGGGCGTAACCATCCACGATTTTAAAGGTTAGGAGCGATATTTTGGAATACTATATTCACGCAGCAAAATTTTTCTTAGGCAGCAACGTCGAAATGGGCGGCTACTTGCCAGTAATTGACGGTAAGTTTGGGCGTTACCAAAAGGAAAAGCCTACCGGCAAAATTGTGGACTACGGTGATCAATGGATAGCTCCCGGATTGGTTGATACGCACATCCATGGGTTGTTGAACCATGATGTGATGGATGCCGATGCTGAAGGGATCGACGCCATGTCTAAGGGATTGTTGGAATGCGGGGTAACTTCGTGGCTACCGACTACTTTAACTGCTAGTTCAGACCAATTGAAGCAGGTGGTCCAAACGATTAGTGACCACGTGGACGACTTTGAAGGTGCCAAGGTTCAAGGGATCCATTTTGAAGGACCTTACTACACCGAAAAACACAAGGGTGCCCAAAATCCAAAGTATTTTGAAAATCCGAGTGTTGACGAATTTCATGCTTGGCAAAGCGCCGCCCAAGGGATGATCCGGAAAATTTCGATTGCTCCTGAACGAGACGGGGCGGTAGAATTTACCGCTAAGATTAGTTCCGAAGGCGTGGTGGTTGCCTTAGGGCACAGCGATGCGACCTTTGACCAAGCCAAAGCCTGTGTAGAGGCGGGCGCGACGATGTTTACCCATACCTTTAATGGAATGAGTGGACTTAATCACCGCGAGCCAGGGATGGCCGGCGCGGCAATGAGTTTAGATGGGGTGACCGATGAATTAATTTGTGACGGGCACCACGTTAACCCATACGTCGTTAAAATCTTGATGCAAACCAAGACTTACCAAAACGTTGCTTTGGTAACCGACTGTATGAAGGCAGGTTTAATGCCAGACGGCGACTATATTTTGGGAGAATTCCCAGTTAAAGTAGCCAACGGGACGGCCCGGCTAACGGATGGCAGCGATAGTTTGGCTGGTAGCATTCTATTGTTGAAGGACGCGGTTAAGAACGTGGTGGATTGGAACGTAGCCACACCTGAACAGGTAATTACCATGGCTTCAGCTAATGCTGCCGATAGTGCAGGCGTTGGCGATCAATGTGGCCATATTTTACCAGGTCGGGATGCCGACTTCATCGTACTTGACCACGAATTGAACTTGAACAAGACGTATTTAGACGGGGTTAAAGTATTTGGTTAACAAACTAACTACCTTAATCACATGAAACGAAGGCTAGGAAACTCCTGTAAGGGGCTCCTAGCCTTTTTGGTGCTGCATTAATGAGGACCTTTTGATCAATAAAAAGAGGTTGGTATGTTATAGTACCAACCTCTTTAGCGTTGTCCCAGTACGAGACAGGACTTCAGTTTGAAGAAGTCTTATTGAAAGAAAGTAAAAAAAGGAGATGAAGTAGCCAACTCCTTGGGTAGAAGAATCAGCTACAGGAAAAAATGATATAACTTAAACACTCAGTACAGGGAACGGGCTCTCTGTACAACTAATAATATAGCGTGTTGTAAAAACGTTGTCAATAGATTTTATTTATGTTTTTATTAATTATTTTCTTATTATGATACGATAAGTTTTTCTTTAAATAACGGGATTTTGTTTGATTGACGGGGTTTTATTTTTATGCGGTAATCGAACTGGCGAGTTTAGCTGTATAAATAACCCCCAAAAAAACAGTGATAAATTTTAGAAAACAGGTTTACTTTTTTGCTGCTCGATTGTTATTAGTAAATGTAAGGCGTCGCGACACTTACTAATTCAATATTTAAGAAAAGAGGACAGTGAAATGCAAAAAACTTGGTTAAAGACGGGAATCAACTTCACAATGGAAGGAGCAGGACACGATAAGAAGGTGCGCCGTTCCTTTGCCAACGTGGATAAAGACGTCAGCGCCGTACAAGTGGAAGAATTAGCACGGGCGCTCGAAATGCTTTTGGATGATGAAGTGACGGAAGCACAAGTCGTCACCACGGAGCAAGTAACTTTAAATTAAAATAATCAGAACGTTGATTTATATATCGCATAAAAATAAATGGGAGGTTCATTTGATGAAACAACTAGATTTAGAATTTTTGAACGCTGCGGGAAAGACGCAACACTTGAAGTTAAAGTATGCAAAACAAGACCTCGACGAGGGTACGGTACGTTTAGCAATGGAAAAGATGATTGACACTAAGCTTTTCCAAAAAGAAGGCCAATTGCTTTATGTGACCCCCAAAGCAGCCCAATACGTGGAAACCTTGCATGAACCAATTTTCGATGACAATAAACTATAGAAAATAAGCAAAGCGGTTAGGAAGAACCAGATGGTCCTTTCTAACCGCTTTTTTGTAGAATGCGTATAAAACGCTTCTGGCTTGGCACATTAACAAAATGTACCAAGTTATTTTATTAGAAATAAAGGGAATATTTAAATTTCTGAGTACTGATAAACCGTCTGATAATCCACCACTTGATGTGCTGGAAGCACTATATTACCAAAGTTAGTATGGTGAACGCTGTCTGGGAGCGTTTGGGTTTCTAAGGCAATCCCTTGATAAGGATGGCCGGCTCCGTTTGTTAGGGGCATATCCGCGGTGAACGAATTAGCAGTGAAAACTACCAGACCCTTTCGTGCAGAATAAATTTTAACTTGACGATTAGCCGTTGGTGCTCGGAGTACCGCTGCGGGAGCAGGCACCTCATTATCGACTACGTAGACATCGTCCAACCCCTTTTCAGTAGTATCTTGTAAGCCGTTGATACAGCTAGCTAAGGGTTTAAAATGGCTGAAGTCAAACGGAGTACCAACCGTTGCCTTGAATTCTCCCGTAGGTAATTTTTGCTGATTAACCGCTAACCGTTCGTGGCTATTTAACTGGAGCTCATGATCTAAAATATCAGCATTTCCCGTCAAATTAAAATAAACGTGGTTAGTAGGGTTGAATAACACGGGTTGGTCGAATGCCTGACCGTGATACTGGATAATTACCTGATTGAGATTATTCAACGTGTAGGTGATTGCCACCTTTAAGTCACCAGGATAACCGTCACTTTCAGCTTTAATAGAATTTTCAAACGTTACGCTTGCGGAATCAGTTTTGGTCTGGGTATCGAAGCTCCAGTTATAACTATGAAAACCACGAGGTCCACCATGTAAATTGTTTGCTCCCTCGTTTTGCGGCAGTTGAATTAGCTGTTCACCTTGCGTAAAGCTCCCTTTACTAATCCGTCCGCCTGTCCGACCAATACTCATTCCTAAGTAAAATGGGTTTTGATAATAGTCAGCAGTATGGGCAAAATTTAAGATTAAATTGTCATTACTGCAAGTAGCTGAACTAGGAACTAAGAATTCGTGCCACAATGCACCTTGCGATAATAGCGAGATTTGGACTTGACGGTCGTTAGCTAGCGTAATCTTTTTTACCGACTTGCCTTGGTATTCGTCAAAATCATCAATATTTACTTTCATGATTTTGCTCCTAATCCTCAACCCGTTTGTCGTTCTTCCGCAATTCTGCTTCAATATCTTCTAGCGAGCGGTTACGGGTTTCAAAGACTTTAGCGTAAACAAACCACATTGCTAAGAAACAGAGGGCGGCATAACCAATAAAGAGGCTGCCTTTTCCAAACATGTTTAGCAATGATGGGAAGGTTAACGAAACGACCGCATTCGCAGTCCAGTTAACAAAACTACCAAATGAATTTCCTAATCCCCGAATATTTAGCGGGAAGATTTCACCGATCATTACCCACATTACAGGTCCCCAAGTTGCAGAGAAGACCGCAATATAAACGGTCATGGCGACTACGGCAATTACCGCTGCAGTAAACGAGCTGTGGGAGTATTTAAGTCCGTAACTCATTACTAGCAACGAAATCCCCATAAAGAAACCACCCCAGAAAAGCATCTTTCGGCGATCAATTTTATCCATAATTGCTACTGCCACGGCGGTAACGATTACGTTAAAGATTCCAATTCCAATATGTGCAATCAACGCAGCATTAACCCCAAATCCAGCGTCAGTGAAAATGGTTGGTGCGTAGTAAAGTACGGTATTGCATCCCATTACCTGTTGGAAAATGGTTAAGCCAATCGCAATGATTAACGCTGGTCGAACGAACTGACTAAATAATTCTTTTAACCCACCCTTTTCAAGTGTAGCCTGTTCTTGAATTTGGACGAGTTCTTTATCAACGACCGCTTGATTATGGTTATTCATCTGTCCTAAAACATGCTTAGCTTCTTTGGTATCACCCGTTTTAACTAAGAAACGGGGACTTTCTGGTAAAACTAATCCTCCAAGGAAGAGCAATGCGGAAGGGATGGCGGCAAAACCAAGCATCCAGCGCCAACCAGTGTACATCCCAGAGAATGTGTAGTTGGTAATGTAGGCGATCAAAATTCCGGTCATTACCATTAATTGGAAGAGGCTGGAGACAGTTCCCCGTTTTTCTGCTGGCGCTAATTCCGCTAAGTAGGTTGGAATTAATGCGGAAGCTGCCCCAACGGCCATCCCTAAAATGATTCGCGATAAAATTAACGTCCAGAACCCAGCAGCAAAAGCTGAGCCGATTGAACCTAAGAAGAAAATAATTGCAGACAATAGTAGTAACTTCTTACGACCAAAGCGGTCTGAAGAGGGCCCAATAATTACCGAACCTAACATGGCGCCTAGGAGGACGGCACTAACGACCCAGCCTTGTTGCCAGGCGTCCAAGTGCATTTGTTTTTCAATGAATAGTATGGCGCCGGAGATTACCCCGGTATCATAACCAAACAGTAAACCACCTAAAGCACCGAAGAAATATATGAAACTTGCGGATACTTTTTTCATTAGTTATTCCTCATTCCTAAATATATTGGCAGTTAGTTGTCTGAGAAAACTAATGTAAATTGTAAACACATTAATTAAAACATATATTTCTAAAAATGCAAGCGGTTCCAAAAAATAATTTTCGAATAATTTAAATTTTCATCTGCAGGTGGTAGTGCTCAAGCCCCAGTAGATGGTGAGTTAGCAACGATGCACCTCCATATAATGGAGCGTCTTCAATCATCTGTGAAAGCTGTATTTTAGTTGGCGAATTAGCCCCAGCGAGCTCCTCATATTTCCTAATTATTTTAGTCATCAACTGCGGAATTTCACCGATAATTCGCGACTGTAAACTAACTAGTTCGGGGCTGAAGATTTGACTGACGTTGAAAAGCAGGTAAACCACGGCTTCGGTGAACTCGTTCATGATTTTAATGGCTACCTGATCATCGGCCCGATAGTATTCAAGGAATTGCTGGCGATCAACGTAAGGGGTTCGTTTTAGCTGCCCAAATTTTTTAATGATTGCGTCTTCACTATATAATTTTTCGATTTTCATCGTTGGACTAGAAGCAAAGCCAGGGAAAAATAGGGAACGACCAATTTCACCTGCTCGCCCTAATTGGCCGTGGTAAAGGCGGTCGTTAATAATAATTCCAGCGCCGATCCCATTGTGGACATCTAGTGCAATTAGGTTTTTAAACTTGTGATCAGTCATGTAGTCCCGGGTAGCGATGGCCGCTAGATTAGCTTCATTTTCGATAAAAACTGGAACGTGGAATTCTGTAAGGCTCTGTGCTAAGTCCACATTTTGCATGTCGATAAAGGGCGAATCAATGATTTGGTTATGGTCAACAATGCCATTAATGGCAACTGAAATTCCCATTAATTGGTGTTCAGCAGTTGGAATTGAAATTGAACGAATCCGCTCCTTCATGATTTCGACAATTTCATAAATATCTTTATCGATTACCGGGATGGAATAAAAAGAAATCTTCTCCCCGGTCAACCAGTTGGTCATCATCCGTAAATGATGGTGTCCGAGTTCGAAACTCACGGTGTAACCATAATGACGATTAAATTTAATTAGAATAGGGCGCCGTCCCCCGCTTCTAGAACTATCGCCGTGTCCAATTTCTCGCACATAACCCATCCGGTTCAGAGTCGCGTATAGGGACGAAATGGTTGATTTATTTAGCTTTAAATTATTTGCAATTTCAATGCGCGAAGTTTTCGGGTGATTAAAAAGAAATTGAAGCATTAATTTAAGATTTAAATCACGCATCGCATCTTGGTTAATTGATTTAGCCATATGTTGTATATCTCCTGTTTTTAAAAATTGTAGCACCGGGTTCGGTTTCCTACCCAAAAAACACCTCAAGAGGCGCTCAAAAACCCTTAGAAGGCTGAATAAGCCGAAATAAGCGATGATACAACTAGTATCTTATCAGAAAAGTAAAAAAGGCAATTGATTAAAAAGGACTTGCAATTTAAAAAGAAAGGGTTTACATTAATCGTGCAGGTTAGTTGTTTGAGAAAACCAACTGGATTTTATGAAAGAAGGATGTACAAATGTCATTATTTGATCGCAAAAAAATGGAATATGTGGGTAACCAAGCAGGTTTAAAAGCAGGAAATGGATTTCACTACTATAATCCTGACGAAGTAATTCACGGAAAGAAAATGAGCGAGTGGTTGAAGTTCTCCGTAGCATATTGGCACACAATGGATCAACGTTTAGTTGACCCATTTGGAGACGGAACGGCTCAACGCCCATGGGACAACATTAAAGATCCAATGGAACAGGCCTTGGCTAAGGTTGATTACATGTTTGACTTCTTAGATAAGATGAACATCGAATACTTTGCGTTTCATGATCGGGATTTGGCTCCGGAAGGTGAAACCCTTCGGGAAACTAACGCCAATTTGGACAAGGTAGTGGATAAGATTGTTGAAAAAATGAAAGAAACGGGTAAGAAAGTTCTTTGGAATACGTCCAGCTTATTTACCAACCCGCGTTTCGTGGCTGGTGGCGCAACCGCACCATTTGCTGACATTTTGGCATATTCCGCGGCCCAGATTAAACACTCGTTGGAAATTGCTAAACGGGTAAACTCACGCAACTACGTCTTCTGGGGCGGTCGTGAAGGTTACGAATCATTATTAAATACTGATATGAAGTTGGAACAAGATCACATTGCGAAATTCTTCCGGATGGCTAAAGATTACGCTAATGAAATTGGCTACACTGGTCAATTTTTATTGGAACCTAAACCAAAGGAACCAACTTCACATCAATACGATACGGACGCCGCAACCACGATTGCCTTCTTGAAGACGTACGGTTTAGATAAAGACTTTAAGCTAAACCTTGAAGGTAACCACGCTTATCTAGCAGGCCATACCTATGAACATGAAGTTCGAGTAGCTCGTGACGCAGGATTGTTAGGTTCCTTAGATGCCAATATGGGTGATAAATTGATTGGCTGGGATATTGATGAATTTCCTAACGATGTAATGGAAGCTACCTTAGTTATGTATGAAATGCTTAAGAATGGTGGTTTACCAACTGGTGGGTTGAACTTTGATGCTAAACCAAGACGGCAATCATTTACTATGGAGGATTTATTCTTAGCACACACTGCAGGGATGGATACCTATGCCGCAGGTTTGCGGGTAGCTGCTAAGTTACTTGAAGATCACGTTTTGGATTCCGTAATTGAAGATCGTTATAGCTCCTTCAAGTCCGGGATTGGTGCAGACTTTGAAAATGGCAAAGTCGACTTTACTGATTTTGAAAACTATATCATCGACAAACCACAATCAGAATTAATTGCCGCAACCAAGTCTGGCCATCTAGAACAGTTGAAAGCAACCATCAATAACTACATGTTCACTGTGTTAGGAAAATAAACATTAATTAAACACTAAGAGGGTGGCGTGGGCCGCCCTTTTATTATCAGGAGAGGTGGATATCATGCAAGTAGTTTTAGGGGTTGATTTAGGAACCAGTGCGGTTAAGGTTTCGGCAGTTGACCAAGCGGGCAAAATTGTCGCCCAACAAAGTAAGGAATATCCCTTGAGCCAGCCCGAGCCGGGATATAGTGAACAAAATCCGGAAGACTGGGTAATGGGGACGACCGTTGCAATTAAACGGTTGATTGAGGTAGACAAAATTAAGCCAACGGATATCAAGGGGATCAGTTATTCAGGACAGATGCACGGATTGGTCCTCCTGGATGATCATCACCAGGTTTTACGTCCGGCAATTTTATGGAACGATACGCGGACTACTCAACAATGCAAAGAAATTTTGGATGTAATGGGAAAAGACTTTATTAAGATCACTCGTAACGTGCCACTCGAAGGATTTACTTTGCCGAAATTACTGTGGGTCAAAGAACACGAACCTCAGATTTTTGAGGAAGCAGCTACGTTCCTTTTACCCAAAGATTACGTTCGTTATCGCATGACCGGCAAGATTGCGATGGAATATTCTGACGCAGCCGGCACGGTAATGTTGGACGAAGAAAATCGAAAATGGAGCTCCCAAATTGCGGAAGCATTCCAACTACCGATGGAAATTTTCCCTCCATTAATCGAATCGATCGGGTTTGCAGGAAAAATTAGCGAAACCTACGCATCGTTTTCAGGATTAAGTACGGACACTCAGGTTTTTGGTGGAGCAGCTGATAATGCGGCTGGCGCGATTGGTGCGGGAATCCTTAATACTAGCCAAGTGCTATCCTCAATCGGAACCTCTGGGGTAGTTTTAAAGTACGAAGATAATGCGAAAGTTGATTACCAAGGAGCGTTGCATTTCTTTAATCACGCAATTCCTAATAAGTATTACACCATGGGGGTTACCTTGGCAGCTGGATATAGTCTGAGTTGGTTTAAGAAACGGTTTAGCAACGACAATAGTTTTACTGATTTTGTTAATGCGGCTAAAAAATCCACCGTGGGCGCGAACGGCTTACTATTTACGCCGTACATCGTTGGAGAACGGACTCCATACCCGGACGGCGACATCCGGGGGAGTTTTATCGGAATCGACGGCACCCATCGCAAAGAGGACTTCACAAGAGCAGTATTAGAAGGGATTGTTTTCTCCTTCAGGGACATCATGCGGATCTTTGCGGAGAAGGGCAGTAATTTCGATACGGTTGTTTCCATCGGCGGGGGTGCTAAAAGTGCTCTATGGCTACAAATTCAGGCAGATATCTTTAATAAAAAGGTGGTTACCTTGAAAAATGAACAAGGCCCCGGGCTCGGTGCAGCAATGATTGCAGCTGTAGGTGTGGGATGGTTTGGTTCTTTAAATGAATGTGCCGAAAGATTTGTTGCGTACGACCAGACGTACATACCTAACGCCCAAAACGTTAAAAAGTACGATGAGCTGTATAACCTGTATAAAAAAGTTTACGGACAAACGGCGGAAATTAGTCACGGATTAATGAATTACCGGCGTGAAATGTTGTAAGCAAAGTAAATAACCACGAATAAGGAGCGGAGAAAGGGGCGTTTTACCCAGATTTCCGCTCTTTTTTAAAATAATTTTTACCAGACGGGAGTGAAAATAATGGAGAAATTTATCCCAATTCCAGTTGTTGACGCAAGTTTATACGTTTTTGGCGGGCACATGCGGACGGTTCCCGGAGGATGGTCATTTTTTGAACAAAAACATCAGGCGTTTGAGTTGATGTGTGTGATCGATGGGTATCAAACCACCGAAATTAATCAATCTGTTTCGTATAGCTACGGTCCAGGAGACGTCATTATCATTGCACCGGGAACGTTGCATAAGAATTGGAATGCTAATCAATTTAACGATTTAACTTACATTACCTTTCATTTTAGTTTTGAAAATATTCGGTTAGAGTCAGAAATTATTCGTAATTTAGCCAACACGGTGATTTATGCTAAGTCAAAATTGGCACAGGAGTCGCTCAAAACGGCTAAAGAAATTGTTCGATATAGCGAACTAGGAAAACAGGGAGAATTAGGCAAAGATGAAGTTAACATCAAGATTCAGCTGTTCATGCTGAATTACCTCTATGATCTAAGCAAATTCATCGAAAATCACCCGGTGCATTGCAGTAACCGGTTCTCCGAACGGGAAGCAGAGGTTGCCCGTCAGATTGCAATTTTAATTGAAAATAACATCGGCAATCCGGAGAAATTTAATACCTTCCAAGATATTTGTAATGAAATCAAAATTAGTGATGGTTATGGTTACCGAACGTTCAAGAAGGTTTACGGGATGACGCCGCTTCATTATGTAGAAAAGCAGCGTTATCGGAAGGCTAAACTTTTGCTCAGTTACCTAGATTATTCGGTTGAAGATGTTGCTGAAATGGTGGGAGTGACCAATTCATCAATGTTTAGTAAGAGCTTTAAAAAATGGAGTGGACAAACTCCACGAGATTATCGCAAGCAATTAGGAAAGAAGCGGGTAGTGCGTTCTCTTAAAGATTCGGGTTATTTTGAATAGTCAGATTTTGACAAAAAATGGGTACAAAGCCTTCTATTATGGCAATTTGTAAGCGAATACAATGATGCTGTAAAACAATTTAGCTTTTAGGAGGCTGATAAGATGGCGAGTAACAACGACGTGGCGAAAGATGAGTTCGCTAAATTATCTTGGAAGGAGCGGGTGAGTTACGGTGCCGGCGACCTAGCCCAAAACCTGATTTTTGGGACGGTTGGCTCGATGCTGTTATTTTACCTGACAACGGTATTTGGAATTTCAGCGACGGTGGGAGCAACCATCTTCCTGATTGTCCGGTGGGTAAATGTTTTTTGGGATCCCTGGGTGGGAGCAGTGGTTGACCGTAGTCATTTTAAAAAAGGCAAGTACCGGCCGTTCATCCTATATTTTGGGATTCCACTGACGATTTGTGCAGCGTTACTATTTTTCCCAATTGAAGCAGTGCGGGGAAACGTAATCTATGCGTTTGGATCGTACTTGGCAACGGCTTTAATCTATTCGTTTGTTAACATCCCGTACGGCGCATTAAATGCATCGTTAACTCGGGACAACGATGAGGTTTCTGCCGTGACTACGGTTCGGATGACCGAAGCCAACATTGGTAATTTAATGGTTTACACGTTCTTGCCGTTATTTATCCAACTGGCTTCGCCAGACAAGCAACTTAAAGATATCGGATTATTTGGAATTAAATTGAATTTGGGGGATTACACTTCACCACATGCGGGCGGCGCATACTTTTCCGTAATGGCAATTTACATGATTATTGGGTTTGCGTTACTATTATGCACTTATTTTGGGGTTAAAGAACGGGTTTTGCCAACCCAGGAAGAAACCGACGCCGTTAAATATTCCGACTTGTTTGCTGAAATTAAACGTAACAAGCCGCTTCAAGTATTGGGAATGTTCTTTTTAATTGGTTTTACGTTTATGTTTTTTGGAAACACGGTTTGGCCTTTTTATATGCAATATAACGTTGGACACCCAGAATGGATGGCTTCAATTAACTTGATTGGTTCAATTCCTGGCATTTTCCTTGTATTCTTGTGGCCAATCGTCCGGCGTAAAATCGGTAAAAAACAGTTTTTCTACATTTTCTTAACGTTGTTTATTGTCGGTCAAATTATTTTATGGGTTTGGCAAATGCCGCAATTTAGGAACGCTACTGCGTTAGGTTACCTTGGACGCTTCCTACAACAATGGGGGATTACCTCAGCAACTGGTTACATGTGGTCGTTGGTTCCTGAAGTAGTTTCATATGGTGAATACCAATCTAAAAAACGGGTTGCGGGAATTATTAATGCAATTATGGGTCTTTTCTTCAAGATTGGATTAGCCTTGGGTGGAATTATTCCGGGCTACATTAACGCGTTCTTCCATTTTGATGGTACTAAGGCAGTCCAAAATTCCTCTTCACTAATGGGGATCCAATGGTCAATGATCTGGATTCCGGTTGGATTGGCAGTAGTAGCAATGTGGATTATGAGTAGGTATCCGTTGAGTGATCTTGACGTAAAGCAAATCAATTTAGAAATTGACCAACGTAAGACGCAAGGCGAATTATAAATCGTTTATATAGAAAGGATAAGTAAAAATGAAAATAGTTAATCCAGTATTACCAGGTTTTAATGCTGACCCTAGCATGATCAGAGTTGGTGACACTTATTACATTGCAAACTCCACGTTCGAATGGTTTCCTGGCGTGCGACTTCACGAGTCAAAAGATATGGTGCATTGGCAACTCTTGCCATCACCATTATCCACAACGACTCTTTTAGATATGAAAGGAAACCCTGCTTCTGGGGGGATCTGGGCGCCTGATTTGTCGTATGCAGATGGTAAATTCTGGCTGGTTTACACCGACGTGAAGGTAACCGAAGGTGCATTTAAAGACATGACCAATTACCTAACGACGGCAACGGATATTCGAGGACCATGGAGCGATCCTATTAAATTAAACGGGGTGGGCTTTGATGCTTCACTGTTCCATGATCAAGATGGACGTAAATATTTGGTTCAACAAACTTGGGATCATCGAGAATATCATCACCCGTTTGATGGGATCACGTTGACGGAACTTGACGTAACAACCATGAAATTAAAGCCAGAGACCGCGCGAACCATTTATCGCGGTACGGAAGTTAAGCTGGTTGAAGGTCCACATTTATACCAAAAAGACGGCTACTATTATCTATTTGCAGCTGAAGGGGGTACGGTATTTACTCACCAAGAGGTGGTTGCCCGTTCTAAAACCTTAGACGAAAACTCTTTTGAAACTGAACCAGACGGACCTTTCATCACTAATTTTGACACGCCCGATATGGAAATACAAAAGCAGGGTCATGGAGCACTAGTTAACACACCTAGTGGAGAATGGTATTACGCATCACTATGTGCGCGGCCATGGAATCACGCGAACGAATCCCGTCACGATCCCCGGGGGTGGAGTACTTTAGGCCGGGAGACCGCCATTCAAAAAGTAGAATGGGATGACCAAGGATGGCCAAGAGTTGTGGGCGGCCATGGCGGCCAGGTTGAAGTAGAAGCCCCTAAGGATGCGATTTTGTCCGCGGGTTCGGCTGACCATTCCCGCCACGACGAGTTTGACCAACCAGCATTGGATTTAGATTGGAATACGCTTCGAGTACCGTTCACGGCTAAAATGGGCCATACCGGGAAGGGTTATCTAGAGCTGGTTGGTCGCGGATCATTAGCAAGTAATTTTGACGTTTCGATGATTGCCCAACGCTGGCAGGCGTTCAATTTTACTGCGGAAACTAAGGTTAAATTTGATCCGTTTAGTTACCAGCAGATGGCCGGGCTAACTAACTTCTATAATGATAAACATTGGTCATGGGTCTTCCTTACGCACGATGAAAATCGTGGAAAAGTTATCGAAGTGGCTGAGAATAATCATGGGAACTACACTTCCTATTTGAAGGACCACGCCGTTAAGCTTCCTGACGATATTGATGAAGTTTGGCTGAGAACGCAAGTGGAAAAACAAACTTACTATTATGAGTACTCTTTTGATGGTCAGGAATGGCACCGGATTCCGGTTGAGTTAGATGCGGCCGTGTTATCAGATGACTATGTTTTACAAACTTACGGCGGATTCTTTACCGGGGCCTTCGTTGGACTAGCTGCCGTGGATTATTCCGGTTATGAAGTACCAGCACAATTTGGGTATTTTGATTATCAGGAAAAATAACGGTTAAGTTCAAGAAGTGGGAACGATTTAACGGTGGTTTCCACTTCTTTGGGTTTTAGGAGCCGATAAACCGTTATCATACCCGACAAATACACAACCAAAACAAACCGATTTTCTATATTAACAAATTGCCCAACCAGTGTTATAACAGAGTCGTGGGGTGCAATAATAAAATGAACGGCATGGTTAGATTTTAACCATGGTCACCCAGTTTATTGGAGGCTTTTATTATGGCAGAAACATTGAAGACACAACTTTTGGATAAACAAATGAAGGAAGTATTTGATTGGAGTGACGATTCAACTCCAGTACGTGATGCAATGTGGAACCACGTTATGGATTCGAACGGTCACAACACGGTTAAGACAATCGCGGAAGCCAAGAAGTGGGAAAGCATGAGCGATGCTGACCTAAAGAAGACCGCCGAAGATATGTTAAAGTAAGCACCTAAGCACCACTGTCTCGGACAGATAAAAATACCCTTGAAGCAGCGATATCTCGTAGCTTCAAGGGTATTTTTTATGCGCAAAAGTTGCACACTGAAAATAATACTTTGACAAGTTAATTTTTAATAATATTAACTTGCAAAATATCTAATAAAAATCGTATACTTAAGGACAGTGATTTAGTCGTCGGTATCGTGGAATTATGCACTTTTAGCGCCATGAAATTGACGGCAAAATAGATTATTGCAAAGATTAGTTTTTATTGGAAGATTAAGTTTTGATTTCGGCAATGTGGAATGTTAGAAATAAACCTTTGCATTTAGTGTGGGTAGGGGAGATTATGTATAATTTTCTTGCGCTAAACGAAGGATACCGGTTATTTTGTTGTTAACGACTACGTGGACGCCTTAATTAAAATAGCAAAAGAATAGGAGAAATTAAAATGCCTTTTAGTATGGTTGTAAGTCCAATTGGACAATGGTTTGCGCGTTTTTTTAGTTTTAATACGTTGATTATTGCTGCAATTACGATTGGTGTTTTATGCATTTTAACGTTGGTTTCGTACGGGATTGACCGCTTTTTTAGTCGATATGAAACTAACACAGTAGTTTATGAAGAGATTAGTTGGTTTGTCAGCTTGGCGATTGCGATGCTCTTTTTACAGGCAACTTTTGTGGCCCTCCATGCGGACATTGATAGTAGTCAATTGGGCTGGCAATACTCAAATGCCCAGTTTATTATCTTGTTTTATTGTTTATACATTGTGCATCGCAAAACGGTACTCTGGTTCAACATGGGGTTGCCGATTTATATTTATGGATTGGCAATTATTCGGCATCAAACGCAGTTTAATATTTTAAATTTGTTGGCGATGCTGCTTTTAATCGGGGTGATTTGGGTCATTTATCGCAACAGTGATTGGTTGATTGATAGTGCCTGGTATTATGGAACCCAGTTTTTATTTGGGGTTGCTTGGTGGTCGATTTTGAAAGGCATCCGTACTATGACAGTTAGCCAAGTACTTTTGCTAACTTTTGAATTTATGATGATGATGACAATTGTTCATTTTGGTAATATTGAAATTCGGGCTATGGTCAAGCGATACATGAAGTTAGAAAAGGATAACGGTTATGATTTCTTAACCGGGGTCCGCAATCGGCGAACCTTTAACGAAGTGGTCAATGAAGTTTTTGAAGTTTACTCTAATAATGATTTACCAGTTGCCATGGTGATGTTTGATATCGATCATTTCAAGCTATTTAATGATCAGTACGGACATCAAGTGGGTGACAATGTTTTGAAATACGTTGCTCAGCTATTTTCGGATGAATTATTTGAACGTAAAACTAACGCGCAACTTTTTCGGGTTGGTGGAGAAGAGTTCACGATTATTTTCCGGAACCGGACGTCCGCCGAAGCTGCTCCAATTGTGAAGACGATCCGTGATATTCTAGTTGAAAAGACTTTTGAAGTTAAAGACGACCTCAACGTCCGTGTTACAGTATCGATTGGGGTCACTGACCTTAAGAAAAGTGATCAAAGTGCCAAGGATTTTTATAAACGAGTTGACAAATATTTATATCAAGCTAAAAATAATTTTAGGAATAGTATGTCTGTAGAGGGGGATGTTTCGTCATTAAGTTAGAGAAGGATAGGTTGGCTGAATTAGAAGCTGCGGTGGTTAAGTTGTGTTTTTATGAACAACCAATCTTTGCGGTGGATAACGAAGACACCGAAGGAAAGCTCCAAGAGTATGAATTATTATTACGTGAAGCTGGAGAGGACAATAAGTTTCCAGCAGCCCTCTTTAAAGAATATATTCGGAATAACGAGAGTAATCGAATTTTCTGTAATTGGATGGCCAATGAATTAAAAGAGTTGGTAAAAAATAAGCCAAACCAATATTTTAGTTTTAACATTGACCCGCAACAATTATTGTATCCAAGCACTATCGAGGCTTTGAAGGCTTTAATTCCATACCAAAAGACCTTGATGGTGGAAATCACGGAAGCAATCCCAAGTAAACGGTATTTCGACCAGTATTACAATAATTCGATGATTGAGCCGATTAAGCAGGTGCATGATTTAGGATTCCGAATTGCAATCGATGATGTTTCTAGCGGAATGAACAGTTTTAATATTGTTCGTGAGTATGGTAAATATATCGACCGGATCAAGTTGTCATTGTTGCAATTACGCAACGTAAGTAAAGACCTAGTGCAAGAAACGGTGATGTTGTGGCGCTCAATGGCAATTGATAACCAGATTGACTTGATTATTGAAGGAATCGATAATCTCTCGGTAAGTGACTGGTTAGTAGACAATAGTATTAAGCTACAACAGGGATACTATTGGGGAAGACCGCGGGCGATTGAAAAGAATTAGAGCACGGAGCACCCGGGTAAGACTCGAGGATTTAACGATGTTACGGCCCCTAGTCGCGTTTTAGGCGATTAGGGGCCGTAATGTTGTTAACCGGAAAAAAATGGTGGCTGGAACATGTTTTGACTAGGCAGCTGAGAAGCAGATTTTCCTAAAAAAAGAGACTGAGAATATTTTTATCAGTCTCTTTTCCATATTAAAGATTTTTATCCATATTAAACGTCAATTTCGAAAGCGTTAATCCAGTAGCGAGCAGATCGTTAAAGTGCTTCATTGTGCGCTCCTTCATCGCAGCCACGGTTTGATGGTTGGCTTCGGTTAAGAACTTGGTTAATTCTTCACCAGACAATTCAGCGGCTTGACGATCAATTTCAGCAACCCGGCCACGCAAGAATTCTTTAGAAGCAGTTACGTAGTCCACGTTCTTTTGGATGAATTGGCTATAGTGGCCTTCCACAACGGAACCAACCGCGCGGTACATCCAGTAAGCATCGTCCAAATTCATGGTTTGCTTAGTAGCACTGTAGCTAGGATCAGTATCCGTAGCGTTGTTAAAGAACGGCACGTACGGACTAAATGCTGGGACCCCGAAGTTAAGCCAGAAAATTGCGGAACGATCTTCAGGCACGTCGTTACGAATTTGCAAAACGTGCGAATTTTGGGTCCGGTTCATTGAAATTGGCCGGAACTTCAAGCGATCCTTGTCATCACCATGGCCAAATGGATCGTATTTAGTTTCATTGTAGTGCGAACTCAAAATGTTGCCCACGTCTTCAACCGTAATTTTACGGCTTGCTTGACGAATGAACGGTAATTCTGAAGATTGCGGGTCCTGTTCGATTTCTGGGTTAAGGTAAAGTTGTCCATACCAAACCCGCGGAGTATTGTAATGCCGGTCCTTTTCGGTGTCGGTACCGAAGATGTGACGGAAGTTCCAGCCTTCATGGTCAGGATTCAAATGGTATTTTTCAACGAATTCTTGAATACCGTCTGACCACATAAAGTTGTCAGGATCGTTGAAGTCAACTTGTTGAATTGCCACTTGGTTAGCAGCTACGGCATAGGAATCATCAGGGATGCGCTGAGCAACCCAGTGGTGCCCCGTGACGATTTCCATGTACCATACGTCATCCTTGTCACTAAAGATGACGCCGTTACCTTCAGGAGAACCGTACTTAGCAATTAACTTACCTAAGTATTCTACGCCCATTCGCGCGGAATCAATGTAAGGAAGTACCATGGTTGGCATAGTGTCTTCAGCAAGCCCATTAGGAACGAGCGGGTCGTACGCCAGGGTCTTAGGGTTTCCGTAGACACTCTCGGTGGCACTCATAGCAACGTTCTTTTCGTTAAAACCACTTTCGTCATAGATTCCATCACGATCAGGATCGATGTTAGGAACGGCGCTATGACGGTAGCCATTAGCAGGTAATTTTGCTGTAAACCCGTTTTGTGAGGAGACGATGGTTTCGTCTACGCCACTTTCAGCGGGATGCATGTAGAAACGGTGCGGTGCGAGCGGCAAGAAAGTGTCGTCGTTACGAGCGACCATGGTCGAACCATCGATTGAGGCTTTCTTACCAACTAAAACGGTTGTGCAGGCTTTTTCAGTCAAATTCAGGACTCCTTTATATTAATTATCTTCTATTCTAACGCAAATCTAATAATTTTAGGCCTTTTATAATAATTTTTTTAAAATTCGCCGATATAATGGGGACGGAGGTGGCAACGGTGCAGGTTAAAACAATTTATCAAACGATGTACGCTCGAATGGGGAAGCAACCTTGGCTGGAAGAATGGCAGGAAACACCCTGGGAAGTCGTGTACGGAGGAATTTTAGTACAAAATACTAGTTGGCGAAACGTGGTCCCTAGTTTAAACAGCTTGAAACTAAATTTTAACTTCAATCCGAAGTTAATTTTAGAACTAAGTGACGAAGAATTGCAGCAAAACGTCCGTCCGAGTGGGTTTTATACGCGAAAGGCGGCCGCCATTAAAAATATTTTACAATGGGCGAAGGGCTACGATTTTTCGGTTTTACGGATTCAGAATTTGACTTCAAGCCAACTTCGAGCGGAGTTGCTTGCATTACACGGGGTTGGCCCAGAAACGGCGGATTACGTAATGATGTACGCGTTTGAGCACGCAGGATTCATCGCCGATAAATACAGTAGAAGACTTTTTGAAAGAATGGGCTGCCCGTTACCTAAGGGGTATGAAGCGGCGAAAAAAATGGTGGAGAAAGAATTGGACTTAACTTCGGAGCAATGGAAGAATTTTCATGCGATGATTGTGAATGATGGGAAAAAGAGAGCAGAAGAAAATGGTCATTATGTCTAGGACAGACATAATGACCATTTTTTAGTTAGTACAGAACAAACTGACTTTTACCACGGCTTTTTTCAGCCACGTTTGCTACTATTGTGTTTTTATTTCTTCTTCGGTAACACGATTAGCTTGTAAATCCAAGTGGTTAAAAGATAGTAAGCCAAGTATACTACTACAAAAAAGATGGTTAGATATTGAATGTTGTAGTACGGGTCGTGTAAGAGTGGCTTGAACATTTGAAGTCCAAACCAAACGTCAATGATTCCTAAAATTCCTGGAAGAGCAAACAAGATAAAGATTTCGCGGTTAATGCTTTTCTTCATCAAGGAGCGCCGAGTTCCAATTTTGTTTAGAAGGTTGTAGCGAACAGTATCTTGACGCGTTCCAGAAAGAATCTTGAACATTAAGCAGCTTGCTAACATTGCTAAGAACGCAATTCCCAAGAAGTAACCAATGAATTCAAGCCCACCGTATATGCCGCTAGCTAGCAAGTAAGCTTTAAAAGCACCTACACCCATGGTGAATTCTTCAGGTTGTGGATGAGCCTTAGTTTGCAAATCATTAAGTTTTTGTAGAACATCGCGGTTTATACCGATGTCTTTGACGGTGATAACGCTGACGGTACCCTTTTCGCCGTTAAGCTGGTTAAATTCACTAGTAGAGTAAAATTGTGGCGTAGTATCAATTTTTGAGCCACCTAAGCCAATAAAGTCGATACTCCGGCTAGCATCATTTTTTAAATCACTCAATGAAATTTTAACCCGTTTGGCATCAGCAGGGTGATCCGTGCTGGGGTTGTATTTTATGGTATAAAATGGATGTTGTTCAAATTGGTCTTCATTATAGTAAACGTGTGAGTTAGCAAATTTTTGATCATAACTAACGACTTCAGCATTCTTCAGTTGCTTAACTAACCGTTTTTCTTTGGCAGTGGGGTTATTTAAAGCAAGCGTAAAGGAGCTTTGTAATTGAGCCGTGGAATCAATTTCACGATTGAAAGCAGCCCCAACGGTGATAGCCCCTAATGCCAAAGCAAATAGTAACGAAGTGATCGTTAGAATCTTGTTATAATCTCGAATTCGAAACATGATTTGCGATAAGGTAAAGGTATTTAGTTTGCGTTGAGCAAATCCTGAATTCTTTAGCCAATGAATAATCAGCGTCATGCTAGAGCGGAAAATCAAGAAACTACCAACTACGATGGTAACTAAAGCAATCGGAATTGCAGAAAGCTGAAGGTCTACAATTTTAGCGAGTGCGTAATAACCAATCCCTACAAGAACAATCCCGGCAACGCCAGAAAAGAGTAGACCAATTGGATTAATTTTAATCCGGTCGACGGTGTCAGTTTGCTTAAGAAGCTTTAAGACTGGTTTCCGGACTAAAGATTGTAAGTTAAACAGCGCAGCAATGAAGAACAAAATCAAGTACAACAAGACTGTTACCAGAATTGCCTTGAAGTAAATGGGGTTGAAGTTGTGAATTTCTAACCCGAAGCGGTGGAATAGCAATTGTGAAATCCCACCAGTTAATCCCACACCTAGCAGTAAACCTAAGACGGTAGCAATAATTCCGACGGTCATGGTTTCGAAAACCATCAAACTACCAACGCGCCGTTTTTTTGCGCCTAGCATCATGAATAATCCATAATCATGAAGGCGCATATTTAATAGGAACGAATTAGCGTACATTACGTAAACAAACGTGATAATTACCAATAAAACTTCCCCAAATATAAAGACGGGGCTAGCATACTTAAAAGTAGCATTTGCCTTGATAAATCCTTCGTTAGTTGCCAAGTTGGCAAACATGTAGAAAATTGCCGAAGACATCACTAAACCGGTTAGTAAAACTACGTAGTCACGCAGGTGGTTTTTAATATTAGATAGAGCTAGTCTGAGTAACATTATGCAAACCTCCTACTGTTCAAACGTACCGAGTTTTTCAAGAATTTCTTGATAGAACTCAGAACGTGAGGTACCGTTGCGCCGCAATTCTTGGCCAATGACCCCGTCTTTAATGAAGAGGATTCGTTGACAGAAGCTTGCTGAGAACGGATCGTGGGTAACTAAGAGGACGGAAACGCCTTGTTTTTGGTTAATATCCGTCAATAATTCCAACATTTCTCGTGCACTATTAGAATCCAAAGCTCCAGTTGGTTCGTCACCCAATAGTAATGCTGGTTGATGAACGATGGCCCGGGCAGCGGCAACCCGTTGCTTTTGCCCACCAGAAAGTTCAGTTGGGTACTTTCGCAATAGGTCTTGGATCGACAAAGTTTCTGCAACGGCGTGAACCGCTTGTTTAATAGCGCTGCGACGAACGCCTTGCAAAGAAAGTGGTAAAGCGATGTTTTCTTCCGCCGTCAAAGTTTCCAAAAGGTTAAAATCTTGGAAAATAAAACCAATTTCTTTAGAACGGAAATCAGCGATTTGATTTCCCTTTAGGCGAGTAACGTCCTGTTGGTTAATTAGTACCTGTCCACTAGTTGGCTTATCTAAAGTTGCCAACATGTTCAATAGGGTGGTTTTACCGGAACCAGATGCTCCCATGATTCCCACAAATTCCCCTGTTTGAACATCAAAATTAATTCCCTTTAGTGCTTCGTATTGCCGTTCGTTTTTTCCCCCATAAGTTTTCCGCAAGTCCGAAACACTAACAATATTTTGGTTGTTCATAAAAAGTCCCTCCCGAATTACTTAATTACTCATGTGACTAACTATATAAATAAATGAGTAAGATGTCAACCGTAAACTTTATTCTTAATTTTTGCCACAATATTGTTACAATGGAATTAGTAAAAGATAACGATTTCTTCAATATAAATTATGGGGAGTGGCCACAATGACACATACCGTTGGAATCATATTAACTATGTTATACGGAGGTTTCTTGATTTATAGTGCACTTCGAATTGAAGCACAGGTAGAAACCTGGATTATGGCGGCTAACATCATTGTGGGAGCGTTAATGTTGCTAAATTTTATCCAGCCGTGGCTAGGGATAGCCGGATTAATACTGGTGTTGCCGGTTTCGTTAGTTAACGGGCAGTTAATTTTTTTCAATATTAACTGGCCTCATTTTGTAGTCCGGGTGATTGTGACAATCCTATTAGTGGTGTCGCTTCTGGCTTAGTATTGCCGGATTGCAGGCGGGGTGTAACTATTGATGAATTGAAAAATCTCGTCTAATGAATCCGAAAATAGTAATTTTTCACGCGCGGGTTTGGCTAAGAATCCATTTTTAACCATGCGATCATAGAATTCTTGCAAGGCATCGTAGTAATGGGCAACGTTGTAAAGGGCGCACGGCTTGGCATTTTCACCAATTAATGACCAAGAGTACACTTCTGCAATTTCTTCAAGGGTGCCGGGTCCTCCGGGGAGTGCCACGAAGCCATCCGCAAGCTCCATCATCCGTTGCTTGCGGACCGGCATGTTTTCAACGACTTCTAGTTTAGAAATTGCTGAGTAACTAGCACCGCGATCGGCAAGGTTCTGAGGGATGATTCCTTCGACGTAGCCGCCGGATTCTAAGACAGCTGTGGCAATTTGCCCCATTAATCCGTATTTGCCACCACCGTATACTAGCCCCATTTGATGGTTTGCTAAGTACTTACCTAATTGTTGAGCAGCTGCGGTATAGCGGGGAGATTCACCTTCGGCAGCGCCACAAAATACTGCGATTTTTTTCATGAATGAGAATTCCTTTCTTAATTTCAAAGTTATAGCTATCTTACCACGCCAATTCACGATTTTAATAAGTGATGATGGGGTGGTAAAATCATCTCTGGTACTTCATGGGCGGATGTTTGGTATGCAAACCTCCCTTTTTTGTTTACATTAATGTAGGAATTAGATAAAAATTAAAAATGTTTTACACATATAGTTGGATATTTGGAATGGTTATTATATGATATTAATCATTGAGCGTACATAGTTAATCAACGTTTATGGGGGAGAAAAAGTTGTTTATTTTGGATGTTAGAGGTAAGCGTGAATGAAAGAGTTTGATGAAGTTTCTTTAGAATACAAAAATACGGGGGCGCGCCGCTACATTACTGGATTTGATGGTTTGCGCGTGTTGGCACTTTTAGGAGTTATTTTCTACCATCTAATGCCTTATAAGGTTCCGGGAGGGTATCTCGGGGTGCCAATCTTTTTTGCGGTATCTGGGTACTTAATCACGGATATTTTTATTCAGGAATGGGATCGTACGGGGAAAATAAAATTAGGGGCTTTTTATTTACGCCGGCTGCGGAGGTTATATCCGACCCTAGTCGTTGTGTTGGTGGCGAGCACCGCTTATATGACCATCTTCGCGCATAATTTATTGTCGCATATCCGAAGCATAATCTTGACCAACCTGACCTTCGTATACAACTGGTGGCTGGTGGGTCACGGGCAGTCATACTTTGACCGGTATAATGGGGAGTCACCCTTTACCCATTTATGGTATTTGTCGGTACTCGGACAATACTATTTTATTTGGCCGCTTTTACTAATTGTGTTGTTAAAAATTTACACCCATCGTCGGGTGCAGGTAGCGGGGATCCTGTTCTCGCTTAGCGTGATTTCAGCAATGATCATGGCAATTCTGTACCATCCGGACACGGTTAACCGTGTTTATTACGGTACGGATACCCGGGTAGCGCCCTTCTTGATTGGTGCGGCGTTGGCTTTTATTTGGCCTTCTACTAGGTTGAAGAAAAACCTTGATTTGCATAAAAATGCCGTTGCAAACATTATCGGATTGATCATCATGGCGTTAATGATCACGTCATTCTTCACCATGCCAGGGACTTCTGCGTGGCCTTACTATGGCGGAATCTTTATTTTTTCGGTATTGTCAGTATTGATGATTGCCATCATTGCCCATCCGGCTTTTATTTGGAATCGAGCGTTGACTAATCCAGTTTTCAAATGGTTAGGAAGCCGGTCGTACGGTATTTACATGTACCAATTACCGGTGATGGTGTTTTATGAACAAAAGGTTACCAACATTGCGGCGCATCCAGTTTTAAATACGATCGCTCCGCTAGTAATTATTTTAGTGTTGAGTGAACTGTCCTACCGGTTTGTTGAGATTCCGTTAGCACAGTTTGATTATCGTCATCTAGGCCGTTTCTTGAAGGAGATGTTCGATATCGAATCAGGATTTAAATGGCGTCACGTAGGTGTGGCAGCCGTCTTGTTTGTTACCTTCGTGGCAATTTTTGGCGCAGTCACTGCTCCAGAAAAAGTCTCGCAAAAAACTGATGATTTACAGGCTAAGCTGGCCAAAAATAGCAAGGCTACGGACCGTAAAAATGCTGTTGCGCTGAAAAAACAAAAGGAAGCGCAAAAAGACCATGCCAAATCTAAGGATAAACACGTTAAGTTAACTAAGAAAGAAAAGGCAATTGCTCAAAAGTATCATCTAACGGACCAAGAAATGGGCGCAGCTAAGTCAATTCCATTAACTGGAGTAGGCGATTCCGTTCTAGAAGATACGGGAGCCGATTTGCAAGAAATCTTCCCAACCGCGTTTATGTCCGCTAAGGTTGGTCGACAGGTGGATGAAGCACCGGGATTACTAACTTCCATGAAGAAACAAGGACAACTGAGCGACAACGTGCTAATTAATTTAGGCGCAAATGGCCCGGTAAATGCTAAACAAATCGACGCTATTGAAAAGGTGGTCGGTAAGCACCGGAAGCTCTTCTGGGTTAACGTCCACGTACCTACCCAAACTTGGGAAGGTTCGGTTAACCAAACCTTGAATAAAGCTACGAAGAAGTATGATAATTTGCAAATTATCGATTGGAACGGCCCCGCTAAGAACCAACCCGGTTGGTTCTACGGCGACCACGTTCACCCTAATCCAGAGGGCTCGAAAGAATACGCGTCGCTAGTAGCAAAGGCAATTATTAAGGCAGTGCAATGAAGGGCTTGAAGTTAGGGATTGAAAAAATTATTTGTTAACGTGAGTAAATATGTCATCCAAATTTTAAAAAGAGGTTGTGACAAAAGTCTTTAAACAAAAAACGGTTCATGAGTTGAAACTTCCTCATGAATCGTTTTTATTTTGGCGTTTTGACTTCAATAGAGCCAAAACGGGTGCCAAAAGTCAGTTTGTTCCGCTTAACCAAAAATTGCCCATCATGCCAAAATCAGGCATAATGGGCAATTTTCAGTTAATGCTCGCAAACTACCCGACTTTTGCCCCACTCTCTTTTTTAGATAGCCTAATTATTAAACTTTCATCCCCGTGGCTTCTGCAACACAAAGTGGTGTTTAAAAGAAGGCGCCACGTGTTCATCGGCCCAGCCCTGGACATATCCTTGAGTGACGAAAGCCCAAACCGTGCCAAAACCAAACGACCAGACTTGATGATTGGCAATCAAGCTCAATACCGTCATTACTAATGGCGGTACGTAACTTGCCCATTGGGAAGCCGAGGAACGCCCGTGCAGGTACTTAAAACGAAGAATGTAAGAGAGGTCGTCGTTAGGGTGCATGATTAGGTTGGCCCGCTGGTATAAGGAAACCGCGGTGGCGACCCAAAATAACCCAAAAATATCAATAATGATATCTAGTGCAAGCTGGTAGGGGTGGCTGAAGTTGGCTTGAAGTTCACCAATCCGTAAAAAATCCCGAAAAAGCGGCACAAACCATTGTACTAGGTAGCTAAAAGGTACTACGAACAGGATGTTGCGAACAAAACGAGTCCAATCCATTCGTTGGGTAAGTAGCATTGCAAGAAAGGCTACCGCAACCCCATAGATCACTAACACGGTCCCCATGACGTGATTGGCCACGGCTGGATCCGTGGAATGGGTTACCCAGTGTGCAATATTAACCGCGGAAGCCGTCCAAACTGCACTCCCCATTCCAGTGGCAATGGTCAGAGCATTTGCTGCGGAATTAATAATAATTGAGATTGTCAGCCAAAAGAACCTTCTTCTGGCATCTTGAATTTTCAAACAGGGTCATCTTCCTTCTACGTTACTCGGATTTCTGGCCGAAAGTAAAGTAAAGCCACGGTCCGATTGGCTGGATGAGGGCGACCAATAACCAAAGGGTGCGGTTACCATGTCGGAAACTACTTGCGGTAAGAATATCTTTATACGCGAGGAAAGTTGCGGTGATTTCAAACGCTACTAGCGGCAAAAGTTCCTGTTGGCGGCGCTTATTAAGATAATGTTCTTTGGTCATTGTGAGTGTCCTCCCCAACTAAATTATAATTATCCCTATTTTATCATGAAAACGATTTCTTGGTTTAAGCTTTTGTGCGAATTCGTTTGAAATAATAAACTAACCCGCCGATGAGGAGAATTCCAGCTAGTAAAATTGCCACAACGGAAGCGTACGTATCAACCATTGCGGAAACCTCTGCCCATGCGCTGCCCGCTGCTCGTCCTAAAAGAATGAGGACTAAGTTCCAAATTAAGGTGGCAACCGTGGTTAACAAGACGAAGAGGAGCCCCGGCATTTTAGCCATCCCCGCCGGAATTGAAATTAAACTCCGAATTACGGGGACAAACCGCCCAAAAAAGATCGTTTTGAAGCCGTGGCGCTGGAAGAAACTTTGTGCTTTGGTAATGTCACTATCTTTTAGGCGCAATCCCCGACCTAAGCGGCTAGCTACTAGCCAATGTAGGCGTTCCGGATTCAAGTAGCGACCAATTACGTATAAAAGCAAAGCACCAATAACGGCACCTACCGTGGCGGCGATTACGCTTCCCCACAAGGTCAGTTTAGACGTGAGGGTCATAAATCCCGTAAAGGTCAAAATAATCTCTGACGGAATCGGCGGCAAAAGGTTTTCCAAGGCAATCAAGAGCACAATTGCGAGGTAACCAAAGTCGTTGATGAACTGCGTAATTTGTTGTTCCATAAAATCCTCCATATTGGGATGTTTTCTCCTATTATTCCGGGTCGGTTGCGAGAAGTCGACGAAAAACCTCCGGCAAACGGGAAACTTAAACAGTTTTTATAAAACGTGACAAATGTCATGGCAAAGTAGTGACATCTAGTACTGAATAAGGAGGCAGCAATTCCCTAGAATATGGAGTATGGAGGATCTGCTAATGAAAAATACGACACTCGTGGAAGTCCACGAATTGAAGTTCAATTATAGTTCAAAAATGGTTTTGCGCGGGGTGAATTTAACCATACCCACAGGAGAAATCATTGGCTTGATTGGCGAAAACGGTGCGGGAAAAACCACTCTTTTAAAATTGTTATTGGGAATCTTGCATTCCCAAAGCGGTGCAATTCAGTGGAATAAGGTGGCTAAACCAGAAGTGAACACGATGTTTCAAAATAATCTGAAGCTTGTGGGGGTGACCGTACGGGATTTATTACAACTTACTGCTGCGCAATATCGTAATTCGCGCCCGGTAGCTGACGTAATGGAAGAATTGGCCTTAAGCTCGTTTGCAAAACGCCCCTTAAGCCGGTTGTCGGGTGGACAGTTGCGGAAAGTAGCCTTTGGATTAACGTTGGTTAGCAATGCACAGTTGCTATTTTTAGATGAACCTACCGTGGGAATGGATGTCAACGCACGACAAATATTCGGGCGTAAAATTGAACAAATGCGCGTTCAGGGAAAGACGGTTTTAATTACCAGCCATTACTTGGCAGAAATTCAGGAAGTTGCCGACCGAATTTTGATTTTAAAAGCAGGTAAAATTAAGTTCAATGGTACTTTAGCTGAACTTCAGCGAGGCTACTTAACTAGTCAAATTAGTTTTGTAACCAATCTTCCTAAAGCTCGTTTCCAAGGGCTGTCGAACGTAAAGCAGGTGCTTGTAAAGGGCCAGCAAGTTACGCTGGACACCACGGATAGTGATCAAACACTGCGGGCTTTGGCGCCGTGGCTAAACCAATTAAATAATGTAAAAATCACCGCCGCTTCGTTAGAAAACATTTTTACCGCGATGACCAAGGAGGATGACCGCCATGAATAAATTATGGGAGCAGTTGAAATTTGATGGAAAGCGGCTAGTATTCCGCAATCCCTCGTTTTTAATAATGTCGCTGGGAATGCCAGCCTTTTTTTACTGGCTATTCACTAAATTATTTACGAATCCAGCAACTAATAACCGTGAGTTTGCCGGTAGTTATTTGGGAAGTATGATGGTGTACAGCTTGTTGATTACCTTGCTTATGGGGATGTCTACTGCTTTAATCCGGGATCGTAATGAAGGATTGACGGTATTTTTGAAATTAAATCACCACCGCTTAGACAATTATTACGCTTCGTTTTTATTGTGGAACACGCTTAAAAACTTCATGGCAATGGGGATTTTGGGAACGGTCGCGGCGTATCTGAATGCAATTACTTTAGATCCGGTACAATGGCTGACTTTATTGGGATTAATTTTAGTGGGGCAAATTCCAATTATGTTGTTAGCCGGGTTGCTAGCTAACGTTAAGCGCCAAGAAACGTTGGGAATGTTAATGAACTTAGTAACCTTTCCCTTGGCAATTGTGAGCGGATTGTGGTGGCCTCTAGAAACAATGCCAGAATGGGTCCAAAACATCGGGCGACATTTGCCCACGTATTTTTTAAATCGTACGATTGGACAAGTGATCAACCATGCTAAAATTAACTGGAGTAGCGTAGTGGGAATTAGCGAGTGGATTTTAATTATGGCGTTGGTAACCGCGGGGGTGGCGCAATTATTTACGAAGAGGAGTTCAGCAATTAATGCGTAGTTTTAAGGAAACTTTGAAAAAGATTAAGTGGGAGACCTACATTTGGCTAATGTACTTGCCGTTTAGCGCGGCATTCTATTTACCAGCCCGGTCGTGGACGGACTATTTTTGGCTGATGATGATGGGAGCGTTTCTCATTGTTTACATATTGGTTACCGAGGTACCTAAATGGCGGAGGGTAACGATTCCGCTGGAATTGCTAATTACCGGCTCGTTTGCCGTACTTTCATTTAACTTTTACATGATTATTTTCACCGCTTGGCAAGTTGCGTTCATCCTTTCAACGATGCCACGGCGCTATTTTGGTTGGTTTTTAATTTCGTACTACGTTTTTTTGGGGCTCGGAATTATCCGTAGTGTACAAACTAATCCGATAGCTGGTGTTGAATATACTATAAATGCGCTAGGATTAATTTTTCCGGTGCTTTCTCCAATAATGTCGTACGGGTTTGCCCGTTCAGTCCAAATCCGAAAACAAATGTCCCAAAATAATCGCCGGCTGGAAAATTTAATTCGACGAGGGGAACGGGACCGGATCGCCCGAGATTTACACGACACCTTGGGACAGAGTTTTTCCATGATTACGGTAAAAACGGAGCTCGCTCAAAAACTATTGGAGAAGGCCCCGGAACGAGTTCCCGATGAGCTTCGCGACATTGCTAAAACTAGTCGCGCCAATCTTCAACTGGTTCGTCAAATCGTTGCCGACTTGCACCAGCAAACCCTGAGCGAAGTTTTGTTGGAACAGGGTAAAAACTTGGCTCAAGCACGTATTTTTATGTTTACGGAGCACGAAGAAGCGGCTAGTAAATGGCCGACTGAAGTTCAGAATTGCATAGCGGCGGTAATTGTAGAAGCCGTAACCAACGTGATTCGGCATTCGCGAGCTTCTCAAGTCTGGATTAAATTTAATCAGATTGGCGAAAATTATCACCTTGAAGTTCAGGATAATGGGCATGCCAAGCGGTTGACCCGTGAGAATGCTAATGGAATTACGGGGATGCTGCAAAGGGTACGAGAACAAAATGGTGAATTTCAGATTTTTAGCAATTCCATTGGAACGTTAGTCCAAGTTCATTTGTCAAAGGAGTAAATTATGATTACGCTATTTTTAGCTGAGGATCAAAGCATGCTGAACTCGGCGCTAAGCCAGTTATTAGATTTAGAAGATAATTTAAAAGTCGTTGGGACAGCCAGTGACGGGCAGATGGCCTGGGAGATGATTCAAAAACAATCTCCTGACGTGGCTATTTTAGATATTGAAATGCCGCGGCTAACTGGACTAGCAGTTGCGCAACGAATTCACGAAGAAAAGTTGCCCACGCGCGTGGTGATTTTAACCACCTTTGCTCGGCAAACGTATTTTGAACAGGCGGTTCAAGCCCAAGTGGCTGCGTACCTATTAAAGGATAGCCCGAGTGAAGAATTAATTGGGGCGATTAATCAAGTGATGACGGGAAAAATCATTTACGATCCGGCACTCGTGCAAAGTGTTTTATCTACGGAACAAAGTCCGCTAACGAAGCGTGAGACCGAAGTTTTAAAGGTGGCCGCCAGCGGGATGCCGACCAAGGAAATTGCTCAACAGCTTTTTTTGAGTGAAGGGACGATTCGTAATTACTTATCGGCAATTTTTAGTAAGCTAGGGGTTCGAAATCGGCTTGAAGCAGTCGAACTTGCCCAGAATAATCGATGGATATAAAAAGACCCAAGGAATTGAGCCAGTAGTTGAAGCTCTAGAAAATTCCTTGGGTTTTTAACGTATTTATTTAGGGAGTGGGGCAAACTGTCTTTTGGCGCACGTTTTGGTTCTGTTGAAGGCCAAACACCAAAATAACTTTTTAAGGATCTTTTCATCCTGGAAAAGCAGTTCTTTGGTTTTCCCCAGCTTCATTTGATTATGCGTTACGCAACGTTAGCTTTACAACTGCCTCTACTCGAGCAGTTTGGGGGAACATATCGATTGATTGAATATATTCCACCCGGTACTTCTTCACTAGTGGAACTAGGTCGCGTGCCAGAGTGGATGGGTTGCAGGAAACGTACGCAAAGTGTTTGGGTGCTGATTTTAAAATGGCGTCGATTAACCGCCGGTCTAAACCAACGCGGGGTGGGTCAACAACAATTCCATCAGGTTGAAAGCCCTCCTTCAACCATTTAGGTAACAATTTTTCGGCAGAACCGACTTCATAACGAGTGTTAGTAATGCTGTTAAGCCGGGCATTTTCGTTTGCATCAGTAATCGCGTCAGCAATCGTGTCCATCCCCCGAATTTCTTTTGCCTCACTAGCTAGGGATAAACCGATTGTTCCCACTCCAGAATAGGCGTCCACAATTCGTGAGTTTGGAGTGATCGATAACGCTTTTCGAGCTTCATCGTATAAAGTAACGGTCTGTTGGGGATTCAACTGGAAGAATGCCCGTGCAGATAAATTGAAGGACAATCCGTCAAGTTCTTCGCGAATCGTATCTTGTCCGCGAAGCTTTACGGTCTGGTCACCCCAAATTAAAGATTGCCGTCCAGGATTGATGTTTTGCATGAAGGAAACAATCTCTGGAAATTGGGTACTTAACTCGTCAATGATTTCCGTTGCGTGTGATAGTTGGGTTGTATTAGTGATGAAAACAACTTGAGTTTCCTGGGTAGCTTGGGCAACCCGCACCACCAATGTTTTTAATTCACCCTCGTTATGATGTTCGTCATAAATATCAACGTCGTACTTGGTGAATAGGGCGACCGCCGCCCGAATAATTTTCATGGTTAACGGATGCTGGACGCTGCAAGTTGCGAGGTCAACGAGTTCATGGGTACCTTCCTTATAAAGTCCTGCACCAATTCGGCCGTCAGCCAGCCGCCGGATTTGGAACTGCGCTTTGTTGCGGTAGGCCACCGGGTCGTCCATCCCGATGGTGGGCCGCAGCTCGTAATCTTGATAACCCGCGGGCCGGAACTTAGTTAGCGCTTGGCGAATGACGTCGCGCTTAAATTCTAGCTGGGCAGGGTAAGCAAGGTGTTCCAGTTCGAAGCCGCCGACTTCATCGGCATAGGCGTCGATCGGCGTTACCCGGTCGGGACTCGCCTTTTTAATTTGATGTAAGACACCGGTAAGGTAGCGTGGATGCACTTCAGTGATGGTGGCAAGCACCTTTTCACCAGGAAGCGCGCCCTTAATGAAGCAAATTGTCCGCTGGTAGTAACCGATTCCTTCACCATTGATACCAAGTCGTTTAATCTTCAACGGAATTACCTGACCTTCAGCAATTTGTTGTGCACTCTTGGGATTATGGTAGTAGTGACGATTATTTTGTTTGCTATTCGTTCGGGATTGCGAACGTGATTTAGATGTTTTAAAATTTTTCTTGTTATTCATAAATTACCTCGATTATTGTGTTCACTCAATTAGTCATTCTAACATAGATTGTTGGGAAACCAGTACGGGAGTAAAATAGGTTTGTCGAATGAAGTAAGCAATAATTTTGAAGTTCACTGAAGTAACAAACCCGATTAAATCGCCTTATTTGAACTAGAATTGTACTTCAGTTTGTAGTAAAATTAATCATTAAAGTGGGTGAAATAATGGCAAAAGATATTGAAGCAGATGAATATGCAACTGGTTCGGACGTCGTTGAAAAAATCGAACGGATCGGAAGCCTTGCCACGTTAGGTAACTGGGCAAAGGAAATGGAACGTAGCGGCCATAAATTCCAACATGATGGTCGTGGACGACGCATTTACTCTGAAGAAGACATTCAGATTTTAGAAAAGATGAACGAACTTTTGGGTGAAAAAAACACCCTTAAACAAGCTGTTCAAGCAACTTTGGGAGTTTCATCTTCTAGCGACGAGGACGATGAAGAAGTTGAAGATGAACAGGATCAAGTTGAAGGCGATAGTGTTCCAATGGTGATGGACGAGTCGATGAAACGCTTCATCACGGCTCAAAGCCAGGACATGGCAGACCTTAAAAAACTGCTAACCAAAGTTGTTGAGCAAAACCAAAGCTATCACGAAGAAAACGCTAAGTTAGCTAAGAAAATTGATGACTTAGTAGAAAAGAACCAAAAGGCCTTAGAACAACCTAAAAAAGGTTGGTGGAAACGCCACTTTGGTTAAAATTTAAGGTGGGTTCATTATATTAAAACATGTTGAAGTTAACTCAGAAGCGGGTCATGCAAACGCGCTTTGATCGAATTCTGAATTTCAATTGATGTACTTAACGATACTGCACAAAGGGACTGGGGAACTTTTTAGGCATCTTGGCGATCAAGATGTCTATTTCCCCAGTCCCTTTAAATTACCGCGAAGGGTGCTGTAAATGTTTATTGGTTGGTTAAAACGCGCCCGTATCCGGCGATAAACGGTTGCCACCAAGGTGTGGCATAGCTTTCTCGGATCACCCCACGATTTTGGGCGTCAATCATCAAATGGTTGCCATTAACCACGATGCCTACGTGATCAATGGTTTGACCATGGTTGTAGGAAAAGAAAACTAAGTCGCCGGGACGTACCGCTGTGGCGTCAATACGTTGCGCTTGTTGGAATTGCTGTTCCGCAGTCCGGTTTAAGTTCAGCCCCAGCGCTTGGCGAAAAGCAAATTGAGTTAGCCCAGAACAGTCAAAGGCGGTCGGACCGGTTGCGCTCCACGCAAAGGGTTGTCCGAGGTGCTGATTCAAAACTGTTTCGAGTTGATTGAAAGCCGCTGGGGCAGCCGACGCAGCGGAAAATGACTGGGAGACTTTGGGCTGCGGAGTTTCTGAAATAGAGGCCGTTAATAGCGGTGAATTAGCTGGTAAGCTATGTGCAGAAACTGGGGAGTGACCCAAAGAAAATGCACCCATCGTCGCAATTGCGGTAGTAAAAAGGATTGATCTGTAATTCATAAAATTCCTCCTAAATTGGTTTCGTAGGTAAATACGTTAGTGAGGAACGAAAAATTTTTTTTGAGAAAATTAGCGGGAGAATGTAATGGTACCAACAAAAATCGGGATTCGTCAGTTAGTAGAATTTATTTTGCGAAGCGGGGACCTAAATCCCACGGCAAATAGCCAAAATACGGCGTTAAAAGGTGCGCAGATTCACCGACGGCTGCAAAAAAAGCGGGGCGCAGACTACGAAAAAGAATACGCGGTCAAACGGGTCGTTGAGGTTGCTGGGACGGAACTTACCGTCGAAGGACGGGCTGATGGAGTGGTGATTGGTGATGAACTTTTTATCGAAGAAATTAAAACTTCCGACCCAACGTACGATGAACTTAGTGAAAACACGAAGACGCTATATTGGAGCCAGGCGAAAGTTTATGGTGCCATCCTTAGTCAGGACTTAGATTATGAGCAAGTGACGATTCAGTTGACCTATTATCAGCGACCTACCGACGACGTGTTGGAACAACAACAAACGTTTAGTCGTCAGGAACTGAGTGAATTCTTTGACGAATTGATCAACGAATACCAAGAATGGGTCCGGTGGCAGCGAGATTGGCGAAGTGTGCGAAACCAGTCTGCCCAAAAACTAGCTTTCCCGTTTTCCGAATATCGGGCTGGACAACGGGAGCTGGCGGTAGCAGTCTATAAAACCATCCTCACGGAACAACGGCTATTCGTGGAGGCACCGACCGGAACTGGTAAAACCATTTCGACGCTTTTCCCCAGCATCAAGGCAATTGGAGAAGCAAAGATGGAACGAATCTTTTACCTAACTGCTAAACAAAGCACCCAGCACGTTGCTGAAGAGGCCCTTGAACTGATGGCTGAAGGTGGCTTGAAGTTAAAAAGTATTACGTTAACGGCTAAAGATAAGATTATTTTTCCAGAAGAGGTGGGGGTTAATCCGGAAAATAATCCCTACATGCTGGGGTACTATGATCGCGTAAAGGATGGGATTCAAGACGTACTAGAGCACGAAAATCAATTAACCAAGGAAGTTATCCAAAAGTATGCAAAGAAGCATACGTTGGACCCGTTTGAATTCTCGCTAGATTTGTCGCTTTTTTGTGATCTGATTATTGGAGATTACAACTACCTGTTTGATCCTCGGGTATATTTGCAACGTTACTTCTCTAACGTGGATAAGGGGAATTTCTTTTTAATCGACGAAGCGCACAACTTGGTATCCCGTTCGCGCGAGATGTATTCGGCAGAAATTAACACTGACCAAGTGGTGAAAGCCCAAGAGCTTTTTGAAACTAGTGGTCACGACGTTGACTCTTCGACGGTTAAGCGCTGGTTAAACCGGCTCGGCAACGAACTAACAATCATTCAAAATACATTTGAAAAGGAAAATAAAGAAGCCTTAGTCGACTACCAACCGTTAGGACCGTTGGAAAACGTAATGCTGAAGTTCAACGAAGCGGTGCGGGAATGGTTGCCTAAGCAGCCGGATGGGGACTTAACGGACCAGATTTTGTCGGTATTCTTCGCGTGCAGCGTCTATTTGAAGATTGCTGAATATTATGACGAAAGTTACCGAATCATCATTAAAAAAACGGAAGTCGGAATTAACGTACAGGAACAAATCCTGGATCCCAGTCCGTACCTTGATGCTTCACTCAAGAAGGGACGTGGGGCGGTCTTTTTTTCGGCTACCTTAAGTCCGGTTGATTACTACCAGGAAACCTTGGGTAGTAGCGATGCTTTATCCTTGCGGATGGACTCGCCGTTTGAGCAACGACAGCAAAATATCTTGATTACCGATTACATTGACACCCGGTTTGCCAACCGCGAGGAAAGTCTGCCGCAAATTGTCGCTTCAATTGATATGTTAGTAAGCGCTAAAGCGGGAAATTACCTGATTTTTTGCCCGTCGTACGCGTATTTAGACCAGATTGCCAGTGCCTTTCGTGTACTTCGCCCAGAAGTGCAGGTTGAACAGCAAAATAACCAAATGTCCCCAGAAGACCGAACGGCATTTCTGGATAAATTTCGGACCCCGTCGGCAACAACCTTGGTAGGCTTTGCTGTATTAGGCGGAATCTTTTCGGAAGGAATTGATTTAACTGACGAACAATTGATTGGGGTTGGAATTGTTAGCGTAGGGTTGCCTGGACTAAACGTGGAACGGAATTTATTGCGAGATTATTTCGACGAAAAAAACGGCCACGGATTCGAATACGCCTATCAGTTGCCGGGAATGAATCATGTTTTGCAGGCGGCGGGGCGGTTAATCCGGACAAAACGTGATCGGGGAAACGTGGTACTCATGGATCAACGTTTTGCGGGTTATCGGTACTTAAAGCTATTTCCGAAACATTGGAGCAATTATCGCCAAATCAGTTCGATTTTTGACCTAAAGAAAGCGGTTAATGGCTTTTGGCAGCGTTAGGTAAAACGATTTACCACAAATTGGAACGGACCACAATAGCAATTGATTGGATTTTGAAAATCTTTTCAAAATCTTTAGATTTTTTATTTACATACTAAATATTTGCCGTTATGATTATTACAACATCTGTTAATAAATTGGATTGTAAGAGGGAGATATTCGGTATGTATTTAGCAGTAAATGTGATTGGAATAATCGTATTTTTGGGCGTTGCCGTCCTATTTTCTAAAGACCGCAAGCATATTGATTGGAAATCAGTCGGTATCATGGTGGTAATTAACATTGTGTTAGCTTGGTTCTTAGTTAACTCTACCGTTGGGATTAACGCAGTTAAGGCTGCCGCGGATGGATTTAAAGGTTTAGTTGATATTTCGTATAAAGGAATTTCCTTTGCACTTGCTGATTGGGTCGACGTAAAGCAAATGAACTTTGTAACGAGTGCGTTGCTACCAATCTTGATGATTGTGCCATTATTTGATATTTTGACCTACATCGGCGTTCTCCCTTGGATTATTAAGTGGGTTGGTAAGGGATTATCCTTCATTACTCGCCAACCAAAGTTTGAATCATTCTTTGCCGTAGAAATGATGTTCTTAGGTAATACGGAAGCTTTGGCGGTTTCTGGTTTACAATTACGGCAAATGAAGTCGGCGCGGTTAGTTACGATCGCAATGATGTCGATGAGCTGTGTTACGGCTTCAATTTTAGGTTCGTACCTATTAATGATGCCTGGTCAATACATAATTGCCGCGGTGCCAATTAACATTATCAACGCAATTATCGTCACCACGGTGCTCAATCCAGTTTCAGTAACGGAAGAAGAAGATACAATTGCTAAGATCGGTAGCAGTGCCGATACTGGAGCAACTACGGAAACCATCGAATCAGGTTCAGAAGAAGTTGCGGAAGAAACCGTTGCTAAGAAGCCTGCTCGGGAACCATTCTTCTCGTTCTTAGGTGATTCAATCTTAGGCGCGGGCCGTTTAATCTTAATCATTACGGCTAACGTAATTGCCTTCGTTGCTTTGGCAGCGTTGATTGATGCTTTATTAGGCAAGATTAACCCAGCACTTTCACTAGAAAACATTCTCGGGGTAATTATGTTCCCATTTGCTTGGCTACTTGGTTTCGATCCGAGTCACGCTTTCCAAATGGCTCAATACATGGGTACTAAGTTAGTTACTAACGAATTCGTGGTTATGGGTAAGGTTTCACCAATTTTGAAACACTTCACACCACATTTCTTGGCAACCCTCACCGTTTTCTTAACTTCGTTTGCAAACTTCTCAACTACCGGAATGATTATCGGAGCGTTCAAGGGCTTAGTTGACCGGGAAAAGAACGATGTAATTTCTAAAAACGTTGGTTACATGTTGCTTTCTGGAATTTTAGTTTCCTTACTATCTGCTGGATTCATCGGTGTATTCGTTTGGTAAACTAGTTCAAAAATAAAAAGAAAAAAGATGGACTCGGAGTTCATCTTTTTTTAGAATGGTAATGAGGACGCTTTCATAAAACCTTGGGAGGTAATTAAATGACAACAAAAATTATTATGGATACTGATCCAGGAATTGATGACGCAGCCGCAATTTCGGTTGCCATCAACAATCCTGAAATTGAATTAGAATTAATCACGACGGTTGCGGGAAACGTAACGGTTGATAAAACTACAAAAAATGCTTTAAAACTAGTTAAGTTCTTTAATGCGGACGTACCGGTGGCTAGTGGTGCTGAACAACCGCTTTTAAAGCCGTTTGAAGATGCGGCTCGGGTGCACGGTGAATCTGGGATGCCGGGCTACGACTTTGGTGAAGAACCCGCAGAGGTACCGGCTAACAACGCGGTAGAAGTTCTTTACCAAACCATTATGGCTAACGATGACCCAATCACTTTAGTGCCGACTGGTTCATACACTAACATTGCCTTATTATTGAAGGAACATCCCGACGTTAAGGGGAAAATCAAGAAAATCGTTGCAATGGGCGGCTCAATTGGGATGGGAAACATGACCAGTGCGGCCGAGTTTAACGTCTTTACGGATCCGCACGCGGCTGAAATTGTCTACCAAAGTGAAATTCCAATAGTGATGGTCGGCCTAGACGTTACCATGAAGGCGTTGCTTACGCCAGAAACCATCGCCACCATTAAAGATCTAGGCAAGCCAGGGGAAATGTTAGGAGCAATTTTCACCCACTATTGTGACGGTGACGAAAGTGGTCTTCCGATGCACGATGTAAATACGTTAGCGTATATTTTGAACCCCGAGATGTATCGAACGGAAGCGTACTGGGTTGACGTGGTTACCGAAGGACCGGCGATTGGTGAAACGGTCGCCGACATCCGCGGTGCTTACCACGACGGCAAAACTAACGCAGAGGTATGTGTAGATATTGATGCAGCTGCTTTCAATAAGTGGTTTATTGCGGAAGTTAAAAAGATGCGTGCCTAAATTTTTTACCAAGGCGTGAGGAAAGCCATACGTTACTAACTAATTAATTAAGCAAGCCCCAGCTACGTGTACAATGTAGTTGCGGGCTTTTTGCGTTAAAAGGGTCCTTAATCGGAAAGCAAGCCTCGCTCAAAGACGATTGCGTCGCGAAGGCGGAGGTTATTTTCGTGAATTGGCTCAGAATAGTAACCTGAGTTAACAAAATGATCGGTCAGCACTTTGACACAACGGAAACCGAATTTTTGGTAAAGGTATAGCTGAGTAAAACTAGTTGAACCAGTCATGATTCGCAGCTTTTGGACCCCCGTCGTAGATGTGTGCTCAATCACGAATTCCAGTAACTGGCTAGCAAAATGCTGTCGCTGAAATTTAGGCGTGATGGCCAGATTCATAATTTCAGCAGTTTGGTTAGCGAGCGGGCGTACCACCACGAGACCAATTAAACGTTGGTCTGCGACCATTTCAAAAGTGGTACTACGAGATAGGTAGCTGGCGATGCTTTTCAGGGAGGGATCGGCCAAAAGTAACAGATCGTAGTGTTGCGGGGTAAACGCGCTTACCGGGCGGATGGTTGGTTGCATATAATCCTTCCTTTCAAGTATAAATTGACTTATTGCCAAAACTGGGGGAATTGGGTAAAGTGGAGTTAGGAATATGAAACAATTAATGTTTCACAAGGAGAGAAAAGATGAATCCAGAAGAATTTCGTCAAGCACTTGCCGAACGAGGGTGGACAGTGAGTGACCACCAAATGTGGCAATTTGATACCTATTATAAACGATTAGTGGAAACAAACGAACACGTTAATTTAACCGCAATTACGGATGAAAAGGAGGTTTACCTCAAGCATTTTTACGACTCGGTAACTCCGCTATTAGAGGCGCCACAATTTTTCACTCCGGGAATCGCGTTATGCGACGTGGGCGCAGGGGCAGGTTTTCCATCATTGCCCATGAAAATTTTGTTGCCCGAATTGAAAGTTACCATCGTCGATTCATTAAATAAACGAATTAAATTTTTACAGGCGTTGGTAGATGAACTAGGTTTAACTGATGTGGAATTGGTTCATGACCGAGCTGAAACGTTTGGCGCTAAAAAATCGGCGTACCGGGCTAGTTTTGCACTAGTTACCGCCCGGGCAGTGGCGCGGTTGAGTGTCTTAAGCGAATTATGTTTGCCGTTAGTTAAGCAAGGCGGCCACTTTATCGCGCTCAAGGCGGCCCACACTGAACAGGAGCTGGCAACCGGGCGGCAAGCAATCGCGGTTTTAGGCGGGAAATTATTAGAAGATCGACAATTTGCTTTGCCAGTGACCGGCGACGAACGGCATTTAGTGGTAATTGAAAAGAAAAAGGAGACGCCCAACAAGTATCCGCGGAAACCGGGAACTCCAAGTAAAGATCCAATTGGCGAGAAATAGAAGGTTATCATGAATGAGAAACAATTAGAAATACAATTGAACGTTCCAGAAAATGCTAGTTACCAGATGGTGGAAGTGGATAAGATTCGCCCCAATCCCTTCCAGCCACGGCGGATTTTTGATAAGAAAAAATTAGCGGAGTTGGCAGATTCCATCAGGGAGTCGGGAATTTTCCAACCGTTAGTTTTACGTCAACCAATTGCAGCGATTGAGCGTTACGAAATTATCGCGGGTGAACGGCGCTACCGAGCGAGTATCATTGCGGGATTAACAAAAGTTCCGGCAATTATTCGCGATTTTTCGGATGAGACCACCCGCGAAGCTGCAATTGTGGAAAATTTGCAACGCGAAGACTTAAGTCCCTTAGAAGAAGCGGAAGCTTATCAAGCGATGATTCAAGAGTTAGGATTAACGCAAGCACAAGTTTCACAACGATTGGGGAAAAGTCGTCCTTATATCGCTAACTACTTGCGTTTATTGGGTTTACCGACAATGGTTAAACAGCTTTTGCAAGACGGAAAACTTTCGATGGGACAGGCACGGACATTGCTAGGACTTAAGCAAGAACGTCAATTGGAACAGATGGCGCAACGTACTGTTAAAGAAAATTTGACCGTACGCCAACTCGAGGCGATGGTTAATCAAATTAACGCAGCGAAAACCAAAAAAGCAAAGAAACTTCCACAAAGGCGACGTTCACCATTTGTTCGTGAAATTGAGAATCAGCTTGCTGAAAGATTAGGAACTAAAGCGGTCGTTTTGGAAAAATCAAAACAAAAAGGTAAAATCGAAATTGATTATGAATCGATGCAAGATTTAGATCGTATTTTAGAAATTTTAAATATCTCAATTGATTAAAGGAGTCCGAAAATGGAGTATAAATTACATGATATTGTGGAAATGAAGAAGAATCATCCGTGTGGCACCAATCAGTTTGAAATTATTCGCTTAGGAATGGATATTAAAATTAAGTGTTGTAAATGTGGCCATATAGTGATGCTTAAACGCCGCGAATTTGAACGAAAATTAAAGAAAATTCTTGCTAGCGCTACTGAATCAAAATAATTTAAAAGAAGTTGGAAAAAACTAAAGAAATGTTTTTCAAGGATGAAAAGATTCTTAAAAAGTTATTTTGGTGTTTTGTCTTCAATAGAGCCAAAACTCAGTTTGTTTCGCTTAAAAAAACGACCTTTATGCCTAAATCAGGTATAATGGTCGTTTTTCAGTTAATGCTCGCAAACTATCTGACTTTGGCCTACTCTCATTTTGGGTTGTTTTAATTAATTTAATTGCTACCGTAACAACGAGACGATCAGCACTACTCCTGCTCCCAGTACTTGGATAAAATCAAAGAAAAAGTGGGTCATTATGTTTTGCCAAATATTTTGTGATTTATAGTAAATTAAGGCGAATCCTGCTCCGACAAACATGTAAGGAATCATTTGGAGTAAATCGCCATTAAAGTTATTCCAGTGAACTAGACCAAATAAAACTGAAGATAAAATAAACATTAGCCAAGTAGTTAGCCCACGGTTTCTCCACTGATAAAACAAAGCGTGTCGGAAGATAATTTCCTCGGTGAAAGGAGCCATTAGAGCAGTTAAGCTTCCAAGAAAGCCAAGGGCTGGAGCAGAAACGGCAAAACTTAGCAAAGTTTCTGGGCTAAGACTTGCTGATAAAAAGAGATTTAAACCTGAACGAGTGATACTGATTAGCAGATGTGCCGCAACTACTCCCAAAACAGCAAAGATTAGATTACGCCATAAGTGTTGCTTAAAACGGGGCCAATCCCGTTTTAGAACATCTTTGTAAAGTAGGATAGCTACGAGAAAACCAATGAAGAAAATCAAATCGGTGAACAGTATTTTTCCAAACATGGAAGGGATTAAATTAACAACTGTGCCACCAATAATCAATTCTAAAAGTGGTATTGAAATTGCGATAATTAATTTATTTTTGTTGATTACTAGTGGTTGTCGGTTCATAAGACTGGTCTCCTTGGTTTGTTATACAGAACGTTGGAATATTTTTTTATAAAAATTACGCAACCGTTTGTACCAGACCATTAAGCCAATTGCAAAAAAGATGTCGCAATAGATCAATCCGGTAACAATGCTGGTTTCAGAAGGATTGCTTAGTATACTGAATGCTAATTGGTAAAACTAGTTGAAAAATCAATATTAATCAACGTATTACTAAGGATCAAGATTACAATCGGCATTAGTAGACAAAGTAACAAGCTAGGGGAACGTTTCATACTCCGCCCTTTTTAATTTAATTATCAACTTTGATCGTTAAAATTTTACTACCATTATAACTTGATTAACTAGGTGAACCAAATTTGATGCCTGTTCTAAGTTTTAATCTAGTCACCACCTATTATCTAGACCACTTTTTTGATACCATAGAAACAAGAACACGCAATTTTGAAAGGAAAGTGTAATTAACATGTCATTAACAGCTGGTATTGTGGGCTTGCCCAACGTCGGCAAGTCGACCTTATTTAACGCAATTACGAAGGCGGGCGCCGAAATGGCGAACTATCCGTTTGCGACGATTGACCCTAACGTGGGGATGGTAGAGGTTCCCGATGCGCGGTTAGCACGGATTCAAGAAATCATTCCGGCAAAGAAAATTGTGCACACCACCTTTGAATTTACCGACATTGCGGGAATTGTTAAGGGAGCAAGTAAGGGAGAAGGTCTTGGAAACAAGTTCCTAGAAAACATTCGGCAAGTGGATGCGATTGTTCACGTTGTTCGTGCTTTTGATGACGACAACATCACAACGGTATCTGGGAAAGTCGATCCCATCGAAGATATTGAAACTATCAATATGGAATTGAGTTTGGCAGACTTAGAAAGTGTTGAAAAGCGGTTAGCTAAGGTGCAACGGGCGGCTAAGGGTCGTGATAAGGATGCTTTAGCAGAATTGGCAGTGCTTGAAAAATTGCATCCAGTTCTTGAAGCCGGCAAACCAGCTCGAGCAGTGGAATTCGATGAAGCTGAAATGCAAATTGTGAAGGGCTTATTCTTGTTGACCACTAAACCAGTCCTTTACGTGGCTAACATTGCCGAAGATGACATGGCCGATCCAGAAAGTTCCAAGTACTTTAAAGAAATTAAGGATTACGTTGCCGAAGTGGATCCGGATGCCCAAGTTCTAGGGATTTCTGCTGAAACGGAACAAGAAATTGCAGAACTTGAAGACGACGAAAAGGCTGAATTCCTTGAAGCAGAGGGAATTGAAGAACCTGGTTTGAACCGCTTGATTCAAGCTTCTTACAACCTATTAGGCTTGCAAACCTTCTTCACGGCGGGTGGTAAGGAAACCCGTGCTTGGACGTTCAAGAAGGGCATGACGGCACCGCAAACTGCGGGAATTATCCACTCGGACTTTGAACGCGGCTTTATCCGTGCGGAAACCGTTTCGTTTGACGACTTGGATAAGTATGGCAGCATGCAAGCAGTTCGGGAAGCGGGACGCTTGCGCCTAGAAGGTAAGGATTACCATGTTCAAGATGGTGACATTATCGAATTCCGCTTCAACGTATAAAATTACTGGATGAGGAGCAATTAAACATGAGTGAAGAACCACGTAACGCGGGTGCACAACAGCGGCATCCGCATTCTGAACATCAACAATCGACGGAACTAACTAAGCGTAACGCCGATTTTATGCACCGTTTGCGTAAGGAATTACAGGCAAGCAAATTAAGTGACGAACAACGCCAAGCTGCGTTAATCGACACGGAAACCCAATTGTTAGAAGGACAAAAAACGGGAACGACCGCAAAACAATTATTTGGGACCCCAACTGACCGGTTTAAAGCAATTGTGGAAGGCCCTAAGAAGGCTAAAATGGAAGCTCAAAGTAATAACATCTGGCTTCGTGCCGCGGATAATGGCCTCATCTTTATGGCCCTTTTTGCGGCAATGTATGCGTTAATGATGTTAATTCAACCGAAGTCAGTTCAAGCAGCTCCCGGACCAGCTGGGATTTTAGCAATCATCTTAACTTCGGCAGTCGGTGGGTTTGGAATTGCCTACATTTATCGGTTGATTGGTAATCGTAAAAAGCGGCCATCTTTATGGAAACAAGCCGGAATTACCGTATTAGCAGTAATTTTATGGATTATTTTCTACACGGCCTTTGGAGCACTGCCACCAGTCATCAACCCGATGTTGCCGCTAGCTGGTTACATCGTGCTAGCGGTTGCAGCCTTCGCCGGTCGGTGGTATCTTAGACGAAAGTTTCACATTGTCGGTGGTTTACTATAATTTCGGATAAATAAAGGAGAGTATTGATGAGTAATTGGAATAATAAGTTTACGAAACAAGGATTAACGTTTGACGATGTTTTATTAATTCCTGGCGAAAGCCATGTGTTGCCCAACGAGGCGGACATTACGACGCAGTTAGCAGATAATTTAAAGCTTAATATTCCAATTATTAGTGCGGGGATGGATACGGTCACCGAATCGGCGATGGGCATTGCCATGGCTCGTCAAGGTGGCTTAGGGGTCATCCATAAAAATATGAGTGCGGATCAGCAAGCCGCTGAAGTACGAAAAGTTAAGGCGGCGGACGTTGATTTTGACGATAATCCTAAAGCAGCAGTCGACGACCAGGACCGGTTGTTAATTGCTGCCGCTGTCGGCGTTACTAGCGACACGTTTGAACGTGCGGAAGCGTTGATTGAAGCGGGCGTTGACGCCATCGTAATTGATACGGCCCATGGTCATTCAGCTGGAGTTTTACGTAAAATTGCGGAAATTCGTGAACACTTCCCCGACCAAACTTTAATCGCGGGGAACGTGGCTACTGCAGAAGGTACCCGGGCACTTTTTGAAGCGGGCGTCGACGTAGTCAAAGTAGGAATCGGACCTGGTTCAATTTGTACCACCCGCGTGGTAGCTGGCGTCGGGGTCCCCCAAATCACGGCGATTTACGACGCGGCAGGCGTTGCTCGTGAATACGGCAAGCAAATCATCGCGGATGGTGGAATTAAGTTTTCTGGGGACATTGTGAAGGCCTTGGTTGCTGGTGGAAATGCCGTAATGTTAGGTAGCATGCTTTCCGGAACTGACGAAACGCCCGGTTCCATCATCGAAGACGGTGGGAAGAAATACAAAGCATACCGGGGAATGGGCTCGGTTGGCGCAATGGAAAAAGGTTCTGCCGACCGTTATTTCCAAGGTGGCGTTAACGAAGCTAACAAACTGGTTCCAGAAGGAATTGAAGCTCGCGTAGAATATAAGGGCTCAGTTGCCGCAATCATTTTCCAAATGTTAGGCGGGTTACGTTCCGGAATGGGATACGTAGGGGCTGCCACTATCCCCGATTTAGCTGAGAAAGCGCAATTCATCCAAATTACTAATGCTGGGTTGGTCGAATCGCACCCGCACGACGTACAAATGACTAAGTTAGCTCCTAATTACCATAAATAAACTGAACATTCTTCAGAAGCCGGGGAAAACTCCTTTTCAGGAATAAAATTTTTTGGAAAATCATTTTGGTGTGTTGGTTTTAAGAAAGCCAAAAGTCAGTTTGCTCCGCTTGACCTAAAATCGATCATTATGCCAAATTCAAATTTAGGCATAATGGTCGATTTTTAGTTAATACGCATAATTACCCGACTTCTAGCACACGCTCTTTTTATCCACTCAAACCTTAATTTCTAGGAGGAAAATATGGAAATTTACTACACATCGCTAACCAGCGGGACCGCTCGTTACTATCTTGGCTCTACGGCAGCGGGATTGGCTTTTGTGGGAACGCCGAATGCTGAGTTGACTGAAATTTACCAATTTTATTCAACCGCTACGTTAATCCAGGATGAGTCAGCTAACTTGCCGGCCAAGCAGCCGCTTGCGGAATATTTACAAGGGACGCGGCGCCAGTTTGACTTGTCTTTGGATATGGAAAATGGAACGGATTTGCAACGTTCAGTCTGGCAAGCATTGTTAAAGATTCCGCGGGGAACCACGCTTAGTTATTCTGAACTAGCCCAACAAATTGACCGCCCCGGGGCCGTTCGTGCCGTGGCAACGGCGGTAGCGCGCAACCCGCTTTTAATCGTGGTTCCGTGCCACCGGGTGACTTTAAAAAGCGGTCAGCTTGGTCAGTATCGGGGAGGCTCCCCAATGAAGCACCGGTTGCTTAAATTAGAAGGCGCTTGCTTATAAGGCCAGTATTTTGCCGTTTTTTAAGGATTACTAAAAAAACGTGCTTAAATTCGGGCATTTATCTTTAAATTTGCTAGACTATAGTAAATGAGCGTAAATTTTAAAGGGGATAAACCATGAAAATTTTAGTAGTCGATGATGATAAGGAAATTGTTGAATTATTAGATATTTACATTAAAAACGAAGGTTACGAACCCGTATCAGCTTACAATGGTAAAGAAGCGTTAACCAAGTTGCATACTGATCCGGACATCAAGCTAATGATTTTAGACATCATGATGCCAGAGATGGATGGGATGCAGGTTGTGCGGGAAGTTCGCAAAGATTCGGAATTGCCAATTTTGATGTTGTCAGCTAAAACTGACGATATGGATAAAATTAAGGGCTTGCTGACCGGAGCGGACGATTACGTTACCAAACCGTTCAATCCGTTGGAAATTATGGCTCGGGTCAAATCACTATTACGACGGAGCGAAAAGGACGTTACCGATGACGCTCCCGAAATTTTGGACATTGGTCCGTTGACGATTAATAGTGATTCTCACGAAGTTAAGACTTTGGCGGGCAAAGCGGTCCAGTTGACGGCGCTTGAATTTGGAATTTTATACTTGCTAGCTAGCCACCCGAACCGCGTTTTCTCTGCGGACGAAATTTTTGAACGAGTTTGGCAACAAGAAAGCGTCATTTCCGCGAAGACGGTCATGGTTCACGTAAGTCACTTACGAGATAAGATTGAAGAAGCAACGGGCGGCGAAAAAGTAATCGAAACCGTCTGGGGCGTTGGTTATAAAGTGGGGGCACACTAGATTTTTGGGGAGCAAGTGAATGAAGTTAACGGGTCGTGAAAAATACGAATTATTTGGCGAAGGGATCATTACCATTATCCTTTTGCTGTTACTAAATTTATCAGTTTTTATTTTGATTGATGGCGCGTTAAAAACAAACCCTGCATTGTCAAATGCGATTTTCCTAGTTAAAAATTCCATCCGCATTGGTGGAATCCAAATTTGGAGTTACCAAAATATTTTTATTGCCATAATGTTTTTAGCTGATCTAGGCGTGCTGTATTGGCGACTAGAACGACGTTACAAACAAATGCAGTTGCGGCATATTATTGCAGAATTGCATTACATTGCTAACGGACACTTTGACCACCGGATTCCGTTTGAATTGAGCGGGGATCACCAACGGGTTGTGGACAGTGTGAATTCGCTAGTTGACAGTGTAATCAGTTCGATGGAAGAAGAACGGGCTCTCAAGCAGTCTAAGGATGACCTGATTACCAACGTGTCCCACGATTTACGGACGCCGCTGACGTCAATTATCGGCTATCTGCGTTTAATTGAGGATCATCAGTATCAAAGTACCGATGATATCCTTAAGTACACGCACACGGCGTATTTAAAGTCGGTCCAGATGAAATCGCTTGTGGAGGATCTGTTTGAATATACGAAGGTTAGTCAATCAAATCCGAAGTTAAATTACAATAAGATTCACGTTGACTCCATGTTGCAACAGCTGGCGGCCAGTTTTGAGCTGGAAGCTAAGCAAAAGGGGTTTGTAATTACTTCGACGTGCGTTCCCGAGGATTTGGAAATGATGGGGGATGCTGAAAAGATTGGCCGAGTGTTCAATAATTTGATTACTAACGCGTTGAAATATGGCGCTGGCGGCAAGCACATTTACCTAAACGCGCACCAAATTAACGATACGGTTATTTTTGAGGTAGCAAATGACGGACAGAAGGTTCCTGCCCAAGCGTTAGGTAAGCTCTTTGACCGTTTCTACCGGGTGGAAGAATCGCGATCCAAAGCAACCGGCGGGACTGGACTGGGGTTGGCAATTGCGCAAAGCATTGTCGAGATGCATAATGGAACCATCGAGGCCCATTCAAATGATAAACGCACTAGTTTTATCATCCAGTTGCCGTTAAAGCAACCGGTGCGGGGGGCACAGCCAACTAGTAAATATTAAAAAATAAAAATAGCGAAGACGCTAGTGGTCAATCGGGCTAATTAACGTAAGTGGAATGGTGGAGGCCGTTCGATTAATGGAGTGTGAAACCAAAGCTGGGGAGTTTGTGGGCATTAATTGAGTCCCCAATTAATCGCGGGCTAGGCGATTGGTGGGGGATTTGGTTAAGTGCAACAAACTGACTTTTGGGGCACGTTTTGGCTCTGTTAAAGACAACGATCTCCAATTTTTCAGCCATTCGATTGGTGGTTAAGTTAGTGAAAAATGGGCCAGCTAGCGTTTTTAATTACATAGGTATTAAAGGGAGTAGAAATGAAAAAAGTATTATTAGTGATCGCTACGCTGCTATTATTTGCCACTGGAGTCACTCCGGCCGCGGCAGCTACGCAAACGTCGTCGTTGGTGAATCCAGAGATAACGGCAAAGTCTGCGCTAGCAATTGATTCGGAAACGGGCCAAGTTTTGTACGAGAAGCACGCTGATCAAGTCTTACCGATTGCTTCAATGTCGAAAGTATTGTCGGCCTACTTAATTATGAAAAGCGTACAAAGTGGTAAAATGCGGTGGGACCAACCGGTAAAAATCAACGCTGATATCGCTAAAATTAGTGAAAATAGTGAGTTGACCAACGTTCCTTTGACGGCGGGAAAGTCGTACACCGTCAAAAATCTGCTGGATGCGTCGTTAATTTATTCCGCTAACGCAGCAATCATCGCGTTGGGAAAGGCGCAAGCGGGCAGTTCGCGTAAGTTTGTCGACAAAATGCGTGCCACCGTTCGAAGCTGGGGAATTAAGGATGCTAAATTATATAATGCAGCTGGTTTACTAGAAAATCAGGTTGGTGCTGAAAAATACCCTAATTCACCTAAAAATGCTGAAAATCAAATGTCGGCAAACGATATGGCAGTGGTAATCCAACACGTCTTAAAAGAATTTCCAGAAATTCTGCAGATTACCAAAATTCAAAAGTTAGACTTTGACACCGGCAGTGGTAAGGTCACGATGATTAACCATAATGAATTACTGCCTGGTGGAGCGCAGTATGACCACCAATATCAACTTGACGGGTTGAAAACGGGAACCTCGTTAGCGGCGGGGGAAGACTTCGCAGCAACCGGAAAAGTTAACCAGCGCCGGATAATTAGTGTGGTTTTAGGAGCGAAAACGGACCAGCGTTTTACTGATACGAAGGCAATTTGGCAAGCTTTGATGACTAATTTGACGGTGGTAAAAACGAACCTGAAAAATCAAGCTTCCGTAGTGATGGATTCGGCTAAGCAGCGACAGGTTAAGTTACAATTGGCACAACCGTTGGCGTATTGGAAAGCTAAAAAGGGCGGCCAAATGCCGAAACTCGACCAGGTAAAGCTAAAGTCCGCAAAAACTAAAGCCCCCGTAGATAAGAATCAGGTGATTGCAACGGGCCGGCTTGCTGGCGCTTCGTTAAGTTTTCTACCAAATAAGTCTACGCGTAAGGTACAATTAAAACCGGTACACGACGTGCAAAAGGCAAGTTGGTGGGTCCGGTTAGGTCGCACAATTTCCGGATGGTTTCACTAGGAAATTTGAAAAGATAGTGACTCATTTTTGAAATATTAAGGCGAGAAATCAAGTGAATCGTGCTCACCAAGCGTGTGATTTAGTCGTTCTAACGGGGTTCGCAGGTTTTCCAAGCTGCTACTATTAAAAACCAACCTTGCATGTTAAAATTAGTTCGTATGCTTTGCAAAAAATTAATATATTCTTAAAAGATCTAATTTTTTTGGGAGGACAAACTTTGGAACAAGTTGAAACAAAGGCACGTTGGAAGGAAACCTTCAAAGTTGCGTGGCCGCTTTGCTTAAGTTACACACCAATTGGCTTAGCATGTGGTATTTTATTGCACGCAGCTGGTTTCAATACGTTGCTTACCGGTTTAGTTTCTTTGGTTATCTTTTCCGGAGGAGCCCAATTTTTAATTGCACAGATGTTAACGGTGAATGCACCGATTCTAACGATTGTTTTAATGCTTTTTTTCCTTGAATTGCGTTATGCTTTACTAGGATCGAGTTTGTCGAAGTATCTACAGGGAGAAAGTCATACTTCAATATTTACATTTGCGCTTTCATTAAATGATGAAAATTACGCGGTAAATTATTTGAAATTTGCTACAGATAAGAATTGGACCCCCAACGACGCCCGTCAAGTTGAACACTGGTCGTTATTATTTTGGACCGTGGCTAACGTGATTGGTTCGTTAATCGGGAGCGTCTTGAAAATTAATTTGACCGTCGTGGATTTTGCGTTAACTGCACTTTTCATTTACATGATTGTAATGCAAGTGAAGTCTCGACTATCATTAGTAATCTGCATCTTTTCTGGAGTTCTCGCAGCGGTTTGCATGATTGTTACTAAGAGTACTTTAGGATTAGTAATCTCAACGCTGCTAGCTTCCTTCACCGGTTTTTTGACGGAAGAGTTATTGGTTAAAAAGCGACCAACCAGTATGTGGCTGCAAGCAATTGGCTCACGTAAAGGTGGACCAATTATCGAAAAAATTGATAAGAAAGAATCAGATATTCTTTAAGTTTGGTAGGAGAAATTACCTATGGAGTACAGTTCGTTTGATCATTTATTGATTATAATTCTCGGCTTTTTTGTGGCTTTTGCTCCACGATATTTGCCACTACTGTTTTTTTCAAAACGCCAGATTCCCGATTGGTTCAACGATTGGATGAAATACGTGCCAATTTCATTGTTTACGGCGCTCGTCGTAAAGGGAATCTTTATTTCAAGTGACTATACTTTGATTACGTCAGGAAACTTAGCGTTAATCTTAGGCGCACTAGTAGTAATTATCATTGCCTACTGGACGCGTTCGATGGCCGTTTCCGTAATTGTTGGATTGGTTACGGTAATGATTTTGACGTTGATTATTTAAATAAGACTAAACAAAAAGCCGGGAATTTTTCCCGGCTTTTTAATTTCAATGATGTTAGGGTAGTCGTTATTCATGCAGACATTGTTGGTTATGAATTAGCGGTTAACTTGAATAATGCGCCTTTGGTTTAATCTTTTTGCATATGCAAGATGGGGTAATGATTGCCTTGGCCATCTAATTCGCTTCTTTGGTAAACCCTAAATCCCATATGTTCATAAAATCCCTTTGCAAGGGGATTCTGCTCGTTTACGTCAAGTTTATTCACTGCATAATTGGTTATTCCATATTCTAATAATTGCTTACCTAGTCCCTTACCACGATAGTCGTCGGAGATAAATAACATTTCCAAAAAATGATCGTTAATGCCCATAAAACCAACGGGATGTGCATCGTCATTTTCAACAACGATTAGGCGCGCAACACTAGTCAAAGCCTCTGGAATGAAACCCTTTATTTTTTGAATTTCATCGTTTGACAAAAATAAATGCGTTGCTTTAACGGAACTTTCCCACACAACTAAGAGATCTTGAATTAATTTGGGAGAAGGGGCATTTACTTCTACTATTTTCATGTTAACGTCCTACTTTCAAATGATTAACTTGATGATAATTTTATTGGATTTTTGCCGAAAAGTCGATGTTGCTTTTAAGACTGCTGCATAGCTGAAACAGACTTTAACCCCCAACTTCTTCCGGTTAACCAAATTAAGGGATTAATCGCATAAAACGCGCTTAATCCCTTAATTTTTTTGCTTCTATTGCAGCAGGGTCGAAACGAACTCCAGCCACCAATCTTCTCCGGTTAGCAAAATCATAAAACTAATCGCCAAAACCGCGATTGATTTCATGAATTTCCGTTTTTTACCGCGTAGCTGAAACGCGTTCTAAAACCCAGCTCTCTCCGGTTAACCAAATTAGGGGACCAACCGCTAAATTCGCGGTCGGCCCCCTAATTCAGTTATCCTCAAGAGCTACCCAGGTTTTAGGATGCTCTATTTTTCATACATATAATCTCGCGTCATTGGAAGGACCCGGCCACTTGCTCCCTTAGTTAGCAAGTATTGGATTACGTCAATGTTGCCAGATTCAAACGAAGCCGCGCATGCTTGTAAGTACAAATCCCACATCCGAACGAATTTTTCGTCGAACATTTCGCGTACTTCGTCACGATGCTTGTTAAAGTTAGCGTCCCAAATTTCAGTAGTCCGTTGGTAATGCCGACGCAATGGTTCCATATCGTCAATTTGGAGACCGCTGTTAACAATGTGTTCGATATTTTCTACCAAACCAGGTACGTATCCACCTGGGAAAATCCATTTATTTAGCCAACCGTTGTTAGCCCCGCCTTGTTGCCGGGTGATTCCGTGGATCAATGCGACCCCATCGTCCTTTAAGTACTTAGCTACGTTATCAAAGTAGATCCCCAAGTTTTCCTTTCCAACGTGTTCAAACATTCCTACACTGGTAATGTAGTCAAACTTCTCGTCGCCAAGTTCCCGATAATCTTGCAGCCGAACTTCTGCAACCCCGCTAAGTCCTTCTTCTTGGATACGTTGGTTGACCAAGTCGTATTGTTCTTGGCTAAGGGTTACACCGACTACCTTTAAGTTAAATTCTTTAGCGGCAGTAAGCATTAGGGTTCCCCAACCACAACCGATGTCTAAAAGAGTTTTTCCAGGTTGTGGGTTTAGTTTCTGAATAATGTGGCGAACCTTATTCATTTGTGCCGTTTCCAAGCTATCTTGGTCGCTTTCAAAGTAAGCACAAGAATAAGTCATTGTTGGATCTAACCATAATTTATAGAAGTCGTTTCCAATATCGTAGTGGTTTTGCACATCTTCTTTACTTTCCTTTTCGCCGTGGCCTTGTTTAGGAAGAAAGTGGATGAACTTCTTGTTGTGGAAAAAGCTGTCCGCATTTTCGTAAGCAGAAGTAATTAACTTTTGTAAATTACCATCGACGGTAATCGTACCATCCATGTACGCCTCCCCAAGGGCGATTGAAGCATTCTTAGTAATGCTTTTAATCGGAATGGCCTTTTTAAAAGTAATGGTTGCTTGGGGTTCTCCCGTCCCGTAAACTGCGGAACTTCCATCCCAATAATTAACTTTAATTGGGATATTGAATGAACGTTTTAAAAACGTTTTATAAAATTGTTTCTCAAGCATGATTCAGGTCCTTTCCAAAAATAGTTATACAACTGTTATAACGTGTTTGGGTAAATATTTCAAATGAGAAGCTAATGAAAACGAATTCCCTAATATGGGTAATGAAGCCTTACGTGGTATAATTAAGCAGACACCTGAATGGGGAGGAATACCGATGAAAAAGTGGATTTGGGCGGTTCTGATTTTTTTGGTCGCCGGAGTGGTTGGTGGGTACTCAGTTGCTCATTATCACGAAAATGAACTGCAATATCAACGCAACATCACCAATGGACAAACGGCGATTGCCCAAAAAAATTATGCGGCTGCCAAGAATTATTTTTCACGGGCCCTCACAAAGAAGAAAAACGATCGGGAGGCGACCAACCTCCTCGACCAAACTCGGCAATTTACCCGCGCAGAATCTGAATTTAAAAGTAATGAATTTACCAGTGCGCGGTTAGATTACCAAAACGTGCTGAAAATTTCAGACGGCTCTAGGACGTTGAAAGAACGTAGTCAGGCGCGGATCAAATTAATCAAAAAAATTAGGGATAATTTTAAAAAATTCAGTAAACAACTAAAGAAAGCTAAAAAATTGAACGCGGCGTGGGACTTTTATGCTTCAAATGCGCAGTTAGACTTGCTGCTTAGCAACGAAGAATTTAATAAGGGATATTATGAAACCCTCCATGATCAGGCACTAACGCTGCAACGGTTTAATAATGCTGGGATCGTTGCTGACCAAGGAGCTTTCAATAGTGATACGACTCCGGATAATAATCAAGGGGCGGCAAATAAATCTATTAAACCCAAGGTAAAACCGCGCTACGAAGGGCCGACTACCACCAAACCGGCGGCGCCTAAAAAGAAACCTAAGGACAGTTCTTCTAAAGCCGCTTCTGAGGATAAGCCCTCGAACAAGGAATCAAGCGATAAGCCAGATTCTGGTGATTCAACTAATTCTTCATCGGAAACGAGCAGCTCTGGCAGCAGTAAACCTTCTCAGACTGAAAAAGAAGCTGAAAACGCCATGGTCGAAGGTCCTTCCGCGTCCTCACAAAAATAATTTTTTGCGCAGTTGTATTTATAAAATTGCGCAAATTTTTAAAAAGCGGGTTGTAAAAATTACTAAGTGGAACTACAATATGGCTGTAACTAAATAGGCGATGACGTTCGCCGTAAAAATAATTAAACATTAATTTGATGACGTCTATTATTTCTAGGAAATTCCTGGGGATAATAGGCGTCTTTTTTGTTTAAGAGGGGGAATTTAGTAATGACACTAGTTATTGAAAATGTTAAGGCACGCGAGATCTTCGATTCACGGGGAAATCCGACGGTAGAAGTTGACGTAACGCTGTCTAACGGGATCATGGGTCGGGCTGCGGTACCTTCGGGAGCTTCTACTGGAGAAAAGGAAGCTGTTGAGTTACGAGACGGCGGTAAACGGTTATCTGGCAAGGGAGTGCTAAAGGCGATTGACAACGTAAATAACAATATTGCGGTGGCTTTAAAGGGGGTTGATCCCTTCAACCAGGCTAACGTTGACCAAATAATGATTGATTTAGACGGAACTAACAATAAGCGTAAATTAGGCGCCAACGCGATTTTAGGCGTTTCCATGGCTACGGCAAGAGCGGCGGCCAATGCGCTCCACATCCCCCTCTACCGGTACTTAGGAGGAACTGATTTAGAACTTCCGCAAACTTTTCATAACGTAATTAACGGGGGCGAACACGCTAATAATCAAATTGATATTCAAGAATTCATGATTACCCCGGTGGAACGGACTAGTTTCCGAGAGGGGTTTGAAAAAATTGTCAATACCTATCACGTATTGAAAAAAATTATTGCCGATGCGGGTTATTCCACTGGACTGGGGGACGAAGGCGGCTTTGCGCCGGATTTACCTTCCTCAGAAGACGCTTTAAAAATGTTACACGAAGCGATTGTTAAAGCAGGCTACGTTCCTGGGAAAGAAGTGGCGATTGCTTTTGATGCGGCAGCCTCTTATTTCTATAATCGAGAGACCAAGAATTACGATTTTGAAGGTCGGACGTACACGCCGCAAGAGCTAGGAGAATATTACGGCAAGCTGCTAAACGAGTTTCCAGAAATCATTTCCATCGAGGATCCTTACGGGGAAGAAGATTGGGACAACTTTAGTAAATTTACTAGTGAATATGGGCAAAGAGTCCAAATTGTAGCTGACGACCCGGTCTGCACGAATCCGCGCTTGATTCGGGAAGCTATCAAAAAAGGGATGGCAAATTCAATTTTAATCAAGTTAAACCAAATTGGGACGGTTACGGAAACGCTCGAAGCCATCCGGGTAGCCCGCAAAAATGGCTATACCACGATGATGTCGCACCGTTCTGGTGAAACGGCGGATACCTTTGTTGCGGACTTTACCGTGGCCACAAACGCTGCGCAATTAAAGGCGGGAGCGCCGGCACGTTCAGAACGGGTGGAAAAATATAACCAGCTTTTGCGGATCGAAGAAGAGTTAGGCAAAGCCGGCACCCGGCTAGCACACTTTCCTAACCAAATTGATCTCGATTAAGAAAACTTCTTTATTTTAGGTTTGTGCTTAGCGGTTAAAAATTGTAAAATTAGAACGTTAGAAATTTATTTGAAGAAAGAGGTATTCAAACGATATGGCAAAATTAGTTTTGATTCGTCATGGTCAAAGTGAATGGAACTTATCAAACCAATTTACTGGTTGGGTTGACGTTGATCTTAGTGATGAAGGTGTTAAACAAGCAAAAAATGCTGGTAAGTTAATTAAGGAAGCTGGTCTTGAATTTGACCAAGCTTACACTTCAGTATTAACTCGTGCCATCAAGACTTTGCACTATGCTTTGGAAGAATCTGACCAACTTTGGATTCCAGAAACCAAGACATGGCGTTTGAACGAACGTCACTACGGTGCATTGCAAGGCCAAAACAAGGCTAAGGCTGCTGAAAAATGGGGCGACGAACAAGTTCACATTTGGCGCCGTTCATACGACGTACTTCCTCCATTGTTAGATGCTAGCGATGAAGGTTCAGCTGCTAACGACCGTCGTTACGCAAACTTAGACCCACGCATCATCCCTGGTGGTGAAAACCTTAAGGTAACTCTTGAACGGGTTATTCCTTTCTGGGAAGATGAAATTGCTCCTAAGTTGCTTGACAACAAGAACGTTATCATTGCTGCACACGGTAACTCACTCCGTGCTTTGAGCAAGTACATCGAAAACATTTCTGATGAAGACATCATGAATCTTGAAATGGCAACTGGAGAACCAGTTGTTTACGACTTCAACGACAAGCTTGAAGTTCAAAGTAAAACTAAGCTTAACTAATTTTATTTAGTTGAGTTGACGAAAAGACTGAGGGAATTTTTCCTCAGTCTTTTTTTAGTAGTTTTGTTGCATTTGCACCTATTTTGTTAGATAATGGCTGTGAATTAATCTGTAAGTATTAAGAGGAGGAAGTTTAATATGCAACCATTAATCGTTGATGATCAAATCTGGGAATTATTTCCCGAAGCGCAGTTTCAAGTATTGGTAGCACATGGCATTGATAACCATCTAGCGGCTATGCAAACGGAACACTATCAAGCAATGTTAGACAATGCCGTTAAAGAAGCCCAGAAATTTATTACTGATGATGTTTTTCGGAATAACCCGGTGATTAGTGAATGGCGGGATGCGTTTACCAAATTTAAGAAGAAAAAAGGCGCCCGTTCGTCAATTGAAGCGTTGCTCAAACGAGTTTCTCAAGGAAAATCGCTTAGTCCAATTAACCCGTTAGTCGATATTTATAATAGTATTTCGCTCGAATTTGGCGTGCCGTGTGGCAGCGAAGATTTACAAAAAATGGATGGTACGATGCATCTCGGAGTTGCTAAGGGCGGCGAAAGTTTCCGGCCCCTTGGAGTAGAAGAAGATGAGCCAGCGTTGCCAGGGGAAGTCATTTATTACGACCAAACTGGGGCTATTTGCCGCTGCTTTAATTGGCGTGAGGCTCAACGCACCATGCTAACTGATGAAACTACCGATGCGGTATTGGTTATCGAAGCGGTTAACGCTGACCAAGCGCAACGTGCACAACAAGCTGCTGAAGAATTACAGCAACGGATCAAAACCGAGTTAGGCGTGGATGCGGAACGTATGGTTTTGAAGAAGTAACCTTGGCTAAGTTTGCTAAGAAAGTCGGGTTAAGTATTATAGTGAAAAGACTTTTGACACGTGCTTTGAGTTCGAATTGAAAGTTAACAAATTAAAAGGGTTTCTCAAGAATGTAAAAGTTCTGAGAAACCTTTTTTGGTACGGCTCCCAATATTAGTTCAATTGATAAGTAAATATTATAAATGACGATAACCAATAAATATTTAACATAGTTAGGTGGGCGCCATATACTATGAATATTGGAAGTTAAGTAAGCTTAATGAAAAGAGATGTAAGAATGCAAAAAATAAATGAAAACTACTTTGAAGGAGAACGATCACTGTTTAATGCTCGTGATTTAATAATTGAACAAGCTACTTTTGGCGAAGGAGAGTCGCCTTTAAAAGAGAGTCAAAATATTGAATTAATAGATACCGTATTTAAGTGGAAGTACCCCCTTTGGTATGCAAAGCACGTTAAAGGAGAAAGAATAATTCTAGAGACGATGGCTCGCTCGGGAATTTGGTATACGAACGATATTGAACTTAATGATTCAACTCTTCAAGCACCAAAGCTTTTTCGAGTGTGCAATCAAGTTAAGCTAAATAATATTCATTTTTCAGATGCGCAAGAAACTCTTTGGAAATGCAATCAGGTAACGATGAAAAATGTGCAAGCTAATGGTGATTACTTCGGGATGAATAGCACCAATTTATATATCGACCATTTGGATTTAGTGGGTAATTATTGTTTCGACGGGGCTAAAAATGTGGAGGTGCACAATTCGCGACTGGTTTCTAAAGATGCCTTTTGGAATTGTGAGAATGTCACCATTTACGATTCCATAATCAGTGGTGAATATTTAGCGTGGAATACTAAGAATTTAACTTTAATTAATTGTACAATTGAAAGCGAACAAGGGCTTTGTTATGTAGATGATTTAAAAATGATTAATTGTCGGGTTTTGCGGACTAACCTTGCCTTTGAATATTGTCGGAACATTGACGCAGAAATTACTACTGATGTAATGAGCATTAAGAACCCAATCAGTGGAAATATTCGAGTTGCATCCGTTGGTGAAATAATTATGGATGATCCAACAATTGATCCACAAAATACCGTAATTACCCAGACAACAACACGGTTGCCGAAAGGAGCGTAACGATGAGTGATTTTGATCAGATAATCAACCGAACCAAAACTAATTCCATTAAGTGGCACGTTGCTAAAAATGAGCTGCCTATGTGGATAGCAGATATGGACTTTAAAACGAGTCCTGCAATTGTTCAAGCATTACAAGAAAAGGTTCGAGATGGAATTTTTGGGTATGAAGAAATTCCGCCGGCATACTTTAATGCAGTGGCAAATTGGTATGAACGGGTGCATGGTTTTCGTCCAGATCCCGCATGGATGACGTTTGCAACCGGAGTAGTTCCCGCGCTTTCTTCAGCGGTTCGTCGGCTAACTGCTGTAGGAGATAATGTTTTAGTGCAAGCACCTGTTTACAATATTTTTTATAATTCAATCGTGAATAACGGGCGCCACGTGGTTTCAAGTGACTTACTTTATGACGAAAACAAACACGTCTACCATGTGGATTGGGATGATTTGGAAGCAAAATTAAGTGATCCACTAACGAATATGATGATTTTATGCAACCCACACAACCCGATTGGATTGATTTGGTCACGGGAGACGTTGACTCGACTTGCCCAACTCTGCCAACAATACCACGTGAAAATTTTTAGTGATGAGATTCACGGAGACCTCACTTTTAATCAAACAGGTTATACACCAATGTTTAGCTTACCAGCAGAATTGATTCAAAACTTGGTGGCGGCGGTTTCTCCAAGCAAAACGTTTAACGTGGCAGCAATGCACGCAGCAACTGTGTTGGTACCAAACAAAAATTTGCGCGCCCAAATTAACCGTGGATTGAATAGCGAAGAATTGGCAGAACCTAACTTGGTCGCAATTCCGGGCACGATTGCGGCTTACGAAAAAGGACTTCCTTGGTTACAAGAGCTTAAAGAGTACTTGGTCGAAAATCGCGAACTAGTTCGCAATTTTATCTCGCAAGAAGTGGGTCCACGGATCGCCTTAGTTGAGGGACAAGCTACTTATCTAATCTGGATAGACGTCAGCCAGGTTACAAATGATTCAGCAAAACTAGCGAAGTTTATTCGAAAAGAAACTGGGTTAATTTTATCGGCCGGAAGTTTTTATGGTGGCAATGGAAATCACTTTTTGAGGATGAATGTGGCTTGTCCAAAAGAACGCCTGCAAGACGGACTGCAACGGTTGAAAAAGGGACTAACTGCTTGGCAAGCGTAAGCTAAACTTCGTATGTAAAAACGTGGAATAAGCGTTAATCATGTTTTAAAATTAATCATTTTGCAAAAGAAAAGGGCTCTTCGAGAAAGAAATTTTCTCGAAGAGTCCCTTTATTTTTTCTTAGCTAGACAGTTAATTTTCAGTAAAAGTGCAGACTTAAGATTTTAGATAATTAGCCAACAATCCCTGACTTTCGGGCCGTTTTTTGACTTCGTTAGTTGCAATATCCTGAATGACGTCGGCCAAAGTGGTTTTAGCCATTTCGTCTTGGACAACTTTTTGAAAATGAGCGTATTGAGCGTTTAAAGCATCTTGAATGTTGCCGCCTACCACGCAGTCCGGGTTCGTTTTGGGGTCTACTTGAATTAAATTCGTGTCGGCCTCATCAAGACTGTTGAAAATGTCTAATAAAGAAATTTGTTCTGGTGCCCGGGTTAGCGCTGGTTGGGGCTTGCCCACGGTGGTTTTAATCAACCCAGCTTTTTTAAGTGACGCCATAATTCGGCGGATGTTAGACGGGTTGGTTTCCACACTGGCTGCGATGGCCTGACTAGTCAACGGGGCCGTATCGTGCAGAATGGCAATGTAAGCCAACACGTGGATGGTATCGCTAAAACGCATGGAATATTTCATTATCATCAACTCCCTTCTAGAATTTATCACTTGACAATCAGAATTACTACCCTTAGTATAAACGTGTGATTTATAAATGTACAGCTAATCAGTTAATAACGAAAGTGAGGATTTGATTATGAATATTTTAGTAACGGGCGCTACAGGTAACTTTGGGGGATATGCTTTAAAAGTTTTACAGGATTTAGTTCCAGAAGACAATCTATATGGCCTTGCTCGGACTGAAGAGAAGGGTGCTAAGCTAAAGGAAGCGGGGATTAAAGTACGGATTGGTGATTATACTGATTCGGCAAGTTTGCAAAAAGCTTTTGAAGGAATCGATCGGCTACTCTTTGTCTCGAGTACAACGGATGGTGACCGCCAAGCGCAACATCGGGATGTCGTCGAGGCGGCCAAGGCAGCGGGAGTGAGTTACATTGCGTACACCAGTTTTGGCAAGGCAACGGAATCAACTAGTCCGCTCGCCGCTGACCATCGGTTTACCGAGCAGCTTATTGAAGAAAGCGGAATTGCCCATACTTTCTTACGGAATAATTGGTATTTGGAAAACGAAGCGGCCTTTTTAGCAGCGGGCGCTAAAGGTGGCAAGTTCATCTATGCGGGCGGCAACGGCCAAGCTGGCTGGGCACTTCGTCGCGAATACGCCGAAGTTGCGGCACGAGCGGTTTCCGGAAAATTTGATTTCCCTGAAATCCTAGAATTAGGTGGTCAACTTCGCACTTACGAAGATTTGGGTGCAGCCTTACGGGGAGCAACTGGTAAAGACCTGGAAGTGATCAGCGCGGATGAAGCTACCGCTGCAAAAAACCTCGTCGAAAATGCGGGAGTACCACAAAACGTGGCTGAACTGTTGGTTTCCTTTCAACAAATTGTCAAAAGCGGTGCTTTAGCAGTGCAACCTGACGATTTTGAAAAATACCTCGGAAAGCCTTTAACCCCAATGGTTGACGCGATTAAAGAAGTCTTGGGATAGTAGTTTTTATCACGAGTAATAAAAAAGATGACGGATCGAATTAGAAAATTCTGCACCGTCATCTTTTTGTTTACAGAAAGTTGAATGGTCGAAGTTACGGGTTAGCCGAACTAAACCCGATTATTATAGCAATTTAACCGGGGCTTAAAGTGGTCCTTTTCATCAAGGTGAATTTGATTTAGGGTTACGTTTTGAACAATGCCAAATTCAGCTACGTCAACGTTGAAGATGGCTGCAAAAATTGCCCGAGTTGTCATCCCATGACAAATTAATAGTACGGATTGATCAGCAAACTGCTGTTTAAGGTCTTCGACAAACCCGCTTACCCGCGCAACCAGTGCGGCATAACTTTCGGAGTGGGGCGCATAGTCAGCGTACTTGGCGTTGAACATACCAAGACGGTCAAAAACTTCGGGATGCTTGTCGTAAATTAATTTTTCGGAGACCCCGTCCCAATCGCCAAAGTCCATCTCAGTAATCCGGGGATCATAGGTGAGCGCAGCATCATCACCTAAAAGAATCTTCGCGGTTTGTTTAGCACGCAGCATGGGACTGCAAAAAACGTGGTCAAACTGGTGCCAGTCGTAGTTTTGACTAACTTCCTTAGCATATTCGATTCCGGCCGGGGACAAACCGACGTCGGACCGGGCTCCGGAAACTAATCCGCGACCGTTATCTTGACTAGTACTGTGACGAACAATGGTTAAAAGCATGGGTGAATCCTCCTCAATGGTCTGGTAATGCGCTTACATTTATATGATACAAGTAATTTAGGGAAAATGAAATCGTTTGGTTAATTTTTAACCGGAGTTATTTTCTGCACCCGACGCAATCCACGGGAAGTAACGCGGTAAAGCCCGGTTTTATAACTTTGATGATAGGTCTTTTGCAACATTACCGTAAATGTGCGGTGCCATTCTGGTAAAGCTACGTATTGGTAAGCGGCAACGGTCTTTTTAAAAGTAGCCGGATCCATCATGAAGCTCTCTTGACCAACGACTTTATCGGAAAAGAAGTAGTAACGGCCAACGTAACCGGCATAGTAGTTATTAACGTCGTTAGTGTGCGGGTCTACCAGTAAAATTTTGCGGTGATTGTAAGTCATCGAAGGTTGGGCAATTTGTTTTAGTTGAACTGGGAGTTGTTCTTTACCCAAGGTGTTGTTATATTCGATTCCGTTTATTTCTGAAAACATTAAAATGATCGAGAAAATCATTAGTACCAACGCCGTAAGCTGATAAAGATTTTTGGTAAACACGTTTTTAAAGGAACGAACCCCCCGCCGACCAATTCTTTGTTCGAACATCGCTTGGTCCATAACCACGGCTAATACCATAGCGCCTAGCAGAAGATTTAAAATCACCATGCTTGATAGGTAACGTTCTAACCCATCAAGTTGAATCGCTTCTGCATAGGGCATGGAAACGAGGTACATGACAAATACGCTACCGTAGTAAATTAGAAAACTAACGTCGATAGCAAATAGTGTTTTTAGCAATGGATTTTTATGGTGCATGAGGAAAGTAATTACAATCCAACCAATTAATAAACCAGCGTTAATTAGCAAAACCCCCCGGGTCGATAGGGCATGCCAATTTAATATTTGGTCGAGAAAGCGATGGCCAATCTTGATAACAACGGCATTGCCTTCGTGATGCAACTGTTGCTGGTACGCTTGGGCACTAATTTGGTGCTTAGAAATTGTCGTGAAGGTGTTGTGAACGTGTTGATTCCACCAAAAAAAGGGTAGAAAGCCAATTACTGCGGTAAACGCACTCAAAGCCAAGCTGCGAAACCATCGTTGCCAGCGCGTGCCTTCGCGATTGGTTGCAAGTGAATACAGCAAATAAGCAACCAGCATTACCACGTACATGGTTCCAGAATTTTTAACTAATAGTAATTCGGCACTAAAAAGCGCGGTGATGCTGCATTGCCAAAGGGGATGTTTTCGTTCGGCATAAATTCCGGCAAATCCAGCTGCGGTAACTACGGGAAGGACAAAATCAACCAGTAAATTATTCATCCGAATTGCGATGTTAAAAACATTTATTATCGCAATAATGAAACAAAGAAAGAAGCCATTCATTGAACGGGTCCGGTCGCGCAGGACGGCAAAAAGGGCGTACAAACTAGCCCAGATTAATAAAAATTGGGCAACCAGCATGGTCCCGTCGTTAAAACCAACCCAGCTAATAAATTCGGTAATCCAAAGGGCGGTCGCAGGCGGATAAGACGTAAAAGAAATGATTGAATCGCCCGCAATTGGAAGATGCCCTTGGGTAAGCAGATATTTAACAATGATGGCCCAGTGGGAGTAGTTGTCATAATGAATAAGGATACTTTGACTTAGCGTGTGGAGCATGGTGAGCCCGATTACCACCATCCAGACGTCAAAATAATGAATTCCTTCGAAAGGCAATTTACCAATTTGAAGGACGATAAAGATGAGACGAAGCAAGAAAAAAAGGCATCCAACGAAGACGACGGAGCGGATCCCGAAGGAAAGCAGGCCAACCATGGCCAAAATATAGAGAAGGAGGGTTTGGACAACTATGGAAGTGATCCAGGACAAATATTTATCGATCCCTGCCATGCGCAGGATGCCTGCAAAACCAATTTGGCTCAGGACAAAAAAGAGCGCTCCCCATAGGTTCATTACGTTTACCCGCTTTCTTTAAGTAAATAATTACAAATCAGTTTAATAGTTTTCTTTAGTAAAATGGTTTAAATAGTATGTATTTTTGGGAGTTAATCTCACATTTTAATTCTACTCGTTTTAGGCTAAATGTAAAATTGAGCTCATTTAATGTTTTATAGTTTAAATTGAATTGGTGCCCGTTTTGAAGTATGATAGACGCTGGTGTAACTGAAAAACTATGTTATTTTTAAGCCTTAAAAAAATAATCATAACTATACGTTTTTTAATACATTAAGCCACAAAAAACACATAGTTTTTTCATAATTAAAAATAGATATCGGAGGAAACCAATGAAAGCTTACGGCATCTTGATTCCGGCATTAAATCCTGATGAAAAATTACTCGATTTAATTCAGGAGCTGTTAGAAAGTTCGGTTCCCGTACAGGCACTCGTGGTCGTTGACGATGGTAGCGACCAGCAGGCACAGCCAATTTTCCAACGTCTTGCAGATATGGAAGATGAACGTATTCATATACTGCATCACGAGGTTAATCGAGGAAAGGGAGCCGCGTTGAAAACTGGTTTCAAGTACATTTTAGAAAATTTTCCACAAATTCAGGGGATTGCTACCATGGATGCGGATGGACAACATCCGGTGGATGCATTAGCGGCTTGTATTCATCAGTTTGAAAAGCACCCGCAAGACTTAATTATCGGTGCACGCCAATTTACAAATCAAATCCCATGGCGGAGCCAGTTTGGTAACGTATTAACGCGTAAATTAGTGCGCATGCTCACTCGGCAAAATATTTCAGATACGCAAACTGGTCTACGGGTGATTCCTCGAAGCTACGTGAGGCAATTACTTAGTTTTCCGGGAGAACGTTTTGAATTTGAGTTTGACATGTTGCTTCGAGCACGGAAGTTCCAGGTTAAGATTACCGAACAACCAATCCCCACAATTTATTTAGATGGCAATAAGTCCTCACACTTTCGGGTGGTTCGTGATTCGGTCGCAATATACGCACGTTTTTTGAAATTCGCGATGAGCGGGTTGATTTCTTTTCTAGTTGATGTAGGATTGTTTGAATTAATGATTGTTTTGATGGGAAAAGAATTACTTGGGGAACGAATTATCGTGGCTACAATTGTTTCGCGCCTGCTATCTGCGATGGTTAATTACACGCTGAACCATCGGGTGGTATTTGGTAAGCAGGGCCGTCAAACCGTTATTAAATACGGGGGGGTGTTTATCATCCAGATGTTTGCTTCCGGATACCTAACTGATTTAGTTACGGGCTGGTTGCCACACAGCCAGGGTAGCATTGCACCGCTAATCGCCAAAATTGTGGTGGACTTTACGTTATTTATTATCAGCTATCAAATCCAACGTGATTTGATCTTTAAGGAAAAGCGAGGGGCTGACTAATGCCAAAAATTAAAAAAATTAGTTATATTTTAGCAATTGTTTTGTCCGTTTTGTACCTGTTATGGAGGGTGTTTTTTACAATCCCGTGGCATGCCCACCTCTTTACACTAATTTTTGCGTTGATGCTGGTTGGTAGTGAGATTGTCTCTAACTTTACGGCTTACGTATTGATTGTTTTCCGGTTAATCCGGCAAAAGAAGCCTGTCGATTTTAAAATTCCGGATTTTGATGATCGCCAACCCCTCCCGGCGATTGACGTGATTATCGTCACCCATAACGAAGAGGTGGCTTTATTGCGTAAAACCGTGAATGCGGCCAAATTCATGAAATATCCCGACCCTAAGTTGGTTAACGTGGTGCTTGCAGACGATGGGAATCGTCCGGAAGTCCGCCAGTTAGCCAAGGAGTACCATGCTAATTACGTTACGATGGAAGAAAATAAGCACGCTAAGGCGGGAAATATTAACAATGCATTGGAACAGCTTCATGCGCCGTTGTTTGCCATTTTTGACGCGGATATGGTACCTTTCTCCAACTTTTTAATGGAGAGCGTCCCGTTTTTTACGGAAAATTTTGCTGAATTACAAGAAGATCCCGACCATACCGTGCCATTAGGGTTTGTACAAACACCACAAAGCTTTTATAACGCAGATATTTTCCAGTTCAACCTCTTTTTACAAGATGCGGTGGTTAACGAACAAGACTTTTTCTCGCGGGATGTCAACGTTTTAAACGGCGCCAATGGGCATGCTTTATTTACCGGGTCTAACGCGGTGTTCTTACGGGAAGCGGTCGATAAAGTGGGTGGTTTTCCTACGGATACGATCACGGAGGACTTCGAATTAGGAACCAAAATTAACAGTGAGGGCTATAAGAGTTTGGCAACGGTAGAACCCGTTTCAAGCGGAATTACTCCGGTTGATATGAAGAGTGTTATCAAGCAACGGACGCGTTGGGCTCGGGGAGTAATTCAAAGTTGCCGTAACCTCCACATCTTTTTGAATCCCAAAATTAACTTGATTAATCGAATTATTTTGATTAATACGTGGCTTTACTGGTGGTCCTTTTTGCGCCGATTAATTTATATTGCAGCCCCGATTTTGTATGCCCTTTTTAAAGTGCAGGTCGTTAATGCTAATTTCTGGGTGCTAATGATTGTCTGGGCACCGGGATATTTCTTGCTGCACTTTGTACTGGGAGATGCCTCCAGTAATATTCGTAATGAACGGTGGGGAGAAATCCAAGAAACCTTTTTTGCCCCATACTTATTTTTACCCGTGTTACTGGAATCAATTGGTATTCACGCCAAAAAATTTAAAGTAACGGATAAAAAAGTACAATTTTCTTGGCGAGACAAATTGTACATCATCCCGTACTTGATTTTATGGTCGCTAACGTTAATTGCGATTATTAAATTTAACTGGGGAAAGTGGGGGTCAGAAATTATTGTGGGAAGTGTAATTACATTTTGGCTGGTAATGCACTTCATTAACCTTAGTTTCTGCCTATTTATCTCGATGAAACGAGACATTCATCGTCGTAGCGAACGATTTATTCGCCACGCAAAGGGCCGTATGCAGTTAGCAAATGGAAAATGGGCGGATTTTAAAACCCGAGACGTTTCGGATGGCGGTTTTTCGTTTGAATTGGATGACGACCAAAACCAACTAGAAATGGGCACGGAAACGACGGGAATCATCTATTACAAAAATTATCCAATTCATTTTAAGAGCAAAGTCGTCCGGGTAGTCGATACCGAACCAAAATGGTACGGAGTGACCGTTAACATTAAAGATCGTAAGGACCAAGATTACTACTTAGAACTAACGTATGACGGGGAAAACAAATTCCTCTCTAAAGAACAAGATAATTGGCTAACGCCGTTTGACCAACTTCATTTAAACGTGATTTTACGATTGAAGGAGTTAGAACGTTCCGCGACGCGCTTTATGCGCCGTTCATAAAAGTTAATTTAGAAATGTAGGTAAGGAAAAATGTCTTTCTTTGGTTTAGTTGTTTTTATGATGGCTCAATTGGGATATACGGGCCTGATTCGGATGACCGGCGTAAATAAATACATGTCGTGGATTACGGCAATGGTTGTCCAAACCTTAGCACTATATTTTCTGGCAATGGTAAATTTCTTGGAATTTGGGCTTAAAGCCGTTGTGATTGTGGGCTGTATTGGACTGGTTGTGCGGGTCGGCCTGATCAGTTTTAATCGGGGAAAGCTCCCCTTTGAAGGAATCCATTATTTTGACTTTTGGATGCTGTTTTTGGGAATTATGATGGGTCGCACTTTATATTTCAGTCCCTTAATTCACTACGATAATTATTCTCACTGGGCCGTAATGGTTAAGTTCTTATTGTTTCAAGGGCACTTACCAGCCGGAGGCGAAACCTTAATTTCTTTCACATCCTATCCACCGGCCGCGGCTTTATGGATCACGGAATTTGTTAGCTGGGTTGGTTTTAGTGAAGGCGCCATGTTAGTGGGACAATTCCTGTTGATTTGGGCGGGACTATACGCCCTTTTTGCTGCATTACGGGATCGTAGTCGTACTATGACAGCGTTCTTTTTGTGTTTCATCATTGCCATCAGTAACGTTTTTAACATCGCAATTCGGATGAATAACCTTCTGGTTGACTTTGTTTTGCCAGTGTTGGCGGCCGCAGCTTTCGCGGGAATTTATTCGTATCGACGCCATCCGTGGTTACAATGCGTAACTGCTGGGATTTTTAGCGCAGAACTGTTACTAATTAAAAATTCGGGGACGATGTACGTGGTGATGATTGGATGCTACCTGATGTACTCGTTAACCACTAACTATAGCGTTGGTAAGCATTGGCTACGGATCCGGTTTGCGTCATGGCGAACTGCACTTACTATGGGGCTCAGTTATTTACCCTTTTTTTGGTGGAACCAACACGTGCACAACACGTTTCACGCAGTTACTAAACATCAGATCAGCGCCCAAGCGTATCAAAGTCAGCTAAACCACGAAAGCTCTGCCGTAATGGGTCGGATTAGCCACCAATTCATCCATCAAATTTTAACGTTAAATTCCCTGTCTACGAGGGGCGTTTTATTAATTAACATTGGTTTAATCGTGGCCTGGGTGGTGATTGGACTTGTTTTACATAAGCGCACTCCGCTTTTAAAAGTACTATTAGCCATTGACCTTAGTTTTGTGGTTTATTACGTGAGTGTATTGGCTATGTACCTCGTTTCCATGCCGTACAAGGAGGCCATTCACCTTGATGGACTAGAAGTTACTTATCTAGCATGGTGGTTTTAAACCTCTTCCTAGCTGCTTTAGCAATTGCGATAGCGATGGATCGGGCAATGTTTGTACAAGAAATTCAAAAACGAGGCGTTCGTTCGTTTAGCTCGCTGATTACTAAAAACATTTACCAATTCACGACGCTTGCACTGATGATCTTTTCAACAATTTTGATGATTTCAGAAATTGATGGTGTGGAGTATAATAACGCGCATAGTCAAGAAGCGCTGCCGGTCCAGCTACCCCAAATCGCCAAGCAGACCACCAAGTACAACCACCAAAAAGTTCTGTTAGTCGACCCGCATCAAGACGACGTAGCAAGTTACTACGCGGGATACGTTGGAAAATATTATTTCTTTTCGGACAACCTGGTCGCTCGTGAAGATTTCATGATGTCGCCAACCGACTTTAAAAAATTAGTTCAAAGTTACCAATACATCGCGCTTCCAGAATGGCACCGTACGTTTACGGTAATGTTGCAAAAGACCTATCACCAAGATTATCGTACCGGATTATTTCGGGTGACGCCCGAGGGACTAGTTAAAGTTAGGCAAGTTAAACCATAGGCGCTATAATTGGCTTAATGCTTAAATGTGACAATGGGTCCTTAAATGACTAAATTGATTAAAAATAAGTTGGGTGAATTTGATGGATTGGCGTCGTAAAATCCGCGAAATACTTTTGTTTGTGCTGATTACCACGGGGATGAGCTGGTGGGTGGCGGACTTTTTCCCTCATCAGTTTCAATTTAACTGGGGAATTATTGTCGTAGTGAACCTTATGTTTGCAATCGCTGTGTTAACCCGTAAGCGATAATTAAAGGCCACGGAACGTTGTGAAAAAAATTAAGCGCAATTGTGGTCATTTAAATAACGGTTTATGGTATAGTAGTTATGGTTTTTGAAAAGAGCACTCCGTTTTAAAAAAGAAGATATCAAAAATTGATCCATTTTTATTTCGCTGATATTAAAATGGGTCAATTTTTAGCGTGGAGAGTTTGTTTCAAGTTACCGAATTTCTAAACCAATAGAAAAGAGGGACTACAATGTCAGAAAAACTCGATGAAGTAGATAATAAGAGCTTAGATGAGATTAACGGTAGTATTAAGGTGCCAAAGAATGCCGGTTTTTTCAAAACGTTAATGGCCTACACTGGGCCGGGAATCTTAATCGCGGTTGGTTACATGGACCCAGGGAACTGGATTACGTCAATCGCGGGTGGTGCTCAATTTAAATATACGTTGCTGTCGGTCATTTTGATTTCTAGCTTAATTGCCATGCTTTTACAAGCGATGTCGGCACGGTTAGGAATTGTAACCGGAAAGGATTTAGCGCAGTTAACTCGGGAGCGTACTAGTAAACGAGTTGGATTCATGCTGTGGGTAGTTGCTGAATTAGCAATTATGGCGACCGACATTGCGGAAATTATTGGTTCGGGGATTGCGCTTGAGCTATTATTCCACATTCCACTAATTATCGGGATCTTAATTACCGCAGCGGACGTATTGATTTTGCTGTTGCTAATGCGCTTAGGCTTCCGGAAAATTGAGGCGATTGTAGCGACATTGGTAATGGTGATCTTAATTGTTTTTGCTTACGAAGTTTTCCTTTCGGATCCTAGTATTTCGGGAATCATTAAAGGTTACGTGCCTGCACCAGTAATTTTGCAGAACAATTCAATGCTATATTTATCATTGGGAATCGTGGGGGCAACCGTAATGCCTCACGACCTTTACCTAGGATCTTCGATTTCGCAAACGCGTGAAATTGACCGCCGGGATCGTAAAAACGTGGCTCAAGCAATTCGTTTTTCCACGATTGACTCTAATATGCAACTATTTTTGGCGTTTATCGTCAACAGTTTGCTCTTGATTTTAGGGGCGGCTTTATTTTACGGAACCGATAGCTCGTTAGGTCGATTTGTGGACTTGTTCAATGCGCTTAGTGACAATCAAATTGTTGGAGCAATTGCTAGTCCAATGTTGAGTATGCTATTTGCGGTAGCGTTGCTCGCGTCTGGACAAAGTTCAACGATTACCGGAACCCTTTCCGGACAAATTATCATGGAAGGTTTCATTCGCCTGAGGGTTCCGTTGTGGGTACAACGGTTGGTAACCCGTTTGCTCTCGGTGGCACCGGTTTTGATTTTTGCGATTTACTATCATGGTGACGAAGCCAAGATTGAAAATCTATTGACTTTCTCCCAAGTGTTCCTCAGTGTTGCGTTACCATTTGCGGTAATTCCGTTGGTAATGTATACCAGTAGTAAAAAACTGATGGGTGAGTTTGCTAACCGTCAGTGGGTGAAGTGGTGTGCTTGGATTGCTACAATAATATTGATTTTATTGAACATTTATCTAATCTTACAAACTTTAGGAATCGTTAAATGAAGTTAAAACTGAACTTCAATTGAAGTTAAAAATTAGTTTTATAAGCGGGCTGTCAGGAATTTCTGACAGCCTGTTTTTTTAGTTTCCGTAACTAAGGAATCTTGCAGTAAAAATGCTTTTGTCAGCTTGATAAAGCCAACGGAACAGCTGATTTTTCGGGTGAATAATTAATTATTAATTCTATGAGACCGTAAAATCTTCCAAAGAGATTTGCACACGCTTGCTTTTTTTAGTGTACACTATTCCTTAAAATAATTTATCAATTAGGTGTGGTTGACATAATGAATAAAAAGAAAGTTACGATCAAAGACGTTGCCAAAGCTGCCGGGGTTTCTGTTACTACGGTTTCCCAATCTTTAAATGGGAACGGCTCTCGTTTCTCTCCAAGAACGATCAAACGTATTCAACGCGCTAAAGAAAAACTGGGTTACGAACCAGATTACTTTGCGCAGCGGATGATTATGAAGAAAAGTAAGATGATCGGGGTGTTGGTTCCGGACATTACTAATCCCTTTTTCAACAGCTTAGTTCGTGGGATTGAAAACGTATTATACCAATATGATTTCATGACGATGCTTTGCAACGCGGATATGGACCAGGGCAAGGAAGACCGTTATTTGACGGAACTTACCCACCGGGGAGTCGATGGGTTTATCATTGCTAGCTCGTCAATTTCTAACGAGGCAATTCAAAAAATTCTGCGCGGCGAAAAATTTCCTTTTATCGTTTTAGACCAAAAAAAGTCGGAGGGAATCAGCGACGCGGTCCTCACCGACGATTTTTCTGGTGGACAACAAGCGGCCCAGCATTTATGGGATTTAGGTCACCGGCAAGTCGCCGTTGTAATGCCTGAAAACGCCACGGAAAATATTCAAAACCGACTTCGCGGCTTCCAAACGGTATTTGGGGAAGACGAGATTGTTCGCGTAGACGCCGAGCTATCCAAAAAGAGCGGACGTAAAGCGGCCCAAGCGGTAATTAATTCGCCCGCGACGGCGATTTTTGCGGTAAACGATCAAATTGCCTTAGGGTTATACCTCGGGCTGGCTGATCAGGGGTGCCGGATTCCTGAAGATTACAGCGTAATTGGGTACGATAACATTGATATGTGCGAATACGTGGCCCCCCAGTTAACTACGATTGCGCAGCCAATTTTTGAATTAGGGCAAACTACAGCAAAAATGTTAATTGACCGAATCGAAAAGCCTAACAAACAATGGGAAGAAGAGTTGTTGCCGGTTCAATTAGTAAAACGATTTTCCACTGCCCGTTTGAATTAATTTAAGTGTTGTGCTATATTTCTATTATGTCTTTAAAACGTTTTCATGCGGAAGACATTTTTATTTTTTTGTTTAGTAAAACGTTTTACCTAAAATAAACGGCAATTTTTTAAACTCAGGAGGAAAACAAGTTGAGTACGGTAACGATTATTGGAAGTATTAATTTAGATCGCACAATTCGGGTTAAGCAAATGCCCAAACCTGGAGAAACGATGCATACAAAAGAAATCTTCTCCGCTGGTGGCGGCAAGGGCGCAAACCAAGCGGTGGCAGCTAAGCGTTCCGAAGCAAAAACCAATTTTATTGGTGCAGTAGGAAACGATGATGCTGGCCGGGCAATGTTAGATTTACTAGAACATGAAGACATTGACCTTAGTGGAGTTACTACTTTGGACAATCAGGCAACTGGTCAAGCATACATTGTGGTTGACGACGCTGGTGAAAATGAAATTATGCTTCATGCCGGTGCAAACATGGCCTTTACTCCGGATTACGTAGCATCTAAAGCAGACGTGATTAAAAATAGTGATTTCGTTATTGCTCAATTTGAAACTGGGTTAGAAGCAACTACTAAGGCTTTTGAAATCGCTCACGAAGCGGGTGTAAAAACAATTTTGAATCCGGCTCCCGCAATTGAAAAGGTTCCGGATGATTTGCTAGCCGTAACGGATATGATTATTCCTAACGAAACGGAAACTGAAATCCTCACTGGAATTGAAGTCACTGACGAAGCTAGCATGGTGAAGGCTGCTAAAGCTTTGCATGACCAAGGAATTAAGGCCGTGTTAATCACCATTGGTAGTAAGGGAACTTTCTACAGTGTTAATGGTGAAACCGGGATCGTTCCCGCATTTAAGGTGAAGGCGGTCGACACTACTTCAGCTGGAGATACTTTCATCGGTGCCATGAGCACGGTTTTGAATCCAGACTTTAGCAATCTTAAAGACGCAATCCTTTACGGTAATAAGGCGTCATCATTGACGGTGCAACGCTTTGGTGCGCAACCATCGATTCCATATAAGAAAGAATTAAATTAACGAAGGAGTGCGGAAAAATGAAAAAAACAAAAGTAATCAATTCAGATATTTCACGGGTAATTGCCCAAATGGGTCACTTCGATAAGTTAAGCATTGGTGACGCGGGTATGCCAGTACCAGCAGGAACCGAAAAAATCGACTTAGCAGTTGATAATGGAATTCCAAGCTTTACTCAAGTACTTTTGAATGTTTTAGAAGAATTAGAAGTACAACGAATTTACTTAGCGGAAGAAATCAAGACCGAAAATCCTAAGATGTTGGAAAGCATTCAAGAAATAATGCCTAACGTGCCGGTTACTTTCATTCCACACTCAGAAATGAAGCAAGACTTAAACAACTGTCGCGCGTTCATTCGGACGGGAGAAATGACGCCTTATTCAAATATCATTTTGGAAAGTGGCGTAGTATTTTAATTACCCTTAAGGGGATTGAGCAGTTAGATGGTCAATATTAACTACGATAAAAGATTTCCATTGGCCTATTGAAGGCGTATCATTAATATGTTTGGTCAACGCCATAGGAATTAACCGAGGCTGCGGAAGCAATGTTCCCAGCCTCTTTATTTAAGGGGGAAAAAGTATGAATGCAACAGCAATTTTAATCGGTCTTGGACCGTTGATTGGGTGGGGACTGTTTCCTACCCTAGCATCTAAAATCGGCGGTCGTCCGGTTGACCAGATTGTCGGGACCGCTTTTGGTACTTTCATTTTTGCGTTGATAGTCGCAATGGTGAACGGCCTAAGCTTACCTACCGGTTGGAACTTAGTTTTAACCATCGCTTCTGGAATTGGTTGGGCAAGTGCTGAAATTATTACATTTAAGAGTTTTGCAATGATTGGTTCATCACGTGCAATGCCAATTACTACGGCGTTTCAACTCTTGGGAGCTTCGTTATGGGGCGTGATCGCCTTAGGAAACTGGCCAGGAATCACGGCTAAAATCGTTGGTGGAATCGCCTTAATCATGATTATTTTTGGTGCTTCCTTGACGGTTTGGTCGGAACACAAAACAAAGGAAAATTCCAAGTTAATTACCCAAGCAGTGGGTTGGTTAGCAGTCGGGGAAATCGGATACTGGGTATATTCGGCAGCGCCTCAAGCAACTCCAGTTGACGGAATGCACGCTTTCTTGCCACAAGCGATTGGGATGGTAATTGTGGGCGTTGTCTACGCCGTCTTCCTTTCGATGAAGGGCGAAAAATCGGCCTTAACTGAAGCAGTTTCTTATAAACAAATCATTTCGGGCTTTTTCTTTGCCTTTGCAGCGTTGACTTACTTGATTTCGGCACAACCAAACATGAATGGTTTGGCAACTGGTTTCATCTTGTCACAAACATCAGTAGTTTTGGCAACCTTAACCGGAATATGGTTCTTAGGTCAAAAAAAGACGCCAAAAGAAATGGCCGTTACGATTGCTGGTTTAGTACTAATTCTAGTAGCAGCAACCATTACGGTAATGATTTAATTCAATTAAATTAAGCTAAAGTGCAACTAATTTAGATAAAGCTCCTCAAGGATGAAAATGCTTGAGGAGCTTTTTTGTAGTGTCAGGTGGATTGTAATTTTTTATGTATAAGCAATTAGTTTTAGTAGGATAAGTTTTTTCGGTTGATTGGAATCGTTTTCCTAGTATACTCGTAAGTGTAAGGGATTTTTAGAAAGGAAGCGAAAAAATGGTGAGCTACAAGTTTTTACAGCCATACACGTTTAAAAATGGGGCACAAGTCAAAAATCGAGTGGTGATTCCGCCAATGACCATCCAATCTAGTTTAGAAGACGGGTCGGTTTCGCGAGACGACCTATTCTACGCAGGATTGCGTGCTGGAGGAGTGGGCATGTTTATTAGTCCAGTTGCTAACGTCACGGGTGATGGAAAAGGGTTTGAAGGCGAACTTTCGGTTGCGGACGACCGCTTCATTCCAGGATTGGCTAAACTAGCCGCAACCATGAAAAAGGGCGGCACTAAGGCAATTCTGCAGATTTTTCATGCCGGACGGATGTCAAACAGCAAAGTTTTACGGGGCACTCAACCGGTTAGCGCAAGTGCAGTAGCTGCTCCGCGAGAAGGAATGGAAACTCCTCGAGAATTGTCAGAAATTGAAATTGAGCAAATTATCAAAGCCTTTGGCGAAGCTACCCGACGAGCAATTCAAGCGGGGTTCGACGGGGTCGAAATTCACGGTGCCAATACGTATTTGATTCAACAATTTTTCTCACCGCATTCCAACCGGCGCACGGATCACTGGGGTGGCTCGGTAGAAAAACGGATGAACTTTGGGTTGGCAGTCGTTCAGGCTGCACACCGTGCGGTTGCCAAATATGCTGGAGACCACTTTATGCTAGGCTATCGTATTTCACCAGAAGAGATAGAAGAGCCTGGGATTCGCCTAGCGGACACCCTGCAATTTATCGACGAATTGGCTGACCAGCCGCTGGATTATCTTCACGTTTCGATGGGAAACGTATGGCGAAAGTCATTAAACGACGACAGTGAAAAACGGCCCACCATTTTGCGTATTAAAAAACAAGTGCATAATCGCTTACCAATCATCGGAGTTGGTTCGGTAGAAACGCCAGCTGACGCGGAAAAGGTGATGGACGAGGGGATTGACTTCGTCGCTTTGGGCCGTGAATCGCTGCGCGAACCGCAATGGGTTGAAAAAGTTGCGCGGGGTCATGAAGACGCCATTCGTTACCAGGTGGATCCGGACGCACTAGACGAATTAGGTCTAAATCCGGCGTTAATGGATTTCTTGGGTCAAATTGGGACAGATTTGCGTTTTATTGGTGCCGATCGCGAAAAAAAGTCAGGTGACAGCGTCGTTTTTGACCGTTAAATTTCACGAACTAGGGGAAATTATGTCAAAAGTTGGGTGGTTTATAAACACTCACTGAAAGGCGACCATTATGCCAAATTTAGGCGTGATGGTCGCTTTTAGGTTAAGCGGAACATGTACGTTTGGAGTCCAGGCAAAGCACCTGCGATGTATCCAATACCTTTAGGTTCTGCTTGAACCTATCCTTGGCTTATTAGTTGGTTATGGTTGAAATGGCAGTACTTATTGAAGTTAAATTAAGTTAAAATAAACGTGTTGAACTTCAATTTTATAAATGATTGGGGAAGAATATGGAAATTCGTACGCTTAAATATTTTTGGACAATTGCTGAGGAAGGTACCATTTCTGGGGCTGCAGAAATCCTGCACATCACACAACCAACTCTTAGCCGCCAACTAAGGGAGTTAGAAAATGAACTGGGTACTGCTTTATTTATTCGCGGACGCCGTAAATTACAATTAACTGAAGCAGGACTATTTTTAAAGACTCGGGCGGAAGAAATTTTGCAACTAACCCAACAAACTAGTCGCGAGTTTGAAAATCGACGGAAACAGTTATTTAGTGGTCACGTAGCCATTGGGTGCGTGGAGGCGGATAATTCGGATACCTTAGCTTTAATTTTAGAAGATTTTGTTCAGGATTATCCCCAAGTGACGTTCACCATCTACAGTGGTACTAGTGATGACATCACTACACGATTAGATAAAGGGCTATTAGACGTAGCAATACTATTGAAACCAATTGAAACTGAAAAATATGGCGAAATCACCCTTCCACATACTGAAAGGTGGGGGCTTCTCGTAGCAAAAGACTCGTTTTTGGCGCGAAAAAAAGCTATTCATCCAACAGATTTATGGGGGATGCCATTATTCATTGCGAGGCGGCCAGAAGTCCAGCAGTTGCTTGCTGAATGGAGTGGCATTGCTTATAACCAATTGCGAATTGTAGGTAACTTTAATTTAAGTTTCAATATTCTAGCACTAGTTAAGCGACAAGTCGGACATGCTTTTGGAATTGAAGGAGCAATCTCACAGACCAATCCTGATGGAATTAAATTTTTGCCATTAGATCCGGAAATAAAAACCAATTGCGTACTGGTTTGGCGAAAAGAACGAAGGCATTCACCAGTGGTCAATCAGTTCATTGATTACTTTAGAGATGCCTTCAAGGCATAGTGGTATAAATTATAAGCGTTTTACGTATATTAAAAATAGCTGTAGCATTATCGTTGTTGATAAAGTTACAGCTTTTTTAGGAGGAGACGATGACAGTTATCTATTTTTCGCACGTTGGTGAGCACTGGATTAACGGGCGCCCAGTTCAACAAGATGTGGGAAATACCCAATTTTTAGCAGAACAAATTGCACAAGTTTTAGGAGAAAGCCCAGTTCGGATAGTTCCAGAAGAGTTTTATCCGCAGGAATATGAAGAATTAGTTGAAAAAATACGGGAGGAACGGCAGACGCGGCGGTTACCAGCAATCGCTAAACCTCATGAAATAGAAGTTAACGATCGGTTATTGATTGGATACCCAATATGGTTTGGAACCATCCCCAACGTAGTAAAAAACTTTTTACAACAATTGAAGAATCCGCCCCAAGTAACGTACCCATTTTGTACCAACGAAGGTAGCGGAATGGGCAATAGCGAAAATGAACTGCGTCAAATCTTACCGTTAACAAAATTAGAACCTGGATTAGCAATTCGTGGGTCGCGTGTGCAACAGGCAACGACGGCGATATCACATTGGTTAAAACAATTAAACTTAATTTAGGAGGAATTTAAGAATGAAAAATGAAGAAGTCAAAAATGGAGTGATTTTTCCCATAGGGGCAAAAAACGAGGCATATGCTCAATTTTTTACCGGACAAAGTTACCTACAAAATTTGGTGGCTGATTCGGCAGTTAACGTGGGAGTAGGTAACGTAACTTTCGAACCGGGATGCCGGAATAATTGGCATATCCATCACAATGGCTTTCAAATCTTATTGGTAACTGGCGGAGAAGGGTGGTACCAAGAAGAAGGTGCGCCTGCCCAACATCTTGAACCAGGCGATGTAGTGGTCACCCATGATGGTATCAAACATTGGCATGGTGCAACCAAGGACAGTTGGTTTGAACATATTGCAATTACTGCGGGGACCCCAGAATGGTTGGAACCCGTAAGTGATGAACAGTACGCAGCAGTTGAGGAGGATGAATAGAATGGCAAAAAAACAAACGGCTGGACGTGAACAGTTAGGCGACTTAGCACCAAAATTTGCAGAACTTAATGATGACGTATTATTTGGGGAAGTATGGTCGCGTGAAAGTCAGCTTTCGGCGCGGGACCGGAGTATGATCACTTGCGCGAGTTTACTAACTCAAGGAGCATTCCCTCAATTGGAAGCACATATGAAAATGGCTAAGACCAATGGCGTAACTAAAGATGAAATGGTGGAATTAGTTACCCACCTCGCATTTTACGCGGGTTGGCCAAAGGCTTGGTCAGCATTTGGGCTAGTTAAGAAGATTTTTGATTAATAAAGTAGTGTAGATTAATTTTTAAACCTAATTAAGGACAATCAATTTAAAATCACGTTTCAAGAATGCTAATCCATCTTGAGACGTGCTTTTTACTGGTAGGCAAAAACTAGATTGGTACAGCTAAAATAAACTCCAGCCCCTAGTTTCCATTGGTTAACCAAAAAAGAACGCTAATCGCATAATCCGCGATTAACGTTCTTTTTTAATTGATCCTCGAGAGTTACCCGGGATTCGGAATGTGCTATATTTCCACGCAATAACCCTCATAGTCACAGTTGGGGCACCCTAGCCAACGAGTCTTTGGTGAATGTTTTGCCCAGAAAAATTCGCCAAACGCTGGCTTGAAGTATGCTTCGCATTGCGGGCAGACGTACTCAACCGAGCGGTAGTATGCGTATACGGCAATTGCCACAGCAACTATAATGGGGCAAAAAGCGGCCACCCCCCACCAGTTACTACTGGAAATGCCATACCAAATTGCCAATATTTCTAAAATATCAATTAGGCCCCCGAAAACAAACAACGCGCTTCGTTTCCTGGTTAAACTACGTCGCCGACGAATGCTTTCCTCAATGCCAATAAAGGAATTAGGCGTGATGGGAATTTGATCAGTTAACCAGTGTTTAATTTCACCAATCGTTTTTAAAGTATCCTCTTGTTGTTTAATCTTTTGCTTTAATTGTAGTTCTTCTTGGTTAAGCAAAGTTTGGAGCACTTCGTCAAAATTCGGGCTGTTTAAAAGCTCCTTAATATTATTCAAAGAAAGTCCGAGCGATTTCAAGAAAGTAATTAATTCTAATTGTTCTAATTCATGGTCGGTGTAAACACGTCGACCCGCTTCTGAAAGTTTAGCAGGGGAAAGCAGTTGTCGCCGGTCGCAATACTGAATCGTGCGGATACTTACCCCTACTTTTTTGGCTAGTTCACCAGTGGAATAATTAGCCATTAAAACTCACCTCCATGCTTATTTATATCTAATTACGTAAGGGGATTAGCAAGCAGTATTTAGTTATTAAGTATATTTTAACTTCAATTGAAGTTAAATACGATTGCGTTTTACAGTTAAAGGTATTAAATTGGCAGTAAAATGCATATTTGGTTACATAATATGCTATAAAAAGTGGTTGCTTAAACGATAATGGTGAAAAGCTTTAGCAAATTACAATTATTGAACGACAGTAATTTAGAAATTAATATTCGAGTAATCTTGGGTTTAAGTATTACTAAGATTCCAGGATGATGTCAGGCCCAATTTGCCAAAATTAGGTGGAGAACCTTGGTATATTACTAGAATTTCTAGTAGTATTGACTTTGTTAATTATTATCGAGCTACGCCGTTATTGGAAGGCATAAAAATGTACGGAAGAGTATTTGAAAATTATAAAAATGGCTTTAACAACAAGCTCTGGCAAAAGAGAAGCGAAGTTCCCGATTGATTGCACTGGATTTATTTGCAAGGGATGGCACAATTAGAGTGCTTCAACTGTGTGGACGATTATTGGGCAGCTGGCGGTTTACTTTTTACAACAACGCTTTGCTCATAACGGGAATGAAACGGATGATTTGAAATTGATTGAAGGTCAAATCGTGCGGGCACTACGTAAATAATACATCGTGGAGAGGAATACGGAATGGAAGACATTTTGCGAGTTATTGGTTCAATTGCACGCGAATTAGACTCAATTGCTAACGTGGAATTCAAAGAAATCAACCTTACCAAGGGGCAATTTTTGTACCTTGCCCGGGTTTGTGAAAATCCAGGAATTATTCAAGGAGAATTAGCTGAACTTCTGCGAGTTGACCGGACTACGGCAGCGCGAGCGTTGCGTAAATTAGAAGATCAAGGATTGATTAGTCGCCAATTTACGGCAGATAACCAAAAAATTAAACGCCTTTATCCAACCGAAAAGGGGCGGTCTGTTTACCCCATTATCAAGCGGGAAAACGAGTATTCTAACGCAACCGCCTTGCAAGGTCTCTCTGAAGAAGAAGTTAAACAGGTTCGTAATTTATTACTTCGGGTGGAAAAAAACGTTAATGCTGACTGGCATTACGTTAAGAACGGAAACCATCGCGATTATTGAGGTGAAATTGAATGACAATTGAAGTTCAACCGATTCGAGAACGAGATCTAGCCAACTTACGCAGGATAAGCATTGAAACCTTTGGCGCGACTTTTGGACCCTACAATGCGGAAGCAGATTTACAGCAGCATTATCAACGAGCGTATAATGTTGATCAACTTCGTCAGGAATTATTGAATCCAGAATCGCAATTCTTTTTTGCAAAAATTGATGATGAAATTGCCGGATACTTGAAAACCAACGTTGGGGATGCACAATCTGAACCGATGGGAGCGCAAGTTTTGGAAGTGGAACGGATTTATGTACGACCGTCTTTTCAACGCAGAGGCGTAGGCACTTGCTTAATTAAGCAAGCTGAACAACTTGCTTACGCAGCTCATAAAACTCAAATTTGGCTAGGAGTTTGGGAGAATAATAAAAAAGCCCAGCATTTTTACCAGATGCAGGGCTTTAAACAAGTTGGGGACCACCGTTTTCAGTTAGGAAAATCGGAACAACGCGATTTAATTTTAATGAAGCCGGTTAATAATATTTCCGAAGGTTAAATTAAAATTCCAGCACAGTGGTCGATTTCGTGTTGGATGATTTCAGCGATCCAGCCACTAAAATGCTGGGTCTGTTTTTTGAAGTTCAAATCTTGGTATTGAACCTCAATTTCTTTGTAACGAGTGGTTGAACGTTCGCCAGTTAATGAAAGACAGCCTTCCTTAGCTTGATAAGGATGGCTTTTTTTGGTTAATTTAGGATTCAGCATGGCAATATTCATCACGCCGATGGATACGGCAATAATTTGTTTTTTAACCCCAATCATGTTGGCGGCTAAACCAACTGCCCGATCGGCATTGGCTGCTAAAGTATCCACAAGATCCAAAGCCGTGGGTAAATCAGCCCGAGTTGCAGGAACTGACTTTTGGGATAAGAAATTTTGATCACGGACAATATTTTTCTGCATAAGTTCTCCTTAAATAGCGTTTTAACCATTTTACCACCCTTGACTTTAGGGAGGGAAGCTCGTAGGATTAAGAAAAAATTAACGAATCGCTTTAAATCAATTCTGTGAGGTTGATAAGCAAGTTTACATCAAAATAAAGATGTGCATTTAAGGTACAGCGGTGCCTTAACTACTTTGGCCTTTGGTGGAGCGGTTCAGTAAGGAGCCATCATAATGAAAACACCGGTAATGATTGCGTTGGATTTTGAAAGTGTAGAAGAATTACAAAGCTTTTTAAAACAATTTCCGTCACATCTTAAGTTAACTGTGAAAATTGGAATGGAGTTGTTTTATGGACAGGGACCTCAAATTGTACGGAACCTGCGTCAAAAGGGACACGCTGTTTTTTTAGATTTAAAATTGCATGATATTCCTAACACGGTGGAAAAAGCCATGTTTCAATTAGGAAAGTTAGGAATTCAATACACTACGGTCCATGCGTTAGGTGGAAAACCAATGATTCAGGCGGCTAAGCGTGGATTAATGGCAGGCGCTCGGGCAGCACAGGTTCCCGTCCCTAAGCTATTAGCGGTAACGGAACTCACGTCAATTTCGGAGCGCCAGTTGCAAGAAGAGCAAAACGTGCCCTTGAAAATGAATGAACAGGTTCAAAAATTAGCCCAACTTGCTGAAAATGCAGGTGCAGACGGGGTGATTTGTTCACCGCACGAAGTTGCCCAACTAAAACCGGCCCTCCCGGCAGATTTTTTGTACGTCACTCCAGGAATTAGGATGCCCGACGCAAAGAAGGATGACCAGCAGCGGGTGATGACGCCCGCGGAAGCCCAAAAGGCAGGAAGCTCTGCTTTGGTAGTCGGCAGGCCAATTACTAAAGCGGCTGACCCCGTGGTGGCCTACCAAAGAATAGTGGAAAGCATGCAAGATTAAGCGTTAAATGCAGGTTAAGCTGCTGGCATGGCTACGGACAGCTTATTTATTGAAGAATAGTAGATAAAAATATGAGAGTGGGAGCACAAGCCAGGTAGTTTATAAACAGTAACTAAAAAATCGACTATTATGTCTAAATTGGGCATAATAGTCGATTTTGGGTTAAACGGAACCAACTGACTTTTGCAAGTTGGTTCGCAACCTTAAGAATTTGGTTTATGGCTTTTATACAGAAGAGTAAGGTGCACTCAAAGGTGTTTTACTCCGCTTAAGCCAATGCTTTCACGCTACTTGAAAACTTATAGTAAGCTTTCAATCACGTCTAAAACACCATCATGGTCATTATCAAAACGAGTCTGGTGTTGGGTAACTTCTTTCACAATGGGATATCCGCTTTTCATTGCGTAACCATTTGGGGTCATTTGAAGCATTTTAAGGTCGTTTTCGTTATCGCCAAACGTAACTAATTCTGCGGGAGTCACCCGATAATTAGCCATTAGATGCTTTAGAGCGCTCGCTTTATCAACGTGGCTAAATCCGATTAACTCGGTATTGAACCCCGAACTTAAGCTAGTCAGTTGAGGATCTAGTTTTTGACGCAGATTTTGAATTTTACTTGGCAAATCCGCACTATCCGCAAAACTAACCGCAATTTTCACAACGGGGTCTGTAATGCCGGTTTGCGCAAAATTACGTAAATTCTTTACTAGGCGAATTTCTTTATAAAATTGATGCAAAAAGTCGACGATCTCTTGCGGGGTGGTTTGATCAATATATGAACTAGTTAACCCGCAAACATTGATCATTACTTCATCATCGTTAAAGTTTTCAAAAATAGTGTCAATGGTTTGTTGAACTAGCGGGACGGGAAGTTGCTCCACGTCTAAGAGTTGGTCGCCAGAGTAAATAATTGAACCGTTTTGGGAGATAAAATCCATTTGGTTGGCGTACGGGGTAAATAAGGCCCGCAAACGTTCATGCTGAGAACCGCTAGCCGCTACAAAATGAATTTTTTGCCGTTGCATTTCATTAAATAGTTCTTTAAACCGGTCTTTATTATAAGTATTTTGGTTATTGAGAAAGGTTTGATCCATATCTGTCGCAATCATTTTTATCACGATTGTCACCTAATTTCTAAAAGTTATATACTTAGTTTAAAACAACTCTTTGGCAATAGTAAAGCTGATTTATAACTGTTATGCTTGGGTAACAGAAAGGGGTTTAAGATATGAAAAAAAATAAATTTTTTAAAACTAGCAGTGTTTTGGAAATCGTGGGCGGATCCCTTAACTTAGTTGGTGGAGCCTTGATTTTAGCTGCTGGGATAGTTGGGTTAGCTAAACCTCGAAAATGATTGCGGTGCACCAATATAAATATACAAAATATTTAACGGGGTTCATTCTAAATGTTGCTATTCAGTGTATTAAGTGTTAGTATGATGTCAAAGAACGCTAAAGTGGATATAAAAGTGGTTAAATTTGGCGGTGGTGCTCGATAGCGCCTTTTTAGATTGACTGGTTTTCTAATGAGAAACCGCTTACGCGTTTATAAAATAATCACATCCAAATTAGAGGAAGGTGTCACTTATGGCATTAACTGAGCTAGTGAACGGAACTAAACTACCAAAACAAATAATTAGTACGGCGTTAGGGGTTAGTCGGCTTCATGATGCGCTTTGGTCAGGTTACCGTCATTTTTATGAAGAGATTAAGGACACTGACGATGACAATGAGGACCCTTATGCCCATTTTCCGATGACTAAGGAACCGCATGGCGATATTGCGGTAACTTTAAAAATGTACCGACAACCTAAACTAAAACGTAAAAATCTTTATATTACGGTTAATTTTGCGAAAAAAAGTTAATGACAAGCCCTCGTTTGAGGAAGCCATTGAAGATGCTTTCCAAACAATGAAGTTTGATTATTTTGACGCTTTATTGCTTGATCAAGCGGTATTTGGTAACGATGATGAGTTAATGACCGAGCTGTGGCATTCTTTAGAAAAGTTGTATGAAAAAGGATGTATAGGCGCACTAGGCGTGGCTAACTTTAGTATTGAACAGGTTGAAAAACTTAGGAAAAAAGCGTCGGTTGCCCCGATGATTTTTAAGACAGGGTATTTTCCAATGTCGTTAAATGACGACATTTACGACTATTGTCAACAAAATCATTTGCAAATAATGGCGGATTTTCCTTTTCTAGATTATAGCTTTGTCGACTTACCCACGATGGGCAAAATTGCTTCTAAGTACCGGGTGGAAAACGACGAGTTAATGTGTCAGTATGCGCACCAACGACATATTATGCCAATAATTAAAAAGTTTTGGGTGCTCCATGCCCACAACCCGCTGGAACAAAACTACAAAATTACGATTAATGATCTGCATCGTTTAGAGCGGCTGGACAATGCGTCTAATGAAGATTGGCTACCGCTTAAAGATTATGGAATTTTCAAAATTTTCCAATCACGAGCAATCGACCACGACCGGATGGAGCGCAGCGGCGAAGAACACTACTCAGGCTTCTCACCATTTGTATTTTAAGATGGTTGGCGTACCCTTAAGTAAGTGAAGCAAACCGATCCGCGTCACACATTTAGGTGCGACTAAGAATGAATAACAATTTAAAAGCTTCTCAAGAGTGAACTAAAAATTCTTGAGGGGCTTTTTTGTTTTTTGGTTCCAGTTTCTTGTAGTTAGCCAATTTTGCGCCTCAATCGCTATCCCACGTTTAGGTAGCAGGTTTTGCTAAACGGACTACCGAAATGTGTGAAGTAATCTAGCGCCTTCCGGTTAACCAAAATCCGGCATCAACCGCCTAACCGCGCGCTTAATGCTGTATTTTCGCTAATCTGCGAGACTTTCCTGGATGAAGGCACCCTCTGGAAGTCTTCCTATATTACTATCCACCCTTACGAATAAGTAATTAATTCCATAAGCATATTCTTTGTTGAAGCGTATCCACCTATGCTATCTTAATGGTGAACCAATGAACAACGGGTTCGTTGGTCAATCTTTAGATTACGAGAGGAGTGTTTGTTATGTTGGGATGGATTTGGTCATTAATTATTGGTGGTATCATCGGTGCAATCGCCGGGGCACTTACAAGTCGTGATTTACCAGCAGGCTGGCTTGGTAACATTGTTGCTGGTTTAGTCGGAGCTTGGTTAGGACAAAGCTTACTAGGTTCATGGGGACCTTCCTTAGCCGGAATGGCATTGATTCCGTCAATCCTCGGTGCGGTAATTTTAGTAGTGATTGTCTCGATAATCTTCGGCATGCGCAAGAAGGGTTAGGGGTGATTTCATGAATCGAACCAGTAAATCTTTATTGAGTTTGATGGCAGTAATCACGTTGCTTCTAACTTTATGGTTTATCGCAACGGAAGTTTACATTCCGTATCTAACCGATTTCTTTGAAACGTTGAGGACGTCTAACGCACAGGTAATGGAAGTTATCGCAATTGTCTTTAGCATACTGGTTGCCTTGTTTGCGTTAGTAATGCTCGGAATTGCATTAATGAGTCGGACAAGTGAGAAAGATTTGAAGTTGCAGGATGGACATGGTAACTTGACCGTTCCAAAGAAATCCATGGAACAAATTATTAATAAGGCAGTTGCTGAAGACCATCACGTAGGTAACATTGATACCAAGGTGCGGGTTCGCAGCAAGGATCACTTGCAAGCAAAAGTCAGCGTGGAAGATTTGTCCAATGACAACTACCGGGTCAATGCACGAGATATTCAACGTTCAGTACAAGAGAGTGTGCAACGCCACCTAGGAATGAAGAGCGATGTTAAAGTCCAAATCATTCCGCGGCAACACTCGAAGAAGTCACTGAAGGTCGTTTAGAAAGGCGGGACGGCAAATGAAAAGTGAAGTTTTAGGAGCAATCATCGCAATGATTTTCGGCATTATCTGGGTCACGATTGGCTTTGGTAGCGCGGTATTAGTTGGTTTACTTGCCTTAATCGGGTTCTTACTCGGTAAGTACGGCAGAAGCCTGCTATCACAATTGATTTCAGAAGTAATGTCAGCCTTGAACATGGATCGCAAGCAAAGCTAAGGAGGTTTTGTCAATGGCCAAGAAAACAGATAAGAATAAACCATTAAGATCATTAATGGGTCTAATGGTGGTATCAAGCTTATGGTTTGTTTGGAAGAATCGTCGCAAATTTAAGGAGGCGTTGAACCATGGATAAACCAAGAATCGCGCAAACTAGTTTGTCATTTGACGAAGGGGTAATCGAAAAAATTGCGGGACTAGCTTCTCGTAAAGTCGATGGGATTCTCTCATTTGACGGTGGATTTTTTGACAACATCACCGACAAGATTCGTAACAAGGTGGATCCAACTCAAGGAATCAAAGCTGAAGTTGGCGAAAAACAGGTATCGCTAGAGATGAATGCTAAGGTGGAATACGGTTACGATATTCGAGAAATTTTCACTCAAGTATGCGACGTAATTAGCGAGGAAGTTGAACGTTTGACCGGTTTGAAGGTCATTGAATTGAATTTCCACGTAAGTGATGTACTAAGTAAGAAAGAGTGGAAAGAACAAAACAATCGTAAACCTAATTCAGACTTAGCACCTCGTCCAGAAGCTAAGTAACTATTCACGCGAAGGGAGCAATCACACATGGAAAATAAAATCGCAAAATCAGAAAACAAGATGGCAAAACCAGAAACTAAATTAACGTTTGACGACGAAGTTTTAGCAAAAATTGCTGGCAAAACTGCTAACGGAGTAGACGGTGTTTTAAGTCTTGAAGGTAATATTTTTGAAAAAGTAACTGATCGAATTTCTAAGGGCGACGATCCAACTACGGGAGTTAACGTTGACGTTGACGACGAAAACCATTCCGTTTCCTTAAAGATGGATGCCATCCTTGAATACGGGAAGAACGCCCAAGCAATCTTTGACAAGATGATTGATAAGATTACTTCTGCAGTTAAGGAAATCACCAACATGGAAGTATCAGAAATCAAACTTAACGTTAAAGACGTGCTAACCCGTGAAGAATGGGCTGAAAAGAACAACAAGGATCGTCAGCAACGTGACGACAAGCACTAAAATTTTAAAAAAGACCTAACTGAAACCTATGGGGGGATTTCGGTTAGGTCTTTTTTAGTGGATTAGTGTTCCCACATCCGGCCGTCGAGCTCGTTTTCGAGTTGGTCGGCCCGTTTTTGTTGTTCCCGGATGAGGTCGCCCAATGCTACGTAGAAGGCTTTTTGTTGGTAAGTGGTTGCTTGTTGGGCAAGCTGGCGAGCTTGTTCCAATAGCCATGCGGTTTCGGTTTGGTCCATTAGGAATCCTCCTCCTTTTTTAACATGGACAGGTTCCACGCCAGGTCATCGAGCTCGCTTTGCCGATTTTCTAAGCTCTCTAAGACTTGGTTTAGGGCGGCGGAGGCAGAGTCTGCTTTAGCGATTTGGTGCCGCAGCTGGTCGCTAAACCAAGCCACCTGACCGGCAAAATGTTCAAAATTAGGATTGTTTACGTACTGTTGGTAACGAACGAGGAGCCGTTGTTGGGCTTCTGGAGTCAAGTAGAGAAATTGATGAACGGCCAACACCGGCAGATAACGCATCCGTAACTTATGGGCGAGCGCTTCAAACGGGCGCATTAGTTCAGACATCGTATACTGTTCGGCTCCCCCGGCTTGGAAATCAGCAGCTGCTTCGCCTGCGGTAACCACTAAACCCAGTTCTTTATCAGCTAACGCATAACGATTTCCGGTGGCAAAACGCACGGTCAGAACTTGATCAAGCCAATTTTTTAAAAGGCCCGGTGCGCCGTACCAGTAGAGCGGAAATTGGAAGATAATCCGATCGTGTTCGGTTAAAAGCTGCTGTTCTTGAGTTACGTCAAATTCAGCATGGAGCGGATGCCAAGTAACCGTGGTGAAGTCTTCAACGGCCGCCTTAAAAAAAGGCTGGGTGGTAGAACTTGCTAGTTTAGGATGGGCGACCACCACTAAGGTTTTCATAATTAATCCTCCTCATGGAAAACTTGTTGCGCGGTTGCCAGCATGTCGGGTGCAATCGACTCCTTGGTGAACCGCTGAATGGGTGCTAACGAATGACGCTGACTGAAGTTCATCTTTTCCGTTGCCACAATCATCACTAATTGGTTGTTTTCGGTCAAAAATAATTGGCCAGGTTTTTGAAAATGACCGCGAGTATGTTTACCGTTTCGCCAAGCGTGAATTTTAATGGTCGATTTAAAACGATAATTGCCGGAAGAGTCTAGCTCCAACGGAACGCCATAATAACGGGTGACGGGGTACTTATTCTTCATTTTTGAAAACCCCGGGTTCTGATAATTCTCGGTAAATAGTTTGTAAGTTTTGTTCTACTTTGTAAATCGTATTGGCGTCGTCAACTAACCGATCGGCAAAATCCGCCACCTTTGCGGAAGGAACGTTGGTTTTGTAACGCAGCTTGTGTTCCAAACTGGCCCACATATCCATTCCGACGGTGCGGATTTGAATTTCCACCGGGGTTTCCACGGGACCGGTCGATAAAAAGACCGGAACCTTTACGACCAGGTGTAGACTACGGTAGCCGCTTGGCTTGGGATCCCGAATGTAATCTTTCACTTTGAGTAAAGCGACGTCGTCTTGGGAAATCAGGTTTTCCTTGATGGTGTAGACGTCGCTGATGTAGTTGGTGATTACTCGAATGCCCCCGATGTCAAAAATATTGTTTTCTACCGCGGCAATCGTCTTTGGTAGATGCTTCTTTTTCATTTTATTAAAGAGGGAGTCGACCGATTTCATCCGTTGTTCCATGTGATGAATGGGATTATGGTTGTACTCATTCTCGTATTCGCCGTCGAGGTTTTCCAGCTTGGTTCCCACTTCGTTAACTGCGGATTGGCATAACCGGTAGTAACGCATTAAGTTCCTTAGCTCCGTAACGTGCTCGGGCCCGATGACCCGCTCTAAATCGTCGTTGATTTGACGAATGTTAAACATGTTGTTCCGTTCTAAAATCATTTTTGCGAACTCCTTTTAAAAATTAGCATCATCTCCCACATTATAAAGGAAAAGATCGATTCAGGTAAATCAAAGAGGGAGATTACTTGTGATTGTATCCGCTTTCAACTAGAATCTAATTGTGAGGAAAGAAAACGAAAAGGAGAGGCATGATGAAAAAAATTATTAACGACCCGAAGCAAGTTGTCGAAGAAATGCTTCAGGGGATGGTGAAAAGTTATCCAGATTATTTAAAACGCATTCCAGAAACCGGGGTGGTTTACCGCACGGATTTGGCTAAAATTGCTGGCAAAGTCGGCATCGTTAGCGGTGGCGGAAGTGGGCACGAACCCGCGCACGCTGGTTTTGTCGGTGCGGGGATGCTGAGTGCAGCGGTTTGTGGCGAGGTCTTTACTTCTCCGACTCCCGACCAAATTTTTGAAGCAATTAAGCAAGTAAATTCTGGTGCTGGCGTATTTTTAGTGATTAAAAACTATTCTGGCGACGTGATGAATTTTGAAATGGCGCAAGATATGGCAGAAATGGAAGAGATCCCCGTTAAATCGATCGTGGTCGATGACGACGTTGCGGTAGAAAATAGTACTTATACGCAAGGTCGTCGGGGAGTTGCCGGCACTATTTTAATGCATAAAATTTTGGGCGCGGCAGCCGACCAAGGGGCTAGTTTGGATGAAATTGCGGATTTAGCTACGGCGGTATTGCCTAATTTGAAGACCGTGGCGGTTGCTTTAAGTGGTGCGACGGTTCCCGAAGTAGGGAAACCCGGATTTGTCTTGGCAGACGACGAAATTGAATACGGAGTGGGGATCCACGGTGAGCCAGGTTACCGGCGGGAAAAATTACAGCCGTCTAAGAAATTGGCAAATGAGCTAATTGAAAAGTTAAGGTCGGAATTCCGGTTTCGGAAGGGCGACGCCGTAGCGGTATTGGTAAATGGCATGGGGGCAACCCCGCTTATGGAACAGTACGTTTTTATGAATGATGTACTAGACCAGTTAGCCGAAGAAGGTTTGCGCGTCCGGTTCAGTAAAGTCGGGAACCTCATGACTTCGCTAGACATGGCCGGAGTTTCATTGACCATTCTTAAAATTAAGGACGATTGGGTCGATAAATTAAATTATGCGACTCACACGATTGCATGGTAGTTGAAGGGAGCGGATTGATTTGTTAACAGTGGAAGACGTAAAAAAGTGGATGGAAAAATTTAATCAGGAGATTCAGACCCAGCACGCTTATTTAAGTGAATTGGACACCCCAATCGGGGATGGTGACCATGGAAATAACATGGCCCGCGGAATGAATGCTGTAATGGAAGCCCTGGATGGGAAGGATTTTCCAGATCTGCCAGCAATTTTTAAAACGATTGCGATGAGTTTGATTAGCAAGGTTGGCGGAGCCTCTGGTCCTTTGTTTGGAACCGCATTCATCGAAATGGCGAAGGCTAATACCGGTGACGTACACGAGCTCCTGGTGGCCGCCACCGCTGGAGTACAAAAGCGGGGCAAGGCAATTTTGGGCGAAAAAACAATGGTGGACGTCTGGGAGCCAATTTCAGAAAAGGCTACGTTCACTGCCGAGGATGTTGACCGGGCGGTTGAAAGCACTAAGCCAATGATTGCCAAGAAGGGCCGGGCGTCTTACCTTGGTGAACGCTCGGTAGGTCATTTAGATCCGGGAGCCGTTTCCACCGGTTACTTACTGAAGACTTTACTAGCAGTGGAGGCGAAATAATGGAATACGGAATTGTGATTGTTTCGCACGTCGCCGAAATTGCGCAAGGCGTACAGCGCTTAATCAAACAAGTTGCCCAGGACGTTCCGGTAACAACCGCTGGCGGACTCGCTAATGGTGAGGTGGGTACCGAGATGCAACGCATCATGCAGGCGTTTGACGACAATGAGGCAGACAAGCTGCTCGCGTTCTACGATTTAGGCAGTGCGAAGATGAATTTAGAGATGGCCATGGAAATGACCGCTAAAGAAGTTAAACTGTACGACACGGCTTTGGTCGAAAGTGCGTATTCCGCAGCGGCTTTATTACAAGTTAACACTAAGATTGACGACGTGGAGGAACAACTCCAAGATTTGAAAATTAAATAGGCGCTCCGCAGTTAGGAACTATTATTAACGAAATCAAAACTTGAGTTTTATCGGCTAACTGCCGGTAAGGCTGAGTTTTGATTTTTTTATCGTAATTTATTTAGTTTTGATGTTGACAAACGAACTAAATGATTTTATTATTTAGTTCGTTAAATAAAAAGTAAACTAAATAAATTGAACGGAGGAACTTTAATAATGCATAAAGATGAAATTTTAGACAACTTGATGAAAATCACTCACCAACCTTTTTTGGTTTTTGCGAACCGGATAGAAGAAAAAACGGATAACACGTTCGAAACTTTGAAGCTACTAGCTAAGGAAGAAAACGTAACTGCGGGCCGGATCTCAGAATTCTTAGACATCAAACCGTCCAGCGTAACCCAGATTATTAAAAAATTAGAACAAGCCGGTACCGTGGTTCGCGAAAAATCGCCTAGTGATTCTCGCGTAACCATCATTAAAATTACGGATAAAGGAACCGAAAGCTTAAAAACTCACGAATCCATCGGGGGGACTTTAAAAGACGTCTTGTTTGAGGATTTTTCGGACGACGAGTTAACCAATTTGGCCGACTATTTAAAACGGATGGTTGAAAACATGGACGGGGATGAATTCAAAGAAAAATTTAGTGAAGTGTTCAGCAACGATTGCCGTTGGGAACAATTTGGCAAAATGAGCCCGCATTTTGAAAGAGCCCGCGAACAAATGCTTCGGCATAACCATTTCGGAAGAATGCGTCCCGGCGATTTCAGGGGCTTTGGTGGTTTTGAAGATTGGAAGAAAGGACGGCGCTAAAATTGGCAGCAAACGCACGTTTTAACGATTCGATCCGTAAAGATCGTACTAAATTTAATTTTAGACAGTTTTTCGGGTTGATTAAGAAAACTAGCCCTAAGTACCTGCTTTTAGTGTTGGGGGTAATTTTATTAGCAATTAGTTCAGGGGTCCAAGTCTACGTGCCCAAGCTAGCCTCCACGTTAGTTAATAACTTTACTAAAGGCGTGGATTACTCGTTATTAGCCAAAGTGGTTTTACTTTTTGTGGCTTCGGCAATTTTTTCGGCGATTGGCGGGACGATTCTCGGAATCTTTGGGGAAAACGTCATCCAGAATTTACGGAAAACGTTGTGGGAAAGATTGACCCTCCTAAAAGTTAGTTATTTTGATACCGTAAAGGCCGGCGAAATTTCGAGTCGGTTAGTTAACGACACCAACCAGGTTAAACAACTTTTGGCGGTTACCTTCCCCCAAACCCTAGCCAGCATTATTACCGTGGTAGGGACCGTCTACATGATGATTCGGATGGATTGGCACATGACCTTAGCAATGGTAATTGCCGTTCCCGTGGTGGTCATTTTAATGATTCCGGTAATGGCATTTGGCACGAAGGTCGGCCACGTACGGCAAGACGCGCTAGCACTATTTAACGGGATCGTTAGCGAAACGCTCAGTGAAATTAAGCTGGTAAAAACTTCTAACGCGGAAAACCAAGCTCAAGAACACGCTGATAAGGAAATTAACCGCTTGTTTAAAATTGGGAAAAAAGAAGCCGTTTTTGATGCGGCGATGCAGCCCATTATGATGATGGTTTTCATGAGCATGATCTTTGGTCTTTTGGCGTATGGAATTCACCGAATTGCAATTGGGGTGATGTCAATTGGTACCTTAATGAGTTTTTTGATGTACCTGTTTAATTTGATTGGGGCATTGCCAATTATTGCAACGCTATTTTCAGAAATGGCCAAGGCTTCTGGTTCCACAAGAAGGGTTGAAGAATTGTTGGAAGAAGTACCGGAAGACTTCAATCATGGTGAAATGCTAGATTTGGCTGATAAAGATTTAAAGGTGGAGCACGTTGACTTCGCTTACGCGGATGCTCCTGAAGAAAAAGTCATAAAAGACATTTCATTTGAGGCTAAGCCTAACCAAGTGATTGCGTTTGCGGGCCCTTCTGGCGGCGGAAAATCAACCATCTTTAGCTTGTTAGAACGTTTCTATGAACCAACGCACGGGGAAATTAAGTTTAACAACACTAATATTCAAGACATTCGGTTAACTAATTATCGTAAACAGATTGGATTTGTATCCCAAGATTCGGCCATGATGGCGGGGACAATCCGTGATAACCTTACGTACGGTTTGGACGACGACTTTACGGATGAGCAACTGTGGGATGTATTAGATTTAGCGTATGCAAGGAAATTTGTTGAAGAAATGCCTAGCCAACTGGATACCGAAGTTGGCGAACGGGGCGTAAAAATTTCTGGCGGACAGCGACAACGGATCGCGATTGCCAGGGCGTTTCTCCGGAATCCGAAAATTTTAATGCTTGATGAAGCGACGGCTAGTTTGGATTCAGAATCGGAAATGAAGGTGCAAGATGCCTTAGCCAACTTAATGAAGGGGCGCACTACGCTAGTAATTGCCCACCGTTTGTCGACAATCGTGGACAGCGACCAAATTTACTTTGTGGAAAATGGGCAAATTACGGGTTCGGGAACGCATCAAGAGTTAGTTGCTTCTCATCCAATGTACGCTAAGTATGTGAACGAACAGTTTAAGGTAGCTACTGCGTAAAATAATTAGGTCGTAAAAAACTTTTGCGCTTTTTAGTAGCCTAATGAGGAAAAAATTAAAAAGACGGAAAAACTAAAGAAATGCTTTTCAAGGATGAAAAGATTCTTAAAGAAAGAGCTGTTGGGGCGGTTTGCCTTCAACGGCGTCAAAAACGTGTACCAAAAGACAGTTTAACCTACCTAACTAAAAAATCGATCGTGATGTAAATTCATCACGATCGATTTTTAGTTAACGTTCATAAACTATCCGACTTTGGCCCCGCTCTTTTTGGTTAGTAAGATGAAAAGTCAGTTAAGTTGCGGGCAAGTTTCCAGCTTACCCTAACCATTAACGGTTTTAATTTACTTCATTTGATAAAGATGAGGACCTTTTTCAGCGATCCCCGCCTCTAAAATTTCCATGTTCCATAAGGCTTGCTCGTTGGAAACTAATTTGGGGTCGCCGTTGGTAAGGGTAGCGGCGATAGAGTCGTAAACCCGACCATAATCTCCATTAATGGTAGGAATTTGTTTTTCAATCCAATCGCCATTCTGGTTTTTATACTTGACCACCCCAAATTGACTAGGAGCGTCAATTCCAAAATGATCGTCGCCTGGCATGATGCCAAGCTTTAAGTCGTTTTCCTGCTGGTCAATGTCGTACTTAACGTAGGTTCCGTTAGTTCCGTGAAGTAAGAAACGAGGGTAGGGACGCGCGGCTAACGGATTGCTGACCACGGTCGCCTTAAAATTATCGTAGAATAGCTGCGTTTCGTAAAAATCATCGACGGAACTAGCGGGGTTTTGGATTGCCCGGATATCGTAGTTAACTGTCTGAGGTTTGCCAAAAAGCCCCAAAATTTGGTCAAGCATGTGGACGCCCAAGCCGTAAAATTGGCCATCGACTTGGGAACCTTCATGAAGGCTGTCATCGGGACGGTACTTATCAAAATGGGATTCAAGCAACAAGGGCCGGCCCACGTAGCCGCGTTCAATTACCTTTTTGAGGGTCAAGTAGTCGCTATCGAAACGTCGGTTTTGGTAAGGCATCGCCAGTAATTTTTTGGCATCAGCTAGTGCAAAAAGTTCTTTAGCCTCGGCTTGGTTGGCTACGAAAGGTTTTTCGATTAAAACATTTTTGCCGTGTTCTAACGCAGATTTTCCGTATTCAAAGTGGGTGGCCGGCGGCGTACAAACCGTAACTAACTGAACCTCCGGGTCGTTTAAAACCTGCTCAAGGTCGTCGGTAAAGATGGTGTTAGGATCATAAAATCCTTGCTCTTTTTCCGGGTGACGCTGGTGGTTGTAAATGTATTTAATTTTGATGTCGCGTTCTTTAATGTAGGGGATGTGGTAACGGTTGGCACTTTTACCAAATCCAATAATCGCCATTGTCAGTGACATAATTAAGCTCCTTTTCTATTAAAAAAGGACTGGACAACGAGGTTGTCACAGTCCTTAATGTCAAATCGGGTTCCAATTCCTAGTCCTTTTGGCTAACGGAATTTGCCCACTCTTTAAAAATTAATTGTTTTCTTCTGTATTAATACGGTTAATTTCTAACAGCAAGTCAACCGCACGTTCCATGGTTTGAACCGAAACGTATTCGTAACGGCTGTGCATGTTTTCGCCACCCGCAAAGAGGTTAGGGGTTGGGATTCCCATGAAGGAAATCTTAGAACCGTCTGTACCACCACGAACGGGGTAAATATCCGGCTTAATGTCCAAGTTTTCCATGGCCTTCTTAGCGATGTTAACTGGCGTCATGTCTTTTTCGAGAATTTCACGCATGTTGTAGTATTGGTCGTGAACTTCCACGTTGACCCGGTCTTCACCAAATTCGGCGTTCATCTTTTCAGCAATATCCTTCATGGTTTGCTTACGTTCTTCGAACTTTTGCCGGTCGTGATCACGAATAATATAAACTAACTGAGCGTGGTCAGGTGTCCCAGTCATCTTAAAGAGGTGGTAGAAGCCTTCGCGGTCTTCAGTTTCTTCTGGACGATCATGTTCTGGCAATTGGTTGTGGTAGTCAATTCCAACTTGCAAAGCGTTGACCATGAGTCCCTTAGCAACCGCCGTGTGAACTTCGTTACCTTGAATTTCAATCGTTGCTTGCGCAGCGTTGAAAGTTTCGTATTCAAGTTCGCCAAGGGGGCCGCCATCAACGGTGTAAGCGTACTTAGTGTTGAAGTCCTTAGCGTCGAAATGATCTGCACCAGTACCGGTTTCTTCGTCAGGGGCAAATCCAATCCGGATTTCACCGTGTTTTACTTCGGGGTGTTCCTTATAGTAGTCCAACATGGTCATGATGTCGGCAACTCCAGACTTGTCGTCAGCACCTAACAGAGTGAGTCCGTCGGTAGTAACTAAGTCGTGGCCGGCATACTTCTTCAAACTTGGAAAGACGGAAGGTTTCAAAACCCACTTGCCGTCGCCGCTCAAGTCAATGTCAGATTCACCGTCGTAGTTTTTGTGGACTTGAGGTTGGATATTTTCGGCGTTGAAATCAGCTGTATCAACGTGTGAAATGTATCCAATTACGGGAGTGTTACCATCGTCGTTAGCTGGCAACGTTCCAACTACGTAACCGGAAGATGGTTGGGTGTGAACGTCCACTACGCCAACTTCTTCTAATTCTTTTGCTAAAGTTTTTAAGAATTCAACTTCTTTAGGATCAGTGGGAACTGTACTTGAATTAGGGTTTGATCGAGTATTTACTTTTACATATCTTAGAAAACGGGGAAGCAATGTTTCATATTTTGCCATTTTTCTCAGCTCCTTTTAATTTATAGTACTATCTTACAACATCTATTTCTTTTAACAAGTTTTAATCCTCATTAAAACAATAAAGAATTCGGTTACAGCTGGAGGGCTTACGCTGGCGATATTGTACAAGAAAGTGTTATATATGTTATAGTAGCACCCAATGCCTCTGAGACCGAATGTATGGAAACCAAGTTGTTTTAGAGAACAAATAAGGAGATGTTTAAATACAAATGTTACTTGAAATGAGCCATCTGTCAAAGGTTTATCCTGGGAACAAAGTGGCCGTTGATGACTTTAATCTAAACGTCGAAAAAGGTGAGTTTATCTGCTTTATCGGAACTTCCGGTTCGGGAAAAACCACCACAATGAGAATGATTAACCGGATGCTTAAGCAGACATCGGGGACGATTAAAATCAATGGGCAAGATATCGCCAAGATGGATCCGGTTAAACTTCGTCGTAAGATTGGTTATGTAATCCAAAATATTGGGTTAATGCCCCACATGACCATTCGGGAAAATATTACCCTTGTACCAAAATTATTGAAGTGGCCCGAAGAAAAGCGCAATGAGCGGGCTAAAGAAATGATTAAACTGGTTGATTTGCCAGAAGAATATTTGGATCGTTATCCATCCCAACTTTCTGGTGGGCAACAACAGCGAATCGGGGTAGTGCGGGCGCTAGCAGCGGATCAAGACATTATTTTAATGGACGAACCGTTTGGCGCACTTGACCCGATTACTCGGGAAGATTTACAAGACCTCGTTAAGGACTTGCAAGAACGGTTAGGTAAGACTTTCATCTTCGTTACCCACGATATGGATGAAGCATTACGCCTTTCCAGCCGGATCGTAGTCATGACCGGCGGAAAGCAAGTCCAAGTAGATACTCCCGAAAACATTCTACGTCATCCAGCCAATGATTTCGTGGCTAACTTAATTGGACAAGATCGTTTGATCCAAGCTAAGCCAAGTATCACGACCGTTGGGCAAGTGGCGAATAAGCCAGCATCGATTGCGATTGATCAGCCGGTAGTTCGGGCACTTGACATTATGCACAGTCGGCGAGTTGATACGCTATTAGTTACTGACGCCGAAGAACGCCTAAAGGGAATTGTCAGCATCGAAAAGGTTGACGAATATTACCATTCTGGCAAAACCGTTGGGGAAATCATGGATCCGCGGGTATTTTACGTTAACGAAGATTCCATTATTCGGGACACCGTAGATCGTATTTTAAAACGTGGTTTCCGGAACGTGCCGGTAGTTGACAAGAAGGGTCGGTTAACCGGAATTGTTACCCGGGCGACCCTCGTAGACGTGGTTTATGACGCACTCTTTACCGATGATTCAATCGTTGCGGACGGAAACAATTCAAGTCAAACCACAAAGGAGTCTACTAAGAAAGATGGTGATCAATAATGATCAACTTCTTAAATCAGTACGGTGCGGACATTCTTAGCAAGACTGGACAACACATTTATATTTCAGCGGTTGCCCTTGCGCTTGGGATCATCGTGGCGGTGCCCCTCGGGATGCTGCTTACGCGGGCTCCTAAAATTTCAGGGGCGGTAATTGGACTTGCCAGCGTGATGCAAACCATCCCAGCGCTTGCTTTGTTGGCCATCATGATTCCAATCTTCGGAATTGGATCAACTCCCGCAATCGTGGCGCTATTCATTTACTCATTATTACCTATTTTACGGAACACTTATCTGGGATTAACCAGTGTAGACCCTGCGCTAATTGATGCGGCAAAGGGGATGGGCATGAATAGTTTCCAACGGATGTGGAAAGTTGAACTCCAATTAGCGCTTCCGGTAATTATGGCGGGGGTTCGTTTATCAGCAACCTACGTAATTGCCTGGACGGCGTTAGCTTCCTATATTGGGGCGGGCGGTTTAGGTGACTTGATTTTCAACGGTTTGAACTTATACCGTTCCGACTTGATTTTAGGCGGATCGATTCCGGTAATTATCTTGGCATTAGTTGCCGATTTCCTTTTAGGTAAACTAGAAGCCAAACTAACCCCCAAAACAACGCAGGAGGTGGGCTAGATGTTGAAAAAGTTACTGAAGCTGATCCTACCGCTAGGCGTGTTAACCGTAATGCTTTCGAGCTGCGGCTGGCCTGGTTTGAACGGCACCTCGGGAGATACGGTGCGGATTGCAGCCCAAAATACTACTGAACAGCAAATTATGGGCGCAATGATTCAACAGTTAATTGAACATGATACGAATTTAAATGCGGAAGTAATCAACAACTTGGGCTCGGGAACGGTTAGTTTTCAAGCTCAAAAACGTGACGAAGCTGATTTAACTTCGATTCGCTTTAGCGGAACCGACTACCAGACCATTCTGCACGGTCCCCAAGGTAAGTCGCCGCAAGCAGTTAACGATTACGTAAACAAGGAATTCAACCGGCGTTACGATATGACGTACTTTCCAACTTACGGGTTCGCGGACACTTACCAATTTATGGTAACGCAGGACTTTGCGAAGAAACACCATATTGAAACGGTCAGTGATTTGAAGAAAATTGCTCCTAAAATGAAGGTCGGAATCGACCAAACTTGGTTAAGCCGAAAGGGTGACGGTTACGAAGACTTCAAGAAACGTTATGGCTTCCAGTTTGGACACGTATACCCAATGCAAATGGGATTGCTTTACAATGCTTTAGCAAGCAACAAGATGGACGCGGTCCTCGGTTATTCTACGGACGGTCGGGTACGCAGCTACCATTTGAAATTGCTTAAGGACGACCGGCAATTCTTCCCGCCGTACAGCGCGAGTGTCGTTGTTAATAACAAGGCGTTGAAGAAGTATCCGCAATTAGCACCCGTTTTACACAAGTTAGACGGGAAAATTTCGTTGGAAACAATGCAAGAATTGAATTACCAAGTTGATAATAATTTGAAAGAACCATCGGTGGTAGCTAGTGAATTTCTTAAGGCGCACCACTACTTTGAAGGAGGGAAGCACTAATGCAAAGTATGAATATTTGGCAACAACTGTTCTATTACTTCTCGCATAATGGAATGTACGTGCTTTCGGAATTCAGTCGCCACTTTTTGATTTCCATTTACGGGGTCATTTTAGCGGCAATCGTGGGGATTCCTATTGGGATTTTCATCGCGAAAAACCGAAAGATTAGTGATTGGGTGATTGGTTTGGCAAACGTAATTCAAACCATCCCATCCCTAGCGATGCTTTCGATTTTAATGCTTGGGTTAGGCTTGGGAGTATCTACCGTAATCGTGACGGTCTTCCTATATGCTTTACTGCCAATCATTAAAAACACTTATACGGGGATGTTGAACGTAAACGATGCATACCTCGACGCCGGTAAGGGGATGGGGATGACCAAACTCCAAGTGCTTTGGATGATTGAAATTCCACTATCACTATCGGTAATTTTAGCCGGGATTCGAAACGCCATGGTATTGGCGATCGGAATAACTGCGATCGGAACCTTCGTGGGTGCTGGTGGTCTGGGAGATATTATTATCCGCGGAACCAACGCCACAAACGGGGGCGCGATTATCCTTGCCGGAGCGTTGCCAACTGCTTTAATGGCGATCATTGTTGATTTGGTGCTTGGTGCACTAGAAAATCGACTTCGGCGCCGGACACTTTAAAATATACATGGATTTAATCAACGAGCTAAGAGAAATCTTGGCTCGTTTTTTTGTGTTCTATTGCGAGGTAGCCGAAACGTGTTTTGCGCCCCAGCCCTCTTCGGCTAACCCAATCCCGACATCAATCGCCAAACCCGCGATTAATGACGAGATTCAGTTAGTCCTCAAGAGCTACCCGGGGTGCAAAACACTCTGAGCCTTTTTCTTTCCTTCCCCCACCCACCTTTGCTATGCTTTAATTACCAAAAACTATCTATAAATCTAAGGAGGCGCTTATGCACACTAAATCCACATCCGATGACTATGGCGCGGGTCACTCTCCCTCGCCTCATTTTTATCGTTTAACTACTGCGGAGGTCGCTCAAATTCTCCGCACTGATCCCGAGGCGGGGCTCACCGCCACGGAAGCCCAACGACGCTTAGCCGTGGACGGGCCCAACGCTTTGACCGAAAAGAAGACCAGCAATTTAACGCGTTTTTTAAAGCAATTCAACAACAGCATTATCTACATTTTGATTGTTGCTGCAATTGCCACCTTTATGTTGCGAGAGTATTCAGATTCGATCGTTATCGGAATGGTGGTAATTATTAACGCGCTAATTGGTTATTTCCAAGAAGTGAAGGCTTCTAGTGCGGTGGACAAAATTAAACAGCTGTTGCAAGTGGAAGCTACGGTGGTCCGCGATGGGCAACGACTTGACGTTCCTGCCGAAGATCTAGTGGCGGGCGACCTAGTCTTTTTAGAGGCGGGGGACCACGTGCCGGCAGATCTCCGGATCGTGGACGCGGATAACTTGAAAATTCAAGAAGCTGCGCTCACTGGTGAAGCAGATTCTGTTTTAAAAACTCCTACGGCGCTCAAGGAAGAAACTCCCTTAGGGGATCGGGCTAACTCGGCGTTCGCTTCGACTGCGGTTACTAACGGGAGCGGACTTGGAATCGTGGTGGCTACCGCGGAACAAACTGAAATTGGTCAAATTAGTTCCAGCGTCAAGACCGTTAAGAGTAAAACTACCCCGTTAATGCGGGAAATTAATGGATTAGGAAAGTACATTTCGTACGGGATTGTCATTGTAGCCATGTTAGTGGGAATTTACGGCTACCTGACTAAAATCTACTCGTTACCTGTTTTAGTCATTGCGTTGATCACGATGATCGTGGGATCCCTGCCAGAAGGACTGCCCGCAAGTACTTCGGTAGTTTTGGCTATGGGAATTAACAAAATGACCAAGCAAAACGCAATTGTGAAATCTTTGCCGGCGGTAGAAACGTTAGGCTCGGTGAACGTAATCGCAACCGACAAGACCGGGACGTTGACTAAAAATGAAATGACGGTGGAATCCGTTGTTACTAAACAACACGAATTTGAAGTTACGGGAACGGGATACCAACCGGAAGGCACGGTGTGTTTGAATGGTCAGCCGGTGCAACTGACCGAACACCCGGATTTACAAAAATTGATCTTGGCTGGTTATTACGCTAACGACACTGAATTAACGCAAACTGATGGTCAGTGGCAAATTAACGGGGAACCTACCGACGGGGCATTTTTAACCCTGGCGAACAAAGCCTTTCAGCAACGGGTTCCTGAGTGGACCGAAGTGGACATGATTCCGTTTGATTCAGACTATCGTTACATCGCGGAGTTGAGTCAGAGTGCAACTGGTGAAAAATTGATTTACGTAAAGGGTTCTCCCGATAAACTTTTTGAAATGGTTAAGGACGATCCCGATTTTAACTTGACGGAGTGGTACGACCGGGTCTCCCAAATTGCACAAAAAGGGCAACGCGTGGTGGCGGTTGCTTATAAGAAAGCTCCGGCAGAGCAAACCACTTTAACCCATGCAGATTTGCAAAATGGAATGCAATTTTTAGGGGTGGCGGGGATAATTGACCCTCCTCGAGAAGAAACGATTGCGGCGTTGCACGACATGCGGGATGCCGGAGTAAAGGTCAAGATGATTACTGGTGACCATCCGGAAACAGCCACGGCAATTGCGCAAAAATTAGGGTTGGACGACCAAATTAGGGCAATTACTGGTGCAGAAATTGACCGCTTGGATGATGAAACCTTGCGGAAAGTTATCCAAAATTACAATGTTTTTGCGCGGACCACGCCGAATAATAAGTTACGCATTGTAGAAGCTTACCAAGCTAACGGATTGGTTACCGCGATGACGGGGGACGGAGTAAATGATGCGCCCGCCTTGAAACGCGCCGATATCGGAATTGCGATGGGGATTAAGGGGACTGACGTGGCAAAGGAATCGGCGGATATGATTCTCACCGACGATAACTTTGCGACCCTTTCCAAAGCGATCCGCGAAGGTCGCCGGGTTTACGACAACATTAAGAAGACGATCCGCTTCCTATTGCCGACTAGTTTTGCGGAAGGGTTAATCGTGCTCCTATCGATTATTAGCCAACAAGAATTGCCGTTGGTACCGACCCAATTACTCTGGATCAACATGGTATCGGCGATCACGATTCAATTTGCTTTCTTGTTTGAACCCGCAGAAGAGGGCATTATGCAACGGCGACCGCGTCCGGCGGGAAGGGCGTTCTTAAACCGGGCGGACGTAATCCAAATTATTTACGTTTCGATTTTAATTGCCGGACTAGGAATGGTCGGCTTCGACTGGCTTCGTGGTCAGGGAATCAGCGAATTAGTGGCTAGCACGGTGACGGTAAACATCATCGTCTTTGGTAAAATTTTTTACCTCTTCAATATTCGAACACCAAAGCCAGCACTTTCTACGGATGTTTTCCGTAATTGGCATATTTTTTGGATAATCGGGGTTCTATTAGTGTTACAATTGGGATTAACTTATTTACCGTTCATGCAAGCGATTTTCAGCACTGCGGCAATGAGCGGCATGCAATGGTTGATTCCGGTCGTGGCTGGAATTGTAGTTCTCGTGGTGACCGAAGTCGATAAGTACTTCCACCCAGGACACTTTAAGCAAGTCCATGCAGACTAACTTGCAGAATATAGATCATAAGAGGAGAAAATATGAGTTTACTTGAAGTCCAAAACGTGCATAAATCTTATTATTTAGGCGATGAAGAATTCAAGGTCCTCAAGGGGATTAACTTGAAATTCGATCGTGGAGAATTTGTCTCGATTTTAGGTGAATCGGGTGGCGGAAAATCGACCTTGATGAACATTATCGGGGGCTTGGACCACCAGTACGAAGGCGACGTGGTCTACAACGGCCAATCGCTTCATTCCGCAAAGCCGAAGGTGTTAGACGCTTACCGGCGGGAAAACATTGGCTTTATTTTCCAAAGTTTCAACTTGATTAGTCACCTGAATATTTTAGATAACGTGCTCGTTTCCTTGGAAATGACCTCGTTATCCCATGCTCAACGAGTGGCCCGGGCTAAGGAACTGTTGACCCGGGTGGGGTTGAAAGAGCACATGCGGAAACATCCTAACCAATTATCAGGGGGCCAAAAGCAACGGGTCGCCATTGCCCGGGCTTTAGCAGGAGATCCGGATGTGATTATCGCCGACGAGCCCACCGGTGCGTTAGATAGTCAAAATACCCAAGAGGTTCTCGAAATTTTGGCATCGATTGCTAAGGATGGCAAGCTGGTAATTGCGGTTACCCATTCTCAAGAAGTAGCTGACTTTGGTACCCGAGTGGTTCATTTGGACGACGGAGTGATTCATGGTGAAGCTAACTTGCGGGATCCTTATCCGGTTCCTGCGGCAGAAAAAGGCTTCCAGCCCAAGCATTTGACCTTTGGGGACGCGTTACAAATGGCACTCAAACACATGGGGTACAATTTAAAACGCAACCTGTTGATTATTTTCGGTGCTTCGATCGGGATCTTTTCGGTAATCTTAATGCTGGGATTAGGTAACGGGGTGACTGGGTATATGAACGACCAGATTTCGTCGCAAATTAACCCGACCGCGGTGCAAGTTAGCAAAAATGCTACTCCTGAACAAATGCAAGATGGCCAGGGAATCACGATGGCGGATGCGGATTACCGCCGCTTCCAGAAGATGGACCATGTCAAGTCGGTCGAACGCGGTTATTACCTGCAATCGGCTAAGGTGGTTAAGGAAAAGAAGTCAACGACCTTACAAGTTTTACAGACTTGGAATAAGACTGAGCGGGTCAACGACATTAAGTATGGACACTTACCACACGCAAATGAAATCTTGTTAGATAAGGCGTCAGCGAAGAAGTTGGACAAGCATTACAAAAACGTGGTCGGCAAAAAAGTGACCATTTTTGTAACCACCGTTGATGACCAAAAACGGCCGGTGCAATTGCAAAAAGAAGTCACGGTTTCGGGGGTAATTACGTCCGGGACCAGCGCCATTAACTACAACACTTTAAAGGGAATGTTTACGGACCAAAAGCTTTCCTTTAGCCCTAACTTCCTCACGGTTAACGTTGATCAAGTTACGAACGTTAAGGACGTTCAAAACAAGATTAAGGGTTATAAGCATCAGGTGAAGGGCAAGCAACGGGCAACCTACGCAATTACCGGCGTAGGAGCAATCCTAGACTCGTTAAACACCTACATTATGCTGGCCTTCTACGTTCTAGCGGGAATTGCGGGAATTTCACTACTAGTTTCGGCAATCATGATCATCGTGGTACTTTACATTAGCGTTGCCGAACGGACCAAAGAAATTGGGATTCTTCGGGCAATTGGTGCACGGCGAAAAGACATCCGTAACTTGTTTGTTTCCGAAGCCTTTTTCCTCGGTTTGTTCTCTAGTGTGTTTGGTTCGGTGCTCGCCTTGTTAGCTCAATGGGGTGCCAACCAGTTGTCACAGAAACACATTGACTTTGCGATCATCGGAATTACTCCGGGATACATTACTTTTGGAGTGATTATCAGCGTGGTAATTAGCCTCTTGGCGGCCTTTACGCCGTCCCGTAAGGCTTCTAAACTGGATCCGGTGGAAGCTTTGGCAACGGAATAAAATTAAAAGTCTAAGTAATCGGCGCTGACTTAAGGCTAGGAAATTTGTTTCCTGGCCTTTTTTGGTGCGCTTTTGAAAACAATGTTCGTTAAAATCGGTCATAAAAACCGTTTTTAATTAAATATATTTCGTGATAATATAAAAAGAATGAAAGGGAGTGGGGATAATTAACTATAAAAAAATTATTAAGGGTTCCTTCTTTTCGGCTGAATCAACCCAAAAAGTTAATTTTGTTAAGGACGCGTTAGTGGTGATTGACGAAAAGGGAATGATTGATAATATCGTCTTGCCCAAAGAGGACAAATATCGCGATCTTTTAGTAAAAGCTCGGACCGCTAAAAAGTTAATCGAATTAGCCGACGATGAATACCTCTTGCCAGGCTTTATTGATTTACATATTCACGCTCCCCAATGGCCGCAAGCAGGGATGGCGTTAGATAAACCGTTGAACGAATGGCTAGACGAATATACTTTTCCGTTGGAAGCCAAGTACCAAGATACAGATTTTGCTAGAAAAAGTTATCACCACTTAGTGCGTAATTTAGTTAATAACGGCACCACTACCGCGCTGTATTTCGGCACAATTCATGAAGCAGCAAACTTAGTTTTAGCGGAGGAATGCAACCAGCTCGGGCAACGGGCGTTTATTGGTCAGGTAGTAATGGATAACCCTGAGCAAACCCCAGCCTACTACCGCAATGCTTCTACCAAAACAGCAATAAATAGTACGGTCAATTTTATTGAAAAAATCCAGGAAGAGTTTTCAAAAGCACCAATTTTTCCGGTGGTCACCCCACGATTTATTCCAAGTTGTTTAGATGAAACGTTACTGGAGTTAGGCAAGTTAGCGCGGGAACGCAATTTGCTGATTCAATCCCACTGTAGTGAAAGCGATTGGGAACACGGCTATGTAATGGACCGGTTTGGTAAATCAGATGCAAAAGTTCTTCAGGAAATGGATCTGCTCACCGACCGCTCGATTATGGCGCACGGGACGTTATTAGGAGAAGATGACTTAGCAATTTTCCAACAGACTCACGCCGCAATTGCTCATTGTCCGATTTCTAACGCCTACTTTGGAAATGCGGTACTCCCGGTCAGAAAAATTTTGGAGAAAATAACGGTTGGGTTAGGTTCGGATATTTCAGGTGGCTTTTCTGCTAGCATTTACCGAAACATTCAACAGGCAATTATTTCCGCCAGAATGCTTGAAGACGGGGTAGATAACCGGGTGGCCGCTAAGCAGCGAGGCGTAGCTAATTCGCGGATTTCAGCAATGCAAGCATTTTATATGGCAACGGTCAACGGAGCCCGCGCGCTTCACATCCCGGCCGGTCAGATCAAGCGGGGATGTTACGCTGATTTGCAAATTGTAAGGGACGGCTTGGCGGAGATTTCTTCAACCGCTCCGACAGATATTTTTTCAAGGTTAATGTATCAAACTAACCTAGACGATATTTCAAAAGTATTGATTGCCGGAAATTTAGTTAGTCAAAAGTAAGCATAGGAGAAGTATTTCAATAATGGAAGAAAAACATAGTAACTTATTTATCGGGCCCGACGATAAAATTGGCAATGGTGAGGCAAGCTTATTAGGATTACAGCACGTTTTGGCAATGGACGTCTACGTTCCGCCGGTCATTTTAGCAATGATGTTGTCGATGTCCTTTAGCGAAAAAATGGGACTTTTACAGGTGGCTTTCTTAGCGGCCGGAATCGGGACCATCATTCAAACCGCTGTTTTCATGAAAATGCCAATTTCTCAGGGACCTTCTTTTGTTCCGCTGACGGCAGCGTCGGGGATTGTCCTCGCTAGCGGTGGGCTCCAAAAAGGGATGGCTACCTTGCTGGGAGCGCTCATCGTGGGAGCAATTTTGCTTATATTATTGGGAATATCCGGTGTTTTTTACAAGATTATTCAAACTTTGGTGCCGGCGCTGGTGGGCGGCACCATCATAACTTGCGTGGGACTGTCGCTGATCCCCACTGCGTTAAACAGTAATATTTTTCAAGCTAGCGGCAACATCAACCAAAATATAATTTTGGCTGGAATTACGGCAGTTACGCTCTTGATTTCGATTTCAATTAGCATTCACTTTCCTAGTTTACAAAGGATTTTTAGAACTGGAGCAATCATCATTGCGTTATTAGCCGGTACGGTTGCGGCAACCATGATGGGCCGCTTCGACTGGAGCACCGTTAAACAAGCGGCGTGGTTTAGCTTACCGCAAGGCACCGTCTTTCATTACGGAATCACCTTTTCACCAACCGCAATTTTAACTTTTATCATTATTTACGCGATTCTAACGACCGAAACAACGGGAACTTGGTTTGCGATGGGGGCGGTCACTAACCACCAAATTACCAACAAACAATGGAACCGTGGCTTAATTGGGGAAGGAATTAGTTGTCTAATTGCTGCTCTATTAGGGTCTACGCCTGTAACGGGCTATTCCACAAATGCCGGAATTATTTCAATTACCGGAGTGGCCAGTAAACGGGTGTTCATTTCGGCTGGAATCTGGTTCATCGTGCTCGGCTTCTTTACTAAGATTTCGGCGTTTCTGTCCGCCATTCCGGCCCCAGTGATTGGCGGCGTGTTTGCGATTATCTGCGTAACCATTATGCTAAACGGCTTGCGAGTTATCCGTAACCTCCAAGAAAAAGATGGCGACATATACGTAATTGGGATTCCGATTGTTTTGACCTTCGCGCTAGTATTAATTCCCACAACGGTGGTGAAGGAAGCCCCTCAGATGGTACAATATTTACTAGGCTCGCCAATCGCGGTTGCGGCTATGGTGGCAATCATTTTGAATTTGGTGGTGTCCACCGGAAAAAATAAGTAAACCTGCTTAACCAAGCCGATGCGAGAGCTTCAGTAAAAGAAAGTTGCTCGGATATAGTAGGTATGTTAGATTAAAAAGATTGAAGGATATTGAGGCTGGGAAACCATTTTGGACTGTTAACTTTAACAGTGCCAGAACGTGTGCCAAAAGTCAGTTTGTTCTGCTTAACCAAATCCCCCATCAACCGCCTAGATTGCGATTAATGGGGGATTCAGTTAATGCTCGTAAATACCGACTTTTGTCCCACTCTCTTTTATTTTTGCCTTTTGTTAGTATATGGAGGAAATCAATGATAACTGTAACGGATATGAGCATGCAATTTTCAGATCGAAAATTGTACAGCGACGTTAATTTAAAATTTACCCCGGGCAATTGCTACGGGATTATCGGCGCAAACGGGGCCGGCAAGTCAACCTTTTTGAAAATTTTAGAAGGAAAATTACAACCGACGTCGGGAAACGTTAGCATTTCGCCTAACGAACGGATGTCGAGTTTGAATCAGGACCACTACGCGTTCGAAGAGTTTACGGTAATGGATACCGTTATTCAAGGTCACCAAAAGTTGTATCAAGTGATGCAGGAAAAGGACGCACTCTATGCTAAGCCTGATTTCTCGGACGAAGACGGGATGAAGGCTGCGGAATTGGAAGCAGAATTTGCGGAAATGGACGGCTGGAATGCCGAAGCAGAAGCTTCTCAATTATTGCAACAGCTCGGAATCGGCGAAGAATTACATTACAGCAAGATGAGTGAACTGACTGAAGGTCAACGCATCAAGGTGTTACTCGGTCAGGCGTTATTTGGCAAGCCGGATATTTTGATCCTAGATGAGCCGACAAACGGGTTGGATCCGCAATCAATCAGCTGGTTAGAAAACTTTTTGGCAGATTTTCCGAACATCGTGATCGTGGTTTCCCATGACCGCCATTTCTTAAACTCGGTCTGCACGATGATGTGCGACGTCGATTACGGCAAAATTGAATTGTTTGTGGGAAACTATGATTTCTGGATGGAATCTAGTGCGCTTGCTAAGCGTTTAGCAGAAAATGCCAACGCTAAAAAAGAAGAACAGATCAAGCAATTACAAGAATTTGTGGCGCGGTTCAGCGCAAACGCCTCGAAATCAAAACAGGCGACCGCCCGGAAGAAGCAGTTGGAAAAAATTACGCTGGACGACATCAAACCATCTTCGCGTAAATATCCGTTTATCCGGTTTAACCCAGCTCGTGAGTTAGGTAATGATTTAGTGCGGGTTGATAAGGTTAGTAAATCAATTGACGGCGTAAAGATTTTGGATAACATTACCTTTACAATTCGTCCCGGAGAAAAGGCCGCAATCTTAAGTCGCAACGATTTAGCGACCACGGTGATGATGCAAATCTTAGCAGGAGAACTTGAACCGGATGAGGGTTCGGTTACATGGGGACAAACTACTGAGCGTAGTTACATTCCTCGCGATATTAATCCATATTTTACTGACGAAAATTTGGACATACTCGAGTGGCTGCGGCAGTACGCTGACAAAGAAGAAAGTGACAACACCTTCTTACGTGGTTTCTTAGGCAAGATGCTCTTTTCTGGGGAAGACGTGTTGAAAAACGTAACGAAACTTTCCGGGGGCGAAAAGGTTCGCTGCATGATTTCAAAAATGATGTTAAGCAAGGCCAACGTTTTGCTTTTAGATGACCCAACTAATCACCTTGACCTGGAATCAATTACCGCACTAAATGAAGGGTTAACCGAGTTTAAGAGTTCCATTATTATGACTTCTCACGATCATGAATTTATTCAAACGACGGCCGATCACATTATTGAAGTTTCAGATCGTGGAGTGGTAGAACGGGCAGATACCACTTACGATGAATTTTTAAAACATGATGTAGTCCAACAACAAGTTCAACAACTATATATGGATAAATAGTTTGTTTTATAAAACCTTTTTAACATAATATATTGTAAAACATCGGGTTAATGTGTTACCATTTTAAGCGTTGCCTTGACTATAATTATTAGTGTGTTAAAATTTAATAGTGTTTAAGGTTTTTGGAGAGTTAGAAAGAAAAGAGGAAAAATAATGGAACAAGCAGATATTTCATTTATTGCTCAAGCATATAATAAGAGTATCAAGTTGATTGGAACATTGCTCGAAAGTAAAATTTCTGATCCACAAGTATCCTTTGATATGTTTATGATCATGCATATAATCGAACAATCTGGTAGTGAACCAATTACTTTGAGTGAAATTGCAGAGACACAAGAAGTAACTAAAAGTGCAATCTCACGTAAAGTAGGGACTTTACTTGACCTAGGTTTAATCGAACAAAAGAGCGATCGGGTAGATCGGCGGAAGAAGTATTTAACGTTGACTAACCGTGGTCGCGAAATGTATTGGAAAAATGATAAGATCTTTAAGGAAATGTTAGACGACGTGGCTAAACGCTATGGTAAAGACGATTTCTTGAAGACACTTGAACACATCAATAAGATCGTTGAAGTTATTAAAGACACGATGGATAACTAATTAAAAGCTACCGTAAGAAGCAGGGCAGAGGTCCTGTCTTTTTATTTATCAAGCCTTAATTCTTTACGGAAGGAAGGTTTTTTAGATATAATTTTTAGTGATATTGTAAATTAATAAATTGGTGAGGTTACTGAGATGGAGAATAATTTGACAAACAAGCAGGTGGGAAAAGGAATTTTTTGGGCCCTCATTGCTTCCTGTATGTGGGGAATTTCTGGTACGGTATTGCAGGTAATCTCTCAGGGAGAAAGTATTCCGGCTTCATGGTTTTTGTCCGCACGGACGAGTGGAGCAGGAGTTCTCTTACTCATTATCAGCTTTATCAAGTATCGGATGCGCATTTTTGATGTTTTTAAATCATTACGAACCGTGTTATGGTTATTTGCTTACGCAATTTTTGGTTTAATGGCTAATTTATTAACCTTCTACATGAGTGTGCAGGAAGGAAACGCGTCTGCGGCCACGATTTTACAATACTTAAGTCCGCTGTTCATTGTTTTGGGCAGTCTGATTTTCAAACACGAACGGCCGATGCGTAGTGATTTAATCGCGTTCGTGATTGCCATGTTAGGGGTATTCTTGGCGATTACCCACGGCAATATTCATAGTTTAGCAATTTCAAATAGTGCTTTAATCTGGGGGATTCTCTCTGGGGTAACGGCCGCGTTTTACGTTGTTTTGCCTAAGCCGATCACCAAAGACCATTCTCCAATGATCGTCTTGGGTTGGGCGTTAATCATTGGCGGAATTTTGTTCAATATTCACCAACCAGTGTGGGTTAACACTCCTGAAATTACGACGCGATTGGTATTGTCAATGGCTACCGTAATTTTAGTCGGAACCATCTTGCCATTCTGGGCATTGTTACATAGCTTGAACTTTGCTCCATCGGCAGTGGTTAGCATTTTGGACGCTGTGCAACCGGTAGTGACCTTTGTATTAAGCTTGTTGTTCTTAAACTTGAAGTTCAACATCACCGAATTGATTGGCTCAATCTTAGTGATTGTAGCGATTACGATTATTCAAAAGTTCCGGTCGGAGCCCTGAAGATAGCATAATGTAAATTAAGAAAAGCGTGGGACAAAATTCGGATAGTTTGCGAGCATTAACTAGAAATTGGCCATGATGCCTGAATTTGGCATCATGGCCAATTTTTGGTTAAGCGGAAAAAACTAACTTTTGGCACACGTTTTGGCTCTATTGAAGCCAAAACATTAAAACAACTTTTTAAGGACCTTTTCATCCTTGAAAAGTATTTTTTAGTTAAAACAGCTTTAAAATGAAGTTCAAATCAACTTCAATCTAAGTTCACAAAGTGCTAAAATTAGTGTTTCTTAATAAACCCATAAAAATTATGTTTGGTGAGCGAAAAATTTATAACGAGTACGTTTCCTAGTATATAATTAGGGTATGAAAATCCAAGGGGGATGCGCATATGAGTGAAGAGAGAACTTTGATTTTAATTAAACCAGACGGAGTGCAATGTGGACACGTAGGCCACGTGCTTTCCCGAATTGAAAATCGGCGTTATGAACTTAAGGCGTTAAAGATGATTAACGCGACTAAGGAACAACTTCGGCAACACTATTCCCAACTGGTGGATAAACCATATTATCCAGGAATTGAAGAATTTATGACGAGTGGCCCATTGGTAGCAATCATTGCGGAGGGTGATGAAATCATCGAAACTTTCCGGAAGATGGCGGGACCAACGAATCCAAGTGAAGCAATGCCAGGAACAATCAGGGGCGACTTTGCAAGGGCGTGGGGACCAGGCCCAATTAAGAATGTGGTCCACAGCTCGGATAGTAGGGAAAGCGCAGAAAAAGAAATTAAGATTTGGTTTCCGGAAAGAAATTAGAGTGTTTTGAAATCCGGGTAGCTCTTGAGGACTAACAGAATTAGGGACTAATTGCGGGTTAAGCAATTGGTCCCTAATTTAGTTAGCCGGAGAGAGCTGGATTTCAAAACACGTTTCGACTATACAGCAGTGGAGCGGAAGAAAATTGGTGACTTTCACGCGTTTCGACTACATAGCAATAGAAAGTTAGGGACTAATTGCGGGTTAAGCAATTGGTCCCTAATTTAGTTAGCCGGAGAGAGCTGGATTTCAAAACACGTTTCGACTATGCAGCAGTGGAGCGGAAGAAAATTGATGACTTTCACGCGTTTCGACTATGCAGCAGTAGAATCGGAAAAAATTGACTCTCAGGTGCTTTTTATTTGCAAAATCAAGGCATTTTTTGCCAAATAAATTTGGTCAAAGAAAGTCAAATAAAAAGTTTGACTTTCTTTGACCAATGCACTACAATAAGAAAGTGAAGAGATGAGGTAAACAAAAACCTCATCGATCATTTTGGTTATTTGGAAAGGGGTTTTGTTTTATGGCTAATGAAATGATGAATCGTAGGAATGATATGTGGGATCCATTCTTTGACCGGTTGGCACGTGGATTTTTCAACGACAGCTGGAACGCAACTCCAACTAGCTTAAAGACTGACGTTAGTGAATCGGATAAGGACTACAATGTTAAGATTGATGTTCCGGGCATTGACAAGAAGGACATTAAGCTAAACTACCAAGATGGTGTTTTGAATGTCGAAGTTAAGAAAGATAGCTTCGCAGATCATGAAGACAAGGAACACAACGTTACCATGACTGAACGGAACTACGGAATCATGCACAGAAGCTACTCCTTGCCAGGGGTTAAGGCAAGCGATATCAAGGCTAAGGTTAATAACGGTGTGTTGAGTATCACACTACCAAAGACCAATGACGATTCTAGTTCAGGAATTGAAATTGAATAGTGGTTAGTTTGTTAAAGGTGCGGGAAACGCACTAGTTTAAAGCAAAAGGCGTCTACAGCTGGAAAACTGTGGGCGCCTTTTTTAATCAGTTCTTTTAAACAAAAAAGGGGAAATTATTTTGAAGATGTTAATTTTAACAACGCCAAAAGTCAGTTGGTTTCGCGTAACCCAAAAACGACCATTATGCCAAATTTAGGCGTAATAGTTATTTTTTCAGTTAATGCTTACCAGCTGCTCGGCTTCTGTCCCAGGTTAATAGGCATAATGGGTTAAAAAACTCGCTAATTATAGTAAACTATGCGAAATTGATAATATTTTTAGTCAGGGTCGCTATCGTAAATTTTCATCAAGGCTGGTTTGCCATAATAATAGCCTTGGCGTAGGTCAATCTTCATTCGGTCTGCCCAAGCATCGTCTTGGTCATCCTCGATGCCTTCAAGAATAAAACGCATCTTATGCTCAGCGGCGATTTTTTGCCAAAACGCAACGTGGTGCTCAGCGTTGGTTTCACTCAAGTGCTCTTTATAATTTTGTAAAGCGTACTTGAGTTCACTAGTATAGGGCAACAGCGATTTTATCTCTGGCCAAGTGTTAATTCCGCTACCCACGTCGTCAAGGCAGAATTGAATTCCCAAATCATTCAAGTTTTGTACCGTAGGAATCAGTTCTTGGTTAGTTACCGCGGGATTTACTGCATCTTCAATTAACTCAATAACTAGCTTAACTGGTCGTAAAACAGCCTGGGCCATAATGAGTGCATGGATGAGGTGCTGATCTTGAATCTGATGGCGGTCAACATTGACGGAAACTGAGCCGACCTTTAACGATAGTTCTTTTACCGTGGCAATTAGGGTATCGGCCATCGTTTTGGCGGGAATCGCCGAAAATGATTTGGGCATTCGCCAAGCGCCGTCCCGGTACTGCTTAATTAATAGTTCGTAACCTAATACGGATTGAGCAACGGTATTCAATTGTGGTTGGATGAAGAATCTAAACATTAAAGACAATACTCCTCGAATTTGAATTGTGATGCAAAAAATTATCGCGATACACCTTTTTTGATGTATCGTAAATTAACTATTATAATTGTTTTGTTATGGAATGATAACTTTTGGGAATAGATTTTTTGGAAATATTAAAACTGTCTATAGTATAGACTAATTAGGAGGAAAAATGAAAGTAGCAATTATCGGATGTACCCATGCCGGAACCGCTGCGGTTCGTGAAATTATTAGACAAGACCCCACTACCGAGGTAAATATTTATGAAAGAAATGATAACATTTCGTTTCTTTCCTGCGGGATTGCCTTGTATTTAAATGGCCGGGTTAAGCAACTTGAAGATATGTTTTACGATAGTGCCGAAGACATCCGTACTGAAAACATTCACGTAAATCTGCGTCATGACGTGATCCGAATTAACCGGCAAAAAAAAGAGTTAATGGTGCAAGACATGGATGATTTCACCGTTAAGCGGGAAAAGTATGACAAAATCATTATGTGTACCGGTTCAATGGTGTCCTTACCGCCAATCAAGGGAGTTAATCACGCGCGGGTAATGTTATGTAAGAATTATGAACAAGCACAACTTTTACATGAAAAAGTGAAGGATGCGCGGCGAGTTGCCTTAGTAGGTGGTGGTTACGTTAACGTTGAATTGGCTGAAAGTTTGGTGGACACTAACCACGAAGTAACCCTTTTTCAAAGCCACGAAGATATTTTAAATAATTACGTGGACACCCCGTTGAGTGCTAAAGTTATTAAACTATTGAATGATCACCACGTGAAGGTGGAAACCAACAGCAAGGTGGTCTCATTTACCGATAAAGTCAGTGAGTTATTGATTACGACCGCAGATGGCCGCGAATTTGCTACCGACGTGGCGGTTGTGTCGACCGGGTTCGTTCCGGTTACCGACTTATTGCGTGGGGAAGTGAAAATGGACCGGCGCGGGGCAATCATCACTAATGAATATGGACAAAGTTCGGATCCCGACATTTACGTGGCGGGTGACTTACGAACTATTCATTACAACCCTACCAACACTCCCGAATACATCCCCTTAGCCACGAATGCCGTCCGTCAGGGTACTTTAGCTGGGATCAACATCTTTGGCAATCAGTGGCCGGAAATGGGCGCTCAGGGGACCTCGGCAATTGCTCTCTTTGGACACACCTTATCGATGACGGGTTTGACCTATCAACGGGCGTTAAATGCGGGTATTGATGCTGATTATGTCCTATTTGAAGATAACTATCGTCCAGAATTTATGCCGTCGACCACCAAAATAACGAGTATAATGGTTTATGAAAAAAGGGGTTTGCAAATTTTAGGGGCCCAATTCTATAGCAAACACGATGTTTCACAGTCGGCCAACCTAATTTCTCTAGCAATTCAAAACCAGAATACGCTTAAGGACTTAGCGTTTGTGGATATGCTATTCCAGCCGTATTACGACCGACCGTTTAACTTTATTAACTTGGCTGCCCAAGCTGGGTTACGTAAAATTGGACTGCTTTAAACAAATTGAGTGAGGAAGCGGAATGTTAGATGAGTAAAACTGAACGAGCAAAAATGACGGCGGGAGAACCCTATCAGCAGTTTGATCCGGAATTAATTGAACGGCGGAAATTCATTCGCCAACGGATTCAGCAACTGAACCAAGAAGTTGATAACGAACGGCGTAATCAAGGATTTAAAAAACTGCTCGGTGACGTGGGCAATGATTTTTTTGTTGAAAGTGACTTTAAATTTGATTACGGATGGAATATTCACGTCGGTAACCACTTTTACGGCAACTACGACATGACCTTCTTAGATACGTGCCCCATCACAATTGGCGAGCACTGTTACTTTGGTCCCAATGTCGGGCTTTACACGCCGATCCATCCCTTGGATCCCGTCCAGCGGAACGCCGACGTTGAAATGGGCGCGCCCATTACGATTGGGGATAGCTGCTGGTTTGGTGGCCGGGTGACCGTCTTGCCCGGGGTGACGTTAGGCAACAACGTCGTGGTCGGTGCTGGTTCAGTGGTCACCAAAAGCTTTGGTGATAACGTGGTAATTGCGGGAAATCCGGCCCGGATCATCAAGACTATCGACTAAATTTGGACTTTTTGTAATTTAGTAGTAACATAATAAACGACAGGTATGACGAACTTCGGGTAAAACCGATCGAGCAACGCTATGCAGGTGTAAATTAAATACGCCAGCCGCGTTGCTTTTTTTGTACCGCAGTCTTAGAACTATTGGGAGGAATTTTTTATCTTACACAGTAAGAATGTCGATCGAGCTGTCTTTTTACCAACGATGGTATTATTCGGGATTGTTTCCATAATCCTGATCATAGGCGGCCCAGCCGTTCAGCAATTAATGAACGCGTTGTTGTCATTCGTTACCAGCAAATATGAATGGATGTATATCTCCATTTATGTGATCAACTTTGTTTTCTTCTTGTTTTTGATTTTTAGTAAATACGGCAAGATTCGATTTGGCAAAGCTGATCCTGACCACGATTTTAGCGGTTTTCAATGGGGAAGCATGGTGTTTGCGACGGCAATTGATGCCAGCATTTTGATGCTGAGTGCCTCGGATCCGTTGCAATATCTGCAACACCCTGCGTTTGGTGCCAAGCCCTTATCCAAAGCAGCGTTTGCTTACGCGAACGTAGTTGGAGAATTTAATTGGGGTCCGATGGCCTGGATGATGTTTGGGACCGCGACGATCGCGATTGGCTATACGATGTACGTGAAAAAAATTCCGGTGCGGCGGTTGAGTACCGTAATTCCCGTTTTGCGCGGCGACCAGCTGTACAAAAAGGTATTGCGGCAACTAATCGACTTTCTCGTGGTGTTTGGCATCATGGGTGGCATTGGTTCGTCGATTGGGATGGAAATCCCGGTCATTGCCCGCGTTTTGAGTATCATTGTGGGTATCAAGGATACTTTGTATCTGAAGTTGTTTTTGTTCTTTATTCTATTGATTTTATTCTCACTAACGGTTTACGCTGGGTTAAACAAGGGGATTAAAAAGTTATCCGCTTGGCACATTTACCTGGCAATCATTTTCTTAGCGATTGTCCTTTTGGTTGGCCCTACTAAATTCTTGGTAGGTTCAGAAGGACAGACGCTAAAATTAATGGGGCAACACTTCACGGCACTATCCTTTAACAAGGCCAACGCTGGTACGAACGGATTTGCCCAACATCAAACCCTCTTTTACTGGGGCTGGTGGTTAGCTTACATGCCGGTAATGGGCTTGTTCATTGCCCGGATTTCGCACGGAAAAACGATTCGGCAAATCATCATTGGAATGATGACTTACGGAGTTGGCGGGTGCCTTTCCTTTTACGCAGTCCTCGGGGGCTACGCATTGTGGTTACAACAATCCGGTACGTTGAACATCGTGCACATTTTAAATACGCAGGGGCAAGCAGCGGTGCAAGCGGCCTTGATTACCACCTTGCCAATGAGTAAATTGATGCTGATTTTGTTCTGCGTCTCGTGCTTTATCTTTTTGGCAACTACGATTTCGTCTTCCGCGTTTATCGTGTCGTCCTTTACCAGTCTGGACTTATCTAACGGACGGCAGCCTAGTCGTTGGAACCGGATGACGTGGGTCATTGTATTTATCTTCTTCTCACTGGGAATTGTGATCGTCGGTGGGTTCGAAGTCGTTCAAGCAATTTGTACGGTAGCCGGCTTCCCACTGATTTTCGTGTGTGCGTTGCTGTTGTATTCCATCTACAAAGACGTTACCAGCTACGCGCCAATGCAAGCGAAGGTTCCCAGCTACTTGCCAGTTGTTCACTTACGGCCGATGCAACGCTTAGTCTTCAATCACTACTTGCACAACCTTGGCCAAGATGATTTCTAAAAGGAAGACTTTTAGGAAAATTCGGCTTACAATAGGTATGTAACCAATATTTGATGAAGGGATGAGTTTCTATGGCAAAAGTAGAAAGCTTTGAATTAGACCATACCAAGGTTAAAGCACCTTACGTACGGTTGATCGCTGTCGAAGAGGGCAGCAAGGGTGACCAAATTTCCAATTTTGACTTACGACTTGTTCAACCAAACGAAAACGCAATTCCAACGGCGGGTTTGCACACCATTGAACATCTGTTAGCTGGATTAATGCGGGATCGCATGGACGGAATTATTGATTGTTCACCATTTGGTTGCCGGACAGGTTTCCATTTAATCGTTTGGGGTACACCAACGACTACGGAAGTGGCTAAAGCGTTGAAGGGTTCTTTAGAAGCAATCGCAGATGATATTAAGTGGGAAGATGTTCCGGGAACTGACATTTACAGTTGCGGAAATTATCGGGACCACTCGTTATTTTCCGCAAAGGAATGGGCCAAGAAGATTCTTGCGGATGGCATTAGTGACCAACCGTTTGAACGAAATGTGGTTTAATCATTAATTAAATAGCAATTTAAAGAAAGAGCGGTGACCAAACTTTAGTCACGGCTCTTTTTGAACGGGAAAGCCGGTTTTCCCAAAAATTACCATTCTGCATGATAAGACAGGAAAATTATTTCGTGGTAGTATGTAAGAATATGAAAACAAGCAAAGGAGATGAGCGCCAATGGATGCTAAAAACAAAAAGACTTTATGGATTCTGATCGCTGGAAACCTATTGATTTGTTTGGGAATCGGGCTGGTAATTCCGGTAACCCCCTTCATCAAAAACTATTACCACTATTCCACAACTCAAATGGGGATTATGACGTCGTTATTTGCCTTTTCGCAATTCATTGCGTCTCCTTTAGTTGGCCGACTTTCGGACCGGATTGGACGGAAACCGTTGATTGTAGCGGGATTATTTTTGTACGCCGTGTCCGAAGTGATTTTTGCGTTATCTAATTCGCTGATCTGGTTTAACGTATCCCGGGTAATTGGGGGATTGTCGGCGGCGTTATTCGTGCCAACTTCGATGGCGTTGGCTGCTGACGTAACCACGCCCGCACAACGTGCCCGAGTGATTGGCTGGATCTCGGCGGCCTTTAGTGGTGGGCTAATCCTTGGACCCGGAATTGGCGGTGTTTTGGCAAACATTAGCTATAAAACGCCTTTCTGGGCCGCTGCAGCGCTAGGACTAATTTCGACAATTTTCACTTACGCGGTAATGCCGAAAATGGAAGTTATTCGTGAAATTGCCCATGAAGAACATGACGATGAGCCCCAAGCGGTTAAAAAGACGGGCGCGCTCCGCGACGTCTTAACCGCACCGCTAATCATCTTGTTTACGATGATTTTCGTGGCGGCGTTTGGCCTTCAGGGCTTTGAAAGTATTTATAGTATTTACGTGAACCAGGTGTTTAACTTTGGGTTAGGAACCATTGCGTTGGTGTTAACCTTTAATGGAATTTTTTCTTTGATTTTACAGGTGTTTATTTTTGATTGGCTGGTTCGGAAAATGGGCGAAGTTAACTTAATCGGCGCGTGCTTCCTCATTGGCGCGATTTTCGTCTTTTGGATTACCCAAGCGCACACTCAAATTGAAGTAATTATTGCCACATTGGTAGTCTTCTCGGCCTTTGACATTTTGCGGCCGGCAATCACCACCTTGTTAACTAAGGAAGGCAAAAATAACCAGGGCTTAATTAACGGGTTGAACATGTCGTTAACTAGCGTTGGAAACGTAATCGGCCCGATTTTAGCCGGAATGTTGATGGATTACAATACCCACATTCCATACCTATTGGTAGCGTTGATTCTGTTCATCTCTTACGGGATCACCTTCGCGGTTAAACGCGTGATGAAACACGAAGCACAATATTAAAATAAAAGAGTGTGGGACAAAGATCTGGTAGTTTACAAGCATCAACTGAAAATTGACCATTATGCCTAAATTTGGCATTAGTGGTCAATTTTTGGTTAAGCGGAACAAATTGGCTTTTCGCTCTATGGAAGTCGAAACACCAAAACTATTTTTAAGAATCTTTCCATCTTTGAAAAGTATTACTTTAGTTTTCCCCACGCTTTTTTGTTTGGAGATTTTTTGGAGGGGATGCGAGATTGTGATACATACTCCACACCCCAACTTTTTCCGATTAACCAAAATAAGGCACCAATCGCATTTTACGCAATTGGTGCCTTAGCTTTTAATGGTTTTATTACTATGTTAATAGCCAAAATGTGCTCCAGCCTCCAAGGATCTGCGGTCAACCAAATTAGCCGGCTAATCCAGTTGATCCTTAAGCCTTACCCGAAGGCTTCCGCACTCTATTTTCTTCATGCAATTCTTCCAGCTTCCTTGCATTTTCCGTGACCCGCTTCTTATTTAGCGGGTAGAAGAATAGTAACAATAATGCCGCTACTGACAAGCATACCGTTGGAATTCCCGTCGCCAAGTTGTAGATCCGGTGAATTACCGTGACACTTTGTTCCGCACCACCGCCGGTTGACGATTGATAGCCGATGAAGGTCAGCATAAATCCTCCAAAACCACCTGCGATTGCTTGGGCAACTTTCCGGGCGAAGGAGTTGACTCCGTACACAATCCCATCTTCCCGGACGCCAGTTAGTACTTCATGATTATCAATTACGTCGGTAATGAATGCCCAAACCATCAGGTTAAACATTCCCGCACCTAACGAGCCAAAGAACAGCATAATTAGGTAGAAGCTCGTGCTTTGGGTGTGGACAACTAGCAGGATGCCGTACATTAAGGCTCCAAAGAGCAGCGCTACGATGGAAGTTTCTTTCCGTCCAAACCGTTTGGTAAGGAAATTGCTAAACGGCGCCAGCAAAATTACGGTCGCAAAGTTGAAAATCAACGCAATCGACATCGCGGCCTTATCCTTAAAGTAGTCGTTAAAAAGGTAGGAAATCATGGTTCCAGACAGGTTTTGGTTAATTACGATCATGATATCAATTAGAACTAAAACAATTAAGGCTTTATTTTCGAACATTCCCTGAACCAGCCGAGAAAGCGGAACTTTTGCACTTTTTTCGGTCCGAATCCGTTCGGTAGTGAGGTGAATGGTCAATTCATAACATCCCCAGCCTAGAAAAGCACATACCACGACCACCCAGAAGAACCGGGTTCCTGAAATCTTTTGGGTAGCGCCAATGTAGATAAATAGCGGGATAATGTAACTGGTAATCGCACTTCCTAACGCAGATCCCAGCGCCCGGAAGGTTGAAAGGGAGGTCTTGTCGTTAGGGTCGCTACTAATTGCGGCCGCCATTGAACCATAGGGGATGTTCACGCAGGAGTAAAAGATTCCCCAGCCAAGGTACGTAATGAACACAAAAACGAGCCGAATCGGTAACGCCCAGTCCTTAACTACCGGCACAAATAGAAGAACCAAAAAGATGAGGAGCGGGTACTGCATCCGAGACATCCAAGGTTTGAAACGGCCGCTTTTATGTAATTTACTATTATCGACCAACCGGCCCACGGTAATGTCGGCGAACGCGTCCACGAACCGCGCGATTAAGAAAAGAATTCCCACTTGGGCACCAGTTAAACCAAGCACGTTGGTGTAGAAAATCATTAAGAAGGAATTGACAACGTTAAACGAGAAGTTATTACCAATGTCACCAAACATGTAGCCGACTTTATCCTTAATGTTAAAAGGGGCCGCGTCGATGGTGACCGTTTTTTGGGTTTTGTCCAATGTACTTCACATCCTTAAAATTAAGTTGGAATAATTGCTAAACTACTTCACAAGTACACTGTAAGAATAGCACCTAAAGAAAGCGTTTTCAATAAAATGATGTAACTTGGCAAAAAATGCGATTGCCTTGGATAAGGATTGATTTTTGGGGCAAAACAAGGAGAAAGTAAAATTTATTCACGTAGAATATTTGATATTGACAGCGCTTTCAGTGGGTTATAAAGTAAGTGCATAACTGAGACATTACATAACGGATGGATTTTTCGAGGACGGGGTGACACGCAATGAAAACTAGCACTAAAGTATTGGAAATAAATAATCAAAATGATTTTTTGGACGTAATTACGAATGGAGCACGTTTTCGAATTTATTTATTGGATGAAAACATTATTCGCATCAAGGGGACTTTTGCGGATGATTTTGCGCCCGAACAATCTTACGCGCTGGTAAAGACAGCGTGGGCGGATGCGACCGACGAGCTGCTTGGCGATGAGCGGCAGCGGGTGTCCCCGATTTCCATTACCGTAACGGAACTAGCGGATCATTATTGCGTAACTAACGGAAAGTATGTTTTAAATATTTTCAAAGAGCCGTTTTACTTTGAAATTGTGGACGAAAACGGCCGGGTAGTTCACCAAGATTTGCCTAACCGGGCGTTTGTGGAAGACGACTTTGGTCGTGAATATCACTATAGTCGGATGGGTGATACGAACAAATTTTATGGGTTTGGGGAAAAATCCGGTAAATTAAATAAATTTAAACGACGGATGCGGATGCACAATACCGATTCACTGGGTTGGAACGCGCAAAAATCGGATCCGCTTTATAAAATGATTCCGTTCTACATTGATTTTGATCCTGCTAAACAGGTCGCGAGTGGCTTGTTTTACAACACTGCGCGGGATTCGGTTTTTGATATGGATTGTGAGCACAGCAATTATTGGTTGCGGTATAGTTATTTTCAATGTGACGGAGGTGATTTAGACGTCTTCTTTATTGGTGGGCCAACGATTAAAAAGGTGGTGGAACACTATACGGATTTGACCGGGAAATCGGCAATGGTGCCGATGGCTTCTTTTGGTTACATGGGTTCGACCATGTTTTATACGGAACTAGCCGAGCACGCGGACGACGCGATTATTGACTTTGTGGGAACTTGTAAACAAAATGACATTCCGTGCGACGGCTTCTTCCTGTCTTCGGGTTACACCTCCGGAAAGGACGGGAAGCGTTACGTTTTCAATTGGAATAAAAAACGATTTCCTGATCCACAAAAGTTCGTTGCCGAATTGAAGGCCCGCGGTGTTTTACTAGCACCTAATATCAAACCGGGGATGTTAACTACCCATCCGCTAGCAAAGAATTTTCAACAGAAGGCGGCCTACGTGAAAACGGCGGATGGTCAAGCAAGCCAAACCGACCAATTCTGGGGCGGTTCAGCCTATTTTGTGGACTTTACGAGTGCTGACGGGCGAGCAGCTTGGAAAACCGAGATGAAAAAAGCACTAATCTCCTTAGGAATTACATCAATTTGGAATGATAATAACGAATATGAAATCAATGATAACCAAGCGCAGGTTGATGCGGAAGGCCTGCACCGGACGATTGGCGAAGTTAAACCAGTTATGTCAACCATGATGGCTAAGGCGGCACAAGAAGCGATTAACGAAGCGGCTCCTGACCAACGGCCGTACTTGATTAACCGGGCTGGTTTTGCGGGAATTCAGCGTTACGCGCAAACTTGGGCTGGCGACAACTATACAAGTTGGACGAATTTGAAATATAATATTCCGACGATTTTGGGAATGGGATTGTCCGGAGTAGCTAATCAGGGATGTGATATCGGTGGCTTTGACGGCCCGCTTCCAGAACCCGAGCTTTTCGTACGGTGGGTCCAAAACGGAATTTTTCAACCCCGGTTTTCGATTCATTCTTGTAATACGGATAACACCGTTACGGAGCCTTGGACGTATCCAGCGTATACCCATTACGTACGCGACGCCATTAAATTGCGGTACTCCTTAATCCCGTACTTCTATGCGTTACTCGACGAAGCGGCTACGGTAGGTTCCCCAATCATGCGCCCCCTCGTTTATGAATTTCAGGAAGATCCGCAAGTAGCTGAAGAAAGCTTTGAGTTTATGTTGGGGCCAGCACTTCTAGTGGCTAACGTAGTCGAACCGCAACAAACAACCAAGACAATCTATTTACCAAAGGGCGCGCGGTGGTTTGATTTACACACTCACCAATATTATGACGGCGGGCAAACCATCACGGTTCCGGTTGACTTAAACAGCATTCCGATGTTTTTACGAAGCGGAGGTATTTTACCCACCAGTCCGGGACTCAATAATATCCATAACGAACCGGTTGAAAAGTTGCGGATTTTGGTAGAACCTAGTGAAGCTGGAAAATTTACTTTGTACGAAGACGACGGGATTTCTAACGATTACCGGACGGGGGATTTGCTAAGAACCCACATTCAGGTGACGCCGGGTAGCCAAGGAGTTACCTTAGACTTTCAGCGGGAAGGCAGCTATGCAACCAAAGTTAAGGAGCTAGAGTTAGTAGTTGGATGCCCTATGGTGGCACCAGTGGCAGTGATGATAGCTGGAAACGAAGTACCGAGATACCTCAACGCCGCACGGTTTGCCACGGCTGTGGAGGGTTGGTACTACAGTGGGGAAACTAAACAGACGACGATTCGGTTTGCCAATCCTGACGCTGTAAAATTTAGCGTAGCGATTAACTTTAGCGTTAAGGACCTGATTTCAATTTAATGTACCGAAATTTTAAAGTGAATTGGCCAGCCCCTTTTCAAATAAGAGTGTAGACGGTAGAACAGGGGGTAAATTATGCCACTGAATATCTTTTTAAGGCCAAAAGATATACAATAGAACTGTAAAAGATTGGAGGAGTATTCATGTTAAATAAATTTAGCCGTTACGCAGATTTAAAACAGGTGGCGCTCACTTTAATTGAAATGGATGCGGTTCCAAACGTGGAGCTACGATTAGCGCAAATCATCGCCCGGGGAATCGATGACACGTTTATTCCAGAAAATGTTAACCCAGAAGAAATCGACGAGTATCTAAGAACCCGCGCGTTACACTTTTGGTTTTACCCATCTATGCATATGAATAAGGTGGTTCCTAAGTTGGCAAGGGAAGTCGCTGATAAATGGGAAATTCAACAGGGTGATAAGCCGATGTTAGAGGCGTGTCTAGAAACGGTGATGTCGTATTATCCGGACGCGGCTGATTATAAAGTAGACTCTACGTTGGTAACGTCTGATGAAATAGATCCCTACCAGACTCATCCGATCGATACTAACTTAGGAATTTATCTAGCTAGCAATCCTGCTACGGAGGACTTAGCCACCATAGACGGCTTTGACGTAGCAAAAATTAACGGGTATCTAAACAGTCAAGGCATTCCCGGGATTCCTGGTGTACGTCTAAAACGTAGTAGAGTTTAAATGAAACAAGCAAAATTAGGATTGGGAAACTTCCCGATCCTTTTTGTGTGGGGAATCGTAGGGGTTAGACGGACGGTGCTTTGCTACGGAGTCGAAACGCGCCCTGAAACCTAGTTTTCTCCGGTTAACCAAATTCCGACGCTCTTATGCAAGATAGTCGAAATAAGCTCCAGCCCCCAAGCTTCCTGCGGCTAACCCAATTCAAGCTTCAATCGCCGAGCCCGCGATTAAACCTTGAATTTTGTTAGTCCTCAGAAGCTGCCCAGGGGCTTCCGCTTTCTATGTAGTATAATATTCCTCATCAACCCCAATCTACATTAATATAGGAGGACACCATGGCTAAAAAACAACCTACCCGTGCAGAAGTTCCCGTTGACCTAACTTGGAACGTTGCGGACATTTTTGCTACGGAAACAGACTTTCACGACGCAATTACCGCCATTAAGTCTCAAATTGAAGACATTCAAAAACTTGCTCAAAAAGGAATACAAAATGCCCATGATTTACTTGCGGCTACTAAATTACTCTACGAGAGTGAAGAGGCAGTCCTAAAAATTTATGGCTACGCTGCGCGCGTCAATGACGGGGATACGGCAGACCCGCATGGCAACGATCTTTTAAACCAAGCACTGTTGGTTTTAAATAAATGGGAGGCCGCCGTTGCATTCTACGATCCGGCAATTACAAGCCTTTCTGCTGAACAACTCGACCAGTTCCTAAAAACTGAACCAGCACTAAAGCAATACGAATTTAATCTCCGGCGGGTGCAAGCTCAAGCGGCACACACATTAACGCCAAGCGAAGAAAAGTTATTAGCCCAATTACAACCAGCGATCGACGATGCGGCAGAAATTTCTGCTAAGTTGGACGATGCCGACTTAGATTTCGGGATGATTAAAGACGAAAATGGGGAAGAGGTTCAATTAACCAACGCCACTGCAAGTGAATTTGCACTTTCACCAAGTCAAGAAATGCGGATGAAAGCTAGCCGCCAAGTTGCCAAGGCGTATCGGTCCATGCGGAATACCTTCGCGGCTACGCTTCGCAGTCACGTGCACGCACAGAACATTATGGCTGAAATTCGCCACTTTAAGAGTGCGCGCGAAATGAATTTAAGTGATCAAAAAATTCCTGAAACGGTTTATGACACGTTAATTGAAACTACGCATGAACACTTAGATTTGATGCACGAGTACTATGCTTTCCGGAAGTCGTTCTTAGGCTTGAAAGATATGTATCAATTTGATCGGCACGTTCCGTTAGTTGCGGACGCCAAGTTGAGTTTGTCGTTTGAAGAAGGCAAAAAAGCAACGATGGCCGCGTTGGCACCGTTAGGCAAGGATTATCAAGCACATTTGCAAACTGAATTTGACCAACGCTGGATTGACGTTGCGGAAAATAAGGGGAAACGAAGCGGCGGCTATGAAGACGATGTTTACGGAGTGCATCCGTATATTTTGCTAAACTGGAACGATATTTATGATAGTACTTCTACTTTAGCTCATGAATCAGGTCATGCTTTACAAAGTGTTTACACCGATCAAGCGCAACCTTTCTGGTATTCACAATACCCGATTTTTATTGCAGAAATTGCCTCTACGTTAAATGAAAGCTTACTCAATCATTACATGCTGGAAAAGCATGCCGATGATCCCCAAATCAAAGCCTTTATTTTAACTCAGGATGTGGATAACTTTATTGGGACAGTTTACCGGCAAACCCTCTTTGCAGAGTTTGAACACTTTATTTACACCGAAGATGCTAAAGGAACGACCCTCACCCCCGATTTGATGGCTCAGAAATTTAACGGGCTCTTCAAAACCTATAATGGGGCAGCGGTTAGTGACTTACCGTGGAAGGACGATACTTGGGCACAAATTCCGCACTTCTATTATGACTATTACGTATACCAATACGCGACTTCCAAGGCGATTGCGACGGCGTTGGCAGACGACATCATCAACCAAAAACCGGGCGCGGTCGAACGTTATAAGGAATTCCTGTCAGCAGGTGCAAGTGATTATCCAGTGGAAATTGTTAAACGAGCAGGAATTGACGTTACGAAACGTGACTATCTTGACCAAGCGTTTGTGGATTTTGGGGACAAGGTTAAGGAATTAAAAGAATTATTAAAGTAATTGTGGAAAATCCCATATAAAAATTAATATCTGTTGTTGATAACTAAGAGATCGGTTATTAACGGCAGATTTTTTTGTGGAAAAAAGCACTATGAACGTTGTGCCAGGAAGCAGGTAATCTACGATGATTGCAGTTGAATAATTTTGTGAGGGGTTTCGCTTGCTTATTTCATAACGTTGATTATACAATTAGATTGTAAATTTTTGAACAATCAGTTTGGTTAAAGGAGGTTTGTAATGACTGATAATCTACGTTACATAATTAAGAAAAGTTTGGTGATCACGGGAGCAATTATTGCTACGTTGCTGATCACTACCCAACTAGCGATGGCGGCGCAGAAAAATGTGCGTGGGACAGCCATTGAATGGGGAGATTCTACGTGGCTTTTAGCTGATGATGGTGAACTACAATCGGCCGGCGGTGATATTGGACAAGCGCCACCACTGCATGATGTTCTAAGCAACAATGGGATTGATTTGGAGCGGGTAAAGAGTATTGAATTTACTAAGGCTACTAGCGCGCATGATATTACTGATATGTTAGGAAATTTGCCTAATTTACAGAAAATTACTAAGCTTGGTAATTTGGATTACTCAGGAAGTGCTGAACAAATGTTCCGCGATGATTCAATGTTAAAGATAATGGATATTAAAGACTTTAATACTAGCAAAATTAACAATATGACCTATATGTTCTGGAATACTGCATTCGACGAGTTAGATTTAGGTAATTTCGATACTAGTCAAGTTACTAATATGACAGGAATGTTTGACGGTACGGGCAACTTAAAAAAATTAGATTTGCGTAGTTTTGACACCAGTAATGTTAAAAATATGAAATATATGTTTTATAATTCAAATGTTTCCGAAGTGAATTTATCATCTTTTGACACTAGTAACGTAACTGATATGATGCAAATGTTTTTGGAGACTAAAAATCTGACCAATTTGGATTTGTCTAATTTTGACACATCAAATGTTAATTCGATGAATGAAATGTTTGTTAGCACAACGAATTTAAAAACGGTAAATATGTCTAATTGGGATACTTCGAAAGTAACCAACATGAACCACATGTTTTCAAACTCCGGTGTTGAGAAATTAGACTTATCATCCTTTACTATCACTAATGACATGGATACTGCTGATATGTTCATAGTATGCCGTAACTTAAAGCAACTGACCTTAGGTAAAAAGAGCCAATTAAAGTCAAACATGAATATTCCCGACGTCCCCACCACCGACGGTTATACTGGCCACTGGCAAAACGTGGGTAACGGCACCGTTGATGACCCCGCCGGCAATCACGTTTGGACTTCAACAGAGTTAATGTCTAATTTTGATGCTCCAACGATGGGCGACGACACCTTTGTATGGCAACGAAAGCCGGCAACAATCAATACTGGTGAAACTACCGATTATAAAAACGATCCAGTCCTGAGCAAGTATGTCCCCACGGCAGTGGATCCGCTACACCCATATCGTTACAACGTGGTGCTAAACAACGATTACCCTTTTTACACCAAAGTCGAAGATGGCCAGACGAAAAAGGACAATGTCGCCAACCTAGGAGATAAGTCGGGAACCACGGTTTATAGTCAAGCTGAAATGCCTGCTACTTATACCTACGCAACTGGTAAACGAGCTGGACAAGCGACTAAATTTATTAAGGTAAGCTTTGATGGCAACCAATGGTATTGGGTTGACCAACACGCGCTTAACCTAGATCTGAAATCACGTTATCCAGCGGTGAACGAACAAGGAGTAAGTCTAATCGACGATCAATTTTTAGGTAGTACTAATACGTATGGGATTATTAGCGGCGATTTCAACTCACAAATGATTGATAATGCCTATAACCCGGACGGTCAAATCATTTACCAAAGCTTCGCCAAAGAAAGTGATTTTGCGAACGAAAAAGATCCTGCCCAGGCTTTAAAAGCTTTTAACGACAATTTAGATCGAGCGGCGAAGAGTTGGAATGATGCTTTGGGGCAGTCAGTACTTATTAAGGCCACGGATACCAACAAAAAGGTTACTTTGAAGGTGATTGCTAATCCCCAAGGAGCAGGAAGTGCGACGTTAAGCGGAAATACTGGAATTGATGCTAGTCTGGTAGAAAAAGGAGCTTTGGATCCTGATGGTGAGAATTATGACATCAACGTACTATTTATTACGATGCGTCATGAATTAGGGCACAGTTTAGGGCTTAACCATACGTCTAATGGCCAATATTATGGAATGCCTGATGGTTACAGAATGAATATTGACGATGATGCAATGAATGCTATTTTAGTTTACGACAAATATAGTTTTTATCCATATAGTCAAAAAACCGTTACCCCTGAAGACATTGACGCGGTTAAATTAATTATAGCCAACCACAATTTTGAAAACCCACAACCGCAAACTAAGAAGGTAGTAACTACCAAGCAGATTGACCGGGCAGTTTCCAAAACCTAAGGATAAAAAACAGCAAAATTGATATTAAAAAGAACGGAGACCAAAGTGCATAGTTTTTGGCCTCCGTTTTTGTCTAAGTATTTATAATTTTAGCAGATTCACCAATTCATAGTTGAAATGGTGGAATTCTACCTATTTTTAGCGGAAAAAGGACCGACCCCTTAAAAATAATGAAATGGGTCCTTATAAGCTGGACAGGATTATGGATTAGGTAAATCAATCAATTTGTAACGTTGGTAGAATTGTTTGTTTAAAATATCCTGTAGCATGGTTTCTTCATCACGAGAATTAGCTTCGTCAAATAAGCGCAAGTTGTTTTCAGTTAAAACGACTATCAAAAACTCCATGACTACTTGGCGACTGCCAGAAAGATAGTCAAAGGACACTAATCCTTGATTATTTAAGAACGCAAGTTGATAGCCCTGAGCAAACTTAATAAAAAGTCTATTTTTCCGTGAAATTACGACGTTTTCAATTCTAGGATGGTTAGCTAGATATTCGTAAGCCTCGTGGAGAAAAGATAATAAACCTTGTTCACAATCTACTAATTTAACGCTGATTCCTGACCAACGCAATTTTTTATATAACGAGAAGGAGAATTCTTTCCGGGGGACAAGGAGTACTTGTCGGCTACTGATTTGCTGATGCGTGATTTTGGGATGATTCAAATGTGGAGCATTAACAAACAGTGTTTCAGCAGTGGAATCAGGAGATCCATTTTTCAATTTAATTGCAATTACGTTATCCCCGTAAGGTAGTGGTTCAGGCAAAGAGGCGCGAATTTCTGACTGATCCTTACTATTAACGAAAATAATTTCTTGAGTATTTTCATCAAAGTCCCAGCTACCGTACTCATTTGGAATGAAACCTACTTTGGTAGGAATTTCTAATCGACCGTTTTCGTGGAAAACAACAGCAAAGAAAGCCTCTATAGAATCCTTATCTCCTCCGTCTAAAGTTATCGCCATTGGATAGGAAACGGAACTTGTTCTAGTTATTAGCATCCAAATCCGATGTTCAATCAGCTTGTATACATGTACTTTGTCTAGCATAGCAATACATCTCCTTAAACATACCTCAAATGAGCCATATTCCTATATTTAGAAAATTCTTTTTAAAATGTGCCCCTTCACGTAAAATTAGATAATTAGTCTATGGAATCAGATTTTATTTACATACCTGATCCAACTTCATAACGACTCGCAAAAATGTTTGTTATGGTGTTACGTAAAGCATCTTCTTCAGAACGATGATCGTCAGGATTTAGTAGTCGCTTGCTATCTTCACCAATAATTGTAAGTAATAATTCTACCATGATAGAACGTTTACCAGCACAATAATCAAAGGAGAAAGAAGTGCTTTTTTTTGTATTGTTGGCAAATAGGACATGATCAATTTCTTTTGGAAATTCAATCGGTATATTACCATCACCATTAGGTGCAATAATAACGTTTTTTACGTGAGGATGTTCCATGATATACTCGCAGACTTCTTTGAGAAAGCCCATTAAATTAGTATAGTTTTCAACTAGATGAACAGAATAAGCTCTCCGAGCGAAATGTTGGGTTAAAGTGCGATTGAATTGGCTTTCCGCAACAAAAACTACAGATTCGCCTCCCAAAGTTCTTTGTGTAACGTTCCAGGCATTGTAATGATCCAAGTTGATAAAAAATTCGATGTTATCACTATTTCCTGCGTCTTCAGGGTTAATAGTAATTACGTTTCCACCGTAATACCCCTTTTTAGGAGGTTGGAGGTGTTTTTCCAAGCGGCCATCTTCACTAATAATGATAATCTCTTGTTTCTCTTCGTCAAAGATCCAACTATGATAATCTGTAGGATGGTACCCAAGATTAGTTGGGAATTTAATTCGACCATTTTCTCTAAATTCAATAATGAAATAGCTACACTGGTCATCGATGTTACCGCCTAAAAACATTACGCCTGGGCGGCTTTCGTAAGGCGCATCCGCTTCCGTAAAACGAAAAAACCAATATCGATGGCAAAGTAATGCTTTAATTGTTTCTTGATTTAACATAGTATTCTGCCCCCTTATTTATGTTTCATCCATGAACTGCTAACGGTTTGAAAACCTTGGAAGAAAGTGTTGATTTCCCTTCCATGGATCAAACGATCGGAAAAGTAACGGTAAGCAACATAGTTACCAATCTCCATGTCGTATTTTCCTAATCCGGCAGTAGCGTCCCCTTGTTGAACTTTGAGTGAACTTTCAGCAATGATTTTAAAAATAATTCCTAAGTATTCAATTAATATTGAACGACTTCCGGCGATAATTCCCATATTAACAGTAGGTAAAAGCTGATTTTCAGCAATAAATTTTTTGATAAATCTTGGAGAGTCGTTATAACTTAAAACGTCAGAATCTCCCATGATGTCCCATTGGTCGCACATGTAAAGTGTGCCATCCTTCATATTATCAAAGGGATAGTTAAGCATAGTTACGTCACTAGCATCAGTTATAACAGCTTTTTCGATTTCGGGATGGGCTTGAAGAAAATCAAATGCCATTAAAAGTCGATGGAAAAAAATGGTTAAACCAGGGTAATGTTGAAATAAATCTACGTTTACAATGTGAAAGTTACCATCGTCTTTTACTTGATCAGGACTATTGGTTAATACGTAAAAAGGTACGTTGAATTTAGCTAACGATTCTGTTTGCTCACTAACCTGTTTTGCAACATCCAAATTAGTATTATCGAAATTGTGATAGACATTATCCATATTTATAATGAATTCTGTAATTACTACGTTAGGTTCAACTTGCATTTTGGTTCCTCCAGTATAGGGATATATAGAAAATTATTTATTAAGCTGTATTGATATTTGCGCGGATACTTTATCTCCATGTTCAATTGTATACGTTAACGAATTATATGCGTATCATTATTTTTAATAAATGTTAAAAAATTAGTTTAAGTGGGGGATTATAAATTGGGAATATTTCCAAATTTTTGTTAGCGTTTACTTTTTTGTGTATAATATATTTTATAGGGTAAAAATATATTGAATTAAATAATTTCGGGAGGAGTTTTTAATGACTTGTAAAAGAATATTTATTTGGAAAGTTTGTTTTGTAATTATTGTTTCATTCTTTAGCGGACTGTTATTTTTGACGCATTTATCAAAAGCTGCGGAAACCAACTTAGCTACGAAGAATGTGAAAGCAAATTCGTTTGTTTGGGGAAAAGCCGAAGTAGTTTTAGCAAACGACGGGGAACTAATAGTTGCTAGTGGAGACATTGATAGCTCTCCAGCTTTACATGACGTGCTAAATAGTAATGGGATTGATCCGAAAACGATAAAAAGTATTGAATTTACACAACCTACTAGTGCAATTGGTACTTTTAATATGTTTGGATATTTACCTAACTTACAGAAAATTATAGGGTTAGATAAACTCAAGTATTCGGGGACGGCAGGGGGCATGTTTCGTGATGATACATCTCTTGAAAGCATAAATTTTAACAACTTTGATACAAGTGAAATTTTCGATATGGGTTATATGTTTTTGAATTCAGGACTTAAAGAATTGGATTTATCTTCTTTTGACACTAGTAATGTTAAAAGCACGGAAGGAATGTTTGACAACACTCAGAGCCTTACTACATTGGATCTAACAGGGTTTGATACTTCAAAGAATACTTCCATGAAGTACATGTTTTTTGGCGCAGGAGTTAAGGAATTAGATTTATCTTCATTTGACATTAATAATACAGATACTTCCGATATGTTTACAAATGCTAGAATGCTGAGGCAACTGACCTTAGGAAAAAAGAGTCAGTTAAGGGAAAATATGAATATCCCTGATGTTCCTACCAGTGACGGTTACACAGGTCACTGGCAAAACGTGGGTAACGGCACCGTTGATGACCCTGCCGGCAGTCACGTTTGGACTTCAACAGAATTAATGTCTAATTTTGATGCTCCAACGATGGGCGACGACACCTTCGTATGGCAACGAAAGCCGGCAACAATTAATATTGGTGAAACTACCGATTATAAAAACGATCCAGTCCTGAGCAAGTATGTCCCCACGGCAGTGGATCCGTTGCACCCATATCGTTACAACGTAGTTCTAAACAACGATTATCCTTTTTACACCAAAGTAGAAGATGGTCAGACGAAAAAGGACAATGTCGCCAATCTAGGAGATAAGTCGGGAACCACGGTTTATAGTCAAGCTGAAATGCCTGCTACTTATACCTACGCAACTGGTAAACGAGCTGGACAAGCGACTAAATTTATTAAGGTAAGCTTTGATGGCAACCAATGGTACTGGGTTGACCAGCACGCGCTTAACTTGGATCTGAAATCACGTTATCCAGCGGTAAATAAACAAGGAGTAGGTCTAATCGGCGATCAATTTTTAGGATCTACTAATACGTATGGCAACTATGATATGGATGTTAATTCGCAAATGATTGATAATGCGTATAATCCTGATGGCCAAATCATTTACCAAAGCTTCGCCAAAGAAAGTGATTTTACGGCAGAAAAAGATCCTACTCAGGCTTTAAAAGCATTTAACGACAATTTAGATCGGGCAGCGAAGAGTTGGAATGATGCTTTGGGGCAGTCAGTACTTATTAAGGCCACGGATACCAACAAAAAGGTTACTTTGAAGGTGATTGCTAATCCAAAAGATGCAGGTAGTGCAACGTTAAGCGGGAACACGGGGATTGACGCTGGCTTGGTAAAATGGGCGTTAGATCCTAATGATCAATATTATGAAATTAACTTGTTATTTATTACAATGCGTCACGAACTAGGACATAGCTTGGGGCTAGATCATACTTCTAACGGACAATACTACGGTATGCCAGATGGATATCAATTCAGCATTGATGATGACGTAATGAATGCTATTTTGCACCATTACGAGAATGGTCATCCAAATACTCAAAAAACGATCACCAAAGAAGACGTGAGTGCGATTAAATTAATCTTATCCAACCACAATTTTGAAAACCCACAACCGCAAACTAAGAAGGTAGTAACTACCAAGCAGATTGATCGAGCGGTTTCCAAACCCTAAGAACAAAAAACAACATTGATATTAAAAAGAACGGAGACCAAGGTGCATAGATTTTGGTCTCCGTTTGTGTATGATTATTTAGAGTTCTGGCAGGTCCACCGTTTCGTAGCGGGTATTAAAGCTTTTAAGTAGTACTACTTGAAGCATTTTCTCTGCACTTTGATGACTCTTGATGTTGAGTAACATATTTTTTCAGAAGGAATTGAAAGTAATGATTCCATACGTAACCGACGACTGCCTAAAAAAGTGATCAAAGAGATCATCCAAGGATAATAATCGCCGCTTAGAAGAAAATTTAATGATGTTTGTGATTTTTATTTGGGTGCAAATACTTCTGCGATTTCATATCGATTAGCAAATTTGTTAAGAATAATATCTTGAAGCATTTCCTCTTCATTTCGATAGTCGTCTCGATTTAATAGCCGTTTATTATTCTCGGATAAAACGACCGTTAATAATTCAAGAACCAATGCACGTTCACCCGAAAAATATTTGTACGATGGTTGATTATCTTTATTAGCGAAAAGTATCTTCTCTTCTTCCGACAATTCAACTATGGGTTGACCTACCTGAGAAATTACTACTTCTTCTAATTGAGGGTGAACAATTAGGTACCGATATACTTCGTTAAAGAAATCAATTATAGAATTTTTAGCATTAATTAGTTTAATATCAAAATTTAGAAAAGCTAAGTCTTGGAATAGTTCAAATTCATAAACGCTACGTGGACAAAAAAACATGTGGGTTCCCCCAATGATGCGTTTTTTTATTGCATATTTATCAACGTGAGGTTCATGAGAGAAAACTTCATTTTTATCTGAAATTAGTTGCATTTTAAACCCACCACCAAACCAACGGACAGGAAGCTTTGCACGTCTGCTAATTTGGTTCTGGTTGTTTAGGAATACGATTTCTTGAGTATCTTCATCAAAATCCCAGTATCGGTATTCGTCGGGTTCAAAAGCTACGTTAGTAGGAAAGGTGATTCTCCCATTCCGCCGAAAGCAAAGTGCTAACATGCCCGAGCCAGCCTTAGTGCCAATGAATAGGGTAGTAAAAGTTTTTTTAGGGGTAATTTCACGATATTTCCAAAAACGATCACAAATTAGATCTTTTACTTCTTCTTTATTTAACATTGTTAAAAACTCCTTATTTGTGCTTAAACCATGCGCTACTTGGCTCTTGATAACCATCCATTATCGTAGTAACCTCTCGGCCATGGATTAAACGTTCGCCAAAATACTTGTAAGCAACGTAATTAGAAATTGCCATTTCAACGTCACTTAATTGATAAGCATCGTTCCCCTGGCTAATTTTTAATTGGGCATCGGTAATTATTTTGACCATGATTCCTAAATATTCGATTAATACTGCACGGGTACCAACCATAACGCCCAGGTTTAAAGTCGGGAGCAGTCCGTTTTCTCTGATAAAGTCTTCAATACACTGAAGGTCTTTATGCCAAGTGATTACAGGAGTGGCAAAGATATAAAAACTTTCGTCTCCCATATATAAAATTCCCTCTTCAACTTTATCAAACGGATAATTAAGCATTGTGACGTCTCCCGCATCTGTTAACGCAGCTTTTTCAATTTCGGGATGTTTTTGTAAAAATTCAAAGGCCATTAAAATTCGGTGAAAGTACAAAGTTAGATTAGGGTAGTGAGAAAACAGATCCATATGAACAATATGAGCTCCTGTATCGGACTCTTGGCTTTCTGAGTTAGTCAGCACGTAATATGGCACGTGAAATTGTGATAAGGATTCTGCTTGGGTTTTAGTTTTAGCGGGAATATCTACATGACTATTATCCTGCCCGTAATGAGGATCGTACATATTAACAATGAATTCACTGATCACGATATTTTTTTCTACTTTCATATAAAACTCCTTTATTACTGTGGGTAATGGACCCAGGTGTTCATTATGGTGCCCGCATCTGCCATAGCACTTAAAGGCGTAGCGTCATAAGGGTGACCATGCAATGACAACTTAACCCACATAATGATTTACGCAAGAGGCTATCAAATATGCGCTAGTGTAAAGCGATCTTGGTATTGCTTATTCAAAGTGTCTAATAATAGTTCATCTTCAGTGCGGTGATCGTCAAGGTTAAGCAAACGCTTATTATTTTCTGACAATATTAAGATTAATAATTCCATGATGCGAGCCCGATTGCCGGCAAAGTAGGTAAACGAAGGGCGTTGGTCATCTTCAAGGAATACGAGCTGGTTTTCTTCTGGAAGTTTAACTACCGGTTGTCCATCCTTAGCAATTACCACTTTTTCTAACTGGGGATGTTGGGCAAGGTATTCATAAATTTTATCGAAAAAATTTAAAATTGATCCCTGATAATCAAGTACTTTAAGGTTAAAATTTTCACGACTGATATCGTGGAACAATTCCATATTAAATGATTGGCGAGGGGTAAAATACATATTTTTCCCACCAAGTACTCGGCTAGTTGTTTGTTGCGCATCAATTCGCGTATCACTAATAAAAATACCGTCTTTTCCGTCAAATAATTGGATTTTAAGACTATCATTTAACCAATTAACGGGGAGTTTCCCACGTGCGCTAATTTGCCCATTAGTTCCAATTAATAAAATTTCTTGCTTTTCTTCATCAAAATCCCAGTGTGCGTACTCCTGTGGAACAAATGCTAAATTGTTAGGAAAAGTAATTCTTCCGTCTGGCTCAAACTGGATGGCTAAAAAGCCGTCCGTAGGACCTCTTCCAATAAAAACTAGAACGAAATCATTATTATCGGTTACGATGTTATACATCCAAAAGCGATTACAAATTATTTTTTTTAATTCTCTTTTAGTTAACAATGCGGTGCACTCCTTATGACGGTAATGATTAATCAGTTATTGTGTAATGATACGAGGAATTCTTGTAGTTGTCGGATAGTTTTAAATATAAATTAAGAGTAACCACCCGCAAAACCAGTGGTGTAAGGGTGCCTTCAATCCCCTTAATCGCTACCACAAGAAAATATAATCATAGTAAAAGTTATACCATGTTTAGTATAGTGGTTATCCTTCGTCGTGTCTACGAAATGAAGAAATCTTTTAAAGTTATTGTGTAGTCAAATGAAACAAAGCTACGTGGTAATGTAGTTTGATTTAGTTTCGATAACGACCTTTGGTTTGGCATAGAATACAATATCGTACTTAATAATTTTGTGAGCCGCTGTGTTGGATATAAAGATTGTTTGATTGCTTTTCTATAGAAAAAATTTATTGTAGCTATTATATGTTTAATGGCATTGATGCCAGCTAACGGGAAGTCAAACATTTTTTACATAGATAAGAAATTCTTTTAAGAAAAGTAGATCTCGCTCGATTATTTTTCAAAGTAGCCTGAGAAAGCATGCTAAGCTAACCGGAATAATCATTTATATAGTTAAAGGTTTAAATGTACTAAATTATGGTCAAAAAGGTGGCAATACTTGAGAAATCACATCTTTAATTCAATCTGTCTTTAAAACAAAAAGGAAACTAATCCGTCGTTAAACGAAATAATCTCCTCAATAGCTTTAATCTACATTCTGTTAGATTAATTTATTTAGCATAAACGAATTAGAAATTGGTTAGCTCCTATTATTGAAGGTATTCGCAACGATTAATGAATTTATTATGTAAAACCTCACCTAGTAATTCATTAACCGTACGATTATCATCAGGAGATAATTGACGTTTATTATTCTCAGTAATTACCGTGGTAAGTAATTCCATTACTACTGCACGACTTCCTGCACAATAGTCAAAAGCAGTTGTTATTTCAGAAGAGGCTAATAACACGTGATTAAGCTCTTTTGGTAAATTGATGTCGAGTTCTGAGGTAGCGTTGCGAGAAATTATAACATTAGTTAAACGGGGTTGATCCATGAGGCACTCCATAATTTCTTGCAGAAATTCTGTTAAATCATTTTGATGGTCAACTGGATAAACTGGATAGCCTCGCCTTGCAAAATGCTGAGTTACACCCTGTTTGAAATGATCGCGAGGAATAAAGATCATAGTTTGACCAGCTATCGTAGGGTTACGAATTTCAAAAGCATCATAGTGTGGGAAATTTAAAAGGAATTCAACATTTTTAGAGTTGCCCTTATCATCCTTATTGAAAACCATGGTGTCAACGTTATAATAAAATTCTTTTTGAGGTAGTTGTAATCTTTTTTCGGCTTGTCCGTCTTTACTTAGAATAACAACTTCTTGTGTGTCGACGTCGAAGTCCCATTTATAGTAATCACTAGGAATAAAACCCAATCTGGTAGGGAAATCGATTTTTCCATTTTCGCCAAACTTAAGGGTGAGATAACTAAATTCATCATCAGGATCTATTTTTAAAGATAAAATGCCTGCATGAATGTCATAGAGTTTTTCTTTGAGTACGAATTGGAAAAACCATAGGCGATTACAAATCAAATCCTTCACTTCATTTTTGTCTAAAATCATAATAATTACTCCTTATTTATGTTTAAACCAGGCACTGCTTGTGGATTGAAATCCTTGCAAGATGGTGCTAACTTCCCGTCCGTGAACCAACCGATCTGCGAAATAACGGTAGGCAACGTAATTACCAATTTCCATATCATATTTACCTAATGCTGCAGATTCGTCACCCTGTTGGATTTTTAATGAACTTTCAGTAATAAGCTTGAGAATGATTCCCAGAAATTCTAGCAAAATTGCGCGAGTACCGATGATAAGGCCCATGTTAACGGTAGGCAGCATTTGATGTTCAGCAATGAATTTTTTTATAAAGTATGGCGAATTGTTAGTATTTATTATCCAAGTATCGCCTAAAAGCCCCCATTCGTCACCCATATATAAGGTGTCGTCTTGGATGTTGTCGAACGGATAATTCAACATAGTTACATCGCTAGCATCCGTTAAGGCAGCTTTTTCAATTTCAGGATGGGCCTGTAAAAAGTCGTATGCCATAAGGAGGCGGTAGAAAAATATTGATATTCCAGAATAATGTTGAAAAAGTTCTATATTGACTATATGGAATTTATCTTTATCTACTGCTTGGTCTGGACTGTTTGTTAGAACATAAAAAGGGACGTCATGCTCGGCTAATGATTGGGCCTGTTCTTTTACTCTTTCGGAAACATCGAGATTGGTATTATCATAATCATGATAAACGTTATCCATGTTAATAATAAATTCAGTTATCACTACGTTAGGTTCAACTTGCATATTGGTACCTCCATTTACATTAAATTTTTTTATTGAGAAATGATCAAGAAATTATAGATTAGATAATTCTATTAAGTCGTAACGGCCTGAGAAGTAAGTGTTTATAACGTTGTATAGCATCGTCTCGTCATCGCGTTGATCCCCAACACCAAATTGACGTAAGTTGTCTTCGGATAAAACCATAACTAGAAATTCTATGATGGCAGCACGTTTTCCAGAAAGATAGTCAAATGAAACTTGGTTTTGTTTACTTTGGAACGCTAACTTATGTTCGGTGCTAAAAGCCGTTTTAGGTATGTTTTGGCGGGAGATCACGACGTCTTCAATTTGGGGATGAAGAACTAGATATTCGTAAACCCCATTAAAAAAATCTAGTGTTTTTTTAGCGTGATCAATGATTTTGACATTAAAACCATTCCAACGTAATAAACCAAAAAGAGGGTAATCAAAAGCTGTTCGTGGAATAAAGAATGTCCGATATGTTTTATTTGTTCTTTTAGTGATGGCGAAATGATCTAGATGTGGATCGTTAATAAACATATTTTCACTATCATTATCTGAAGATGAAAGTTGTAATTTAAGGGCACTAGTATCTGATCCGTAAGGCAATTTTTCGGGTAAACTTGCTCGGATTTTTGGTTTGCCATCTGTACCAACAAAAATTATTTTTTGAGAAGTTTCATCAAAATCCCATTTTCCATATTCTTTAGGGACAAATCCAACGTTAGTGGGAACCTCTAATTCACCATTTTCGTGGAAAATGACGGAAAAGAAACCCACGAAAGAGTCGTCTTCTTCCTTAGCAAATGTAATAACTTCTGGAGCAGCAGATTTATGTGCACGATGCTGCAGAATCCAAAGTCGGTTTCGAATTAATTGGTATGCTTGTATTTTGTTTACCACGATGTTCTATCCTCACCTTCAATTATTCTTCTTAATTAAAATTTGGAATATCAATTAATTTATAGCGATCTTCAAATTTGGTGGTGAGAAGGTTTTGCAACATTGTTACGTCGTCATGTTGAACATTATCGTTAAATAGGCGTAAGTTATTCTCGGATAAAACCATAACTAAAAATTCTATGATGGCCGTACGTTTTCCAGAAAGATAGTCGAAAGCAGCCTGATTGTGTTCCTTTCGAAATGCTAGCGTTCGTTCAGCAGTGAAAATAGTTTCAGAGACATTATTACTGGATATCACGATATCCTCAATTTGAGGATGACGAATTAAATATTCATAAATCTCGTTAAAAAAGTTTAGTAACTTTTCACCATGATCAATAATTTTGACATTAAATCCGAGCCAACGTAACTTACCAAAAAGTGAGTATTCAAAATTTTCTCGCGGAATAAAGTATGTTTGATGATTTTCGACTGACCTTTTAGTGATTGCAAAGTGGTCTAGATGGGGATCATTAACGAACATTCTTATACGAGCATCGTTTGGCAACGGAGTTTTGATCTGCATGGCAACGAGCTTATCTCCATAAGGTAGTGATTCAGGTAAGCTAGCTACCGTTTGAAATTGTCCATCCTTACTAATAAAAAGAATTTCCTGTGTTTTTTCGTCAAAATCCCAGCTACCATATTCTGCCGGTACGAAACCAACAGTAGTAGGAACTTCTAGTCGTCCGTTTTCGTGAAAGATAATGCAGAAGAAAATTTCATCTGATAATTCTTTATTTCCAATTAGGGTTAAAAGGACTGGCTGATTAAATTTAGATTTTCGATATTGTAAGATCCAAATACGATTTCGAACTAATTGATATACTTGAGCTTTATCTAACATTCTGTTTTCTCCATTTTTACTTGTGCTTAAACCATGCGCTACTATGTTTTTGGTAGCCAAAGAAAAGGGAACTAACTTCCCTGCCATGGACTAAGCGATCACTAAAATATTTGTAAGCAACGTAGTTTGAAATAGCCATTTCATAATGTCCAATCTGATAGTCTTTATTTCCTTTTTTAAACTTTAATTTAGCTTCGGTAATTAATTTGACCATAATCCCTAAATATTCAATTAATGTTGCTCGCGTTCCTGCCATCACACCAAGGTTCAGAGTTGGCAAAGAATTAGCGTTTTCAAAAATAAAATCTTTAATATATTGAGGATTTTCGTCATTAATGACTAGCCAGGAATAAAATAAGAAGGTTGTTTCGTCCCCCATATATAGAGTGTTGTCTTTAATATTGTCAAAGGGGTAATTCAACATGGTTACGTCCCCTGCATCAGTTAGAACGGCTTTTTCGATTTCTGGGTGAGCTTGCAAGAAATAAAAGGCCATAAAAATTCGATAAAAGTACAAGGTCATATCGGGGTAGCTTCGATAAATATTATCTAAATCAACGTGGATAATATTTAAGTTGCCCTTTTTTTCTTGGCTAGGTTCATTGGTTAAGACATAGTATGGAACTTGGAAACGAGCTAGTGATTCAGTTTGTTTGGCTACCTTGCTAGAAATGTCGATGTCACTAGTATCTTCATGATGAAGCAAATCATCCATTTGGGTAAAAAACTCGCTAATCACCACGTTTGGTTCAACTTGCATTTAAAATTCCTCCGTATATTTTTGCGGATAATTAATAATTTGTTAATTAGGACTCCCTATAAATTATAAACGTTATCGAAATGTGTGTGTGTCAATTTTTTAGTGTTTTATTAAAAACTATTAAATAATTTAGAAATCTGAAAGCTTCATACTAGCTAAGTAAGAAAGATGTTTAAAATTCACTATGTAACGATGAAGTGAAGCATTAATTTTGCTGAAATGATAGCCCTTTCTATATAATCATATATGAGAAGTGATTCACATTTTTGATGAAGGGGATGATTTAAATGAAGCAGAAAAGCAGTGTGATAGTTGAAAGTTTTGTATTAATATTTTTTGCAATTATATTTATTTTATTCTTTACTACCTCAGCAAGGGCGGCCGCTGATTCTAATGTGCGAGGAAATGCTATAACTTGGGGGGATTCTTATTGGACGCTAGCCAATAGTGGAGAACTTATTTTAGCTAACGGTGAAATTGGACATGCTCCGGCATTAAACAAGGTTTTAGAAGATAATGGAATTGATCCTAAAACGGTGAAGAGCATTGAGTTTACAAAACCGACTAGTGCCAATTCAATTGTAGGGATGTTTGGCCATTTACCTAATTTACAGAGTATCGAAGGGCTAGATAAATTAGCTTATTCAGGTAATGCAGCGCAGATGTTCCGAGGAGATTCAGCAATTAGGTCAGTCGATTTTAACAAATTTAACACTAGTAAAATCACCAATATGACTTATATGTTCTGGGGAGCAGGGTTTGAAAACTTAGATCTCCAGAGCTTTAATACTAGTAATGTGACTAGCCTTTATGGGATGTTTAACGGTACTTCAAATTTACGGACTTTGAATGTTAGTAATTTTGATACAGGCAAAGTTAACAGCATGGACTATCTATTCTATGGTTCAGGAATTGTAGAATTAGATTTATCGGGATGGAATACTAGTAATGTCACCAGTATGATTCAAATGTTTTATAATTGTCGGAACTTAGATTCAGTTAATGTAACCTCCTTTGATACCACTAAAGTGACTTCAATGTATGAAATGTTTTCTGGGGCGGCATTGACTAAATTAGACTTGTCTTCTTTCAAAATTGAACAAATTGAAACTACCAAAATGTTTAGTAATGCAAGGAATCTAAAACAACTTAAACTGGGGAAGAAATCTCAGTTGAGTTCCGATATGCAACTACCGGAGGTCCCTTCTACAGGAATGTATACTGGTCATTGGCAAAATGTGGGTGTAGGGACAGTCGATGAGCCAATGGGGGACCATATCTGGACTTCGGCAGAACTATTAAAAAACTTTGATGCCGTAACGATGGGAAATGACACCTTTATTTGGCAAAAAAGGGCATCTTCCAAAATTAATACCGGAACAGTTAGTGATTACGCTACTGATGAAATGCTGACTAAATATGTTTCTACCGCTTCAAAACCGTTAAGGCCTTATCGGTATAACGTAGTTTTAAATAATAGTTATCATTTTTATACTAAGGTGGAAGATGGGCAATCCGAAAACGAAAATCAAGCCGACTTAGGTGATCGAACTGGGGCTACTGTATATAATCAGGCAGAAATGCCCGTACAATATACTGAAGGGGACCGAGACGGTGAAAAAACTAAATACGTAAAAGTTAGCTTTGACGGTGAAAAATGGTATTGGGTAGACCAACATGCTTTGAATTTAGATTTGAAGTCCCAGTATCCTAAAGTAAATGGCGAGGGAGCTGCCTTACTTGACGATATTTTTTTAGGTTCAACGGCCACTTTTGGTTTTGGGGGCTCTAGTGACAGAGTAAATTCACAAATGATTGATAACGCATTCAATTCTGAGGGTAAGATTATTTATAAAAGTTTTGCGAAAGAAAGTGATTTTACTACCGAGGATGATCAAAATAAAGCATTAAAGGCCTTTAATGATAATTTAGATAGAGCAGCTAAGAGTTGGAATGATGCGATAGGAGCCACAATTTTAGTTAAGTCGTCTACAACAAATGAAAGGGTTAGTCTTAGGGTGGGAGCAAACGCTGCAGGGGCAGGTAGTCAAACACTGAGTGGTAACACGGGAATTGACTCAAAATTAGTTGAGCATGCTTTAGACCCTAATTCTAAAAATTATGAAATTAATTTGTTATTTATTACTATGAGGCATGAATTAGGACATAGTTTGGGATTAGAACACTCTTCTAATGGGCAGTACTATGGTATGCCTGATGGATACCGTTTTGCAATTGATGACGACGTGATGAACGCCCTTTTGGTGTACGGATCCAGCAATGATTATTATCCTTACACTCAAAAAGTAATTACTAAAAATGATGTCAATGCAATTAAATTAATTTTAGCAAATCATAATTTTGAAAACCCACAACCCGAAACGAAGATTACTAACTTTACTAAAAAGGTTGATCGAGCAATAGAAAAATGAAATATAAATAAAAGAAAAGTATAGAACAAAAGTTTGGTAATTTATGAGTATTAACTAAAAATCGATCATTGAGCCTGGATTGGGCACAGTGATCGATTTCGGGTTAGACGAAATAAAATGGTTTTGGACGCTATTAAAGTCAACGCGCCAAAATGATTTCAAAAAAATTTTCAGCCTTGAAAAAGATTTCTTAGTTTGTTCGCATACGTCTTAATGAGTACGCAGTTATAAACTACGGTAACACGTTAAATAATAAAGCTCCTAGCGCGCCGCCGATCATCGGACCAAATACGGGAACCCAACTATACGCCCAGTCGGAATTGCCTTTATTGGCGATTGGAAGGATGGCATGGGCGATCCGTGGACCTAAATCCCGCGCCGGGTTAATTGCATAACCGGTCGTTCCTCCAAGGGATAATCCAATGGCGGTGATTAAAATGCCGACCACGATCGGATTCAAACCATCGGTGAAGTTGCCCCGGGTGAAAGCTAACAGAGCGAACACTAAAACGAAAGTTCCAATTACTTCACTGATAAAGTTCATCGCGTAATTACGGATTGCCGGTCCGGTAGCAAAGATTCCTCGAATGTCGTCAGCGTTCTTAGTAACTTGCCAGTGGGGATAGTAATGGATCCAAACGCATACTCCGCCAAGGATGCCACCCAAAGTTTGGGCAACGCAGTAAGGAATCACGTTGGCCCAGGCGAATTTGCCGGCCATTGCCATTCCTAGGGTTACGGCTGGGTTCAAGTGGGCTGGGCTTAGAAAGGCGGAGGTGTACACCCCTAAGGTAACTGCCAATCCCCAACCAAGCGAGATTGCGATCCACCCCGCGCCCTCTGCTTTTGATTTCTTCAGAGTTACGCCAGCAACGACACCGTCCCCAAGTAAAATTAAGATGAATGTGCCGACAAATTCGCCGACTAACTGCATCCATAAACTAGTTTCCATATCTAAACTTACTCCTATCTCAGATAATCTAGGTGGGCTTCAGCGATTACGTCTTGAAGTTCTTGACTATGTTGTTGTTTTTGTTCCGCACTCCAATTGAAGTAGCGGGCCATTTCGTCAACCACTCCTTGTTGAAGGTCGGCGATGGCGTCGTGGTGGAAGAGGAGGTGGTTAGTCCGCCGGAGCAAGTAATCTACGGGGGTCAAGGTCATTTCTTCTTCCATTGAGTAGTGCAGACTGATGGTTTCCGCGAGGCTTAAGCCAGGTGCAGCCGGCAAACGACCGATTTGACTAAAGACCCGGGCCGCGTTGGATCCGAAGAGGTTGGCGATCTTTTCCGCTTCGGGTTTGGAAAGGCCGCTTTCGATACCTTGCTTAGCAAAGAATGACAAGGTGGCGTCCACGTTCTGCGGGTCGATATCCCCACCGGAAACTTGGAGATGCTTGGAGTCGATCGAATTGAAGTTCCGGTTGAAGCGTTGCTTAAGCAATTTAGCGATTAAGGCAATCGCCCCCGCGGCCATCTTCCGGTAATCGGTGATTTTACCGCCAGCAAGGGTGATTAGGCCGTCCTGAGCCACATCTAATGAACTACCCCGGGAAACCGCAGAAGGGTTTGGTTTATTTTCGGAAAGGGTGCTTTCTAAGTGATTAAGCACGTCTTCTACGTCTTCGCGACTAACTAATTGTTTTTCGTATTTATCCACAATCGCAATTACTTCGTCGAAACTTTGCGCGGTAATTTTACCGGAATTGCCACCGTTGTAATCGGAGCTGCCGTTAGAAGCAATTAGTGGCCGTAAACCTGCCCAGCTAGCTTCCACGTCGTCAATGGTGATTTCTGCTTCTGGATAGCGGTCGTTGATCGTCTTCAAAAGGTAATCCACGTCAGCTTGTTCAACCCGCGGGTGAAGGAAGTCGCCCTGGTAGTCGGTATCGGTGGTTCCAAAGTAGGTTTTACCTTCCCGCGGAATCGCAAAGACCATCCGACCGTCTTGTTGTCCAGAGTCGAAGTAGGTTGGTTGAGGTACGTTGAGCCGGGAACGATCGACTACTAAATGAACCCCCTTGGTAGGCCGCATTTGCGGAGTTACTTCGAGCTGGTCGTCCATTTCGCGGATAAAGTCGGACCACGGCCCAGTGGTGTTGATTACGAGACGAGCGTGGATGTCAAATTCTTCGCCAGTTAAGAGGTCCTTTACGTTGACCCCGTTGACGTTGCCGTTTTCGTCGTGCAAAATGTGTTGGGCCTTTACGTGACTAACCATCAAGCCCCCGTTTTCGTGAGCTTTTTTGATGTTTTCAATTACGAGGCGGGCGTCGTTATTCCGGTAATCCAGGTAAACACCGCCACCCATCAATTTGTCGGGGTTAAGTTGGGGTTCGCGTTGGAGAACCTCTTCCTTAGAAATCGTGTAATTAGTGTATTTAGGATCCGTAACCCCGGCTAGTTGGTCGTATAGGTTCATCGCAACCTTGACGGAGAACATGTTAAAAGTGGATCCCGGCTCGTCGTAAATTGGCAACAGCATTGGATCAGGCCGGGGGATGTGGGGCGCAATCCCTTGGACGACCGCCCGTTCCTTAACGGTGTCAGAAACTACTTCAACGTCGAAGTTTTTGAGGTAGCGAATTCCTCCGTGGACTAATTTAGTCGATCGCGAAGAGGTTCCTTCCGCAAAATCTTGCATTTCAATTAAGCCGTTATTCATCCCCATGGCGCTAGCCTGAATGGCTACTCCTGCACCGGTAATTCCACCGCCGATGGTCAGTAAGTCGAGTGTTTCATTTTTTAGACGTTCAATATCTTGTCTTCTACTTAATAATGAAAATGACATGTGATAATCCTCCTAAGAGTTAATTTGCTTTACGCGGTTGGTGCTTAAAATTTCGGGTTGCGGCGACGGCTTCTTGCCAACCTTGGTAAAGATCACGGCGTTCTTCTTCACCCATCTGTGGTTTGAAGATTTTTCCAGGTTGGTATTCGGCTTTCAACTCGTCGAGATCTTGCCAATAACCAACGGCCAGGCCGGCTAGGAAGGCTGCTCCCAGCGCGGTAGTTTCTAAATCATGGGCCCGGTGTATTTCAATTCCCAAAATATCAGCTTGGAATTGCATTAGGTAATTGTTATTGGAGGCGCCGCCGTCCACCCGCATTGCCGGGATATCAATTCCCGAATCACGTTTCATCGTGTCAAGAACGTCCCGGGATTGGTATGCAAGGGATTGCAGGGTTGCCTTGATAAAGTCTTCTTTGGTAGTTCCGCGGGTAATCCCGAATACGGCCCCCCGGGCGTCGGAATCCCAGTAAGGCGCACCTAGACCAGTGAAGGCGGGAACCACGTAGACTTCGTTTTCATTTTGTGAAGCCAACGCGGCGGCTTCTGAATCGGAAGCCTTTTTGAAGAGCTGCATTCCGTCCCGCAGCCACTGGATTGCCGAACCAGCCACAAAAATGCTTCCTTCTAAAGCATAGTAAACCTTGCCATTAACCCCGTAACCAATGGTGGTTAATAAATTATTATCGGATAATTGCGGTTGCTCACCAATGTTCATTACGGTAAAGGCGCCGGTCCCGTAAGTATTCTTGACCATGCCGGGTTCAAACGCGAGTTGGCCGAAGAGGGCCGCCTGTTGGTCACCGGCCATTCCAGCAATCGGAACTTCGCTACCATAGAAGTGGTAATCCTTGGTCTTACCGTAAACCATCGAATTTGGCTTAACTTCTGGCAGGATAGCTTCAGGAATGTTTAATAATTGCAAAATCTCGGAGTCCCATTTCAACTCGTGAATGTTGTAAAGCATGGTCCGGCTAGCGTTGGAGTAGTCAGTCACATGAACAGCACCATCGGTTAGTTTCCAAACTAGCCACGTGTCGATGGTGCCAAAAAGGAGTTCACCGCGTTCGGCACGTTCTTGAGCACCGTTAATATGGTCGAGAATCCAGCGAATTTTAGTCGCGGAGAAGTAGGCGTCGGTTACCAAGCCGGTTTTTTGGTGAATCAGGTCGCCATAGCCGTCTTTAATTAGTTGATCGGCAATATCAGCAGTTTGCCGCGATTGCCATACGATTGCGTTATAAATTGGCAAACCAGTTTTCTTATCCCAAATGACGGTCGTTTCCCGTTGGTTGGTAATCCCAATTCCGCTAATTTGGCTGGGTTTGATGCCTGAGTCAATAAAAGCATTAGCAATCGTAGACGAAACGGCATTCCAAATTTCGTTGGCATTGTGTTCTACCCACCCCGGCTTAGGGAAATATTGCGTAAATTCGCGTTGTGCATCGGCAACTTTACGCCCAGCATGATCGAATATGATCGCACGCGTGCTCGTGGTCCCTTCGTCGATGGCCAGAATGTATTTATCTGCCATGTCTGTACCTCCATAAATATTTAAGAATGATTGAAGTTTAAGAAAGCGCTTTCGTAACTTCAAAATAATTATAAACTATTTGTAAGTAATTTAGAAATAGAAAGTTTTGTCGAGAACGACCACAAGAATTTGATATAACTGCGGGAGTTGCAGGATGTTTAAATGCTGGTAGCTTAGAAGAGAACTCAGCATGGAAATTGGTTGCAATAAAAAAAGCTTTCAGAAAAAATCTGAAAGCTTTCAATTTAATGACTAAGCTAATCGTTTTAGCCCAATTGATCTACGGCGTCCATTAAGGAAGCTACCTTAGCGTTGTCGTCCTGGCGGTCAATTTGGATTACTTGCCAGCCTGCTGCTTGAGCCGGTTGGATATCCTTAGTAGGGTCGACCGCGATGTGAACGTGTTCGTCAACGTCACCTAACTGTTGGGCAACGTATGCGAAGAATCGTGCGCTAGGTTTGTAAGCCTGGACGTCTTCGGCGGTGATGATTTGATCAAAATTGTGTTCTAGTTTAACTACGTTAGCTTGAATTAAGTCTTTAGAGTGGTTGGTCAGTAAGACGGTCTCGTAGCCCTTTTCCTTAATGTTATATAGTGCAGTTGGTGCGTCGGGAAACGGCTCCATTACCGTGTGGGCAATTAAAACGTCACTAAAATCACTTGGGTCAATGGTGAAATTTAGTTCTTCCGCAGTTTCGTTTAGAGCCACTTCCATTAGTTTAGAGTACTTCATAAATTCACCTTGTTGCATTAAAGCCCGTTCTTTTTGGCGGTAAGTATCCCGAACCTTCTTTTCGTCAATATCGTAGCGGTTGCCAATCCGTCCAACCGCTTCGTAAAAGGGTTGCACGTTAAACAAGGTATCGAACCCTGCAAAGCTAACTACTTTTTTCATTTATAACACCATCCTCAATTATTCTTACCAATCCATTATACAGGTTTCTAGCAAATCCTAAATTCAAAACTTGGCGAGAGTTTTAGTTATGCTAACATAAGTAAGGTTAATCTTTTGAACGAGGTGGAATGCTGATGCATTTAAAAATTGAAGACACCCGTCTATCAACCCTGTTGAATTCAGTGGTGGTGGGCGGTTTAATCGGATTAATTGTTAGTATTTTTCGACTGGCGATTGAAAAGCTGCTAATCTTTTTCCAACAGCTATACCAAAATTTTTCCACCGATTGGCAGTGGATTGTCCTGTTAAATCTTATTTTAGCAGTCGGAGTAGGCTGGTTAGTTAAAACGACGCCAGATATTTCGGGATCTGGGATTCCCCAAATTGAAGGACAGCTATCGGGAGAATACGAGGAACAATGGTGGCCGGTATTGTGGAAAAAGTTTGTCGGGGGTATTTTAGCAATTGGTTCGGGACTAATGTTAGGACGAGAAGGCCCTTCGATTCAGCTAGGAGCAGCCGTAGGACAAGGATGGAGCGAAACTTTACGGTATCGCGGTTCGCAACGCCGGGTGTTAATTGCCGGAGGAGCAGCTGCCGGTCTATCCGCCGCGTTTAATGCTCCGATTGCGAGCACCCTGTTCGTGCTAGAAGAAATTTACCACAACTTTTCCACGTTAGTGTGGATTAGTGCGCTGACGAGTGCGGTGGTGGCAAACTTCATTTCGCTGACCTTTTTTGGGCTAACCCCCGTGTTAGCAATTGTTTACCCCCACGCGCTGCCGCTTAATTTATACTGGCACTTGTTGGTATTAGGAATTTTACTGGGGCTTTTTGGCCGGTTGTATCAAATCTGCACGCTGAAATTAAAGACTTGGTATGGCAAAATCAAATTTTTGCCACGATGGTTGGATAGTTTAGTGCCCTTTATCTTAATTATTCCGGTAGGCTGGGGATGGCCGTCCTACCTTGGCGGGGGAAACACGCTGATTACCACGATTGCGGCGCAAAACCCCGTGTTTGTGACGCTCTTGATTTTGCTAGTGATTCGGTTTGTTTTCTCCATGGTTTCGTATGGTTCAGGGCTACCAGGTGGGATTTTTCTTCCTATACTAACGCTTGGAGCGGTAAGTGGCGCCCTTTACGTAAGCATAATGGCACACTGGGGGTTGATCGACGCCCGTTACTTACCTAACTTTGTGATTTACGCCATGGCGGGATACTTTGCCTCAATTGGGAAGGCGCCGTTTACGGCCATTCTATTGATTACCGAAATGGTGGGGTCGTTGCAGCATTTAATGCCGTTAGCGGTGGTGGCGCTAGTGGCCTACATTGTGTTGGATTTATTGGGCGGCGAACCAATTTACGAATCGTTGCTCCACCAGTTGGTACCGGATATTTTAGCGGAACCGCAAGGCCGACAAGAACGGGTGGAAGTATTTGTAAAGGAAGGCTCCCAATTTGATGGGGCGGCAGTCCGCAACGCGCAATGGCCCGCACATAGTTTATTGATTAGTATTCAGAGGGGCCCGCGCGCAATTGTTCCGTCTGGAGATACGGTAATTAAGGCGGGCGATACGCTGGTAGTAACGTTACAGCACGGAAATCGAAAATACGTAGAGGAATACATAAAACAGAGGGCGGAGTAACCCGGGTAGCTCTTGAGGATTAATGAAAATGCGGAATTAATCGCGGTTAGGCGATTGGTTCCGCATTTTGGTTAACCGGAGAGAGCTGGGTTACGGAGCCCTATTTCGGCTATGCGGCAGGAAAACACGGTCCTTTTCCTGATGATCCGATGGCAAAAACTTGCTACGTCAAATGTTTACTGACAGAACTATTAAAACTAAAGGGGTCCCTTTTTTTCGATTATCTGTTATGCTAATCACGAAAATATAACTGGAGGTAATCGTATGGCAAATTTAGTTCGAATTGGTAAAAGTGACGTAGAAACTACGGCGTTAGGATTAGGAACTAATAAAGTTGGCGGGCATAATTTGTTCCCAAATTTAAAGGATGAAGATGGTTATGCGGTTGTGCGGAAGGCGTTGGATGAAGGAATTCAATTGCTAGATACCGCCTTTATTTATGGGAAGGGCCGTTCAGAAGAGATTATTGGCGACGTTTTGCAAGATTACGACCGCTCTAAAGTGGTTTTGGCAACTAAGGCGGCCCAAGATCCGCTGCACGATTACCAACCCAACAACGATCCAGAATTTTTAACGTTGCAAATCGACGCAGCTTTGCGACGGTTGAAAACGGACTATATTGATATTTTTTACATTCATTTTCCAGACGAAACTACTAACAAATACGAGGCAATCAACGCGTTAGTTAAGGCACGTAAAGAAGGAAAAATTAAAGCCATTGGGGTTTCTAATTTCTCCTTAGCACAAATTAAGGAAGCTAACGTAGAAGACGTGATCGACGTTGTCGAAGATGATTATAGTTTAGTGCACCGGGATGCGGAAAAGGAATTGTTCCCATATCTCGCAGAACACCAAATTTCTTTTGTACCATACTTCCCATTGGCGTCCGGAATTCTTACGGGGAAATATACGAAGAAGGATCATGAACGCTTTGACCAGTACTCAGAAGCTCAATTTAATCAGATAATTGAAGCGACTGAAAAGGTGCGCCAAATTGCGGAAGCAAAACAAGCGACCGTGGCGCAAGTGATCTTGGCGTGGTACTTGAAGAACCCGGCCATCAGCGTGGTAATTCCAGGGGCACGCAAACCGGAACAAGTGGAAAGCAACGCAAAGGCAACGGAAATTGAACTTAGCGAACAAGAATATAAGGAAATTGACGAATGGTTTAAAAACTAGAGGGCGGAGTAACCCGGGTAGCTCTTGAGGATTAACGGAAATGCGGAATTAATCGCGGTTTAGGCGATTGGTTCCGCATTTTGGTTAACCGGAAGAGATTGGACACTGGAGTCCATTTTGGCTATTCCACAAAGAAGCACGAGAATTTTCAGCGTGAGTGGTTAACAAAATTCGAGGAAGATTGCTTAATCCCAAAAGCGGTTATTATGTCTGGAATTGGCATAATAACCGCTTTTTATATTAGCACGCACTAACTATTCGACTTTTATTGACTACTCTCGAATCAAATCGGCAATTCTTTGTTGGTAAGGACTTAAGATCCGGTCTTTACGTTGGACCAGGTTCATGTAAAACAAGGGTTGCTCTTCATCGAAAAAGGGCAGAACCCGAACGTCCGGGCGTTTAATTACCGCAGAATTGACGATAAAACCCACCCCTACGTTTTGGGCCACCATTTCTTGAATTACTTGGGAATCATTGCTTTGGTAAACCACGTTAGGTCGAAAATTGGTAATGTTGCTGAAATTACGCAGAGCTTCCGCGTGAACAAAATTGCTATCAAAGGTGATAAACGACTCGTTTTTTAATTCGGAAAACCAGATTTTGTCGCGAGAAAAGAAGGGCGATTGGCTACCGACAATTGCGACAAAATGGTCGTTGCCCAAATGTTGGTAAGCTAGATTTTCGTTGAATTGCTTTTCGATGGCCCCCATTAGGGACATGTCGAGGGTCCCAGCAAGTAGCATTTCCTCTAGCTCAGCCGACCCTTTTTCCACGGGCACGATGGCCTTTAACAAATTTTGTTCGGTAAGGCGTTTGGCAATCCGCGGGAAAAAGTACTTGGTCATAATGGGTGGCAGACCCAAGATTAATTTTTTCGTATTGATATTTTTAATGCTATTTTGGGCGACGGTTAAGTGGTCCAAGATGGCCTGCACGTGTTCGTCGAGTTGTTGACCGCTTAGGGTGACGGACAAATGGTGTCGGCCTTGATCCCGGGTGAACAGCGTGGTTTGAAAAGTATCTTCTAAGCGTCGGATAGCCATGCTGATAGTGGGTTGGCTAACGTTAAATTCTTCAGCAACCGTAGAAAAATTTTTATTTTTTACTAGCGAATGAAAATATTTTAAATCTTTAGTGTTCATAACGTTCCTCCATAATCCTATTATATCAAGCTTTTTCGTTTAAATATAAAAATAATTTATAATATGCTAATAATTTGACTATAGCAACCAAGGAGTCTTAAACTTACCGCGTAATAAAAAATTGGAGGAAAGCAAAATGACTGAAAAAGCAATGAGTATTTTGAACAATCCTTATTTAAATAAGGGAACTGCATTTACAAAAGCAGAACGCGATCAGTTAGGGCTTAACGGTTTGATTCCACCATACATCCAGACTTTGGATGAACAGGTAGCACAAACTTACGCTCAATTTCAAACTAAGGCTAATGATTTAGAAAAACGGTTATTCTTGATGCAAATTTTCAACGAAAACCGGGTACTATTCTACAAGTTGTTCAGTGAACACGTTGTTGAATTTATGCCAATTGTTTACGATCCTACCATTGCGGATACGATCGAAAACTACAGTGAGCTTTATGTTCAATCACAAAACGCAACTTTCCTTTCCATTGATGATCCAGATAACATGGAAACGGCGTTGAAGAACGCGGCTGATGGACGAGACATTCGTTTAATCGTAGTTACTGATGCAGAAGGTATTTTAGGAATCGGTGACTGGGGAACTAACGGTGTCGACATTTCGGTTGGTAAGTTGATGGTTTATACCGCTGCTGCTGGAATTGACCCAAGCCAAGTTCTTCCAGTTGTATTGGATGTAGGAACCAACAACGAAAAATTATTGAAGGACCCAATGTACCTTGGTAACCGTCACGAACGGATCAAGGGCGACCGTTACTTTGAATTTGTGGACCAATTTGTTCAAACTGCAGAAAACTTATTCCCAAATATGTACCTGCACTTTGAAGACTTTGGACGTGACCACGCGGCAAAGATTTTGAACAAGTACAAGGATCGTTACGTAATTTTCAACGATGACATTCAAGGTACCGGAATTATTACTTTGGCTGGTATTTTAGGTGCCCTAAACATTTCTAAGCAAAAGATTACGGATCAAGTTTACCTAAGCTTCGGTGCTGGAACTGCAGGTGCCGGAATCTTGAGCCGGATTTACGCAGAAATGGTTGAAAACGGCTTGTCCGAAGAAGAAGCTAAAAAACACTTCTACATGGTCGACAAGCAAGGTCTTTTGTTTGATGATGACGAAACGTTGACGCCGGAACAAAAGCCATTTGCACGTAAGCGCAGCGAATTTGAAAACCCAGAAGAATTGACCGACTTGCTATCCGTAGTGAAGGCAGTTCACCCAACTATCATGGTGGGTACTTCTACAAAACCTGGTGCCTTCACCGAAGAAGTGGTTCGTGAAATGGCTGCTCATACGGAACGCCCAATTATCTTCCCATTGTCTAACCCAACTAAGTTAGCTGAAGCAAAGGCGGAAGACTTGTTGAAATGGACGGATGGTCGCGCCTTGATTGCTACCGGAATCCCGGTTGACGATATTGAATACAACGGCGTTACTTACCAAATTGGTCAAGCTAACAACGCGTTGGTTTACCCTGGTTTAGGTTTAGGGGTCATTGCCTCAACTGCTAAAGTATTAAATGATACAATGATTTCTAAGGCTGCTCATTCATTGGGCGGTATCGTAGACGTAAGCAAACCAGGAGCAGCGGTATTGCCACCAGTTTCCAAGTTGATTGAATTCTCACAAACGGTTGCGGAAGGCATTGCCCAGAGTGCAGTTGATCAAGGATTGACAAAAGAAACCATCACCGATGTGAAAAAAGCGGTGGCAGATACCCGGTGGACTCCTGAATACTAAAAATTAGGAGCGATAACGATGGCGGACTATCGAATTGAAGAAGATACATTAGGAAAGGTAAAGGTGCCTCAACAGGCTTTATGGGGCGCACAAACTGAACGCAGTCGGCATAATTTTGCGACGGGACCGTTGATGCCAGTTGAAGTAATTCGAGCATTAATTAACGTCAAAAAGGCGGCTGCGGGGGTAAACAATCGGTTTGGATTATTACCTACCGAAAAAACGCGGTTAATTCAAAAGGCGAGTGACCAATTATTGGCCTTAGATGATGCAACTTTAATGCAGGATTTCCCCCTGCGCGTTTTCCAAACTGGTTCGGGAACCCAGACGAACATGAACGTCAACGAAGTGATTGTGCACGTTGCCCAACAAATTGATTCTGATTTGGCGCTTTTACCTAACGACGACGTCAACAAATCGCAAAGTTCTAACGACGACTTTCCTACGGCAATGAACATTGCGGCGAGTCAAGCAATTAACCACCTTCTACCTGTGATTAAAAACTTGATTACCACATTAGCGGAAAAACAAAGACAGTATTGGGACGTGGTTAAAATCGGGCGAACCCATCTACAAGATGCAACGCCCTTGACTTTCGGCCAAGAAATTAGCGGTTGGGTAAGTACGTTAGAACATGATTTAGATTACTTGGCAAAGCTCAAAGATACGTTATTAGAGCTACCGATTGGGGGAACCGCAGTGGGAACGGGATTGAACGCTCCTGCCGGTTATGACTTAGAAATGGTCAACGAATTGAGTAAGGTGTACGACTTACGATTTATGACCCAAAATAAGTTCTTCGGGCTTAGTGCACATTCTGGAATTGGAGCTGTGCACGGCGCGGTGAAAACTTTGGCAGCCGATTTGTTAAAAATCGCTAATGACATCCGTTTCCTAGCAAGCGGTCCGCGGGCTGGTTATGGGGAATTGACGATTCCGGCTAACGAACCCGGGTCTTCAATCATGCCTGGTAAGGTTAATCCAACCCAAGCGGAAGCATTGACCATGGCAGCAACTCAGGTAATGGGTAATGACGTAACGATTAACGTTGCTGCTAGCCAAGGAAACTTTGAGATGAACGTTTATAAACCGGTAATTATCTTCAACTTTTTAGATTCCGTCAATTTGTTAAGCGGGGTAGTGGCTCAGTTTACCGAAAAGATGGTCGCGGGAATTGAAATTAACGCCGACCGGATGCTGGACTTGGTGGAACAATCACTAATGACCGTGACGGCGCTTTCGCCACATATTGGTTATCATCAAGCGGCAGAGATTGCCCAACTAGCAAGTCGAAAAGGATTGAGCCTCAAGCAAGCTGCATTAAAGAGCGGTTTGGTGAACGAAGCGGACTTTGACCGGTGGGTCGATCCGTTGAAAATGACGAATAACAAAAGAGAGTGAGTGAATTCGGGTAATCTTTGAGGATTAAGAAAATTAGGACATTAATCGCGGGTTTGGCGATTGATGGCATAATTTGGTTAACCGGAGGAGATTGAATTCGGGAACTCATTTCAAAAAAGAGAGAGTGAGTGAATTCGGGTAATCTTTGACTGTGCAGCAGAGAAGTACAGGAATTAAGAAGATTTTCCAAAAGCTCGTTATAAAGAGAAAGAGAGAGTGGGTAAGATGGCGGCATTTATTACGTCCGTTGAAAGTATTATTACCATTCTGTTGATGATGGCCCTTGGCTTTGGTCTACGAGGAATGGGATGGTTTGACGACCATTTTAGTGGTAGTATTTCAAAATTAATTATGAACGTAGCTCTACCAGCTTCAATTTTTGTATCGGTAATGAAGTATTTAACGTTACCAAAACTAGTTAGTTTATCAAGCGGATTGATTTATTCGTTTGGTGGAGTAATTATTGGATATATCATCGCATGGATTACGGTTAAGTTATTAAAGGTTCGACCAGGACGCCGCGGACTCTTTATGAATACCGTAGTTAACGCAAACACCATTTTCATTGGATTGCCACTGAACATTGCGCTGTTTGGTTCGCAAAGTTTGGCATACTTCTTAGTTTACTACGTAACTAACACGGTTTCGACGTGGGCGTTCGGGGTATTCTTGATTGCTAACGACGACCCAACTAAGCAAAAGGGTGACCAAGGTACAGAACGTAAAGTGAACTGGAAGAAGCTTCTTCCACCACCACTTCTTGGTTTTATCGTTGCCATCATCTGGTTGGTACTCGGGTTGCCAGTGCCAAGTTGGGCAGGCAACACCTTGAGTTACGTGGGTAATTTGGTAACCCCATTGTCATTAATTTACATTGGGATTGTGCTTTACGACGCCGGATTGAAGAGTATCCACTTCGACCGTGATACGGTCTTTGCATTACTTGGACGTTTCGTATTGTCACCATTGGTAATTACCGGTTTGATTTTGCTTGGTGCACACACCGGACACGTATTGCCAACGATGGAAATGCAAACATTGATTGTGCAAGCAGCAGCACCAGGATTAGCGGTTATGCCAATCCTAGCAAACGAATCACATGGTGACGTAAAATACGCAACCAACTTGGTAACGACAAGTACGATCCTATTCATCGTAGTCGTACCAATTGTGATGACGTTGATTCAATTTATCTAGAGGACCCGATTAGGTCTCGAGGACTAACTTAATTAGGGCATTAATCGCGGTTTGAGCGATTGATGTCCTAATTTGATTAATCGGAGGGAAGTGGGTTTCGGAGCCCGTTTCGGCATAGCGGTATTAGAATATGGAAAATGTGGTTTTACGGAGAAGTGGTTTAGCGATCGCAGCCAAGAATATATGACTGGTTAAAAAGCTAGCAAAAATTAAAGAGAGAAAAGACTTGAAGCATTCTTCATGGGGAGAAGGACGGTTCAAGAAAATGGTTAAAAATTAACAGAGGACGGAATTCAGTTGTGAATTTCGCCCTCTGTTTTATTTTAAATACGAGTTTTATACATAGAATCTACGAACTATAGTTAGAGCAGTGTCTATATTGAAAAGAATGACTACTGATTATGAAGGAATGGTTTTAAAGTTAGTTTAATTTCCAATCCTAAACCGTGTGCATAACGATTTAGAGTTTCTAGAGAAGGGGTGGAGTCAAGACTTTCAATTTTAGCGATGCGAGATTGTGCCATGCCAATTCTTTTACCCAACTCTTTTTGCGTAATGTTTAGCTTGATTCGACGCTCTTGTAGATAAGTAAGAGTTTCAATAAGGTTTAACTCTTCAGTTGGAATATTCTTAGTGACTTTTTTTCTGAGTTCGTTCCAAGTAGCCATGTCAACTAATCCTTTCTAATGTCGTTGTAACCAGTCGTCTAATCTGTTAATCGCGATGTGAACTTCCCGTGGATCGGTTCGATTTTTTTTCTTAGAGTAATGATGGAGCAGAATATAACGATTCTTATTCCAAGAGGCGTAAAAAATTCTTTCGGGTTGTGGTCTTAGCTCCATCAGGGGATGTTTATAGCCCTTTATAAATTTGACCTGAGGTTCTTTTAAGAGCGGTCCTAAATCTTGTAACAAATCAAGCTGGTGAATAATTTTTTTAGAATAGCTCGATCATTTTTTTGGTGGCTTTTAGAAAGAGCCACAATATAATCAGATACTGGGCTTTTTCCATTGCTGTCAAAATAAAAATCAATTTCGTACATAAATCAACCTCTTTAATACTTAGAAATATAATAAATTTGTTATATAATTTCAATTGAATTTAATTGTGGAGGCATAATTGTATATTTACCAACGTACAAAGCTGGAATGGCGGGTAACCTCCCTAAATTTAAATACGCAACTTTAAAATAATGATTTAAAGAATTCTGATTGGTAATGAGGACTTAAAAAGCAAAGATTTGACGAGTTCGTTAAAATTTGTTAATTTACTTGTTGATAAAACCTATCTAAACGCGAATGGGGAAATTTTGATGAGTGTGGCAAGTATCTAAATGTAAATATTGGCGCTAATTGAACCGGGGAAGACGGTTTTTTTTGGCATGCTTTTACAAGCGATACCTGTCAAAATAAATTTTAAGTTTAGTTTGAAGACGACAGAGGATCACTGTGGTCTTTTTTGTTTTAATTAGGTTTTATCGGATAGGTGTCTCTTTTATGAGAGGAAAAAGAGATGTTTGATCAATCATTATTTAAAAAGTTACAATTTGACCGAGTAAAAAGGGGAGTTATTGCTAAAGCAGTTGGTGATTTTAGTAAAGAAAAACTTGAAAATATGCCAATTGAAAGTAATTTAGCAAGTATCAGGGTTAAACAACAAGAAACTAAAGAAGCACGAATAATTATTGAAAGTGGTCAATATATTCCATTACTAGGCTTGAAACAGATTAACCGGTTAATGAATAAAATTGATAAAGGCGTGATTCTGACACCCGCGGAGCTAATTGAATTTGCAGATTTCTTGCGTAGTAACCGGATGTTAAAAAAATTCTTTGAAAAGAACCGGTACCAGACGCCAACCCTGTATAAGTACAGCCAGGCGTTATCTAAATTCACGACTACCGAAGAGCACATTTACCAAAAGGTTGATGATTATGAAGTACTAGATGATGCTTCTCGAGATCTTCGGAAGGCGCGGAGACAATTTAAAACCATCAAGGACGAAATTCAAGATAAACTAATGAAGTTTTTGCGAAGTCCTAAAAACAAGCCGATGATCCAGGACGTTTTGATAGTTGAAAAGCAAGGCTCGATAACCGTCCCAATTAAAGCATCCTATAAATTTAAGGTTCCTGGTACGATTGTGGATCAATCAAGTAACGGTCAAACCGTTTATATTGAGCTAGATTTAGTCGCTAAGCTTAACGAAAAACTCGCGTTTCAAAAGGCAGTTATCGAATCTGAAAGCTATCAGATTTTAGCTGAATTAACGGGCGAATTAAGCGAACAAAGAACAAGTATTTTAAATGCTATTGACGCTGTGACAATGTTTGACATTATCTTTGCAAGGGCGAAGTATAGCCGGGAATACGATGGAATTACTCCGCAAATCAACCAAGCGGAGCGCATTAATATAATTCAAGGGCGGCACCCGTTCTTGGTTGGTACCCCCGTGCCGTTAGACTTTCAATTAGGAAAGGACTACCGAGGGTTGATTATTACAGGTGCTAACGCCGGTGGTAAGACAATCGTCATGAAAACAGTGGGATTGTTAACCTTGATGGCGATGGCTGGATTACAAGTTCCTGCCCAAGCAGGGACTGAATTAGCAGTTTTTGACCAACTATTTGTGGATATCGGCGATGAGCAGAATATTGAAAATCAACTCAGTACCTTTTCTGCCCACATGAAAAATATTGCAAAGATTGTTCAAAAGGCCGGTCGTAATACACTGGTTTTATTAGATGAGTTGGGCAGCGGAACTGATCCTAACGAAGGGGCCGGATTGGCGATTGCGATTCTGGAAGATTTGTATCGAAAGGGAGCATTGATCGTTGCTACGACCCATTATGGAGAGATTAAGAATTTCACTAAAAAGCATGCGGATTTTACGCCGGCCGCAATGAAATTTGATCGTGAAACACTAACTCCTAAGTACGTACTGCAAGTTGGTGAAGTTGGCGACAGTCAGGCGCTTTGGATTGCCCAAAAAATGAGGTTGCCCAAAGCATTGATTCAGCGGGCAGGTAAATATATTACCAATCAGGCGAAATATGCAACCAAAAAAATACAGTTTCCGAAGTTGGCGAAGACTGATCAGCTGCCCGATAAAGCCGAAAACGAATTGAGATACCAAAAAGGCGATCAGGTTTATTTAACGGAACTCAAAAAGGTGGGACTAGTTTACGAAGATCACGGCGATGACACGGTAGCAGTCTTTGTAGAACACGGTTTTCAGAATGTTTTACGAAAACGAACGCGATTAAAAATGGCCGCCGACAAATTGTATCCCGTGGATTATGACTTGGAGAGCCTCTTTACTGATTTTCACCAACGAAAAATGCGTAAAGATTTAGAACGGGGCTCTAAAAAAGCTCAGAAGCAGTTGGATAAAATGGCCCGGGCAAGGCGAAACAAAAATTAAGAAATGAACTAAAAATTGCGCAGGCTGTAAATATTAGCTAGGAATCGGTAATTATGTCTAGTTTAGGCATCGTTACCGATTTTTAGTTAGGGAGCTGGCACCCGTCGCATTACATTAGAAAATCAACCAAAAAACGCTTTTTGAGAATTCAATTCTTAAAAAGCGTTTTTCAGTAACTCTACCCTATAGTAAGCAATCAGGATCTAAACTTAACCGCGGGATAGAATCTTGATCTGCGCTGAATCTAAGGCTAATGCTTCGGTTTTACGCATTAAGTCGTTTAGATAAAATCCCCTAGGCAGGTTAGTAGGTTCCTTGAGCGCGTAAACGGTCAACGTATATTCGTGGTCGGTAGGCGGCTTAGGTCCCGAATAGTGTTCGAAAATTGCGGGATCATCCACGTCTAAAAACTTAGAAACGTAACTATTCTTTCCCTGGGTCATCCCGTTTTCCAAAGCACTAGCGTTTTCAGGAATCAGATTGGTCACGGCAATGTCGGTCGCGATCCAATGAATCCACGGAAAGCCAGCAACGGGAACGGCGTCGTAATCAATTAAAGTTAGTGCTAAGGCTGCTGTGTCAGTAGGCAACTCACTAATTTCAATGGGAAAAGACCGAATTGGCAAATCGTGAAGCTTGTCGGCTGCGGGAGCATATTTGCCAAAACGATCGGGTAAGTACCCGTTAGATAATGCAACGTTAATTTTCATAATTCATCACCTTCCTAGTTTGATTATAACCGTAAAGTTTCGTAAGTGGTAAACAACCTAGTTTGCTAGACAAACTTTAATAATTTTCCGTCAAGTTGTGCGATAATTAAAAGAGATAATTAGAAATGGGGGCACGGTTTTGAAATTAATTTCGTGGAATGTGAATGGTTTGCGTGCGGCAGTAAAGCACGGCTTTTTGGACGTTTTCAACGAGTTGGATGCGGATATATTTTGTGTCCAAGAAACCAAGCTACAGGAAGGACAAATTGACCTGGATTTGCCGGGGTACCACCAGTACTGGAATTATGCAGAAAAGAAGGGGTATTCGGGAACGGCCGTCTTCACTAAACGGGAACCGGTGGCGGTCTCTTACGGTTTAGGAATTCCTGAATTCGATCAAGAGGGACGGGTAATTACCCTAGAGTACGAGAAGTTTTTCTTGGTTACCTGCTACACTCCTAATTCACAGCCGGAATTACGTCGTTTGGATTACCGAATGAACTGGGACGACGCCTTCCGAGCTTACGTAAAACAACTTGCCGACACTAAGCCGGTAATTTTTTGTGGGGATCTAAACGTAGCTCACGAGGAAATCGATTTGAAAAACGACCGCACTAACCACCATAATGCCGGGTTTACTGACGAAGAACGGCAAAAGTTTACCGAGTTGCTGCAAAGTGGGTTTACGGATACTTACCGCTACTTCTATCCTGATAAAGAGGGCGTTTACTCGTGGTGGAGCTACCGGTTTAACGCGCGAGCCAACAATGCGGGTTGGCGAATCGATTATTTTGTGACCTCCCAAGCATTGGACAAGCAACTCGCGGATGCTAAAATTCATACGGAGATTTTTGGTTCAGACCACTGTCCAATCGAACTTGACCTGAATTTATAGAAACATGATATAGGAGAGAAAAGATGAGTTTACCGAAGCCAATTGAAAAAATGAACCTAACGGAAGCTAACGAACTTGCGGAACAACTCCGTGAAAAGCTCGACCGCTGGAGTGAGTTGTACTACACCAAGGATGCTCCCGAAGTCGAAGATTACGTTTATGATGAAAATTATGCGGACTTGCAAGCTTTAGAACAAGCATTTCCAGAAATTGCTTCGCCAGATTCAATCACTCAACGCGTGGGGGGCGAAGTGCTTGCCGGATTTACCAAGGTTACCCACACCGAACCGATGCTGTCGATGGGCGACGTTTTCTCTAAGGAAGAGTTGGCGGAGTTTGACCAGCGCATTCAGAAAAATGTGGGCCATCCAGTTGATTACAACGTGGAGCTTAAAATTGACGGATTAGCGATTTCATTAGTGTATGAAGACGGTAAGCTAGTGCAGGGTTCCACCCGGGGAGACGGTAACATTGGTGAAGACATTACCAAGAATTTAAAGACCATTAAATCGGTTCCCCAGACCCTTAGTCGGCCACTTTCTTTGGAAGTCCGGGGAGAATGCTACATGCCGAAGGCGGCATTTGCGAAGTTAAACGAACAGCAATCGGCAGCGGGGAAATCCGTTTTTGCTAACCCACGGAACGCGGCGGCCGGTAGTTTGCGGCAACTAAATACGCAAATTACCAAAGCACGCGAGCTCGACACGTTTATCTATACGCTAGTGGAACCCGAAGTTTTGGGGGTACAAACCCAGCACGAGGCCATTCAGGCAATGGCAGAGTTAGGATTCAACACTAATCCCACCCAGACGGTTTGCCACAGTTTAGAGGAAGTTTGGGATTATATTGAACGTTATGAAGGTCAACGCGACGATTTGCCTTATGGAATTGACGGAATTGTTTTAAAAGTTAATGACTTAGGGCTACAAGCGGAATTGGGGCACACGGTTAAGGTGCCGCGTTGGGAAATTGCGTACAAGTTTCCTCCAGAAGAAGAAGCAACCGTGGTGCGTGACATTGAATGGTCAGTGGGCCGGACGGGGGTAGTTACTCCGACGGCGGTCATGGATCCGGTGCAACTAGCTGGAACCACGGTGAGTCGGGCAACCTTGAATAACGTGGATCAGCTTACTGCTAAGGACGTTCGGATTGGCGACACGGTGCTATTGCATAAGGCAGGAGATATTATTCCAGAAATCACCCGGGTCGTCTTGGACAAGCGTCCGGCAGACGTGGCGGACTTGACCATTCCCAATCAATGCCCTTCTTGCGGTAAAGAATTAGTACATTTAAATGGTGAAGTAGCCTTACGATGCATTAACCCAGATTGCCCCGCACAAATTGTGGCACGTTTGGAACACTTTGGATCCCGCAATGCAATGAACATTATGGGGTTGGGGCCTAAACAGATTCAGCAACTTTATGCAAAGGGATTTATTCACCATTTTGACGACCTATACAAATTAACTGCCGACCAACTAAGCCAATTAGACGGGTTTAAGGAAAAACGGGTCAATAACTTGCTAGAAGCCATTGACAGTAGCCGGCAAAATTCTTTGGAACGCTTGGTTAATGGGCTTGGGATTCAGGGCGTAGGAACCAAGATGGCTCGGACCCTTGCCGAAGCGTTTGGTTCAATGGATCGGTTAATGGAAGCGTCCGTGGAAGAATTTGACGCGGTAGATACGGTCGGTGAAACGCTGGCCAATAATTTGGCGACCTTCTTCCAAAGTGAAGCGGCGCGTAACATGATCGACGAGTTGAAGGCTGTGGACGTGAATATGGAATACCTCGGCGCACAACCAAGCGAAGCACCAGAAAACTACTTTAACGGTAAAAAGGTGGTTTTAACTGGTAAATTAGAGCATTTTACCCGTAACGAGTTGAAAGAAAAGCTGTTGAACTTAGGTGCAGACGTGGCCGGTTCGGTTTCGAAAAAAACGGACGTGTTGATTGCGGGCGCCGATGCCGGGAGCAAGTTAACTAAGGCGCAAGACCTGGGTGTAGAAGTGATTGACGAAGCCACGGCTTTAGAAAAATTAGAGCAATAAAAAAATGGGATTACTCCCATTTTTTCTTCGTCCGAAAAACGACTAATTTACTAAAAGCATAGTTAGAAATGATGACGACGACGTTATCAATGATTTTAACGAAGATGTCGTTTCCGTGGAGCAGGGAAATTCCTACGTAGAGGATGACGATATCTAACACTAACGTGGCGGCCCGCATTAAGAAAAAGCGGAGCGCTTCGGCAAATAAATCGCTGGCGGTTGAAGTGTGGGAATTGAATACCCACAGTTTGTTACTGACGTAAGCGACCAAAACCGACACGAACCAAGCAATTAAGTTACTGAATTGGTAGAATATATGTAATTGGTCTACTAACACAGCAAAGACCACGATATTAACCAACGTGGTGATCACGCCCCAGAAGAGGTATGATATAAGGGATTTATATTTTTTAAAAAGTTGCTTAATCAAGGTTTCATCTCCAAGTTCTTTAGAGTTAACCTTTTAAGTAAAACATGAAACTTAAGAAAAGAAAAGTTTAGACATAAATTTTAGACAGGTGAACTAATTTGAAAAAGTTATCAGTGATTGTACCAGCTTATAATGAAGAGGAAACCGTCGAGCTGTTTTACGACGCCTTTGCGAAGGTGGAAACCCAAATGGACGTCGAGCCCGAATTGATTTTTGTCGACGACGGATCAAAAGACAAGACCTTAGTCGAAATTAAAAAACTTCAAAAATTACATGAGGAAATCCACTACATTAGTTTCTCACGGAACTTTGGTAAGGAGGCAGCGTTGTACGCCGGCTTACAAAAAGCGAGCGGAGAACTAGTAGCGGTGATGGATATTGATTTACAAGATCCACCGGAATTATTACCCCAAATGGTCAAAATGATCGAAGAGGGCGAGTATGATTCAGTGGCTACGCGGCGCAAAGACCGTGATGGAGAAAGCCGCGTGCGTTCTTTCTTTGCGCGACAATTTTACAAGTGGATCAATAAGGTAAGCTCCTTGGAACTCGTGGACGGAGCCCGCGATTTCCGCGTAATGACCCGCCAAATGGTGGATAGCGTGCTTTCTATGCGGGAACGGGAACGGTTCAGTAAGGGACTCTTTAACTGGGTCGGCTTTAACACTTACTATATTTCTTATGAGAACCGCGAACGGGCCGCTGGTAAAACTTCATGGTCCTTCTGGGGATTAATGAAGTACGCGATTGAAGGGTTCGTATCCTTCTCAACGGCACCGTTATCGTTTGTGACGTCCGCTGGGATCGCTACCTGTGTGTTAGCCGTGCTAGGAGCTTTGGCGGTAATTGTTCGGGCGATTATTTTTCCGCACACCTCTGCGTTTGGCTGGCCTTCTTTAGTAGTGATCATCCTCTTCTTTAGCGGAGTGCAACTACTAAGCTTGGGCATTATCGGTCGTTACATTGCCGAGGTTTACTTGGAAGTCAAGGACCGGCCGGTTTATATTGTTCGGGAGGAGAAGTAGGCTACAAAGTAGCTTCCGCTTGCTATTTATAAAGAATTTAATAATGTGGCGGTTTTAAAAATAGATTCGGAGTAAAATATAAAAGTGCCTTAAATTATACTTAATAATTTGCGGTAATGTTGGTTTGCATTAATCTGATGTAATCAACTTTTTTAATAAAAAATATATTCAACTATGGAAGGAATATTTTTATGAACACATTGTTTCAAATAGTTCGCGATCAATTTTTGAATTTTAAAATAATTCGTCGTATGGCAAAATACGATGATCGTGCTACATATCAAAGTCATTATCTAGGTTTAACGTGGGAATTTCTAAATCCGCTAATTCAAATTGGAATTTACTATTTAGTATTCGGAGTAGCTTTGAAACATGGAGATCCAGAGCCGGGTGTTCCTTATCTACCTTGGATGGTTGCCGGTATTGCTCCGTGGTTATACATGAACAAAACTACTTTAGATGCTTCAAAAAGTGTGTATCAACAAGTTGGCTTGGTTTCAAAGATGAAATTTCCGATTAATGTTTTACCTTCGATCAAGATATACGGAAATCTATATAGTTTTTGGACTATGATTGCTTTTGGTCTGTTTTTAACCTTTGCTAGTCATATTGGTTTAACGCTATTAAGCTTTCAATTCATTTACTACTTCTTTTGCATGATTGTTTTAATGTTTGCGTTGGGTATTTTTAATTCAACCGTTAGTGTCTTAATCCGAGATTGGCACATTACGTTGCAGTCTGTTTTAAGGGTTTTGTTTTACATGAGTGGGGTGTTATTTAATTTCGTAACCTCTAACTTTCCACGACCATTGATCCGATTGCTAGAGTTAAATCCCTTCTATTACGTAATAAACGGGATGCGCCTCTCGATGTTTTCTACCGGGACCATGTTACAAGATCCTGCACTTACTTTATTTTTCTGGTGTTTTATTATCTTGATAGGTATTTTTGGGTCTTATTTACACAATAAATTCAGATCAGATTTTGTGGATTTGATTTAGGAGAATTGATATATGGATTATAAAATTCAAGTTAAAAATGTAACTAAAGAGTATGATTTATACAAAAGTAAAAGCGATCGGTTAAAAAACTTTTTTAATATTAAAAAAACAGACGTACCGCATTTTTGGTCACTTAAGGGAGTCTCGTTGGACGTTAAGCAAGGTGAAACTCTCGGGATTATTGGAGTGAATGGTTCGGGAAAATCAACCATCTCAAACATCATTTCGGGAATTATCCCCCAAACCACTGGAATGGTAGATGTTAAAGGGGATACCTCGATTATTTCTATCGGTGCAGGACTTAAATGGAACTTGACGGGACTTGAAAATATTCGACTAAAAGGGTTGATGCAAGGCCTATCAATCAAAGAAATTAATGATATTCGTCAGGATATCATTGATTTTGCTGACATCGGAAGTTTTATTAACCAGCCTGTAAAAGATTACTCAACTGGGATGCGCTCCCGTCTGGGCTTTGCCATCGCGGTGCACATTAACCCAGATATCATTATTATTGACGAAGCATTGTCTGTTGGAGACGCAACTTTTTACCAAAAGTGCGTTGACAAAATTATGGAATTTAAAAAGCAAGGAAAAACAATTGTATTTGTGAGTCATGCTTTAGGACAGGTAGAAAAGATTTGTGATACAGTTGCTTGGATGCATTACGGTGAGTTAAAAGACGTCGGTCCAGCTGAAAAGGTAATTGCCGAATACCGCGCTTTTTATGCGGATTTTAAGGCAATGTCCGCTAAGGAGAAAAAAGAGTATCAAGCAACAAAAAAGGCGGAACAACTTGATTTTGATGTTGAGGCGTACCAAAAAGAATTAGTAGAAGAAAAGATAGCTCAGGGTAGTAAACCTGCTGAAGCTAAAAAGTCAGTGCATAATGTACTTTACAAGCAAGTGCTACCAGAAAAAATGACCTTGATGACAAGATTAGCAGTTGTGATTCTTGTATTGTTAATGCTGGGAATTGGTTTTTCACATATTATGGGGTATTCATTTTTTAGTTTGTTAGAAAATCCGGCTCGAATTTTTCATAAATTAGCGGCGGGCTTCATAGCATTATTATAATTTTGTGAGGAGAATAGCGGTGAAGAGAGAGTTTGTAAGAGGAAAACTAAGCATTATCGTGCCTTGTTATAAAGTCGAGGATTATATCAAAGAATGTTTGGATTCGTTAGCAAACCAAACATATAAAGATATCGAAGTCATCATGGTAGATGATGGATCCCCAGATAATACAGGAGCAATTCTTGATGAATACGATAGTAAATATCCGACATTTACTGCCGTTCACACTCCTAACGGTGGGTTGAGTGCGGCGCGAAATGCAGGATTGGATTATGTTACTGGGGAATTTCTTGCATTTGTTGACTCGGATGATGTAGTTCCCAAAAATGCGTATGAAAAATTAGTAGGTTCCCTATTACAAACGGGTTCGGATCTCGCTTCGGGATTTGTAAATAGGTTTAATTCTAAAAAAGTATACCCTTCGGTTTTGCATGAAAAAGCAATTCCAGAAACTTTACTTCAAACTAATATTAACGTAAACACTAATTTAGTTTACGATACTACGGCTTGGAATAAAGTCTATAAAGCTGAAATTTTTATAGGAAACGGCTTAAGATATCCAGAAGGATTGACCTATGAAGATATCCCGGTGTCAATGCGGTACCATCTTTTAGCTAAATCTGTTGATGTTATCGCTGAAGATACTTATCATTGGCGTGTTCGAGAGGGAGCTAACCAATCCATTACTCAGCAAAGGGCTAATTTCCAGTTGTTTTGGGATCGGATGCAGACTTTAGAAATGGCAAGAAAATCTATTTTAGAGTTGGGAGGAAGTCCAGAATTAAAGGAAGCCTTTAACTTCAAGGTTTTAGACATGGATATTCCACTTTACTTAAACGGATTCCAAAACGCTAGCGAAGAAACCCTCTTTAAGTTTCAACGGGACTTAGTTAAATTTTTAAGGAACTATGATTTAAGTGTAATTAAAGAACTTTCCATTAGAAAACAAATTCAATACTACGCGCTATTGAATGGTGATTTTCCAGACTTTAAACGTTACGGATACCAATATAAAAAAATTGGTGAAATTGTTGGTGATCACGGTCGGTATCGTTACATTAATAAGGCTTTACGTCCGGAACTAGCCGAAAAAATTGAATTGACAAAGGGCGCGGTTGAAGGTAAGTCGAAGGTTGACCGTGTTTATTGGGAAAACGATCAAGCAATCGTTGAGGGGCGTTGTTTCATTAGTCAAATTGCAAAGTTTGAAAAGTCTAATTTCGCGTTTGACGCTCATATCCGAAACACCCACAGTCACCAAAGTACTAATATCGAAGTAATTGATAAAAAGAAAACCAAGCGACGGCGTATTTTTTGGGGAACTACATACTACGCCTTTAAATTAGCAATCAATGTAAAAGATGTTCTGGCCCAAATTGGAGCTGGACGTTGGGTGATTGATTTAATTGCAACGGATCTCGATTTAACGATTACAACCCCGGTCGGTAGTCCGGTTAGGCGACGAAACGCTCTTTTGACACCCGAAAGAATTGCCAGTGGCACTGAAGAATACGTTATCAATAATGATTTTAATCGTGCCTGGAATTTGTTTTTTGACGTTCAACCTAAAATGCAGAATCATATTCTAGCCGGCAACCTTCCGTTGGTGAAGGATTTTAAGCTTACCGATAAAAATATTTTGACATTTGATTTTTTGACGGATAAAAACCTGATAGATCCATTATTTATGTTCAGTTATGGGAAGGATGAGCGTTACGCTTCACGAGTTGAGTTAATTCAAGAAGAACGAGATTGCTTCAAGTATCGCATTTCGTTTGACTGTAATGACCTAGAAAATGGGATCACTAGTGGTCGGCTTTACTTATATAACGCCACTAACATGGGAAGATATCAGTTTAGGTTCTCTTTAAATGAACAAGTATTCACCTTAACGAATGGTAGCTGTAAAGCCCGCGTAGATGTTTCCTCATCGTTAAGGGGAGTACACCTTATATTTGAAAAAAATAGTGCGAAGGTTGAAAACTATACACTTGTTAATGGGGTACTTCAGCTAACCTTTTCAGTAAGCTCAAAATTAATAAATGATTTAACTAGTAAAGTGCAGTTCTTGATGATCAGTACTGATGCAAAAGAATCTTATGATGCTTTTGAGGTTAACCCGCTTACTAATGATCGCTTTGAAGTTAATATTAAGTTCAGCGATGGTAAAAAACCACTTTTTAAGAGTGGATACTATAACTTTTTTGTGGATATTGCTGGTGATGAGAACAATGTCAGAATTCCTATTTTAATGGCAGATTACCAGTCACGGAATATTTTACAAATTAGCCGTTTTAAGAATCTAAAATTAAAACTACAAGTTAATGACGTAGGAAGGTTCCAAATTGGACTATTGCAGCAGTGGGACTGGATTGACAATTCAGTACGTAAAAGAAAAGTGGCTTACTACATCGCTTACCCACTGATGAGACTGCTACCGTTAAGCTCTAAGACGGTAGTGCTAGAAAGTTTTTGGGGTAGGTCATTTGATGACAATCCTCGGGCAATCTACGAATATTGGCAAAAGGCCCATCCTGAATACAAATTTATTTGGCCGGTAACTGATTTATCAACTAAAGTCAGTGGACAGGGAAAAGTTATTCGCCGAGGAAGCTTTAAGTACTGGTATTATTTAGCTACAGCAAAATACTTTATACAAAATACCAACTTTCCTAACTCCTACGTCAAGAGACGAGGACAAGTGGAAGTAGAAACGCTTCATGGTACATTCATGAAAAAGATGGGTCTAGAAGAGCCTTCCATGAGAAATAGCACAGCCAAAGGGCAACGCAATTTCATGAAACGAAATCGACGGTGGGATTATTTGATTTCGCCATCAGCTTACATGGACCGAGTGGGTGCGAACGCATTTGATTTCAAAAATGAAGTACTTAGCGTGGGCTTTCCAAGAAATGATGAATTAATTAACAATAATAACCCTGAGTTCATCAAAAACTTAAAGTTGAATATTGGAATCCCTCTTGATAAGAAAGTGGTTTTGTATGCCCCAACATATCGTCAAGCCGGGAAACTTGATTTTGAGATGGATCTTAAGGTAATGCAGGATAAACTAGCAGATGACTACGTGGTTTTAGTGCGGCTCCATCATTTAGTAGCAAACGCGATTGATATTCATGAATTTGAAGGATTTGCCTATGATTTATCAGCGTATCCTAACATTGCGGATCTGTATCTAATTGCTGATGTCTTAATTACTGATTACAGCTCCGTAATGTTTGACTACGGATATTTAAAACGTCCAATGATTTTCTTTGCTTATGACTTGGATTGGTACCTTGATGATTCTAACCGTGGTGTTTACTTGGACTACGTTAAAACCGTACCAGGGCCAATTGCCCGAAGTACTGAACAAATCATCCACTATTTACAAAAACCGGATAAATTAGAAGCCGAGTACGGTAGTAAATTGGAATGGTTCTATAATGAATTTTGTACCTATGGTAGAGATGGTGATGCTTCAAAGAATACTGTGGAACAAGTTATTAATAATAATATTACTAGGGATAACGGAGAAAAGGGCTTCTTCACTAGTAAACTAGCTCGTGCATTAGGAGTAACAAGTCTCGAAATGGGTGCACTTAACTTATTTGGCCAATTTTTAAAGCGAAGCAAGTTAATAGTTTTTGAAAATAATGGCGGGCGCGCTACTGATAGTGATCCTCGTGCCTTGTATGAATATCTTAAAGCCCATCCTAATGGTTATAAATTATTGTGGTTGGCGAGTGCTGATCAAACCGAACGTTTCCGTTCTGCAGCCTTGCCTTATGTGATCAAAAAATCGTTAAAGGGGATTGTTGCCCGTGCAAGAGCCAGTTTTTATATAACTAATTCTGAGGTGGCGGTAAATTGGAAAAAGCCTCGGGGGATGAAGGTAATTCAAACTGGGAACGGGAGCCCGTTGAAAAAAGTCGGGACGGATTTAAGTTCGGACTTTATTCCGGGACAGTCAATCTACCAATACCAAAAAAATCAAGTGATTGAAGGCCGCAAGTGGGATTATCTTTTAGCTGGGAACGCAACTGCTGCTGATTTGCAGAAGAATGCGTTCAGACTTGGTGATAACCAAATCGTTATGAGTGGGCTGCCAAGAATTGACCAGTTATTAGATATGGACTCTACTAAACGAGAAAAAATTCGTCAAGAATTGGGAATTACTGCTACTAAACGGGTGATCTTGTATGAACCAACTTGGAGAGACGATGAGATTGTTTATGTAGACCAGTATGGAATGGAAAGTAAAGTTGATTTTGAAAAATTAAGCCGCTCACTACCTAAAGATGTGGTAGTACTTGTTAAGTTCCACCCTCTAATTACGAGTGGTAGACCTAAATTTAAGAAATTGGATAATATTATCGATGTTTCTGATTGGCAATCTAACGTTGAACTTCTTGCAGTAGCAGATTTGTTGGTAACTGACTATTCATCAGTATTATTTGATTTTGCCGTTACTAATAAGCCAATGATCTTTATGGCTCCAGACCTAGAAGAGTACCAAGATTATGTTCGGGGACTTTACGTAGAGGATTATGAAGAGTTTGTTCCAGGGCCGGTTGTAAGATCAACTGCCGAATTGTTAGAAGCTATCAATTCATGGATAAGCGCAGATCCGAAATGGCGAGATTATCAACGAAAGGTCGAAAAATTTAATCAAGAATATAACTCATGGAACGATGGTAGAAGTGCCCAAAAAGCAATGAATTACGTGTTTAATCGCAGCTGTTATAGTGTAGAAAAGATTAGTAATCCAGTTGAAAGCATTAAATTAAAGGATGCAACCTTACTATGGAGCGGTGTATATGGGCAAAAGGATACCCAGTTCCTCGGTAATTTTGATATAGCTCAAGCTGATGCCGTAACTTTTACAGTTTTAGAAACACGAGTATTAGAAGATCCTATCAACAAAACGTTAGTTGGCGCAAAGTTCTTTAAAATAAAAATAGCCGATAAGTTTGTTTGGGTATCTGAGCATTCAGCAGAATAGCTATGCTATACTTTAGTGTGGCGTAAACAATTATTATATAAATACTGTGATTGACTTAGAATAGTTGTTTTAGCTGTTAAGTTATTCACAGTATTTTTATTATTTAGGAGAGTAGATAAATGTCAGTTAAGATTATGCCAAAAATAAAAAAATATTATCCAGGATTGGTAATACTACTTGTGGGATTACTGTTTGTTTCCCCACAGATTCTTAATAAAAGCATCATCTTTGGAGCCGATGTGCCCTTTCATTTCAACCGTGTTTATGATGTTTACATGCAATTAAAGACCCATAACTTTAACTTCTTTCAAATGGATTACGGCTTTAATCAAAGTGGAAGAATTATAAATGCATTATACGGGCCCGGATTTGCCTATTTTTTAGGATTAATATTATTCTTTGTAAGAAGCTGGTTGAAATTTCAGGTTGTAACGTCTTTCGCTATATTTGTGATTAGCGGTTATTTAATGTATAAATTGGCAACTAAATTAGGAGCCGAGAAAAAGTTTGCCACCATTGGGGCGGTAATTTTCATGTCTAGTTACTGGATCCAATCATGGGTAACGGTGGAATCCTTTATGGCTTGGGGAACGATGTTAATGCCACTTGAAATAATGGTGGGTATTGACATGATAAAATTTGATCCGCGTAAATTTTCGGCAGTTAAATTAGCACTGGTTGTGGCTTTAGTAATTCAAGTTCACGTGCTTAGTGCACTCTTTACGGTCGTGGCATTTTTAATTTTCTTTGTAATTGGCTTAGTTAAGGCTAAGGAGCGGATTAAATTATTTTGGAAAACGGCGGAAGCCGGAATTTTATGTTTAGTATTAACTTTTAATGTTTGGGGCGCAATGTTAGAAGTCTTTAGTACTAATAGCATAGTTACACCATTTCCCGTTGCAAACATGTCTAAGGAAACCGTTAATTTATCCGTAGGAAATACATCTATTTACGAATTGGGGTTAGTAGTAAGTATTATTTATTTAGTCCAAATTGGGTATGTATTGTACAAGTGGAAGGTTGTTGACTTTACGAATAAAGTGGTCACGTTAATTGGCGGAATGTTTTTACTTCTAGCATCTAACGTGGTCCCTTGGAGAACAATCGGTACTTATTTTGGTAAAATTGAAAGTTTACTTCAATTTCCATACCGTTTCCTAACCATCGCATCAGTATTATTGATTGCTGGTTTCGCAATGAGTTTAAGTGAAATGAAACGTTCTTCCAAGTCTAGCTTTGTTCCAGTCGAACTTGCAGCAATTATTGGAGCTATTTTTATTACAATGGGAACGTTTAATGGGATTCAAAATGCAGCCTTAGTGTGGTATTCTAATTGGCCAATCTCAACGAAGACTCCCATTATTAAAACTAAACAGTTTACTGCAGCAGAATTTCGTAACGAGATGAAGAGTGCAGATCTCAAAAGAGGGCTAAAGCTGGTTACAAAGGGTTATCCAGATTATTTACCAACCTCGAGTAAAAACTTATTTGCTAACAACAATCCTTACGGTATTTACGCAGAAGAAATCATTTTTAATCAAAAAGGATTTCATAAGAGCGTTAAGGGTAATACTTTGACCGTGCGTTGGCACAGTAATAAAAATGCTGAAAAAACAATGGTGCCAGTTACAGTATACAAAAATTCACAGGTTTCTTTGAATGGAACAAGGTTAAGTAATGACACCATTAAATTAACGAAAATTGGTACCCCAGTTATTAGCAGTCGTAAGGGAAAAAATGAGTTACGGCTGGCTTATAAATCATCCTTAATTTCAAAATATAGTTTATGGTTAGTTGCGGTGGTTTGGGTATTATGCATTATTTTTGTTTTAGTAATTTAAGTTGATCATAAGGAGAGCAGGTTAATGCCTAATAAAAAACAGCTCGTGGTGGTAGGAAAACTTTTTTTGATTTCTTTATTCATTGTTTCTCCCCAAATATTTTTTCATAACAGCATCATCATTTCTGCAGATACAATCTTTCATCTGAATAGGTTTTATGATACGTATATGCAAATAAGGGAACATAATTTTCAGCCTTTCATCATGATGTATGGGTTTGGAGGAGTTGGTCGATACATCAATGTACTTTATGGACCAATCTTTGCTTATGTATGTGGGTTCTTATTATGGATTCTTAAATCATATTACCGTTTACAGCTAGTGCTTAATTTTATAGTTGTGTTTACGTCAGTTTCGACAACGTACTATATGCTAAAAGTTGGCGGGATAAAGGATAAAAAGCTTTTGCTTATTGGTCCTACCATTTACGCTACAAGTTTTGCAATTACTTCTTGGGTTATTGATAACGAGTTTTTAGGAGTGGGAGCAAGCGTATTACCATTAGCAGTTGCTGTCGCCATCCGGATGGTTGATGGAAAACGGAGCAAAAACGTTAATATAGCTGAAATGGCATTAACGATGATTGTGTTGATGCAGTTACATATTTTATCCTCAATAATCGGTTTGTCATTAATCTGCGTAACCTTTATTTATGCCATGACCGTTCAGAAAGGAAAGCGGTTATTAATAGTACGAGATAGTGTGATTTCGGCAGCAATTACATTGATTGGCACGGTGAACGTTTGGGGCGTTTACCTGATCTTAAATTCGCAAGATAAATTAATGACTCCTTACCCGTATGCAAACCCGCAAGCAAGTGTATTAAAGTGGGGGGATACTATTGGAAATGCGGTTTTGCCTCCAGCAATTGCGTTGACATTGGCATTTGCGGTTGGAATTGCTATTTTACATAGGGATGCCATGAATAGGGATCAACAATTTCTAGAATGGGTAGGTATTGGTTATTTACTGCTGGCAAGTGGGATTTTTCCGTGGAATGATCTTTTTAAAATACTTCCTGCAATGTATATTTTACAATTTCCTTTCCGGATAGCTCCGATTGGTATTCTATTGGTTATTTATGGAATGCTATCTGTTTTACAAAATGGTCAACAGCTAAATCATAATTTTAAAGTGCTGGCTATTATTTTAATGGGTTTGACTTGTGTAAGCGCGATGGACACCGTCAGTCGTTTTTCAGATGCACTGAACAGATGGAATGTTTCTGCTAAACCTTTTGGAGCGGTTGGTTACATAACATATCGAGGGCAGAAGAATTACGCGGTTCAAGAAGCATTTAGCAGTCGAAACTTAAATGCTCCGTGGAAAATTTTAGCTAAACCAATTCCCGATTACTTGCCTGCTACCCGGCAAATGGAGAAGTTAAATAAACCAGGTTCTTTAAAATGCAGAAATAATAATTTATATCAAATGTTTAAAGGGATTGAAGGCCTCTATTTAAATGAAAATAATTTTTCTCGTTCTGTAAAGGACGGTTGGATTAACATTAAGTGGAATCAAAGAAAAAGCGCCTACGTTACGGTACCAGTAGTGCGCTACCAAGGTACGCGCTACGTACTTAATGGACATAGTTTAAGCACCAATAAAGTAAAGTTGGGTAAGATGGGAAGTACCAAGGTTTACTGTAAAAAGGGGCATAACGAACTAAAAGTTAAGTATGTGTTTCAAATAAATAGATAATCCCTAGGAAGGTTGTTTATCAGATGAAGGATTTATTAACAATAGTTGTTCCGTGTTTTAATGAAGAAGAAGTGCTACCGGAAACGCACAAAGAGTTAGAAAATATTTTAATAAATTTAAAAAAGCAAAAATTAATTCACTCCGAGAGTAAAGTTTTGTTCGTTGATGATGGCAGCAAAGATCAAACATGGTCGCTAATTGAAGAGTACACTAAAAAATTTGACGATATAACTGGGATCAAATTTAGCCGAAATTATGGTCACCAAAATGCGCTAATTGCGGGGATGTCCACGGCTGTTGAATTTTCAGATATGATTATCACGATTGATGCTGATTTACAAGATGACGTAAATGCAATCCCTGAAATGGTTAAAAAGTATCATGCAGGCAATGACGTAGTTTACGGTGTTCGTAATAATCGTGATACTGATACAGCTTTTAAACGTGATACAGCAATGTTGTTTTATCGAGTAATGGAAAAAATCGGGGTTAAACTCATCCCTAATTCGGCTGATTACCGGTTGATGAGTAAACGAGCTGTACGGGATCTGCTTCAATTTAAAGAGCGAAACCTTTTCTTAAGGGGAATCGTGCCACTAGTGGGGTATCCATCGGATAAAGTTTATTACGCGCGTAAAGAACGGTTTGCCGGTACATCGAAGTATCCATTAAAAAAGATGGTGCGCTTTGCGATGGATGGAATTACCTCATTTTCCGACGCCCCAATTCATTTAATCTTCGGGATGGGAACGGTAATCGTTTTGATCAGTATTGTATTAATGATCTATGCGCTAATTGAAAAAATAGTTGGGCACGTAGTTTCTGGATGGACTTCATTAATGATTTCCATCTGGTTACTAGGGGGCGTACAGTTAGTTTCCCTTAGCGTAATTGGTGAATATATTGGGAAAATTTTCTCGGAAGTTAAGCACCGTCCACGTTTTACGATTGAGAAGGATGAATACACAAAAAAATTTGTAGACAAAGGAATGTAGGATTTTGAAATTCAATATACAAGGCCTAAGCAATAAATTTATTAATATATTTTTTGTGTTTCTAGGTATACTGAGCATTTTGGGTGCCGCTAGCTTATTACGAAATGATTTGTCTGAATTATCGGGTAAGATGGTACTAGCTATTGATATTGCGATCATCGGCATAGTCTTAATAATTCCGCTAAGGAAAGACTTTAAACGTTTGGATAATAAAGTTACCTACCTACTGGCGTTAACGGCATTATTTATTTGGCAATGCTGGATAGTGATGACAATGACTTCGATAACTAAGTGGGATCCGACGCTCATTTTATATAAGGCAATTGGACATCCTATTTGGGATCGCAACTATTTTTCTATTTATCCTAACAATCTTTTCCTTTTAAGTGCAGAGCATTTTTTATGGCTTATTTTTGGTAAACCGGAGTTAGTACTTTTCACAAAAGAACTTGGTTTTTTGAACATCTTTTTATTGGATTCCTCGATTTTGTTTTTGGGAAGGATTTTGCGAAATAACTATGGCAAACGTTTATCTAATTTCTATATTTTAGCCAGTTTGTTATTGATCGGCTGTTCGCCATGGATAACAATCCCCTATAGTGATATATGGGCATTTTGCGTAAGCTCTTTGAACATGAGCATTGTTCTACTGTTAACTCATCAGGAAAACACTAAACTTAAAACAAGCATTTTAACTGGATTTTTAAGCTTGTTGCTAGTAGTTAGTTATTTTTTAAAGCCCACTTTAGTTATTTTTTATATCGCTCTGTTGATAATTTCTCTTTTGCAGTTTGTAAAGGGCGAACGTAGAATGAGCATTAGGGTGGTATCTTTATTTGTAATATTAATAGTTGCGTTTTTTGCGGCATTTAGTTTTTACAAGAAAAATACTAACTTGGTTTCTGTTGATGAAAACAAGTCGTTTTCGCTATTTCACTTTGCGGCAATGGGAATTTCTGGACGTGGAGGTTATAATCCTCAAGATACTTTTAAAGATAAGTCGATTAAAAATTATGAAAATCGTAAGAATCGGGACTTAAGGGTCTTAAAAAAACGTTTCAACAAAATGGGGCCAACGGCTTACGAGCGTTTTTTGATGAATAAGCAGATCTACAATACGGAAGACGGAACGTTTACGTGGGGAAATGAAGCTGACACGACGATGGTAGATAAGAGTTTAAGCAAAACGTTACCTAGAAGGTTATTTACGGTTAAAAATCGAGCTAGCCGGACCAATAGTTTCTCTGTTGTAATGCAAGTGATTTGGCTATTGACTTTGCTATTTATGGTGTTCACTTGTTTTAATGAGGAATGGATGGTTCAACTGCTAAAATATACGGTGATAGGATTCTTTTTCTTCCTGCTTCTTTTTGAAGGAGGAAGGAGTAGGTATGTTATTCAATTTTTACCTTTTATAATTTTGTTAGCTAGTTTTGGCTTTGATAATTTTATAAGCAAGTACGTGCGGAAAAACAACCAATTGGCAACAAATTTAGACGAATGAAATTTTCTGAAGGGTTTAATTTGGAAGCCCGGATGATAATTAACCTTAATAGAAATAGAGTGCAAAAAAGGTAAAACATTTTTTAAACTATACTCCTAATTTAGTAGGCACAGAAATAAGTGAAATTTCTGTCTATCTAGTTAGGAGTTTTATTTTATTGAATTTAATAATGGCTAAATCATTTTTGGGTGTAGAGGACACAATTTGGTCCTAAGATAAGGAAAATACCCTATTTATTGGACAAATGCAAACGATACCAATTAGCAAACCAAATTGACTTATTTAACTATTTTAAAAGTCATTTTATTAAAGTATTGGTTGGTAATGCTTAAACTTATACTTAATTTTTCTGCTTAAGCTAGTTCTTTCTCGTCAATTAGTGTAAAACTATATCTGGTAAATTTATTTGGGGGAGAAATAGAAAATGTCAAGAAAATTGATCAATAAATTAATTGTTGGAGGACTAATTATCCTTGCACTAGTACTAATCTGGGGCCAAGCAAGTGTATATTTAAGAAGGCCAGCAAATACAGAAAAGCATAGTTATCCTGCAATTACGCAGGCAGCTCACTCCGCGGAGAAAGGGCGGCTTCGACGGGCACTCTCACCGACCGGGTTTAGCGGCTCAGCAATTTTAGTAGAGAACAACCAAATTGTTGATAGTTACACAGCGGGAGTGGAGGATAATGAGAGTGGTAAAAATAATCGGCTAACTACTGCTTATGAAATTGATTCTTTGCAAAAATCACTCACGGCTGGACTAGTAATGACTTTGGTTAATAGGCATGAAATCGCGCTTACGGATCACCTTAATCAGTACATAACGGGAATTCCGGGCTCTGCAGAGGTTACCATTCGTCAACTGCTGGACATGACTTCGGGATTATCATTGCCTAAGCTCAGTTATAAGGGCGACAGTCTGCCTAGAACCCAGTACTTAAAAATTCTTAGAAGGAACGTTAAATTTCAACCACAAAAATACGGTAAGTGGAATTACCAACCCGTTAACTATGTATTATTATCGATGATTTTGGAAAAGGTGACGGGAGATAATTACCAACAATTATTCGCGGAACGCTACACGGGCAAATTGAAGTTACAACAAACCGTATTTGCAACTGATACTACTGGAATTGACGTTGCTAGAGGATACCGCCTAAAAAAACAGGGCAATATGGTTAAACAAGTCTTGCAACAGCCTAATATGGCCACGGTTGAATCAGAGTTAGGCACTGGACAAGTGTATATGTCTGCACCGGATTATTATAAAGTATTGTCTAAATTACTAAATGGGGATTTGTTGGGCAAGCAAACTACGCAATCGTTATATCGACCAATTAACTTTGCTCAAGTTAGGTATCATGGTGGCCTTTATACAGAGAAGCAATCTTTTTACGGAGCTAACGGTTACGGATATGGTTTTGAGGACCATGTACGGATTAGTCCGGATGGCAAAAAAGCTTTCGTAGTATTTAGCAATCTTCAAGGTAATCGCTCAAAACAGCCTTCATTGAGGCAAGTGGTGGATAAATTAACTAATCAGTACTTTAATGTTGGAAAATAGTGTACTATTTTAGGTGCATAAAATATATCCTAGTAATAAATAAAAATGTTTAAAAGGAGGGGAAACGCATGAAACTTGATACGTTCATTGAAAAAGTCAAACGCCGCCTCCTAACCTACGCCTTCAAAATTAACTACCGGCCTGCAAAGCGGCCCACCGTTATTTTTGAAAGCTTTGGCGGGCGACAAATTAGTGACTCGCCGTTAGCAATTTATAAAGAAATGAAAAAAGAACATCCCGATTATCGGTTAATCTGGGTGGTAAATAAGCAACTAGTTGAAGAAGGTTTTCCGAATGGAGAACGTTACGATTACGTGATTCGGGGATCTTTTAAATGGGTGCGTACGATTGAAAAAGCGCACGTCTGGGTTGAAAATGCCCGGCTGCCTCGTTGGGTAAAAAAGCCGGCTCACGTTAAAATCTTGCAAACTTGGCACGGCACGCCGCTGAAAAAGTTGGGCTTGGATATTGCACAAGTAACCATGCCCGGGACCACTACGGAAAAATATCACGAAAATTTTGTTCATGAAGCAAACCGGTGGGATGCATTAATCAGTCCTAACGCCTATTCTACGAAAATTTTTCGGCAAGCTTTCGGTTACCAAAACGAAATTTTGGAAATTGGTTACCCCCGCAATGACGAATTGGCGCAGCCCAACGCAGCTAAAATTCGGCAGCTTAAAGAAAAGTTAGGGATTCCCCTGGATAAAAAGGTGGTCTTATACGCACCAACTTATCGGGATAACCAATTTTTCACCAAGGGAAAGTATGCTTTTAGCCTACCGTTTGATTTGGCAAAATTACGGGATACGCTTGGAGAGGATACAGTTTTGCTTTTACGGATGCACTATTTGATTGCTAACGCGGTGGATCTTACTGGTGTAGAAGACTTCGCAATTGATGTATCGAATTACCCGGACGTTGCGGATTTGTACTTAGCTGCGGACGTGTTGGTTACGGATTACTCCAGCGTTTTCTTTGATTATGCATACTTAAAACGGCCCATTGTGTTCTTTCCATATGATTATGAAACTTATCGCGACGAACTTCGTGGATTTTATCTGGACTATCAAAAAGATTTACCGGGCAAGATTGTTTACAACGAAGGCGAACTGACTCATGAATTAGCTCAACTCACTAAGCAGACTCAGCAACAGCCAAGTTTCCAATTCGAACAATTTTACGCAAGGTTCTGCGCCATTCACGCGGGTAATGCAGCGGCCCAGGCGACAAATTGGGTAAGTCAACAGTTGCAAGCTTACGAGGCTAAATAAGCAAGGTAAATTTTATGAGCGGTGTTCTTGCCCAGTAGTTGCGCTAAAACGACGCCAGCGGCTTTTAAAGGGGCCTAATGGACTTGTAAAACCAATAATTAACCACGATGGTCTTTGGAATTAATCAATAAATGAAAAAACTTCGCAAGAATCGGAATTCTTGCGAAGTTTTTTTGATTGGTAGCTAAACTACTTCTTAGCTTGTTCAATTAGTTTTTGCATCATTTGTGCTTGATACTCGGCACTAAACTTCTTGGTAGCTTCAGCAGTTGTTTGATCGGTTAACTTCTTCTGCTCGGCAGGACTCATCCGGGGATTTTTCTGCAAAGCAGCTTTTAAGGTGTTCTTAACCGTTGCGGTTACCTTAGCTTTTACGTACTTAGTAGCATCCTTTTTCATAGAAGCTTGGTTTTGTTTAACCAATTTTTGCAATTTAGCGGCTTCGGTAGTTGACAAGGTTGGCCAATTCTTAGGCACGTAGAAGGTGTTAACCCGGTGGGAAACTTCCCGGTCGTTCCCGGCGATTCCAAACCAAAGGCGGTAGGTATCATTTTTGTATACCCAACGGGTGGTTTTCTTCTCTAAACGGGCTTGATCGTCGTTAGTGGTCTTAACCCGGTTAGTAGTTTTTTCCAATTCGGTGTGGGAAGTTTTCTTTTTGTCCGCATCCTTTTTATAAACGTAAACTCGTTCCTTACCATCGGTCCCAATATTCTTATAAAGTAACATGGGCATTTGTTTTGAAGGTGAAACTGAGTAAACGGTTTGGGTGGTTGTTTCAGTGATCTTCTTCATTCCGAAATGTTCCCGGTCGTTCATTACCAATAGCGCTACTGAGCCAACGACTACGATGGCAGAAATTGCGGTACAGATGTAACGAACCACGGGTTTGGGAATTAGGGTCATTGAAACAAAGGTTGCGATCACAGCAAGTATTAGTAGAAAAATAATCATTATTTTTCACCTCCAGCTTGAGGTTGTACTTCGGCTGAACTACCAGAACGGTTGCTAACAAAGAAGGCAATGATTAGACCTAAAGCACTGAAGGCAACCGCGATCCAAAACGATGCGTGGTAACCACTGATAGTGGCATTAAAGGCTTGGTCTTTGTAAGCAAGTGGTTCAGCTTTTAATAAGTGTTTAGCAGGCATTTGGTTATTAGTAACGTTGGTTAGCACACTGACTAAAATGGCAGTTCCCATCGAACTAGCAACTTGCCGAAGGGTATTGTTAACCGCGGTTCCGTGCCCCATCTTGTCAAATGGCAACGAGTTCATTCCGGCAGTAGTAACCGGCATCATCGCCATTGAGATTCCAGCCATCCGAATTGCGTATAACACGATGATGTAAAGCATTGGAGTAGTCCGGGTGATGAAAGCAAATGGTAACGTTCCGATTGTTAACAAGAACATCCCGGTAGTCGCTAACCGGCGTGCCCCAATTCTATCGAAGAGACGTCCGGTAATCGGGCTAAGAACTCCCATCATTAATGCCCCAGGCAATAACGTTAATCCAGAATGAAAGGCAGATTCGCCACGTACAGTTTGGATGTAAAGAGGAAGAACCATTTCTGCACCGACCATGGCAATCATAGAAACCGAACTAAGGGTTGCTGAAATTGAAAATTCAGGAATCTTCAATACCCGTAGGTCAAGGAACGGATTTTTACTCCGTAATTGACGCGCCCCAAATAGGATTACGAAGATTGCCCCGATAATTAAGGTAGCTACAACTAAGGAATCAGTCCAGCCCTTGTCACCAACTTCAGAGAAGCCAAAGAGCAAGCTACCAAAACCAATGGTTGAAAGTGCAGCTGAAATCCAATCGAGTTGGGTGTGCTCCGTTTTCAAAACGTCTTTCATAAAGAAGAAACCAGCAATTAAAACTACAATGACGATTGGAATAATCATCCCAAATAAAGTCCGCCAGTGGTAGTTATCAATGACCCATCCAGAAAGGGTCGGCCCAATTGCTGGAGCCACCCCGACAACTAGGCCGGCAAGTCCCATCGCTGAACCACGTTGGTTAGCGGGGAAAATGGTTAGCATCATGGTTTGCAAAAGGGGCATCGTAATTCCGACCCCTAGCGCTTGGATTAGTCGTCCAGCAAGGAGTACTGAAAATGACGGGGCTACGTAACAGAACGTGGTCCCAATTAAAAATATCGTCATGGCTGAAAGGTATAGCCGCTTGGAAGGAATCCGGCTAGTCAACCAGGCGCTAATGGGAATCATGATTCCGTTGACCATCAAGAAACCAGTCGTGAGCCATTGCACAGTCGAGGTACTGATATCGAAGGCCTTCATTAAAGTAGGAAAGGCCGTGGTTAAAATGGTTTGGTTCAAAACGGTACAAAATGAACCAATTAAAAGCACAAGGATCAATAAAGACCGCTTATAGGGTTTTCCATGTGCATCAAATGCTTGTGTCATAAGCTTACAACCTCTTTTCATAAAAACTATTCTTAGATACTATAGTCCGGTATACCATCTTTGTCAACTTATTTGACAAAGATGTTAGAGAAGTTATAATTAAATTAAATAAACGGACAAAGTCAATCAGGTTAACTTCAGGAGGAGAATCATGGGAAATCCGTCAGATCGGGTCGATATGTTAAAAAGAATCATTGCGAGCGAGTCTTTGTTACTAAGTATTGGCGATGTGGCAAAGGCAATTGATGTGTCACCTCGTCAATTACGTTACTGGGAAAAGAAAGGCTACGTAAAGACCAATGTATCAGAGTCGGGCCAGCGTAAATATACGTACCCTGCACTTATTCAAGCCGGAAACATTGCCCATTACCTTAATAAGGGGTATACGTTAGCGATGGCAGCTAAAAAAGCCGAGAATAATCGTAAATTAATGAAAATGCTCCGAATTTTTTTGCAGTCCCGGGTAAACAAGGGCTACGAAATTGAAAACGGCTATGAAATCGACTTGGGTGAAGTGAAGAACTTACCTGCGGAAGAACACCTGCTGATAGACGTGATGCAAGACGGTGAAAGCTATTTCAAAATCAAAAAAACAAATGATTGACGAAGATTAATTAGTAGGCTATATTTATAGTGAAATACTTATAAAAAATAAGGTTCATCTTCAAGGGGCAGGGTGTAATTCCCGACCGGTGGTACAGTCCATGACCTGTCATTTTTGACAGCTGATTCGGTGAAATTCCGAAACCGATAGTTAAAGTCTAGATAAAGGGAGATTGAATTTATTGACGCGCACTGAATTTTTTAATTCGGTTTTTAACGCTGTTGCCCCGAACTCGAGCAACGGCGTTTTTTTGTGGAAATAAGTTACCAAGAAGGTGCTCCGATTCTAAAGGAGGCAGTAACATGAGTGTTTCTAAAGTTAATAAGATGGTGATTGTCGCAATGCTGGCAGCCATTTCGTTTGTGTTGATTTTCATTGATTTTCCGATTTTACCGGGGTTTTCGTTCTTAAAGATTGACTTTGCGGACGTACCGGTCTTGATCGGAACCGTTTTGTTTGGGCCCGTGTGGGGAATGGCGACGGCTGGATTAGCTGGGCTATTGGACATTATTGTTCGGGATAGCAACCCGGCGGGAGCCCTTGGAGCGGTAGCAAATTGGATGGCGGCGGTAGCGTACGTTCTACCAATCTATTCGTTTTTGAAGCGTGCAGAAGATCAGCCGCATCACCAAGCTGTGATGGCGCTAGTTAAGGGAGTGCTATTAGGAACGGCCTTGATGACCGTGGTGATGAGTGTGGCAAATCTGTTTGTTTTGTTACCACTGTATATGAAATTGGCAAGTTTCCAAATAAATATCTCGACGTTAAATATGGTATTGTACGGAATCTTGCCGTTCAACATTTTAAAGGGAATCATAGTAGGAGCAGTAATTGGATTACTGTACTTTAGGCTGATGCCGATAGTGAGAAGGGGAGAAAAATAAAGAGCGTTCTGGAACCCGGGTAGCTCTTGAGGATTAACAGAAACAGGGACTAATCGCGTTTTTGGCGATTGGTCCCTGTTTTGGTTAACCGGAGAGAGCTGGGTTCCAGAACGCGTTTCGACCATGCAGCAGTAGGACGCGAGGGATTAACTTGATTTTGGCGATTGAGGCCAAAATTTGGTTAACCGGAGAGAGCTGGGTTCTAGAACGCGGGTTAGCCAGTTCGCTAAACCACGGAGATTAGGCTCGCGACAGTCCTAATTTTAAAAATTACTACATATATAATATCGGTTAACGGTAACCGAAAATAGCAGCTGATGCGCAACATGCTATAATAAAGCTTCATCAAAAATGGTTGATAAACAACATTTTTGGAATAAGGTAATTCAACTGTTCGGTTGGAAGGCCAAATTTAGAGGTGAAGTTTATGCGGCTTGACGCACGAAATATAACAAAAATGGCATTATTACTGGCAATTATCATTGGGTTGGGATTGGTTCCTAATCTTCCAATAGGATTGATTCCGGTTCCCATCACGGTGCAAAATATTGGAATTTTATTAGTGGGGTTAATCCTTACTCCAGGAGAAGCCGCAATCACCATCGGCGCGTTTCTGCTACTGGCCTTGGTAGGCATACCAGTCTTAACCGGAATGCGGGGCGGAGTAGCCGTATTTATGGGACCGACGGGCGGTTACCTATTGGGGTATCTTGTAGGAGCAGTGTTATTGGCATGGTGGACGTCACATGGTCGACAAGATTGGTTTGGCCTCTTTGCAAAAGTTGCCATCATTGCGGTTCTAGTAATTGATTTATTGGGAATTGTTGGATTTGCAATTAATATGCGGATGGCATTTTCTAAGGCAGTGCTTGCAAACGCCTTTTTCATCCCTGGAGACGTCATTAAGTCTGCGTTAGTGGCTTTGGTGGGCCGACGTTTAAAAATAAAATAGACGCTACAAAGCTAAAATTTAGTCAAGACCAGCTCCCGGAGGCTAAATTTTAGCTTTTTTTAAACTTTTATGAGATAAATTTGATAAACGCCGTAACGACGGAAATAATCGGCAGATAATTTATGAATAGAATGTGACAAATGTGAACTTTTTAAGCCCGTAATGTTACGGTTACTTTACAAAAAATTCAAATCATGCCATAATTTTGCGTAACGTTTAGCAGGGTTAGCGACCTAACGCAACCTTTGCAAACTAAACCAATAGCAAAAAACAGGGGGGATTGTGGTGATCGGTTTTCTTAAGAATCTGTGGCAACACGATTCGGTTAAATTCATCACAAGGACAGTATTTTACTTTTTAGTTTTTGTGATTTTACTTTATTTATACGGGTATAGTGGAATGTCTGGCGGGACTTTCATTTACAATGAATTTTAGCAGGAGGTTTTGATTTGCAAAAAGTTACAAACGTAATTGAAAAGATTGATTCAATTGCCCAAGAGCATCCGGACTGGATTGCTTATGATTATTTGGGAAATACGCACACATATGGTGAATTAAAAGCTTTCTCAGATAATTTAGCGGCTTACATTTTAGAACAAAATATTATGGAACAAGCTCCCATTATGATTTATGGGGGACAAACATTTGAAATGGTGGCGGCCTTTTTAGGAGCAGTTAAAAGCGGTCACGCTTACGTTCCAATTGACCGACATTCTAATCCAGAACGGTTAACCATGATCAATGAGATTGCGCATCCTGGGATGTGTATTGCCATTGAAGACTTACCAGTTTCTTTAGATGACTTGCCGATTTTGGAAGGCCAGGAGCTTTCAGACGTGTTTGCAGATTCGCAAAGCGTAGAGCTAGATCAGGCGGTCACCGGAGATGAAAACTACTACATTATTTTCACTTCGGGAACCACGGGTAAACCAAAGGGAGTTCAAATCAGTCATAACAATCTATTGAGCTTTGTTAACTGGCAAATGGACCAGTTCGATTTACCTGACCGTCCGGTAACCTTGTCGCAACCGCCATATTCGTTTGATTTATCGGTAATGGACCTATACGCTACTTTGGTGTTAGGAGGAACTTTAAAGGCGGTTCCTAAGACGGTTACCGATAATTTCAAGGAACTTTTCGAAATTTTACCAACGTTAGGGTTAAACGTCTGGGTTTCAACGCCATCTTTCATGGACGTATGCCTATTGCAACCAACTTTTGATGCGGATCACTATCCGGCACTATCCCGGTTCTTGTTCTGTGGTGAAGAGTTGTCACATGCGACGGCCCAAGCTTTAAAACAACGTTTTCCAGAAGCGCGGATTTTTAACACGTACGGCCCGACGGAATCAACAGTTGCGGTTTCGGCAATCGAAATTACGGACGCCGTGCTGGAACAAAACGATCGGTTACCAATCGGCCGGTTGAAACCGGACATGGGCGGTTACATCATCGACATGGATAACAACGTTGTTAAGGCTGGTAACGAAGGTGAATTGGTAATTTATGGCCCAGCGGTTTCAAAGGGTTACATTAATAATCCAACCAAAACTAACGAAGTCTTCTTCAAGTATGAAGGGCATCCGGCATACAAGACCGGTGATTTGGTGGTAATGGATCAAGATGGGGTCCTCTACTACCGCGGTCGAACTGATTTCCAAATTAAATTACACGGTTACCGGATTGAACTTGAAGAGGTTAACCATTACTTGAACAACGACCCGCTCATCAAGGCGGGAATTGCCGTGCCTAAGTACGGTAAAGACCAAAAAGTTGCGCAACTAGTCGCGTACGTAATTCCGGCAACGGATGAATATGATTCACAAATTAAACTCACGGTGGCCATTAAGGACAGTTTGAAGGCTAACATGATGGAATACATGGTCCCGAACCGGTTTATTTTTGTTGAAGAATTGCCACAAACGGCGAACGGCAAGATTGACATAAAAAGTATGATCGCGCGGGTTAACTCATGATGTGGACAGCGACACCTTACGAAAACCCGACTTACTTTTTCATGTTAGCCATTGCCCTAGTGCCCATTGTGATTGGGATGCTACGGGGACGCCGTTTTCACTGGTACGAACTGTTAGTATCGTTTTTCTTCTTGTTGCTAACCTTTGGGGGACCAAAGTGGCAACAGGGAATTGCCTTAATTGGTTATTTAATCTTCCAGGTGATATTGGTTTCACTATATAACCGCTATCGCAAGCAGCATAACGCGACCGGAGTTTTCGTAGGGGCCGTAATACTGGCAATTTTGCCCCTAGCAGTGGTCAAAATGACGCCGTTATTGCAATCAGGTAACTCTTCGTTAATCGGATTCCTCGGAATTAGTTACCTAACTTTCAAGGCGGTTCAGACCATCATGGAAATTCGCGACGGGGTCTTGAAGGATTACGATCCGTGGTTCTTCCTGCAGTTTTTGGCCTTCTTCCCGACAATTTCTTCTGGGCCAATTGACCGGTACCGGCGCTTTAAGAAGGATTATTTAAACGTCCCTGAACGGGGACACTACTTGGACCTGTTGGAAAAGGGAGTGCACTACCTTTTCTTAGGGTTTGTGTATAAATTTATGCTGTCTTACGTATTTGGTTCCTTACTTTTGCCAAGGGTCCAACACATTGCTTTACAAACGGACGGTCTCTCTTGGGGCCTGCTGGGCGTAATGTACGTTTACAGTTTTTACCTATTCTTTGATTTTGCGGGTTATAGTTTGTTCGCGGTAGCCATTAGCTACTTCATGGGGGTCGAAACTCCGATGAACTTCAAGCAACCGTTCAAATCGCACAACATCAAAGAATTCTGGAATCGTTGGCACATTACCTTGTCATTCTGGTTCCGCGATTATGTTTACATGCGGCTCGTGTTTTTCTTCATGAAGCACAAGACCTTTAAGAGTCCTAAAACGACGGCAAACGTAACTTACGTTTTAAACATGTTGTTAATGGGATTTTGGCATGGGGAAACCTGGTATTACATCCTCTACGGTTTGATTCATGGGGTTGCCCTCGTAATCAACGACTGGTGGCTTGGATTTAAGAAAAAGAATCCGGGACGCTTACCGCATAACCGGTGGACGGAAGCACTTTCGATCTTCATTACCTTTAATTTCGTGTGCTTCACTTTCCTAGTTTTCTCAGGATTCCTAGATAAACTATTTTTTGTTAAATACTAAAGGAGATTAATTAATTATGGACGTAAAAGAAACAGTTTTAAATATTTTGTCAGATTTAATTGGTACGGACGTTAGCAACAGTATGGATGATAACCTTTTTGATGCAGGTCTATTGGATTCAATGGGCACGGTTCAATTATTGTTGCAATTACAAACTGAACTAGGAATTGAAGTTCCCGTATCTGAATTTGAACGTAGCGAATGGGACACCCCAAATAAAATCATTGCTAAAGTAAAGGAACTTCAAGCTCGTGGCTAAAAGGTTATGGATGATTTTTGGTCCCGTTTTAGCGGCAGCACTGATTTTAATCGGACTTTTATTTTCCCCATTCAAAATAAATAAGATTAACTCAGCCGTTGAGCAAAAAGCAGCTACGGCATTGTCCCCAGACACGCTCAAAGGAGATGCCGTAAAACGGGCCGCCTTAGAAAATGGGAATTACGTTCCCTTTTTTGGGTCCTCAGAACTTTCCCGGTTTGATTTAGCCCATCCATCCGTAATGGCGGAAAAGTATGATTGGGACTTCCGTCCATTTTTACTAGGAGCACCGGGGACCCAATCGTTGACCCATTATTTTGAAATGCAGGGAATTAATCCCCAATTGAAAAATAAAAAGGCAGTCTTTGTGATTTCACCACAGTGGTTTGTAAGAAAAGGAGCGGACCCGCATGCCTTTGCATTTTACTTCTCGCAATTGCAAGCCGTTAACTTCTTGGAAAACCAAACTGGGAAGCCAAGTGAACGATACGCTGCTAAACGGTTGCTAACCATGTTAGACGACCGGAGTAACAGCACTAACCGTCAAGTAATTAACGCGTTAGATCGGGTAGCTAACGGGCAACAGGTAACTTCGGGACAACGGACTTACTTGAAGTACTATAAGCGGTTGTTGGCTCACGAAGACCAACTCTTTTCGCCGCTTAGCTTGCAAGGAACTAATCAAGACCATATTAACCGGCAGGTCGAAGCATTACCTAATAGCCCGTCGGATGGGATGATTCAACAAGCTTTGACCCGCCAAGCTAAACGGCAAACGTCAAACAACCAGTTTGGGATTCAAAACCAGTTTTATAATAAACGTTTGAAGAAACGGATTGCTGCTTTTGAAGGGATGCAAAAGCATTACGATTATACGCGTTCGCCTGAATTTGCTGACTTCCAGCTAATTTTGGATCAATTTGCGAAAAATCATACCCAAGTGCTCTTTATCATCCCGCCGGTTAACCAGAAGTGGGCGGATTACGTGGGCTTATCACAAGAAATGCTCCGTGGTTTTGACAAAAAAATAAATTACCAGCTGCAAAGTCAAGGATTCAACCAGATTCTCGATTTATCACGTGATGGTGGTAAGAAATACTTCATGCAAGATACCATCCATTTAGGCTGGTACGGTTGGTACGTGGTTGATCAAAACGTCAAGAATTTTGTTGACCAACCTAGCCAATCAACGCATTACCAAATTAAGCATCAATTCTTTGATGAAGATTGGCAACAGTTAAAACCATCTGATTTGAAAACTTATATCAAGAATAATTAATAACTTTTAGGTATAATAGAAAGAGAATCGGAGCTGGGGAGCCGAACGTCGCGACTTTGAAAATTGATTTTGGAATTTTGTGACTGACGATTGCTTTTGCAAAATTGTGAGAGCGGAATTGAAAGCTAGTCGAGCGTTTACCCACTCTTTTTAGATAACTAGTTTAAGGGAACGGGGGATAAATAGATGCGCGAGAAAAGTTTTCGGTTGGTCAGCCAGTTTGCCATCATGTTAGTCGCGCTAGAAGTTTTAGCGATTAGTATTAACATGTTTTACGCACCACATAACGTGGCTGCGGGAGGCGCAACGGGGATTTCAATTTTGTTAGAGGACGCCTTTGGCTGGAACCGGGCGCTGATTGTCTTTATCATTAACGTGGCAATGCTGATAGCGTCGTACTTTACATTGGGAAAACAGACTACGGCCCGAATTACGGTGGGCAGTTTGTTGTTACCAGTCTGTATGGCGGTGACGCCGAGTTTAAGTTTGGTATCGGACCGCACGTTAGCAGTGATTGTCGGCGGAGCGCTGTACGCAATTGGAGTGGCGCTGTTATACCAAATTGATGCTTCCAGCGGGGGCACTACGGTACCGCCGTTGATTTTAAAAAAGTACTTTAACTTTAAAACTTCTGTGAGTCTGCTGGTGCTTGATACGATTGTTTGTCTGATGAATATCTTTAGTTCGGGAATGGAAGCTTTCATCCTAGCACTATTTTCATCGGTGATCACGCTGTTAGTGATGAATTATATTGAGACCGGAATTGACCGGAAGAAGAGTGTTTACATTATGAGTAGTCGACTTAGTGAAGTCGAGGAAATTATCTCGGAGTCGCTGGATCAAAGTTACACGAGTTTGAACGTGCAGGGAGGATTTTCGGGAGATAACCGCCGGATGCTAATGCTAGTGGTGGAAAATGCCGAATATCACCGAATTATTGAAAGAATTAGGGAAATTGACCCCAAGGCGTTCATTTTAACGACCAATGTGGCGGAGATTCATGGGGGACAATATTAATATAGAGGGTTACAAAACCCGTTTCGACTACGCGGCAGAAAAGCGCGGAATTGGGGACTAATTGCGGATTTGGCAATTGGTCCCCAATTTGGTTAGCCGGAGAGAGCTGGGTTACAAAACCCGTTTCGACTACGCGGCAGAAAAGTATTAGTATTTAACGACCAATGAACTAAAAAAGGGGCCTCAGATTTCAAGCAGAAATCCGAGGTCCCTTTTCAATATTAAAATGTCCAGTTTATTTAGCAAATATTTGGGCCGCAATTCGATCGGCAATTCGGAGTCGCACATCGTTAACTCCAGGAATTGGAGCCCCGTTAGTTAGCCAATGCCGCTTTTCGGTGGGAAGTCCCCAAACAAAGAAGTGGGGTACCACGTTGCCGTTTTGATCGATCAATTCAGCAGTGTCGTCCGTAACGTCCAATGCTCCGGTTTGGTAACTAGAACCATCGCGAAGCTGGAGGGTAAAGATCCGGGCCAGCCCCTGTTGCAGCAAGTTATTTACCAACGGGTTAGTGTTGTTGGCAGCGTTAGGCTGGGGTAAACGACCTTCAATCAAGACGTTACCAAAGTACTGTTGATGATCCGCAAGCCGGTTTGAATAAGTCATAAATTGATCATCACTCGTTTCAACCCTCATATCCGGGCCAATCAGAGTTAAAATGCCCGACTTGATAAGGGCTAAAATCTGCTCAATCCGAAATGCCGGCGGTCCGACCGCTAAGAAGCTATTTAAGGAATTAAAATGTTTGAGAACCTGCTCTACGTAGTCGTCAGCACTGATTAAACGGTAGGTAACCACTTTCCGAATGTTGGTACGTAATTCGCGTAGCTTTTCAATAGCGCTTGTAAATGGGGCGGTTAAGTTACCTTCGTTTGCCAAGTCCACGTCTTGCTGCAAGTAAGTCTTAATAAACTGGGTAAAGCTGGCAGCGTCGTTAACGTCTTTAGGAATCGGATTCTTCCATTCTTCCCAGTTGAGACGATCTTTAGCAGCAATGCCGTAGTTATCCAAGATTTTCTTGAATCCCTTTGTGCTAGCAGCTAGGTCGGCTTCAAAAGCAGATAGATCAATTTCTGGATAACTATTTTGCGCGAGGGTAACGTAGTAGGTTAACTCAACGTCCCATTGAATGCGGTTAATAAATTCTTCGCCGCTAATGGCTTGGTGTTGGCGAACAAGGTCGTCAACGTATTGGTCACTTAGGAAATAGCGCGGAAAAGTCTCGCCCACTGCCTTTTGGTCTAGTCCCCGAGCATGATAAGGCAATCCCCTCCGGGAGCTAGCGTAAATTGTAGGCTCATCACCAGAACGCGTGTAAGTTAAGTTCCCATGTTCGTCGCGGTGGAAGGTTCCGCCACGCCGTTCGGTAAGTTCGGCGAGGTAGTCGATGAAACTTAGCCCTAACCCACGAATAATTACGTGATCGCTAGCAGCAACGTCGTCAACGTCCATCTCGGCCGGATACGCAATCGGAACGTACTTTAGTTGATGAGCAGCGGCAAAATCTTGCAACTGCCGTTCTTCTTTGCTTAACGGGTTGTTGCCTTCCCCTAAAGCAGCGGATACAACGTCCACGTTGTAAGCAGCATCTTGGGTGATGACTGTGTATTGCTGTGCATCTTTTTTAACGTTAGTCACCCACTCTGAACGAGGGATCACGCTAAAGTTATCCGGTAAATGATTAATAATTTGTTCGTAAAACCACTGTTGGTAGATGCCAAAAAGGGCTCGAGAACTGTAAGAGTGCTTGTTTAAGTTCGCTAATTCGTTTAAGAGCAGCTTTTGATGATGATATTGGTGTTCTTCGATAAAGCTGCGTCCGTTTGCTAGGGCCCAGTCAAGTAAACTCGGACCTTCATGAACCGGGCCAGCCATTTCAATAGATTGATCCGTGAATAAAGTGATTTTTTCGGCTAACGAATTCATTTTCAGTTCGTGGTTTTGGTCAGGATTCCAAACTCGACCACCAATTCCGAAGGGATCAAATAGTGATATTTCGACATTGGCTGAGTAATTGGTACTGATGCCCCAACAAACTAAACGTTCGAGGGCCATTAAGTTGCGCGGACCCGCGCCGATTAAAGCAATTTTCATATTGTCCACCCCGTTTGTTTTTCACCTTTATCATAGCATAATAACGAAAGCTTGCGGCGAGGCTTTCCGGGACTACTAGGTGAGAAAGACTACAAAAATAAGGTAATTGTATAAAAAAATGAAATCGAATACATCTTTTTTGCTCAACTAGGTAAATAAAAGTAAAAAAAGTGGATTTGAAAGCGATTTTCCCTTTTTATCTACGGGCAAACGGCGTAGTATAAATGTAAAATCACAATGAGTGGAAGGATAACGATGATGTATAAAGTAGTATTGTTTGACTTAGACAACACCTTATTAAAAACTGAAGACGCTTCGGTGGCCGCATTAAGCTACGCTCTGAAACAAGACGGCGTGACGGTTACCCCGGAGGCAATTATTAGTCTAATGGGAATCCCTGGTTTAGAGATGGCTAAACAATTGGGTGCTCCTAATCCGGAAAAGACCATCGCAATCTTTAATGAACAAATTGGTAAAGAAGTCGATTTGATTAAACCATACGACGGAATTGGGGCAATGTTTACCGGTTTGCATGAACTTGGTGTGGAGTATGGGATTGTTACTTCCAAATTAAAACGAGTCTTTGATGACGAGATGAAGCATTTCCCTAAGATTCAACAGATTAAACGGGTGGTCTTTTCTGACGATACACAAAAACATAAGCCAAATCCTGATCCGATTTTATTTGGGATCAAAAAATACTTTGCAGAAATGGACTTAAAGGATGTCTTGTACGTAGGAGATTCGTTATTTGATATGCAGGCAGCCCACGCAGCGGGAGTAGATTTTGCTAACGCCGGCTGGGGCGCCATCCCAACTAATGATTTCTCAGAGGCAGAATATGTGTTGCAAAAGCCTGAACAGCTTTTGGACATCGTGCAACGGTCAAGGAAATAGATGTGAAATTAAATGGGCGGTGGAGCAGGAAGCCATATTAGCTGCGAAACAGCCCTAAAAAAGAGGTTGAGAAAATTAAGCAATTTTCTCAACCTCTGTTGTTTATCTAGTTTTACATTGAAGGTACCAACCAGTCGTTTTCTAACAAGTGGTGAAATTGTTTTGTGATCGGTAGCCACAATTTGTTGTTGATGATGTCCTTTAAGCACTGCCAAAATAATGGGTCGCGTGCTTGGCGGGCGGTGGGGTAAACAAATATGTATTCACCAGTCCGCGTCCGGGCTTTGATTTTATTATTTTCGTGTCCGATAAGTTGGACTTCCAAATACTCGCGCATATTCGGATCGTTGATAATCATTCGCATCATCCTCCCTCACTTCTATAAGGCTACCATGTGGAGGCCAAAGAGGGGCAAAATTTGCTCAGAATTTAGCACATCTTAAATAAAAAAATATTTTCTTAAATATATCAAACTTAGTGGAGTTATTAATTGCATTTTAAAGATAAAGCGACTATCATCTTTCAAGCTGAATAATTCAACTAAGGCTAAGGAGGAGTTTCTTCTGAAAGGTCTTAACGTTATTAAAAATTGTCTGTTTTTAGTTTTACTTTTTGCGATGGACCAAGTAATTTCATTACCGCAAATAGCGGCAATGCATATTCACGACACCCATCCAGTTGTACACGTCCTATTGGTGGTAGTGTACACTTTGACCACTCTAGCAGTGGTGATTTTTTTGGTTCAATTTTACCGTTATAAAGTGCGCAAAAATCATAGTGATTTCGCTAATTACCCGTTGAACAGTAAGCGCTTTCGGATTATGTTATTAATGGTTGGGTTATGGTTCATTTTTATGCTTCTGCAGACTTGGTACGTAACCTACTTTAATATTGGTACTTCGGAAAACCAATCGGCTATTGAACAACTACTACGGGACACGCCAATTTGGACGTGGGTTGACGCAGTACTAGTCGCTCCGGTTATTGAAGAACTGATTTTCCGGGGCCTCTTTTTTGAGTTCTTCTTTACCAAAGATAGTCGGCTGGTACGCATAATTGGCGTGGTAGTTAACGGCGCTCTTTTTGGCGGATTGCACGACCTAGGCGCTAGTTTCCCAATTTACGCAATCATGGGAATGCTGCTAGCGATCACCTATTTATGGACCAAGGATATCAAATATAGCATCACGCTCCACATCATAAATAATTTTATTTCATTTTTATAACGGCTACGGAGGATTAATATGGATAGTATTTTAACTAAAGGAAGCCCAATTAAGGGAATTATCTTATTCAGTATTCCGCTGCTTTTAGGTAATATTTTCCAACAAATTTACACCCTCTCCGACACCTTGATTGTTGGCCGGGTGGTCGGGGTACAAGCCCTAGCTGCGGTAGGGGCTACCAGTGGGCTGACCTTTTTGATCATTGGGTTTGCCCAAGGGATGACGACCGGGTTATCGATTATCACTGCCCAGCACTATGGCGCGGGGGATTTACGAGCGGTCAAACAAAGTTTTGCAACTAGCATTTGGATTTGTGGCGGATTGGTACTGTTGCTCACCCCGCTTAGCGTTTGGGCAACCCGACCGTTACTACGGTTAATGCAGACGCCGGCTAACATTATTGATGGGGCCGCAATTTTCTTATCCATTATCTTTGGCGGACTAGTGGCAACCATGTTTTTTAACCTATTTTCCAATATGCTTCGGGCGTTAGGAAATAGTCGTTTGCCACTGATTTTCTTGGTGATTGCCTGCATTATTAACGTAGTTTTGGACATCATCTTGATTGTTTTCATGCACGTTGGAATTGCTGGTGCAGGGATTGCTACGGTTACGGCCCAGTTGATTTCTTGTTTTCTATGTTGGTTTTATATCAAGGCTCGGGTTCCGGCGTTGTCCCTCGAATGGCGGGAAATCACTACGAATTGGACGTTAATTAAAGAACAAATTCGGATTGGTTTACCAATGGGATTCCAAGCTTCAATCATCGCAATTGGCTCGATTATTTTACAAATTTCGTTAAACCATTTGGGTTCATCAGCAATTGCAGCGTACACCGCTGCTGGAAAAGTGGACCAATTGGCGACTCAGCCAATGATGTCGTTAGGAATTACGATGGCAACTTTTACCGCGCAAAACTTCGGTGCTAAGCAATACAAACGGATATTGAAGGGGATTCGCCAAGCGTTAACTACGTCGATTAGTTATGGTTTCGTGATGGGAATTTTGATTATTTTAAATAGTCGGACGTTAGTTAACCTGTTTATCGGAAATTCAGAACAACACATTACTAATTTGGCACATCAATATTTTGTAATTGTCAGCATGAGTTACTTCCTGTTGGCAATCCTGTTTATTGTGCGATACACCCTACAAGGATTTGGGAAGAGTATGGCACCTACGTTAGCAGGGGTCGCAGAATTGCTTTCCCGGATGTTAGTGGGGATTTGGGTAGTACCTGCCTTTGGCTTTATCGGAGCCTGCACGGCAAACCCGTTAGCTTGGCTAGGATCAAATTTAGTGTTGATTTGGTCCTATGTCCAAGTTGTTCGCCAATTAAGACGGGAACCTGAAGCATAAAGTGTTTTTTAAAGTGCTAGGGCACTATAATAAAGTTAGTAGGTTGTGAGTGTAGAGAAGGGGGTTTGGTTAATGATTTTTACGTATGACGTATTAAAGGACGTAATTAGTACGGGAAAACCAATTATCATTAATGAACAAAGTCAAATACAAAAATTAATGGCGGATAAAATCGCCGCAATTAAGTTCGTCTCGAAAATTAAAAATGAGCATGAATACTATTGTTTCTTGGAGTTAAATCCGGGGAAGGGAATTGTATTTTCTTCCGATGGCAACACTTTTGATGGTTTTAGCGTTTTTCAAATTCCATTAAGTGAGTTTTATTTTGACGTTGATGTTGATAAAGGCATAATTGGAATTGAAGACGGTGTGGGTAACGAAACCGACTTTTTAGATTTATTCACGGGTCCGTCAATTGGCGAATTCAGTCGGAAGTACCACCATGCTAGTGACGAAGAAATCATGCACGGGAACACGTATGAAATGACCGATCGTTATCTAGGGGATTATTTAGGTTTTGAAGGCGAAGATGCCCAAAAACTTAACTTGACGTTGCTGCGTTTTTTGATGGCGGTATACTTTGACCAAAACCCCGCAAGTAAGCCGGTTAAATAACTAGATAGATTGGCGCTAGTTTAAGAAAAAGCCGGCGGATGAAAAACATATTTTACATTCAGATTACAACGGTTGATTTTTTAAATGCGCGGAGTATAATTTCTTCTGTTCCAGTATTTATGGTTATTTTTTGGAGGAAGAAAAATGATTTTTAAATATGATGTTTTATCTAAAGTAATGCAAGAAGATAAAACGATTGAAATTAATAAAGACAGCTGCATCAAAAAAATCGCGGGATTAAACGGAGTGGAATACGACGTTCGGAGCAGCAACCGGCACGATTACTTCGTCTTTTTACCGCTAAATGATGATGAAGGCTTAGTTATCAGCACTGATAACCATACCGAGCTGGGATTTGAGCTGTTAAGAACTCCTAAGAAAGAATTTTTCTTGAGTATAAACACCAATATTAATCTAGTGGATTACTACGATGGTCCGGGAACCCAGACCGACTTTCCTGACGTGCTTGAACAAGAAGAGCTGGACCAAAACTATAATCATTGTTATGGTGCAAGTGATCAAGCGTTGAAGGAAACCAAATTGTATCAACAAGTGGATAATTGTGTAAGCAAATATTTACGGGTGGATGCAAAGTTAGAAGAGAAGTTGAACTTAGTAATTATGCGGCTTGCCTTTTTGGCACATAGTCAACGGCAACACGCGGTGGCTTAGTTAGCATAATGGTTGTACAAAATTTTAAATACCCCAAGTTTAATGATGGCAAAATTGCTGTTAGTGGACTTGGGGTATTTTTGGTTGGATGTCTGAGATAAAAACCACCTTAAGCAAGCTAACTTCTTTGCATGCTTAAGGTGGTTTAATAATATTTAAGGGAAATTTAGCTGTACGCGTAATTACTATTAATTTGGCAATGACGTGTCTTGAGCTGCATCTTCCTGTAACTTTTTAAAATCGAATTGGGATAATGCAAAGTAATAAGCACCGTAAAGGTCGGTATCCTGTTTAAAAACTGAAGTTTCAACATTTGGCATGTGCAGAGTCTCTTTTAAAAGTGAAAAGCTGTCCCGAATTACCTGAAGCTGATGGTTAATTTCGGGAACCAAAATACTCTGGGTACTGATCCGTCCGCAAATTACGTATTTGTTCAAGTCCAACACTGCCTGAGTATTGGCAATCATGTAAGCAACGTTACGGCAATACTCATTAAAAAGTTCGCGAGCGTTGGCTTCGCCATTTTCAATGGCTTTAAAGACCTTGGTATCGTCGTTAGGGTCGGAAAGCTGCAAAACGTTCCCGATTTTTTGCACCATTTTAGTGGCAGAACATGCGTTAAACATAATTTGGGATGGTGAAGGATTATCAGTTTGCGGATTAGCTAAAATCATCCCTAAAGCCCCAGCTTCTAGGTGATTGCCGGTAAAAATCCGGTCGTTTAAAATGATCCCAGCGCCTACGCCATCATCGAGGATTAGGGCTGCGCCGTTGTGAATGTTACGTAAGTTTCCATTCCAGTGAGCGGCGGTCGCTGCACAGATTCCAACGCTTTGCATGGCAACGGGAAGGTCGTAACGCGCAGCGATAATTTTGCCCAAACTTAGTCCATGAAGAAGCGGTAGGGAGCCACCTTGGTAGATGATTCCATCCGCTTGATCCACTTGACCAGGAACGCTAATTCCAATCCCGTAGATATTTTTTTGGTTTTCTTCAACAATGTGATAAATGGCTTTTAAAAAATTATCAATGTTATCAGTAGGAGTAGGGACGCTTTTACGTACCTTCAATTCACCCTGGTCGCTAAAAAGTGCGTACCGAATTGCTGATTCATTAACGGCGATGCTTAATTGTTCCGTGTTATTCATCATAATCATTCCTTCGTGTACATTAATTATACATAGTTTGAGAACGATTTCAACGTCAGTAATCAAAAAACGGGGGAGGCCCCCCGCTAGCGAATGAAGATGTCGTTGATTTTAAAGTTATAGTTTCTTGCCCATTTTTATTAATAAATAAAGTAAATAAACGGTGAAAATGGACAAGATCACGAAAGCAAGCAGGTTGAAAATGCTGTTTTGACCTAACGGAGTGAAGGCTTTAAGTGCCATTACGATTAGGTTAGCAACTATATAGATGATTAAGATTTTTTTTAAAAATTGTGAGCCATGTCCCATTAAGCGAACCTCCTTCATGTACGATCGACTTAAGTTTTTGTGCGCGACCAATGATAAAAGTTGATTATATAATAACGTAGTTGGGTAATTTCTGGGAGGAGGATATTGGACCGATTGACCAACCCGCGATTAATTCCCTAATTCCTTGGTTCTCCTGCAGCGTAGTCGAAACGTGTTCCAGCCACCAATCTTCTCCGGTTAACCAAATTTTGGCCTCAATCGCAATCCGCGATTAAGGCCAAAATAAAGTTAATCCAGGTGCTTACCTGCAGCGTAGTCGAAACGCGCTCAGCCCCCAGCCCTCTGCGGCTAACCAAATTAGGGAACCAATCGCCCAACCCGCGATTAATTCCCTAATTCCGTTAGTCCTCAAGGGCTACCCGGGGGTGCGGAGCGCTCTTATTTATTAATCACAAACTTCCTAATCGCCTTTGCCACACCGCTTTCATTATTGTTAGCCGTGATGAACTGGGCATTTTCCTTCACCTCGTCAATTCCATTTTCCATCGCGACCCCTATTCCGGCCGTCTTAATCATTGACAAGTCGTTTCCTTGGTCACCGATTGCCATTACTTGGTCAAGGCTAAGGTGCAAACGTTCCGCCAACTCCTTAACCGCGTTGCCCTTGCTGACGTTTTTAGGCATTAATTCAATAAAGTAAGGTTCACTTTGGACCACGCTAAATTCGTCTTGGAAACGATTGAAGATTTGGTCACGGGCCTTACTTAAAACCTTCGGATCGTCGATAAACATTACCTTAGGCATTTCTAGGTCAGGGTTCATTTCTTCAACGCTCCGGTAACGTAAGCCCATTTCTACTAAGAAACTTTCTCCAACCGTGTACTGGCTAATATTTTTGTTGGCGGTGTAAATATGGTTCTTGCCATCCACATGGAAATGAACGCCCACTTGGCGACTGAAGGCTTCGGCAGCCAGGTAGTCTTGGAAACTTAAGGTGTGTTTAATTAAAATTTCCCCGTTAATGGTCTGAGCAAGCCCGCCGTTATAAGTAATGGCGTATTCCCTTTCGTTTTGGAGCTCAAGTTGGGCCAAGTAGCGTTGAATCCCGGTGATGGGGCGTCCGGTACACAAAACAATGTTAACACCCATCTTAGAAGCTGCATTGATGGCAGCGATGTTTTCTTCGGTCAGTTGTTTATTATCGTTTAATAGGGTGCCATCTAAATCAATGGCCACTAATTTAATACTCATGATCATCCTCCTAATTGATGATGCCGTTTTTGATGTGTGATTGAAATGCCTCAAAGGTAGCTGAAAATAAGTTTTCAGTGTTGCTAGTGAGCATTTCCTTTGGAAAATAGAACCGTTCGTCGCTTGAAACTTTGCCCGAGATGGCCCGAACTAAATCGCTAGCCGTGGAAAGTTCCACTAGGGAACCGTCGGCCTGCATCAATTCAATTTGGGTTCGGGGCTTTTGCGACGTAGGGTCATAAGCGTCGTACGGCAGATCGTAGCTATCGTTTTCGGCAGTGTAGTATTCCGCGTCAAACCCTGCTGCGGCCACTAACTGTTTTAATTCAGGTAAAAGCGCGCGAGTTTGGTTACTGATACGGGCCGATTTAAACGGGGTCCGGTTTAAAAAGCGGTTAGCTAGGTCGTTTAAAATGGGGTCCTCTGAATCTTCCCATTGCAAGAAGTAGGTGTTAAGTACCCCGTCGTCTAATTTCAAGTAGTCGTTTAAAGTAAATTGCTTGTTGAAAAAGGGCATTAAAAATTGTGGAGCCTGCTGCCACGGGGTTGCTGAATCTAAGTACAGCTGGTGTGCCCGGGCAAGCAAGTGACCGAGAATGACCTCCATGGACCGTGAAACGGAATGAAAGTAAACCTGGACGTACATTTGAAAACGGCTGACGATAAAGTCTTCAACCGCGTGAATTCCGCTAATTTGAAAGGCAATCCCTTTCGAGTAGGGACGCATCACCCGTAAAATACGGGTTAAATCAAAGGTACCGTAGTTTGTCCCGGTGTAATACGAATCCCGAAGCAAGTAGTCCATCCGATCGGCGTCAATTTGGCTAGAAATCAACTGCACCACTTGGGGATTCGGGTAATCGTGACTGATAACGGCAGCAACTTGGGTCGGAAAATCTGGACTGATTTGTCGTAAAACCTGGTTAACTTCCGTAGTCGGGTCCGTAATGATTTGGGTAGTAATTTGTTCGTGATTGGTGTGAAAAATGTGCTCAAACGTGTGTGAATAAGCACCGTGACCAATGTCGTGTAATAACGCTGCGCAAAGGGTTACCAAACGTTCCTCTTTACGCCATAATCCATCGTTAGGGTTTTTGGAAAGGTAATTCCGTTCAAAGTTTTCAACAATGCGCCGGGCCACTTCGTAACAACCCAAAGAATGTGAAAAACGGGTGTGTTCCGCGCCGTGAAAAACGAATGAAGTAGTTCCTAACTGATGAATGCGGCGAAGCCGTTGGAATTCTTTCGTGTTAATCAGATCCAAAATTACTTGGTCTTGGACATAAACGTAATCATGGATGGGATCACGAAAAACTTTTTCCATCGGCAGGCGCTGATTTTTAAGGGCCATGATGCCACCTTCCTGATTTTTATTAAATAAATCCTTTACTTAGAATTATACTAGTTTTCGCTAAAGCTTGTAAAAGTTGAACGGTAGAATAGTACAATTATATGTAAAATGAATTATAATTGGCATGGTAATAAAGTGAAAGGAAGAGGAGCATTCAAATGGCACTAGATAATGGAATTCCAATTGCGATCCATTTAGAGACGTTTATTGAACAAGAAGGTGAAAAAAACCACCTAGTTTTCGATGAACCAGGACAAGTATTTCAAATGGGCAATTCAATTTACTTACGGTACCAAGAAGTAGACGAAAAAAGCGGACAGAAAATTCCGGTTACCATGAAAATTGACGGCGAAGGAACGGTTTTACTAACGCGAGCTGCTGAAAATGAAATGCGGCTTCGGTTTGCAAGTGGGAAACGGATTGAAGCGCGTTACCGCACCCCATACGGACTGTTCCCAATTGAAACGGTCACCCCTTTGTTAGATGTGCAACTCCAAAACGAACCGTTGGCAGGACAAGTGAACATTGATTACCAACTTTTAGCGGGTAAACAGCTGATTGGTAACTATAAAATCCGATTGCAATTTACGGCCTGAGTGTAGTATCATTAAGGACAGACTGTGGAAAGGACGTGCACCAGTTGGAATTAGAAATTTTTAAGGGTCAAAACAAAGACGAACTCTCGATGATCGAAGTTGCTCACGCTATCTTAGCTAAGAATGGTGAACCGATGGCATTCGTTGATTTAGCTAATGCAGTTCAAAATTACTTGGAAAAGACGGACGAAGAGTTTCGGAATCGGTTATCGCAATTTTACACTGATTTAAATATTGACGGCAGTTTTATTTCCCTTGGTGAAAACACCTGGGGACTTCGGACATGGTACCCATTTGAATCAATTGATGAAGCCCTAATTCACACTGAAGAAGACGAAGACGAAGATCGTCCGGTACGTAAAAAACGTAAACGGGTCAACGCCTTTCTGGCTGACGCCGCCGATGATGACGACGTAATTGATTACGATGCAGATGACCCAGAAGACGAAGACGTTACCGCCGCTGATGACGCGGATGCCGATGATCCAACTTACGAGGATTTATCTAGCGATGATGATAACGACACGCTTCCTGACGGTATTGAAGGTCAATTAACAGAATTAAATGATGATGAAGAAGAGTAAATTATCAGCTTGACTTATGGTTGATTACTCGGTATTATATTTTTTGGGCTCCGGTAAACCTGATTGGGTTTAGCGGACAATGAACGGTTAATACCCCCTATTCATGGAATAGGGGGTATTTTTATTGTTGGGTGAGGGTTACCCGATGATAAAATCCGCTTTCAGGTTTCCAATAGTTAACCAGTTAGAAATGTTAGAAAAGGAGAGTTTTGATGACCAAATATATTTTCGTTACAGGTGGAGTGGTTTCATCTTTAGGAAAGGGGATTGTTGCAGCTTCTTTAGCACGGTTGTTGAAAAATCGCGGTTTGAAGGTGACAATTCAAAAGTTTGATCCGTACATTAACGTTGATCCAGGAACGATGAGTCCGTACCAACATGGGGAAGTTTTTGTTACCGATGATGGTACAGAAACGGACTTGGATTTAGGACATTATGAACGTTTTATTGATATTAACTTAAATAAGTATTCTAACGTTACCACTGGAAAAATTTATTCGGAAGTATTGCGTAAGGAACGGCACGGAGATTATCTTGGCGCAACTGTCCAAGTAATTCCGCACATCACTGACGCAATCAAAGAAAAGATCATGCGTGCTGGAACCGTTACGGATTCAGATATCGTCATTACCGAAATCGGTGGAACGGTTGGGGATATTGAATCCTTGCCATTCTTAGAAGCAATTCGGCAAATGCGGAGCCAAGCGGGTGCCCAAAACGTATTTTATATCCACACTACGTTGGTACCTTACCTTAAGGCGGCTGGTGAAATGAAGACTAAGCCAACCCAACATAGTGTTAAGGAATTACGTGGTTTAGGAATTCAGCCAAACATGCTGGTAGTCCGTACTGAAGAAGATATTACGGACAGCATGCGTTCGAAAATCGCTGCTTTCTGTGATGTTGAACCGGAAGCGGTAATTGAATCTAAAGACGTGGCAAGTTTGTATGAAATTCCGTTAAATCTAAAACGCCAAAAAATGGATGAAATTGTCGTTAAGCACTTTGGTTTAGACGTTTCAGAAGCGGACATGGCTAAGTGGGCGGACCTCGTTGACCACGTAAACAACCGCCTTGACCACACGATTAACATTGCGTTGGTTGGTAAGTACGTTGCTTTGCAAGATGCCTACATTTCAGTTAACGAAGCCTTGAAACACGCGGGCTACGTTGTGAATGCGGACATTAAGATCACGAAGTTTGATTCAGAAAAAATTACTAAGGAAAACGTTGCTGAATTAATGGCTGGTCAAGACGGAATCATCGTGCCAGGTGGCTTCGGAGACCGGGGAATTGAAGGAATGATCGACGCAATTCAATACGCTCGGGAAAACGACGTGCCGTTCTTAGGAATCTGCCTGGGAATGCAAATGGCCAGCGTGGAATTCGCGCGTAACGTGTTGGGTTACCAAGATGCCAACTCTGCAGAAATGAATCCTAATACGCCGCACAACATCATTGACTTGATGGCGGACCAAGAGGATGTCGAAGACCTTGGGGGAACTCAACGATTAGGTTTATACCCATGCAAGTTGAAGGAAGGTACCGTAGCGGCCCGGGCGTACGATAATCAAGAATTGATTCAAGAACGTCACCGTCACCGCTTTGAATTTAACAACCAATACCGTGCTGAAATGGAAGCTAAGGGATTGGTATTCTCAGGTACTTCACCAGATAACCACCTTGTAGAAGTAATTGAAATTCCGGACAAGCGCTTCTTCGTTGCTTCACAGTACCATCCCGAATTCCTTTCACGGCCACAACGTCCGGAAGGATTATTCAAGGCATTTATTGCGGCCGCTAACCAAAGTAAATAATTAGTTTGCTAACTACTACTTCAACGAGGTCGGACTAGTTTTCCGGCCTCGTTTTTACATAAGGATGTTTGAGTTTTTTTAATAGGTGAAGGCTTGTGGTTGTATTTTTGCAACAAATTATTTATGATTGAAGTTGACTGTAAAATACATTCCTTAGTTTTAAGTACTTTAAGTTCATTATGTGAGGAAAAACCATGAAAAAAATGATAATCAAGGGTGGACAGCGACTGACTGGAGAAGTGTCCATTGGCGGAGCAAAAAATAGTACGGTTGCTCTAATACCGGCGGCCATTTTAGCGGACACCCCAGTGCGGTTTGATTCGGTACCCGATATACTTGACGTCCATAACTTAATGATTATTCTTGAATCAATGAATGTTCATTCAACCTTTAAAGATGGCGTGATGGAAATCGACCCGACGGAAATTGTCGAAAACCCACTACCAAGTAAAGCGATTAAGAGTTTACGAGCTTCATACTACTTTATGGGCTCGCTTTTAGGACGCTTCAAGCGTTCCACCGTTACTTTCCCCGGTGGTGATAATATTGGTCCGCGACCAATTGATCAGCACATTAAGGGGTTCAAGGCTCTGGGAGCTAACGTTACTGAAGATGAGGACACGGTTTACATTTCTGCTTACGAGCGGGGATTGCACGGGGCCCACATCTTTTTAGACGTGGTTTCTGTTGGAGCCACCATTAACGTAATTTTAGCAGCGGTAAAAGCTCAAGGAGTTACCACCATTGAAAATGCCGCTCGGGAACCTGAAATTATTGACCTAGCCATGTTCTTAAACAACATGGGGGCTAAGATTCGAGGAGCCGGGACGGACGTGATCCGGATCGAAGGGGTCGACAAGCTTGTTTCCACGGCGACCCACACCATTATTCCAGATCGGATTGAAGCGGGTACATACCTATCCTTAGCAGCTGCCGTGGGTGATGGGATTTTAGTTAATAACATCATTCCCGAACATCTCGAATCGTTCACTTCCAAGATGATTGAATTGGGAGTTGATTTAAAAATTGACGGGGACAAGATCTACGTACCAAAGGTGGAAAAGATGCGGGGGATTGAGGTCAATACTAATCCATTCCCTGGGTTTGCAACCGATTTGCAACAGCCACTAACCGCCTCGCTGCTAAAGGCTCAAGGGCGCAGTGTGGTTAACGACCACATTTATCCAGAACGGGTAAAACACGTTTCGGAATTGCAAAAGATGGGGGCTAACATCCAGCACGCCGACGGAGTAATTTACGTCGACTACACCGACCAATTGTATGGTGCAAACGTGGAAGCGGGCGAAATCCGGGCCGGGGCCTGTTTGATGATTGCTGCTTTCATGGCGGACGGTACCACCACGATCACCAAAGCAGATAATATCTTACGGGGTTACGATAGTTTAGTGAAGAAATTGACTAAACTAGGTGCGGAAGTGGAAATTACTGCGGATCAATCGCTTTAGAATTAACAATTAGGAGAGTTAATATTCATGGATAAATTTTTAACGATGAATGATTTACAAGAAATGACTCTCAAAGAAATTTACAACCTTGCGCGTGAATACAAGATTTCATACTACAGCCAGATGAACAAGAAGGAATTGTCACTGGCTGTTTTGCGTGCTCAGGCCAAAAAGCAGTCATTTGTTGAAATGGAAGGAGTCCTCGACATAATCGGCAACGAAGGCTACGGTTTTCTGCGTCCGATTAATTACGGCTCTTCCCAAGAAGATATTTATATTTCAGCTTCCCAGATCACCCGGTTTGGTTTGCGAAACGGAGATTTAGTGGGCGGTGAAGCGCGGCATCCGCGGCCAGGCGAACGTTATTACGGATTGATGCGGGTAACTTCGGTGAATAATAAGGATCCCGAGGAAGCTAAACAACGGCCGCATTTCCCAGCGTTAACGCCAATTTACCCAAACCAACAACTGACGTTAGCGACTACGCCAGACGTGTTATCAACACGGTTGGTGGACTTGTTTGCGCCGATTGGATTTGGTCAACGGGGATTAGTAGTCGCACCGCCTAAAGCTGGAAAAACGACGTTGTTGAAGGCCATTGCCAACGGAATTAGTAAGAACCATCCTAACGCGAAGTTAATCGTTCTGCTGATTGATGAGCGACCCGAAGAAGTGACTGACTTGGAACGCTCGATTGATGGTGAAGTAGTCTATTCAACTTTTGACCAAGAACCCCGGAACCATACGCGGGTTTCTGAACTGGTTTTACAACGGGCGATGCGCCTCGTTGAAGACAAACAAGACGTGGTCATTTTACTAGATTCAATTACTCGTTTAACCCGGGCGTATAATTTAGTTACGGCGCCGAGCGGACGCACCCTTTCCGGTGGGGTCGATCCGGCTTCATTTTATAAGCCAAAGAAATTCTTTGGAGCGGCACGCAATATTGAAGAAGGGGGTTCGTTAACCATCATTGGTACCGCCCTGGTCGATACTGGTAGTCGCATGGACGATGTAATTTACGAGGAATTCAAGGGGACTGGAAATTCGGAATTGGTATTATCCCGCAACTTAGCAGAACGGCGGGTTTTCCCAGCATTAGATATTCGGCAATCCGGCACTCGTAAAGAAGAGTTGATGATTTCACGGGATGTTTTAGAACAGCTGTGGAACATCCGGCGGTCCATGCGTGGCGACGCGTTAGAATACACCGAACAAATTCTACAATTAATGAAAAATACTAAGAATAACGATGAGTTTATCGCTAATCTGAAGAACCTTAATTTCGGCAAAAAGTCCTAAATGAGGTTGTTTGAAATAATAATTTATGCTATGATTGTGGTCGTTGGTTTTATAATAACTATGATTCAGCAAATGATTCATGGCAAAGGAGCGTAATATCATGAAAAAAGGAATTCATCCAGATTACCATCCAGTTGTATTCCAAGATTCAGCAACTGGGTTCAAATTTTTATCAGGTTCAACTGCATCATCTTCTGAAACAATCAAGTGGGAAGATGGTAACGAATACCCATTAATCCGGGTTGAAATTACTTCAGATTCTCACCCATTCTACACTGGCCGTCAAAAGTTCCAACAAGCCGACGGTACGGTTGCGAAGTTCAACAAGAAATACGGTTTGGCTTAATATTAAGTCAAATGGTAATCAAAAAAGAGCTAATCCAGCATGGATTAGCTCTTTTTATTTTGTCATGGTAAAGTCTTTAAAGTCTTGGAACGGTTAAGCAACGGACCGGCCGTTTAACCAACGGAAGAGGAGGAAGTTGATTAATACCAATATGGAAGTGGCAATGAAAACCGCGTTGTAATCAAACAGTCCCGAAACTGCCGAACCTAATAACGGACCAATCATATTGCCTAACGCCTGAAAAGATTGGTTCCAACTGAAAATTCGTCCGGTGACTTCCGGAGGGGTTCGCTTAGATAAAATACTTTGCACCGCTGGTAACATGGCACCATCCGAGATGCCGATAAAGAAACGGAAAACGCCTAACCAGAATACTGAAGGCACGAACGCCATCGGTACGTAAAGGACCATTGCAAATAGGAAGGCGACCGATAAAATTTTCTCGGTTCCAATGCGATCGCCGAGTTCACCCAGCCGGGGAGCGGCAAGCATATTGGCAATCCCGGGGATGGCGGCGATTAAACCGGCAACCATGGTAACTCCGGCACCGTTATGCATCAGCTCCTTAACGTACAAACTAATAATTGGGGCGATGGAATTATTCGAAGCTTGAATAATCATGGTGGTGATAAACATCCCAAAGACTGCTTGCGGCCGGTTCAACTTATGTACCACGTCTTTAGCAGTTAACGAACCTTCCGTGCTTTCGATTGGAACAAAGTGTTCGTGAACTAAGAATAAACTAAGGAAGAACACGATTAATAATAGTGCTCCAGTGATGAAAAAGGTGATACGATAAGAGAAGATGGAAGCTAGGGCTCCACCGACGAGGGGACCTAAAAGGGAGCCGGATACGGGACCAGTTGATAGGAAACCGAGGGCGTACCCGCTTTTTTCTTTCGGAGTTTCCGTAGCAATTAAGGCGTTTGCGTTACTAATGTAACCAGCAAAGACCCCTTGTAACAAACGGAGGCCGATTAGTTGGTAGACATTTTGGACTAATCCCATCGCGCCTAAAACAAACGCCATTCCGAGGGAAGCTCGTAAGATCATCAGCTTACGCCCTCGTTTATCAGCAATCTTTCCCCAGATTGGTGAAATGATGGCTAGCACTAAAAAGGTTGAGGAATAAGTTAGTCCACTGTATAGTGATAATTGAGATTTCGAGAAATTGCCGAGTGTATTGACATAAAGGGACAAAAAAGGCATAATCTCACTAAATGCGATACCGGCAATAAACGTTCCGAACCATAGTACAAAGAGGTTTTGCTGCCATGGTTCGCGTTTTTTTCTAGCTCGTCCTTCTCGATGAGAAAACATCTAAAAGCCTTCTTTCTAAAATAAAGGTATACCTATATACAATACCACAAAAATAAAATATATATATTGGAGATCTAAAAGATGAATAGTAAGTTAAAAAAATGGCTTAGTTCAATTGCGTTAACGTTAGTGGTTATTTTTAGTTTAGCATTAATTTTCAATCGACAGATCAAAACGTGGATGGTATCGCAGTACAATCCCACCGTTAGTGAACAGGTGGTCACTAAAAATGAAAAGAAGAAGGCTGATTTTAATTTTTCAAAGGTCAAGTCACTAGACTGGAAGACGGTGGTTAAAGCCCGGGCGTCGGAAAAGCGAATTAAGGTAATTGGTGAGATTGCCTACCCGGGAGTGGGGATTCATTTGCCAATTGGTAAAGGAGTCGACAATTTGACGTTAGCGTTAGCAGCCGGAACGCTTAAGGAAAATGAAAAGATGGGCAAGGGTAACTACGCCCTGGCTGGTCACCACATGATCGACAAGAAGGTTCTCTTTGGACCGTTATATTGGAAGGCCAAGGTGGGACAAAAAGTATATTTGACGGATGAAAAGAATATTTACGAATATCAAGTAACAACCCGGAAGTTTATTAAAGCAACGGATGTACAGGTGATTGACGACGTTAAGGACCAAAAGTTACTTACGTTAGTTACTTGTGATGCAACCGGAGCGGGACGACTAATGATTCGGGGAAAGTTAGTTAAAGAAATGAAACACCAAGAAGCTCCGGCTAGTGTCCAAAAACTGTTTTCGCGACAGTTTAACCGCTAATTTAGTGGCTTTTTGGCGGCAGTCTGCTACTATTAAGGTAATCAGGTAACTTTGAAAGGAATGGATAAATAATGAGTGGAATGGTCATTGGGATTATCATTGTTGCAATCTTGGTTGTGGCAATTGTGTTGATGTATAACGGTTTAGTAAAGGCGCGGACTTACACGCAAGAATCTTGGAGTCAAATTAACGTTCAGCTAAAACGGCGGAACGACTTAATTCCTAATTTAGTAAATACGGTTAAAGGATACGCAACCCACGAAAAGGAAACCTTAAGTAAGGTAGTGGAATTACGTAACCAGTTGGTTGACCAAACGAAGGTGGCGGAACCGTCAACTGTCCAACGGCAAGCGGCAATGCAAACTTCTAACCAGTTGAGTGATACTTTAAAAAGTATTTTTGCGCTTTCAGAAAATTATCCAGATTTGAAAGCTAACCAGGAATTTAACAAGTTAATGGAAGAATTGACCAATACCGAAAATAAGATTGCGTATTCACGGCAATTGTATAATTCAAGCGTAGCTAGTTATAACATTAAGCTACAGTCTTTCCCGAGCAATTTAGTAGCGGGAATCGGGGGCTTTAAAGCGGTGGACTACCTCCAAGTTCCAGAAGAAGAAACCGCTGCTCCTAAAGTTTCTTTCGATAAATAAGGCTATTTAAGAGGGAAAATAAATGCTATATCAACAAATTGCAAGTAACAAACGCAAGACCGTATACGTAATGGTTGGTTTTGCGATTTTGGTTCTCCTAATTGGAGCATCGGTCGGTTACGTGTTTTACAATAGCGCTAGTGCGGGAGTTGTAATGGCGGCGATTATTGCTGCGGTTTACATGGGATTAATGATTAGTAATTCGACAAACGTGGTAATGCGAATGAACCACGCGACCGAAATTAGCGAAGCTGACCATCCCGAGCTATGGCATATCGTAGAAGATATGGCACTAGTAGGAAAGGTTCCGATGCCTAAGGTGTACATTGTAGACGATCCTAGCCCGAATGCCTTTGCTACCGGGAATAACCCGCAAAATGCAGCGGTAGCGGTAACCACCGGAATTTTGGCGCGTTTAAATCGCGAAGAAATGGAAGGTGTGATTGGCCACGAGATTTCACATATCCGTAATTACGATATTCGCCTTTCTACGATTGCGTTGGCACTTTCAGCAGCAGTTTCATTGCTAGTTAACTGGGGGATGCACGCATTCTGGTGGGGTGGCGGCCGCCGCCGAGACAGCGACGATGATGAGGATAGCAGTTTAAGGGCAATCTTAATGTTGCTGGCGTTGGTACTCGTAATTTTAGGACCAATTGCCACGTCGATTGCTCAGTTGGCTCTTTCCCGAAATCGCGAATATCTCGCTGATGCATCAAGTGTAGAACTGACGCGGAATCCATTGGGATTAATTAACGCGTTAAAAAAGATTTCAGCTAGCGAACCGATGCAGGAAGCGGATCCGAGCAGCGCAGCACTGTACATTGCGGATCCTTTTAAAAAGAAGCGCTCGTTAGCCCATTTGTTTGATACCCATCCGCCAATTGAAGATCGCATTGCTCGACTGGAGAAAATGTGAGTTGATCAATCAAAGAAATCATTTAATTGAAAGTGAGATAAGGGTCCATGTTGCGTGACGACTATATTTTTGTACATTTAGAATCAATTGTTAACTTAATTTATTCGCGCGGAATTACTGCCAAGGATTTCCTAAGTGGAATTTTGCAGGTGCCGACCAATATTTTACTTTTAAACCGGGAAGTTAGTGACGACGTTCCAATTGATAACCATACTTTTTTAAACGAGATTAACGATGCCAAGACGATTAGTCAGTATTTGCTTGATCCGCACAGCAGTAAAAATTGGATCGATTTTTCCCAAGCAGAGGCGCTTAGTGAATTAACGCCCAATGACATCGCTAATTTACTGTACATGGGACATATGAAGAGTCATTTGGACACCCCTTTTTCGTACAAACTGCAAAACGATTACGTTTACTTAGAGGTGGGGACTAACCAAGTCAAAACTTACTACCGGCGGCTAAAGAATTTTTACGCAGTTTTAAACCGGTCGGTAATTCGCCATGCCGAACAGACGTATAACGAACACCGCTTGGTTTTTCGGCGCGTCAATCATTTCTCGGAATTACCAGCCAGCATGGTGAGGCAACTAATTCCAGTGCTTGGCGAAGGCGTCATTTTTGCTTTTGATCAAGCCATTGAACAAGACCACGAACTGCGGGTGCCAATTTTAATTGCTAGTGAAAGTAATTTAGCCCCCACGTTGCGTAGTAAAGAATCACTATACAACCAAGCGCAACAAATCGCGGTGTTAAAATATAATTTAAGGAATCAGGATTGGCATTTTATTATCACCAATCCCAAGGCATTTGATGCCGAAGCCTTGTACTAATGCAGGTTATTTATCTGTAAATGAAATGTTAACGACTTATATAGTAGCTAATGAGATGAAAGTCCAGTTTTTGTTAACCAAAGCTAATTTTGACGGCATGTTTCTAGATTGAATTGGTTGGTAAAATTTACTGGGCTTTTTTGAACCCGTTGCCTTAGTAACCAAAAAGGTGGCTATGGTATAATTGAGGGTAGGTTTGAATAGGGGGAGCTTTAAAAATATGAAAATGCAACTAAGTGAAATTGCCCGTGCTCTAGGAGTAGACGAGTATCCGGACCAATGGAATGAGGTTAGTGTCACCAGTGTCCAGTTTGATAGTCGTCAATTAACGCCGGGTTCTTTGTTTGTTCCAATCAAGGGACAACGCGACGGTCACCAATTTATTGAGCAGGCTATTCAGGCTGGCGCGGTTGCAACGTTATGGGCGAAGGATCATGAAGATACCCGCCCGGCAGATTTGCCAAGTATTGAAGTGGAAGATCCGCTGGCTGCGTTGCAAAAATTAGCGAAATACTACTTAGATAAAATCAATCCCAAAGTTGTGGCAATTACGGGAAGTAACGGAAAAACTACGACGAAGGACATGACTGCCGCCGTTTTAGCGACCGAATTTAATGTGGTAAAGACGGAAGCCAACTTCAATAACGAAATTGGGGTTCCAATCACCATTTTGGGAATGAACGCGAATACTGAGGTTCTAGTGGTTGAATTAGGGATGGACCGCCCCGGACAATTACATTTCTTAAGTGAATTAGTCCAACCGGACATCGCGGTAATTACCATGATTGGCGAAGCCCACATTGAATTCTTTAAGACGCGAGACCGGATTGCGGATGCCAAAATGGAAATTACGGACGGTTTAAAGGAAGACGGTTGCTTTATTTACGATGGTGACGAACCGTTACTAGCGGAGCGGGCCAAGGCGGTGGATGTTGAGCAACGTACGTTTGGGATGAAAAATGAAAACGACGTATTCGCATCCGATGTAGCAGGTACCGATACTGAAACATCATTTAAGATTAATTTGGACCCTGAAGTGGAGGTTAAATTACCGATTATTGGCGAATATAACGTAAAAAATGCGTTGGCAGCCATTACGGTAGGTGATCGATACCACGTCGGAGTTGCGGATAGTGCCCGTGCATTGGCAGATTTTAACTTAACCAAGAACCGGACCGAATGGCTAAAAGGCCGGCAGGGAGAACGAATTTTAAGTGACGTATATAATTCTAATCCTACGGCAGCTAAAGCAGTGTTAAACTCCTTTGCACATACTAAGAAGACTGGGCGCCGGTTTGTGGTTCTGGGAGATATGTTAGAACTGGGAGAAAATGCCGACCAAATGCATGCCCAATTAGCGGACAGTTTAAATCCGGCTCAATTCGAAGAAGTATTTCTCGTGGGCCAGCATATGCGTGCGTTAGGAAAACGGCTGGTTGACGAAGAAATTTATCCAGCAGAAGCCGTTCATTTATACGACGCAAACGAACTTCCGCAATTAACTACTGATTTACAACAAATGATTAAAGCTGATGACTGTGTACTATTAAAGGCCAGCCACGGGATTCATTTGGAAAAAGTGGTTGAACAGCTTAAATAACGAAGCATAGGCCGGGGAGAAACCCGGTCTTTTTTTGTGGGGTAAAAAGCACGCGATGGTAGAGAAAGAAAATGAGCTCCAGGCCCCAGCTTTCTGCGGCTAATCTAATTTAGGCTTCAATCGCCTAACCCGCGATTAAGCCCTAAATTAAGTTAGTCCTCAAACCCTGACCAAGGGCTTCCGCTCTCTATTTTATTTGCTAATCCCACTTCGCGGGTGTATGATTATAAAGTTATGTTTACATGATTGTTACTGTGGGCTTTGCCCTAAAAGACGGATTTTCTTTGATGCAGTAGCAGAAATTTAGGAGGAATTATATTTGAAATTTACCGAACTAGGGTTGGAAGAAGACATTTTGAAAGCTGTTTTAGACAATGGATACGATGAACCCACTCCAATCCAAGCTGAAACAATTCCCGATGTCTTAGCGGGGAAAGATATTATTGGACAGGCACAAACCGGAACCGGAAAAACGGCTGCGTTTGGATTGCCAATCTTACAAAATGTTGACCTAGATAATCCTAATATTCAAGCAATTATCGTTTCACCAACGCGTGAATTAGCTGCCCAAACCCAAGCAGAAATCTTTAAATTGGGTAAGTACAAGCGAGCTAAAGTTCAAGTTGTGTATGGTGGAGCAGACATTCGCCGGCAAATCAATGCGTTGAAGAGCCACCCACAAATTGTTGTGGGAACTCCCGGCCGACTTTTAGATCACATTGGCCGACACACTATTCGCTTAGACCACGTTAAAACCCTGGTCCTTGACGAAGCAGATGACATGTTGGACATGGGATTCTTACCAGATATTGAAAAAATTATTGAACAAACCCCAAGCGAACGACAAACGTTACTATTCTCAGCAACGATGCCCGCACCAATCAAAAAGATTGGGGTTAAGTTTATGACTGATCCTAAACAGGTGACGGTTAAGTCAAAAGAACTAACCGCTGATTTAGTTGATCAGTACTACATTCGTTCTAAAGAATTTGAAAAATTTGATATGTTAACCCGGATTATTGACGTACAGTCACCTAAGTTGGCAGTAGTCTTCGGTCGGACAAAGCGCCGAGTTGACGAAGTGGCTAAGGGCTTGGTTGCTCGCGGTTATAACGCAGCGGGAATCCATGGTGACCTAACCCAACAACGTCGGATGAACATCTTACACCAATTCCGCGATGGACAGTTAGACATCTTGGTTGCTACTGACGTTGCGGCTCGGGGATTAGATATTTCTGGGGTGACTCACGTTTATAATTACGACATTCCGCAAGATCCTGAAAGCTACGTTCACCGGATTGGTCGGACTGGTCGGGCCGGTGCTCACGGGACTTCCGTGACCTTTGTAACTAACTGGGAAATGGATTACCTCCGAGACGTAGAACGTTTAACTAAGAAACGCTTGCTTCCATTAAAGCCACCAACAGAAGAAGAAGCCTTCATTGGTCGGGCAGCAATGGCTGAACAAAACGTGCAAGAATTGGTTAAAAAGACCGATGTTGATAAGTTTGGCGAACAAGCAGACCGTTTATTAGAACAATATGACGCGCGTACATTAGTAGCTGCCTTATTGAACGATGAAACTAAGGCAGACGCGAGTGAGATTAAGGTTAAAATTACCCCTGAACGCCCATTACCACGCAAGAAGAGCGGTAATCATAAGAGTGGCGGCTACCGCGGCGGTCGGCGCCATGGTGGTGGCAACGGCTACCGACGCAACGGTAACGGTGGTAAATGGAACGACCGTAAGAACGGTCATCGTCGGGACCGGGATGATCGCCACGCAGGTTCAAATCACCGGCAAGATAACAACAAGGGCGGCAATAAGCGCCACTTTGTAATTAAAGAAAAATAAAGTTTAAACATTTAGTGAGGTTACTGGAGCTTTGATTTCAGGCCTCATTTTTTGTTTTCACAGTTTTAGAAAAACTTTACCAATTTAGCTTAGGGCTAGTGGGGGTAGTTGAAAAAGCCGGTTAGTATGTAAAGCTTGCCATGATGGGCTTAAGATGGGATGTTTTTTCAAAGGTAAGTTTGATACAATAAATGACGACAATGGGAGGATACACATGATTTACGGAATTGGCATCGACATTACCAACATTGATCGATTTAAAGCGTTACACAATCCAACGTCTTTTATCAAGAAAGTGTTAACAGATAAAGAACAAGCCGAATTGGCAGGTAAGAGCGGTCAGCGAGCGTACGAATTTTTAGCTGGCCATTTTTCAGTTAAAGAATCCTATAGTAAAGCATACGGTACGGGATTAGGGAAAAAGCTTAATTTTCAAGATATTGAAGTTGAGTATGACGACAACGGTCGACCAGTAATTAGCAACCACCCGTTTGCAGGAGTTGCGCACGTGTCGATTTCGCATTCAAAACACCATGTCGTAACACAGGTAATCTTAGAGGGGGATTAACAATGGTTGAAGGATGGCATCGCGCAAGTCGACTAGTAGTCGATGCGGCGGCAATTCGGCAAAATGTAAAAAAGGAAATTGAACGTTTAGATCATCAAAGCGAGTTATTTGCCGTGATCAAGGCGGATGCGTACGGTCATGGTTTGATTCCGGTGGCCCGGTATACTGAACAAGCGGGCGCCACTGGTTTTTGCGTGGCAATTTTAGACGAGGCACTGACTCTACGAGAGGCGGGCTTTGCCGAACCAATCTTAGTTTTAGGAATCACTAACGTAAAGTGGGCGGCCTTGGCTGCTGAAAAGAACGTTTCTTTGACCGTGGGAGACGTGGAGTGGTTGACTAAGGCGGCTCCCCAGTTAACGGCAGAACATCCGTTAAAGGTTCATTTAGCATTAGACACTGGAATGGGACGGATTGGTTTTCAAGAGTCAGACGGTCTTAACCAGGCGGCGAAATTGCTCATCAAAGATCCGCGTTTTGTTTTTGAAGGTGTATTTACACACTTTGCAACCGCGGATGAAAAGGATCCCACTTATTTCAATCTCCAAGTGGACCGTTTTCATAAATTAGTGGACACTTTGCCAGAAAAGCCTCGCTACGTTCACGTTTCTAATACGGCTACTAGTCTGTGGCACGCAGCTTGCAACGGTAACTTGATTCGGTTTGGGGTCGGGATTTATGGAATGAATCCGTCCGGAACCGTTTTGGAACCTCCTTATGATTTGCAGCCAGCCATGACGTTAGAGTCCCGGCTTTCATTTTCTAAGCTGTTGAAAAAGGGGCGTTCGGTAAGCTATGGAGCAACTTACACTGCTGAACAAGACGAATGGATTGGGACGATTCCAATTGGCTATGCCGATGGGTATCCACGCTGTTTACAAGGGTTCCATGTGTTAGTTGACGGGCATTTTTGTGAAATCGTGGGCCGTGTTTGCATGGACCAGTTAATGATTCGCCTTCCGCATGAATATCCGGCGGGGACCCCGGTAATTTTAGCGGGGCAATCGCAAGGGAAAAGTATTAGCATGACGGACATTGCTGATTATGTTGGAACAATTAATTATGAAATCACATGTGGCTTTACGGAGCGGCTCCCGCGGGTCTATAAGAATAATGATATAGTAAAATAATTTCATTGATGGTAGAATGAAAGTAATAATCAGGAATACAGGAGAGCGAGCCTAATGAGTAATCAACTAAGGGATATATCTGTTGAAAAAGAGATTTATTGTGAAATGTTTGAAGTTGAACCCACTGGGGTAAGTGACCAGTTGATTCATGCTTTTTTTGAGCGTCATGCTGCAGAACATTTGGAGCTCTTAAAGGCGGGCTACCAACAAATGGCGGACATTAACGCCAAGATTACCCAGGATTTTACGTCCTGCGAGGCGGCTTGTGAAGAACACGTATTTAACGTGTTAAGTAGTGATTAAATTAATAGATTGAATATGGGGTGGCACTGTGGACGAATCCAAGGTAAAACGCGGCGATTTGTTCTATGCAGACTTGTCACCAGTTGTTGGTTCTGAACAAGGGGGAATGCGTCCGGTTTTAGTGATTCAAAATAACGTTGGGAATCACTACAGTCCGACGGTAATCATTGCAGCCATTACGACTAGAATTACTAAACCGAAGATGCCCACCCACGTTGCCATTCGTGCAGGCGAAGCCGGTAATCCACGGGCTTCGGTAATCTTAATGGAACAGATTCGAACAATTGATAAACAACGTCTACATGATCGAATTGGCCGTCTGGACGGCCAAAAAATGAAACTCGTCAACGAAGCCCTTAAAGTTAGTTTGGGCTTGGTGGCGAATACATAAAAGACTATTGGAAATTCAATGGTCGTTGTAAATTAAAAAGAGGCTGTGACAAAAGTCTTTAAACAAAAAACGGTTCATGAGGTAAAACTTCCTCATGAATCGTTTTTATTTTGGCACACTCTTTTTTTAGTTGATGCCTATAAACTTAAGCAAGGCGGTGCGACTGCAAATCTTCGACTTCCGGAACTTTAAAGCCTTTCCGTTCTAGATTACTAATAATACGCTGCAACTTTTTAGGTGGAACTCCCGCTGGTAAAGTAAATAGCGTCCGGTGAATTAATTCGTCTTCGTTGGAATCCAAAGTAATGACGCTCGCAATGGAGGTGTACTTCGTAATGATCTTTGCACTAGTGGCTAAATCGCCACGTTCGTCACTAGAAACCACTGTGATTACGTAACTTCCTACGTTAGTGTTCCAAGATTGGGAAAGAGCGTCTAATAGCCGGGCATGGGTCAAGATTCCGTAAAAATAGTTATTATCGTCTAAAACGGTAATGTATGGCAAGTCCTTGATGGTAAAAAATACGGTGAAAAACGCGGCACTCAAGTTAATGTACTTGGTCGCGTTTTTCAGTAAACTAGTCACCGGGTCTTGCATTGAGCCGCCCCGCGACTTGTGCCGATAAATGTGCATTTTGTAAATGTTCCCGCGGAAGAGGCGTCCCGTTTTATCTAAAATGGGGACGCAACGAAAACCTGAGTCTTCTAAAATTTTAAGTGCCTCTTCGAGCGTGGCATCTTCTTGAACGGTAGTTAGGCGTTGCTTGGGTTTAACCATTGATTTTAATAACATTATGGATTACCCTCCATATCTTAATCTGTTTTTAATAATAGCATAGATTAAGACGTTAGAATACCACTACCGGAGTTCCAACTGGGACAGCTTCGAATAATTTTTTCATCGTTGCGGGTGGGGTGTTGACACAACCATGTGATCCATGGGTCTTGTACCAATCGCCACCAAATTTAGGTTGCCAAGAAGCATCGTGAAGACCGACTCCGGTGTAATCAATTGGCATCCAGTAGTTCACGGGTGAAGCATAGTTGGAGCCATCGTCATTTTTACCACGCAACGTTGCGTTACGCTGTTTATTCCAAACGTAAAAGACTCCCGTAGGCGTAGTGTTGCCACCCGATGGTTTTCCAGTTACCACGTCGGTAGAAATTTGTAGTTTACCATCTTTGTAGTACCACATGTGTTGGTTAGTTTTATCAACTTCCACGTACGTGGTTCCGAGTTCGCCCTTTTTCAAAGACTGTCCGGAGCCAACGATGGTGGCTTTCTGGGTGAAACTTGCACCCTTGAGAATGTTGGTACTCAAGTTGGCCGCATCGGCCGTGGTATTGATTGACCAGCCAAAAATGCCATCTTTAACGGTTTGGGTACCGCGCTTAGTACTGTTGAAGGTCACGTCCGCACCATAAGTAGCGTATTTTTGGTTTAAATCTGCTAAATAAGCCTTCACCTTAGATTGATCAACGCTTAATTTTTGCTGACCTTGAGCATCAGTCTTAACTTTAAGCCAACTCTTCAGAGTCGCTTGAGGAATTACGACGGTGTTGCCGTTCACATCGTAAGTGATTTTTTCGTTTTCCGCCTGGATGCGTTGCAACTTGACTTGGGCCGCGTTGTTTTTCTTAGAGTAATAGGTGTTCTTTAAATCTAGCTCGTGAGCACCTTTAGCCGTGCTAGCCTGGATTTGTTGTGCCAAAATTTCAGGGCTAACTACGTGACCAGTTGAATTGGTGCTGGAGTTTAACTTTTGGTTCAGCTGGTCGGCAGCAGTCTGCGCGTAAGCATTTAGTTTTTTAGTCCCCGCTTGATCAAGGTTAACACTAGGAGTGTCAGCCGCGTTAGCCACGTCCATTAACTGAAGAGGCCACGTCCAAGGGTTCTGTGACTTAATTGCGCTGGTGATGGATTGCCGACTGGTTGAGTTAAGTCCGGCGTCAGCTAGGCTAACTTTTTTAACAACTTTGCCGTTAGCAGTTAAATTTAATTTTTGGTTGCTTAAGTGCTTTTCAATTAGTTGCTGTGCTTGGGTGGCGTTTTTTCCGCCCACGTTAATACCTGCTACCGTTGTATTTGGCATGAAGGTGCTACTAGATTTATAATGGTAGGCCATTCCAGCGTAGCCCAACCCTAAGATAACCACCGCGCCGATTGTGATGGCGATCTTAGAATGGTGTGGCTGCTGGTGCTGATGTTTGCGTTGTTGCATAGTACTTCCCCCAGATGATTTAATTCTTTACTTTTGCTTTCTTCTGTAACATTACTGTAATATTTCGAATATATCAAGTCTACTATGCGAATCTTAACAAAAAAATCTGGGTTTGACACCAATATTTGCACAATTAACTGATTTTAGTACAAGCTGTTTGGGGAAGGGACGTAAAAAGAGGGTACAAAAAAGCACCGGTTGCAACCGGTGCTTTCGTTGATAAATTTAATGATTATTTGTCTTGTTTTTCAGCAAGAGCGTTTAGACCGTCAGTAAGAACCTTCTTCAAAGTAGTTGCTGAGTCAGTCATCTTCTTCTTTTCGTCATCGCTAAGTGGTGCTTCGATAACGCGGTTTAGACCTTGACCATTGATAACTGCAGGAGTACCAATGTAAATGTCGTTCAAACCATATTCGCCGTCCATGTATGCGCCCACAGGCAATACGGCGTTTTCGTCGCGAAGAATTGCTTTAGAAATGCGCATCAATGCAGTACCAACACCGTAGAATGTAGCACCCTTCTTGTTGATGATTTCATAAGCTTTGTTACGTACGCTGTCTTCGATTTCAGCCAATTCGTCAGTTGAAACGCCTTCTTCTTTAGCGATTTCAAGCAATGGCTTTGTACCGATTGTAGCTGATGAGAAAGCAGCAAATTCACTGTCACCATGTTCACCTAAGATGTAAGCATCTACAGATTCTGGGCTAACGTTGAATTTCTTACCAAGAGCTACGCGCAAACGAGCTGTGTCAAGTGAGATACCTGAACCGATAACTTTTTCCTTAGGGAAGCCAGAGAATTTCCATGTTGCGTAAGTAAGGATATCAACTGGGTTAGCAGCAACAAGGAAGATACCATCAAAACCAGAATCAACAACTGGTTTAACAATTGTTGAAAGGATGTTTAAGTTCTTGTTAACAAGGTCAAGACGTGTTTCACCTGGCTTTTGTGGTGCGCCAGCTGTGATAACAACTAAGTCAGCATCCTTGCAGTCTGAGTATTCACCAGAGTAGATGTTCTTTGGAGCTGTGAATGGAGTAGCATCTTCAAGGTCCAATGCGTCCCCAACTGTACGATCCTTAACAACGTCGACAATGACGAATTCTTCAGCGATTCCTTGTTGTGCCATCGCGAATGCGTAACTAGAACCTACGGCACCGTCACCGACGAGGACAACTTTTTGATGATTTTGAATATTAGACATAATATCCATTCCCTTCATTTATTAGATTATATATTTGGTCCACCAAAGTATTATAGCATTTTAACAGGGGAAAGTTGAGACCTAATTTTCAGAAAACAAATAAGTTTGCCAAAAATAATTACCGAGCGAACAGAAGTAATATCTAAGCTTTTGTGGCGATATATGATAAGATTATTTAAAACGAGCTCAAGCTGAAGGGGCGGATTCCTTTCAGCTATTTTTGCGTATGAGGATGATAAATAATGAAAATGATTGTTGGTTTAGGAAACATTGGAAAAGAATATGATCAAACGCGGCACAACACCGGCTTTATGGTGGTAGACGCACTAGCTAAAAAGTATGGGGTGGATCATTTTAAGATTCATCACGAGGCCATGGTTGGCGAATTTTTCTCAAACGGTGAAAAGGTTTTATTAGTGAAACCAACTACCTACATGAACGATTCTGGGCGAGCGGTGCGTCCGTTAATGGACTACTATGACTTAGCATTAACGGATTTGATCGTGGTTTATGATGACATGGACATGCCGGTGGGGAAAATTCGTTTGCGGCAAAAGGGCTCGGCAGGCGGGCATAACGGGATTAAGAGTTTGATTGCCCACTTAGGTACCGAAAAGTTTCGCCGGCTCCGGGTGGGAATCGAACACCCAGCACACCAAAAAGTGGTGGATTATGTGCTTGGAAGATTTACTAAAGAACAAAAAGCGGATTTTGAAATTGGCGTACAAAACGCAATTGCGGCGCTCGACGACTGGCTAGCGGGCGCGGAATTTAGTCAGTTGATGAATCAATATAATTAGTGGGGCAAGTATGAATATTGAAAAAATTTTTGCAGACACCAAGGCAGTTGTTGAGGTTACTAGCAATTTAGGAGCGCAAACCCGTCAATTAGTGACCGGTTTATTAGAACCGGCCAAACAATTGTTTTTGAATGCGTTATTACAGAAACAAAATCAACCAATTTTAGTGGTAACGGATAGCTTGGCACACGCGGAACGACTGTATAACGAGTTAGCAGAAGGGCAACTGGACTTACAGGCCTACTGGTTTCCGGCAGAAGAGATTATCGCGGCAGAGGTGGCGACCAGTTCGCCCAACTACCGGACGGCACGGGTGCGATTTTTAAACGCCCTCGCCAATCAGCAACGGGGAATTTACGTTACCTCTGCTTCTGGTTTTCGACGAATGGTCCCGGCGGCCGCAGACGTTAAGCAGGCCCAGCTAGAAATTAGCGTGGGGGAAGAATACGACCCGCAACAGCTAATTCAACAGCTAGTCCAACTGGGATACCAACGGGTCGAACAGGTAGAAAAGAAATCGGAATTTGCCGTTCGCGGTTCAATCGTGGATATTTTTCCGCTTAACCAGGACGTCCCGGTGCGCGTAGACTTTTTTGACGTTGAGGTAGATTCACTTCGAACTTTCGACCAAAATAACCAACGCAGTATCGAAAATATTACCCAGACTAAAATTTTACCGGCGACGGATCTGATTGTGACTGAAGAACAATTCCATCAAGGAATCGCTAAGTTACAAAAACAAGTTCAGCAAGCGCGTAAACGGCTGGATGAAGATAACCAAGAACTTTTACAGCAAAACATTGCGGAAGTTACGGAACGCTGGCAAAAGCACCAGATTATCCCAGAAGACGTTATCTACACTAAGCAACTCTACGCAAAGCCTAATTCGCTGCTCGATTATTTAGCTGACGGGGTGCTCGTGGTTGACGACTACCCGCGGATTTTGGATGCGGAGTTGGATATTCAAAAAAATGAGGCTAGTTGGATTGTCGACCAGTTAAAGAACAACGTTTTGTTAGACAATGATCCGTTAGGCTTAGAAATCCGCCAATTAATCCGGCAAAAAAAGCAGCCCCAAATCTTTTTATCGATGTTTCAAAAGGGGATGGGCCGGCTTAAGTTTGACCAACTAACGGAAATTACTACCAGAGCGGTTCAGGAATTCTTTGGCCAAATGCCCGTTTTAAAGGGCGAAGTGGAACGGTGGATGAGCCGGCACGCCACCGTCTTGATTTTTGCCAATTCTAAAGAGCGGCAAAGTAAAATTGCCAGCACGTTGCGTGATTTTGAAATCGAATCACGAACCGTGCAGGCAGATCGGATAGTTACCGGGGCAGTCAACATTATTGGGCAATCCTTTTCACAAGGGTTTGAAATGCCCGACGCCAAAATGGTGGTGCTTACTGAAAAGGAACTGTTTGCCAAAGTTCGCAAAAAGCGGCCGCGCCAACAGCACATTGAAAATGCGGAACGGTTAAAAAGTTATACCGAGTTAAAGCCCGGAGATTTTGTGGTGCACGTCAATCACGGGATTGGTAAATACTTGGGAATGACCACCATGGAAGTTGATGGAGTTCACCAAGATTATCTCACCATCCAATACCAGGGCAGCGGACAGCTTTTCATTCCGGTTACCCAGCTTAATTTAGTTCAAAAATACGTGGCGGCGGAAGGCAAGCGCCCGAAGATCAACCGACTGGGCGGATCCGACTGGGCTAAGACTAAGCAACACGTTGCTTCTAAAATTGAAGACATTGCGGACGATTTAATTGAACTATATGCCAAACGGGAGGCCGAAAAGGGTTTTGCCTTTCCGCCGGATGACGATTTGCAATTACAATTTGAAAATGACTTTCCTTACACCGAAACTCCTGACCAATTGCGGTCCATAAAGGAAGTTAAGGAAGACATGGAAAAGCCCCGGCCAATGGATCGACTGCTAGTTGGCGACGTAGGTTATGGGAAGACCGAAGTTGCCTTGCGAGCTGCTTTTAAGGCAATTGAGGGTGGCAAGCAGGTGGCGATTCTCGTGCCGACGACAATTTTAGCGCAACAACATTTCGACACGATGAACGACCGTTTTGGAGATTATCCAATTACGACCGCGATGCTGTCTCGTTTTCAAACTAACGCGCAAATTAAGGAAGCCTTAGCAGGTCTGGAAGACGGCACCATTGACATCGTAGTGGGCACTCACCGACTGCTATCAAAGGACGTTCACTTTAAGGACTTAGGCCTGTTAGTGATTGATGAGGAACAACGCTTCGGGGTGAAACATAAAGAACGGATTAAAGCTTTGCGTTCCCAAGTGGACGTCCTCACCCTCACTGCTACCCCAATTCCCCGCACGTTAAACATGTCAATGATTGGGGTGCGTGATCTTTCAGTAATTGAAACTCCGCCAACCAACCGTTACCCGATTCAAACCTACGTGGTTGAAGAAAATGCCGGGATTATCCGCGAAGGAATTATGCGTGAAATCCGGCGGGACGGTCAGGTATTCTTTTTGCACAATCGGGTGCAAGACATTGAAAAGGTGGTTGCCCAAATTGAGGCACTGGTTCCCGAAGCACGGGTTGCCTACATTCACGGACAAATGACCGAAAAACAATTAGAAGATATTTTGTTTGATTTCATTGAGGGCGAATACGACGTGCTGGTAACGACCACGATTATTGAAACGGGCATCGACATTCCCAATGCCAATACCCTATTTGTAGAAAACGCCGATCACATGGGCCTTTCCCAACTCTATCAACTGCGGGGACGAATTGGGCGCTCCTCTCGAGTTGCGTACGCGTACTTCCTTTACCAAAAGGACCGAGTTTTGACTGAGTTGGGTGAAAAACGCTTGGAAGCCATTAAAGACTTCACCGAATTGGGATCCGGCTTTAAAATTGCCATGCGAGACCTTTCGATTCGGGGTGCGGGTAACTTACTTGGTAAACAGCAACACGGGTTCATTGATTCGGTTGGATACGACTTGTATTCGCAAATGCTGGCTGATGCAGTTAAGCAAAAGCAGGGCAAGAAGGTTCCCAAACGTTCTGATAGTGAAATTGATTTGGAAATCGAAGCCTTTCTTCCAAGTACGTACATTGAAGACTCACAGCAAAAAATTGAATTTTACAAACGACTTCGGCAAGTTGATTCCACTGATGGCTTGATGGACGTGGTGGATGATTTGATTGACCGGTTTGGCGAATACCCAACCGAAGTTGCCAACTTGATTCAAATTACCGAGCTTAAATTACACGCGGATGCTGCGCAGGTAGAAAAAATCGAGCGGAAAAATGGCAACTTGTTCATCACCTTAACTCCGGCGGCAAGCCAGAAGATCAGCGGTGAAAACGTCTTTGCCGCGCTATCGGTTACTAAACTACGAGCGACAGTGGCGGAATCAAATGATAAAATGCATATAAAGTTAGTTATTCAACCGCAAATGACGCAGCAAGATTGGTTTGAGCAACTAATGAGCTACGTTAAAAAATTAGCTGAATATCTGTGAGGAAGCGACTTGAAAAAAATAACCGAGCAAAAAGCAATGCGGGGAGCCTTCATTCTATCGGTTGCCGCGATTATCGCTAAGGTTTTGAGCGCCGTTTACCGGATTCCTCTCCAAAATTTGGTTGGTAACACCGGTTTTTACGTATACCAACAAATTTATCCGATTTACGGAATTGGGATGACCTTCGCGCTTAATGGGTATCCCAACTTTATTTCTAAAATCATTGCCGAAGAACCTGATGAAAAAAGAAAATTAGTACTTGGCCAGTACTCCATAATGATCCTAACGGTGCTTTCCGCGACGGTGTTTTTGATACTGGTTGGCGGCGCCCAGCCGATTGCTCAGGCAATGGGGGACCGTCAGCTTGCGCCGATGCTCCGGGTCGTAGCAACCATGTTTTTGCTGATGCCGTTTTTAGCAACGGGACGGGGATACTACCAAGGAATTTATAACGTTATTCCAACGGCAAAATCCCAAGTTGTTGAACAAGTGGTCCGGGTAAGCATCATCATTTTGGTGGCGATAATCACGGTGCAGCAAGACTGGTCGGTTTACAAAATGGGCGCTTACGCGATGGCTAGTTCTACCGTAGCCGCGGTAGCTGCAAGCTGGTTTTTTATACCAGTAATCCGTAAGATCATGCATGAAGGTACCGCTCACTTTCAATGGTCCGTATTTAAAGATTTAGGAAAACGGTTCGTGGTGGAAGGCGGGCTAATTTGCCTGCTTTCGGCGATGATTATCCTGCTTCAGTTAGTGGATTCGTTTACCGTTAAAAATAATTTAGTGGCGGCGGGAATGTTACCTGACGCCGCAAAAGCTCTAAAAGGGGTTTACGACCGCGCCCAGCCATTAGTACAAGTCGGAACGGTAATCGCGACCGCGTTTGCGACCACGTTATTGCCTTCGTTGACCGAAGCTTTGCAAAAACGTGATTCCGAGGCCTTTTATCGCTCGGCAACTTCGCTAATCCGAGTGGCGGTGGCAATTTCATCGGCAGCTAGCGTGGGAATGATTGCTTTAATGCCGTTTATCAACCGGCTGCTCTTCGGTAGTTTCGCTGGTTCGGGCGCTTTGGCAATTTATAACCTCAGCGTAATTTTGGCGGCGTTGATTTTTGTTAATAATAGTGTTTTACAAAGCATGGGGCGCTTAAAGATGACGTTTTGGGCGATTGCGGCCGGTCTTTGCGTCAAGGTGATTTGCAACGGTTGGGCGGTCCGCCACTGGTCAATTATTGGCGCAAGCTGGATAACCGTCCTTAGTTTGGTAATCATTGCTGGCGCGATGAGTTGGGCGTTACCAGTGCGGCTGTTAAAGAGGGTTTACCTAGAAAACCACTTTTTACTAAAATTGTTGATTGGAAACGCGGTGATGTTTGGCGTTGTGCAACTAATCACCGGATTTTTACGAGTGTTGGTTTCAAGTGATAGTCGGGGAGCTGCTTTGCTAATTACGGCAGTGGCAGCGCTAATTGGTGCGTTAACTTGGCTAAGTTTCGTGCTAATTAATCGGGTCTTCACCCTCCGAGAGTGGTTGACGATCCCCTTTGGCAAAAAAATAATAAGAACAATACAGAGGATGGTTAAATGAGACTAGATAAATTTTTAAAAGTTTCGCGAATTATTAAACGGCGGGCGTTGGCAAAGGAAGTTGCTGACCAGGGCCGAATTTTAATCAATGATAAGGTAGCAAAGTCTTCATCAAACGTGGTTCCTAACGATCAAGTTGAAATCCGTTTTGGAAATAAAACGTTGGTGATCCGGGTAGAACAGCTGTTGGATACAACCAAAAAAGACGATGCGGAACGAATGTATACGATTATTTCTGAAAACTATCAACAAGATTTTAGAAAATAATTTAAAACTTGGTAAATATGCGTGGACAGGCTAGGTAAGCGTTGTTATAATCGGAAGTGATTAAGGGGATATAACAATGACAAATAATCAACATCATCAGAAAAAAAATCACAGCAAAATGAGTTACCGGACGGCAACCGGAGCACCGAATCCTTATGCACGGGCACGGAAAAAACGGGCCCTAGTTATTTTAGGAGTTTTTGCGGCGGTTGCAGCGGTCTTTTTGTTCCAAATAGTCCACGCAAAGGTGTCTCAGAATAGTGTGAATGCCAAACTTGCGGTGGAATCGGCACGCTACACAAAAATGAAGGATGAAAATGCCCAGTTAAAAGACAAGGTTAAGCAAATGAATGATGAAAATTATTTGGAAAAGTTAATCCGGGCAAAGTACTTCTACACTAAAAAAGGTGAAACGGTATATAACTTACCTAACGATGCCAAGTAAGGGTAAAACACGATTAAACTAAAGAATATTGGAAATTGAATAGTCATTTTAAAAAGTGAAAAGCAGGGTTTTGAAAACCAATCCTGTTTTTCACTTTTTTGTTAAATGACCCGTTTTCGAATGTATAATTTCTTGAAATTTTTCAACAATGTCCAATTTTTTTCACGGCCGTTGAAAATAAATTTTTCCGGGTCGACAGCTCGCAAGCCACTAGTAAGAAATGGTATAATTAGACATTAAATTTTTTAGGAGGAACATACGGATTTATGTCAATTGAAGTTGGAACTAAGGTAGATGGGAAAGTTTCTGGAATCACTAATTTTGGAGCTTTTGTAGATTTAGGGGAGCATCGGTCTGGCTTAGTTCATATCAGTGAAGTTTCTGATAGTTTTGTTAAGGATATTCACAGCGTACTTAAGGTAGGCGATTCGGTTACGGTGAAGGTACTTTCGATTGCTGACGACGGTAAGATTGCTTTGTCCATCCGCAAGGCGGTAGAGCGGCCGGCGCAAGCAGCACCGAAGAAGTCTCATGAATTCCACCATTCACGAGACAACCGGCAATCTAATCACCAAGCAAAACAGCATCATTCAAACGCAAACGAATCGTTTGACCAAATGCTATCGGGCTTTTTAAAGGACAGCGAATCCCGTCTTTCCATGCTTAAGAAAAATACGGATGGTAAACGCGGCGGACGCGGTGGACGGCGCAACTAATGATTAGTTTAAGGGCGCTGGGTGAAAAAATTGTTGACCATTATCAATTGAATCAAGCGCCGGTGGTCGTAGCGGTCTCGACAGGAGTGGACTCCACGGTATTAATCAACGCGCTTTTAGCAGCGACTAATCTTGCTGAAAATCGGCTAATTATTGCCCACGTAAACCACCAGTTGCGTTCCCAAAGCGTGCAAGAAGAGGAATTTTTGCGGCAATGGTGTGCAAAACGACGACTGACGTTTGTAAGTACTAAGTGGTCTAGAGAACTGCATCCCGATACGGGAGTGGAAGCTGCTGCTCGACGGTTTAGGTATGATTTTTTTGCCAAGGTGATGCAACGGTATCACGCAAACACCCTCTTGACGGCTCATAACGCTACCGAACAGGCTGAAAGTTTTCTTATGCAAGTGGTGCGCGGAGGTTGGTTAAGCCAGTTACGCGGCACTCCCGAGGAGCGGTCTTTTGCGACCGGGCGTTTAGTGCGGCCATTTTTAAAAATTAGCAAGCCGACTTTAGTAGCGCTTGCGCAGGAAAATCACCTAACTTGGTTTGAAGATGAAACTAACCAACAGGATGATTATTTGCGTAACCGGGTGCGTAATCAGTTGCTGCCCGCCCTGCAAGCGGAAAATCCGCGCGTGGTGGAGCATATTGGACAATACCAAACCGAGATTACCGAACAAGACCAATTGATCAAAGAAATTAGTCGACAAAAACTAGCGCAGCTCCGGCAGGGGAGTCAATATCAGTTACCGAAGTTCAAAGCGGAGTCGCGATTATGGCAAAAACAACTGTTAAAACAGTTGGTCAGCGAGTCTTGTCCCGCAGTGGCAATTGGACAAAATAAGCTGGATGAAGTTTTAGAATTTATTAATCAAACTAATTTAGCGCAGGGCTCGATTGATTTAGGTAACGATTATGTACTGGAAATCACGTACGATTTATTACAAATAATCAAAAAAAAGACCGTAAAAAGTGAACAAGCTAAAAAGCATATGGTAACATTGAACAAGTGGTTAACTTTAGATGAGGGTACTCAATTTCGAATCAGCGACCGTTCCGTTGCTGGACCGGTTGCCGGAGCAATGGTGTTGAGTGACAATCAGCTTAAGCAACCGCTTTTTGTTCGTCAAGCAACCCCCCAGGATCGGTTACGGTTAAAAAACGGCAAGTATAAGACCGTTCGACGGGAATTAATCGATCAAAAGGTTCCTCGTGAACAGCGAGCGAATTTTTGGGCAGTTGTGGACGGCGACCAAAGGGTTTTGTGGGTACTCGGTTTAAGACAAGCATGGTTAGCCGAACCCTACTTAGCAACGCAAACACAATATATTTTGGAATATAGAACTGGAGGACGTCCCCATGGACAATGATATCGCCAAAGTTTTATACAGTGAGGCAGATATAAAAGAAGCTTGCCAACGTTTAGGTAAGCAATTGACGAAGGATTATGCTGGCAAACGCCCGTTGATTTTAAGCGTATTGACGGGGGCCATGTTTTTCACAACGGACGTGGTCCGCGAATTTGATGGTTATGCACAGATCGATTTTATTGACGTGTCTAGTTATAACGGCGGCACTCAATCAAGCGGAAAAGTTGAATTAATTACCGATATCTCCGAAGATGTTAGTGGCCGTGACGTGCTGATCATTGAAGACATTGTGGATACTGGACGTACTTTACGCTACGTAATGGATTTACTATATTCCCGTAACGCGAAGAGTGTTAAAATTTGTAGCTTCTTGGATAAGCCTGCCGGTCGCGATGTGGAAGCTACGGCAGACTACGTGGGCTTTACGGTTCCAAACGAATTTGTGGTCGGATACGGGCTAGATTACCAAGGTTATTACCGCAATTTACCGTACGTGGGTGTTTTAAAGCCGGAAATTTATAAGTAAAAACATTGGTCAAAGTTAGTCAAATGTGATATTATATCGACAACAGTCAAGATTAAAATTAATGCGTCTTGATGCCTTACAAGGAGGAACTACATGAAAAATAACAGAAATGGGCTGTTTAAAAATAGTCTTTTCTATATCGTAGTTTTTTTGAGTATTATGGGAATTATCGCTGCGGTAGTGGGCAAGGGTGGCAACAACCAAACCTCCACCATTTCGTCAAGCGAGTTTATTTCACAGCTTAAAAAAGACAACGTGAAAAGTTTTGATATTCAGCCATCAAATGGTGTGTATAAGATCACTGGTAAATATCGTTCTGCGCAAGAGGATGATACTGCCACAGGGTTATTCCCCGGAACAGTTTCATCTAGTAAGGTAACCGGGTTCCAAACTTCGGTACTACAGAATGACTCGACCGTCTCCCAAATCACCAAAACTGCATCATCTGATGGGGTAAAGGTAAGTACTAAGGAAGAAGAATCGAGTAGCTTCTGGGTTCAACTCCTCGTAACGGGATTGCCATTAATCTTCTTTATTTTCATTTTCTACATGATGATGGGTCAGGCCGGACAAGGCGGTGCTGGCAAGGGGGTAATGAACTTTGGTAAATCGAAGGTTAAACCCGCAGATAAAAGTGCCAATAAAGTTCGTTTCTCTGACGTAGCTGGAGAAGAAGAAGAAAAGCAAGAATTAGTGGAAGTAGTTGAATTCTTAAAAGATCCACGGAAGTTCGTGCAATTAGGTGCTCGAATTCCAGCCGGGGTTCTGCTTGAGGGACCTCCCGGGACAGGTAAAACCTTACTGGCTAAAGCGGTAGCTGGTGAAGCCGGGGTTCCGTTCTACTCAATTTCTGGTTCAGACTTCGTAGAAATGTTTGTCGGGGTCGGTGCTAGCCGGGTTCGGGACTTGTTTGACCAAGCAAAGAAGAACGCCCCATCGATCATCTTTATTGATGAAATTGATGCGGTTGGACGGCGTCGGGGCAATGGCACTGGCGGCGGTCATGATGAACGTGAACAAACCTTGAACCAATTGCTGGTTGAAATGGACGGATTTACCGGTAACGAAGGGGTAATCGTCATGGCGGCTACTAACCGTTCGGACGTATTGGATCCTGCGTTGCTTCGTCCAGGTCGTTTTGACCGGAAGATCTTGGTTGGTCGGCCAGACGTTAATGGTCGGGAAGCCATCTTACACGTCCATGCAAAAAACAAACCAATTGCTAGCGACGTTGACCTAGCTGAGATTGCTAAACAAACTCCTGGTTTTGTAGGGGCAGATTTGGAAAACTTGCTTAACGAGGCGGCGCTGTTAGCTGCCCGGCGTAATAAGAAGGTTATCGACGCAGCCGACTTAGACGAAGCTGAAGACCGGGTAATTGCTGGACCAGCGAAGAAGAACGCGGTGGTCAGCAAGAAGGAACGGCAAACGGTGGCTTACCACGAAGCTGGACATACCATTGTTGGGTTAGTTCTCAACGATGCCCGGGTCGTGCATAAAGTTACCATCGTTCCGCGGGGACGTGCTGGTGGTTACGCGATTATGCTACCGCGTGAAGACCAAATGCTGATGTCTAAGAAAGACGCGATGGAACAGATTGCTGGTTTGATGGGTGGTCGTGCTGCTGAAGAAATTATTTTCAATCAACAATCTTCGGGAGCTTCAAATGACTTCGAACAAGCTACGCAAATTGCCCGCTCAATGGTTATGCAGTACGGGATGAGTGATAAAATCGGTCAAGTAGAATTGGCTGCACCTGGACAATCCTACTACGGCGAAAGCGGACCGGCATACTCTGAAAAGACTGCCGCAACCATTGACGAAGAAATTCGGCGCTTTACTACCGAAGGTTACGAACAAGCTCGCAAGATTATCCAAGAGCATCGTGAACAACACAAGATTATTGCGGAAGCTTTGCTTAAGTACGAAACCTTGGATGAAAAGCAAATTCTCAGTTTGTTCAAGACTGGTAAGATGCCGGAAAAGAAATCGGACACTGAATTTCCAAGCGAAAAAGCTGCAACGTTCGAAGAAGCTAAGCGTGAATTAGAACGCAAGGAAGCTGAACGCCACGAACAAGCGGCTAACTCCGTTAAGGAATCCAACGCTAAAGATAATGAAGACACGACCGTTTACTATCCTAATGACGAGGATCATGACGACGGTTCAACAAATTAATAGCCAAAGAATCGTGGGTTGCCCAATGCACTCACGATTTTTTTGCGAAAGGAGCATACTCAATGAGTGATTATTTAATAAAAAGTATTGTTAATGACGGGATGTTTCGGGCTTACGCAGTTAATACCACTAACTTGGTTCAAGAAGCCCAACAACGCCACGATTCGTGGAGCGCGGCTACGGCAGCATTAGGGCGTTCATTAACAGCGACCTTGTTACTGTCTTCATCCGTTTTAAAGGGTGAAGAAAAGCTTACGGTAAAAATTAATGGTGGCGGTCCGGTGGGCACCATCGTGGTGGATGGTAACGCCAAGGGAACGGTTAAGGGTTACCTTCAGCATCCGCACGTATCTTTGCCGCTGAAGGAAGACCACCATATTGACGTGGGCCAAGCAGTTGGTAACCAAGGGGTTATGGCAGTTACTAAGGATATGGGACTTGGCGATCCGTTTACCGGACAAGTTGGGTTAGTTTCTGGTGAAATTGGCGACGACTTTACCTATTACCTGGCGCAATCTGAACAGATTCCTTCGGCGGTAGGAGTGTCAGTCTTTGTGAACCCGGACGAAACGGTTGGCGTAGCAGGGGGCTTCTTGATTCAAGTAATGCCAGACGCTACGGATGATGCAATTGATCGCTTGCAAACGCGGTTAAAGGAAATTCCGTTGATTTCAGAAATGCTTCGTAACGGCAAGACCCCGGAAGAAATTTTAAACGACATTTTTAAGGACGATCAGGTTAAAATTTTAGATAAAATGGACGTTAAATTTGAATGCGATTGTTCTAAAGAACGCTTTGCACAATCATTAGCTTCCCTCCCTACGGAAGAGCTTCAAGAAATGATCGATAAAGATCAGGGTGCACAAGCAGTTTGCCGGTTCTGCGGTAACCAGTATCAATTCTCCGAAGCTGAGTTGCAAAAAATCATTGATGAAAAGTAATTTGCCAAAATTTGTGTAATGAGGATCCGCGGTTCCTCCACAATCGCAATTTTGTGTGCTATCATATTCTGCATGCATAAAAAGTTTGATGAGGTGAAAAAATGGAATGGAAAATTGGGGATATAACGATCCCAAATCAATTAGTTGTTGCACCGATGGCTGGGGTGACTAACACGGCCTTTCGGGTGATCTGCAAGCAGTTTGGTGCCGGGCTGGTAGTTTGTGAAATGATTTCGGACCGGGGCATCATTTACGGTAACAAAAAAACGTTAAGTATGATGCAAGTTGACCCCAACGAACATCCAATGAGTATCCAGATTTTTGGCGGTACTAAGGAAACTTTGGTGGAAGCCGCTAAATTTGTGGATCAAAACACTGAAGCAGACATTATCGACATCAACATGGGTTGCCCAGTTAACAAAGTGGTTAATACGGATGCAGGGGCGCGTTGGTTGTTAGATCCTAATAAGGTTTACGAAATGGTTTCCTACGTTACCGACGCAGTTAAAAAGCCTGTAACCGTAAAAATGCGGACTGGCTGGGATGATAAACACATTTACGCGGTGGAAAATGCCCTGGCTGCACAACGAGCTGGAGCAGCTGCCTTAGCAATGCACGGTCGGACCCGGAAACAAATGTACACTGGTCATGCCGATTGGGACATCTTAAAAGAAGTTGCCAGTCAGTTGCACATTCCATTTATGGGTAATGGAGACGTAAGGACGCCCCAAGACGCTAAACGGATGTTAGATGAAGTGGGCGCCGACGCGGTAATGATTGGCCGGGCTGTTTTAGGTAATCCATGGGAGCTTCAAAAGGTGGCAGCCTACCTTAATGATGGAACGCTCATTGACGAACCTACCCCAGCAGAAAAAATTAAGATTGCTAAGGAACATTTGCATGGCTTAGTTGAGTTGAAGGGTGAAAATATCGGACCGCGTGAATTCCGGGGTCAAGCGGCATATTACCTTAAAGGGGTGCCACACTCTGCGCGAACCAAGGTAGCCTTAAATGCTGCCGAAACTGAGCAAGAAATGATCGATATTTTTGACCGGTTTATTGAAAAGCTAGACTCTCGAATGAGTCGAGTTGCGAAATAAGGTTGCATTTTACCGTTTTAATAAGTAATAATTATATTTGAAAAATTAAAGAGGGGGATCACATAGTGGGCGAGAAGCAACAACCAAGTATGAATGACCAACTACGGGTACGTCGTGAAAAGATGCAAGAATTACGCGACAAGGGAATTGACCCGTTTGGCCATCGTTTTGAAAGAACACATTTAGCCGCACAATTACACGAAAAGTACGGTGACATGTCAAAAGAAGAAATTGAAGAACAGGGCGTTGTCGCAACCGTTGCTGGTCGGATGGTTTCAAAGCGCGGTAAGGGAAAGGTCGGTTTTGCTGACTTAAAGGACCGTTCTGGAAAGATTCAACTTTACGTACGTAAGGATGAATTAGGCGAAGACGTCTACAAAATCTTTAAACGTGCTGATTTAGGTGATTTCCTAGGAGTAACTGGGGACGTAATGAAGACGGATATGGGTGAATTAACTATCAAGGTTACGTCATTGACCTTCTTAAGTAAGGCACTGCGTCCGTTACCAGATAAGTTTCATGGTTTACAAAACGTTGAGCAAATTTACCGGCAACGTTATTTAGATTTGATTGCAAACGATGAAAGCATGGAACGCTTCCGTAAACGGACCAAGATCGTATCGGCAATTCGGCGTTACCTAGACGACCATGGATTCGCTGAAGTTGAAACGCCAGTTCTCCACACTCAAGCAGGTGGAGCAAGCGCACGGCCATTTATTACCCATCACAATGCGTTAGACATTGATTTATACTTACGAATTGCTTTGGAACTCCACTTGAAGCGATTAATTGTTGGTGGAATGGAACGCGTTTATGAAATTGGTCGAGTTTTCCGTAATGAAGGAATCGACACTCGTCATAACCCAGAATTCACCATGCTAGAAACTTACGTAGCTTACTACGACTTCCACGACGTAATGGACGAAACGGAAGGCATTTTAAAGGCGGCGGTTAACGCCGTTTCAGATGACGGCAAGATTACGTACCAAGGTACGGAGCTCGACTTGAACCAAGACTTTGAACGTTTACACATGGTTGATGCGATTAAGAAGTATGCTGGAGTTGATTTCTGGCCAGAAATGTCTGTTGAAGAAGCCCGCAAATTGGCTGACGAACATGGCGTAAAATACGAATCATGGTGGACAGTTGGTCACATTATTAACGAATTCTTCGAAGATAAGGTGCAAGATCAATTGAAGCAACCAGTTTTCATCTATGGTCATCCAGTTGAAATCTCGCCGTTAGCAAAGAAGAATGCTGACGACCCACGCTTTACGGATCGTTTTGAATTATATATCTTAGGTAACGAATACGGAAACGCCTTTACCGAATTAAACGACCCAATTGACCAGCGGCAACGTTTTGAGGCTCAAGTTGCAGAACGGGAAGCTGGTAACGAAGAAGCAGAAGGAATTGACGAAGACTACATTGAAGCTTTGGAATACGGTATGCCACCAACTGGCGGTTTAGGAATCGGAATTGACCGCTTAGTAATGTTGCTAACCGATGCTCCTTCAATTCGTGACGTGCTTCTATTCCCAACGATGCGTCCAATTGATTAACAGATAATAAGCAAAGATCACGCTATTTAGCGTGGTCTTTTTTGTTTGCTTATTAAAGTAAAACTATTTTCATGAGTCACCCTAAACAAAAAGTCTGGGCAAAATTTGATAACGAAGGTGGCTGAGTAAAAAGATTTTATAAAAGTTGATCGGTTGCAAGCGTTACCGAATCGCACAGTGTGGCCTTTTGGTGTGAAAGTGCCATTTTTTATAATGGTTTTCTTAAAAATGCTATTGACGAAGGATGGTAAAACTTGGTACTATATTTGAGTGCCAATGATACGCTATTTCGAAACGAGAAATAATGAGATATTCATTAAAAAAGTGTTGACAATCATTTTTCTCAATGATATAGTTAAATAGTTGTCAAAAGCGTTATAAACGTTGATACGACAACG